>NZ_SRLD01000039.1 GCF_004745955.1 Hymenobacter elongatus | reverse complement strand
CTTTGCGCAGGCCGACGCGCTGGTGGTGCGGGCCTACAACCAGCTGCGCCCGCATGGCAGCTGCGACTTTCTGACGCCGAACCAGGCCCACGAGCAGGAAGGGCCGCTGGTGCGGCGCTGGAAAAATTACTATCAGCCGGCCGCTATCCCGGCCCCCACTTGACACCTGACCCCAGCGGCGGAAGAAAAACCGCTGCCTATCTTGTCTGCCTGTAAAGTTCAATCCGGATTACCAACCCGGCCCGTAAAGCGCAGGCCGGATTACTCCCTCCACCTGTATAGCTATAGCCGGACGAGACATGGACGCCAGATGAGCATGACGTTCTCTCTGAACTATAGAGCTACTGTTGGCTGACTGTCCTCCCATTCTAGGCGGCTTTTCTGGTCACTATTACGGGATGCAGCCAAAATGCTGTTTTGGCCGGCTCCGCAGCGGTCGTGCTTCGTCTGGTTCGGGTATTGTACTGAACTCAGAAGGCGTGGTATGCTGCGGCTGGCTGGCGGCGCGGTGCACGATACCGCACCGGCAAAAACCGTATGCCGCCGGCCGCGTTAGAAGATAGAAACTCTCTTGCGGGAAGAGGCTGAAAACGCCTGCCTGCTCCCGGTTTGCTCCACTTTTTCGCGCATGCCTACCTCCGCTACTCGCTCTTCTTCGTCTTGCCTGAAGCTGTACGCGGCCTGGGACGATGATGCGCTGGCGGCAGCCCTGATCCAGGACGATGAGTTGGCTTTCGCCGAGATTTATGAGCGCTACTGGCTGCCGCTTTTCAAGGTGGCGCACCGGAAGGTGAACTCCCGGGAAGGGGCCGAGGAAATTGTGCAGGAGCTGTTTCTGGCGCTGTGGAACCGGCGGCGGGAGCATTCTATTCAGAAACTCAGCAGCTACCTCAACGCGGCGGTACGCTACCAGGTGCTGGATTGGATAAAGTCTAAAATGACGCACGGGGCCTACCTGTCGTATGCCCGCACACACCAGGCTACCGCCGACCGGGGCACGGAAGAAGCCGTAGCCGCCGACGATTTGTCCCTGGCCCTGGCCAGCAGCCTGAATGCCTTGCCGGGGCATACGCGGGAAGTGTTTCGGCGGAGCCGGCTGGAGCATCAGTCGGTGCGCGAAATAGCCGGCTACCTGAACCTGTCGCAGAAAACGGTGGAATATCATTTGACCCGCGCCCTGAAGGTGCTGCGCGTGCGGCTGAAGGAATTTTTGGGTGTGGCGCTGCTGCTGTTCTGGGGCTGAGCCGCCGCCCGGATGGGGTAATCAGCGTATCATGCGAGTCTGTCACACGCAGAGGCGTCACACTTTAAAGTGTGACGCCTCTGCGTGTGACAGAGTAGAAGTGTTCAGGAATACGGTATAAGCAATTCAGGCCGTCATGCTTGATCTGGCGTCCGCGCAGTCGAAGCATGACGGCCTTTTGACTTCCTAAACAGCTTCACTTGTAAACATCATGCCTCGGCTCTGCGCACGCCGGAGCAAGCAGGACGTTCTATCGGATTTCCACACAGCTTCTGTCTCAGCAATACGGCAAGCCACTTATCTGTGGTAGGAGAGAAGCAGGACCAAGGCAGCAGCAGCCCAGCACGCAAAAGAAATTTCCTTTTTTTCCGAGGGAAGGCTAGGGTAACGGGCCGGTTGAGCGACTACGAATTCAGAAGCCCTCTGATACCGTACCTCATGAAGCCTGCCGATTTTCAGAATCTGTTGCACCGCTACCAGCAGGGAACCTGCACGCCCGAGGAAAAAAGGGCCGTGGAGCGGTGGTATGAGGGCCTGAATAGCGCCGACGAGCAGCTGGAGCTAAGCGCCGACGAGCAGGCGTTGCTCAAAGCCACGTT
Source organism: Hymenobacter elongatus (assembly GCF_004745955.1). Taxonomy (GTDB): domain Bacteria; phylum Bacteroidota; class Bacteroidia; order Cytophagales; family Hymenobacteraceae; genus Hymenobacter; species Hymenobacter elongatus. The sequence goes on along the minus strand of NZ_SRLD01000039.1, from coordinate 48,875 downwards.
ATGGCAGCGCATTATCGGGAAAGAAGACGCACCCGCAGGAGCCCAGCCGTGGTGGCGCGTCGGGCGCTACGCGGCGGCGGCGGCCATTGTGCTGGGGGTGGGTATTTGGCAAACTTCCCTCCGGCCCGGTCCGATGACCCCAACGCCCCGCTCAGCCGCGCATACTGCCCAATCGGCCCAGTGGCTGGTGTACGACAACGCCACCCGCCAGCCCCGGACCCTAACGCTGGCCGACAAGAGTACCGTGACGCTCGCGCCGGCCAGCCAGCTGAAATACCCGGCGCAGTTTCGGGGTGCCCGCCGCACGGTGTATCTGGTGGGCGAAGCCTTCTTTACGGTGTCCCACAATCCGGCCCGGCCCTTTCTGGTATACACCGATAAAGTCGTGACGACGGTGCTGGGCACTAGCTTCACGGTGCGGGCCTACGCGGCCCAGCCCGAAGCTGTAGTGCTGGTAAAAACCGGACGGGTGCGCGTGACGCCCCGCGTGGCGGCTTCCGCGGCCACTGCTCCGGCCGCGAAGATGAGCCCGAGCCTGGTGGTGCTGCCCAACCAGCAAGCTACATACCGCGCCGACCGCCACGAGCTGACCCAGGCGCTGGTGGCACGGCCCGCCCTGCTCACGCCGCATTCCTTCGTGTTCGACGACCAGCCGGTGGCTGCTGTGCTGGCCGTTCTGGAAGAGGCATATGGCGTGCCCATCGTGTACGATAAAGTGGCTTTCGCGGCCTGCACCGTAACGCTTAAGCTCGGCAATGAGCCCCTGTACGAAAAGCTCGACATCCTCTGCAAGATTCTGGGGGCATCCTACGAAAAAACTACCACTCATATTCTGCTCCACCCCGGAAAGTGCTAGGGCGGCCCCGTAGCGGCCCGCGCTGACCTGTTAGTACCCCTGCCTATGCTAAACATACGTCCGCAAACGATTCCGGCCGCCACGCCGGGTCTGTCGTCTGGTTACCAGCTAGTTTCCATCCCAAACCCCACCTCCGTCCTATGATCTTTCCTCTACTTCCCCGTTTGGCCGGGCACCTGAAGCGAATCGTGCTTCTGCAAGTGCTTAGCATGTGTTTCTGTACGGGCTTGGCCCTGGCTGGCCCGGCCGATGCGCAGCCGCTGCTGGCCCAGCCCGTCACGATTCAGGCCACGGCCGAAACCGTCAAGTCGGTGCTCAGCCGCATTGAAACCCAGACCACCGCCCGCTTCCAGTACAGCAGCAAGCTGATCGGGGCCAGCCGGCGCGTGTCGGTCGATATCGTGGAGCAGCCCCTGGCCCAGGCCCTGCACGCGGTGCTCGACCCGCTGCGCATTAGCTACGAGCTGATTCCGAGCGGCATTATCCTGAGCCCGGCCGTGGTGGACGCTACCGTGACGGGCCGCGTGATTGACGAGAAAGGCGCGGCGCTGCCCGGCGTGAACGTAACCGTGAAAGGCGGCTCTACCGGCACCCAGACCGATGCCGACGGCCGCTACTCACTGTCGGTGCCCGACAACGCTACGCTCGTGTTTTCCTTTATCGGCTACGCGGCCCAGGAAGTGGCCGTGGTGGGCCGCACTACCGTGGATGTGGCCCTGGCCCCCGATACCGAAACCCTCAGTGAGGTGGTGGTCGTGGGCTATGGCACCCAGCAGAAGCGCGACGTAACCGGCGCGGTGGCGCGGGTAGAAGCCGAGGAAATTGTGAACCAGCCGGTGCAGACGCCCACCCAGGCCTTGCAGGGCAAAACGGCCGGCGTGCAGATTATCAGCGACGGCACGCCCAATGCCCAGCCCAAAGTACGCATCCGGGGCACGGGCACGCTGCTGGCCGGGGCCGAGCCGCTCTATGTGGTCGATGGAGTGCAGACGACCGATATCCGTAACCTGAGCAACTCCGATATCGAAACCATTGATGTGCTGAAAGATGCTTCGGCGGCGGCCATCTATGGCGTGCGCGGGGCCAACGGGGTTATCATCGTGACGACCAAAAAAGGCAAGCAGGGCAAGCCGGTGCTGAGCTACAACAGCACCGTGGGCTTCAAGCAGGCCGCCAATCTGGTGCAGATGGCCGACGCCGAGCAGTACACGAAGTACCTGCGCGAAACGGCCCCGACGCTGACCATTCCCGACTATTCCGGCTCTACCAACTGGTACGACCAGATTTTGCGCCGCTCGACCTACCAGAACCACAACCTGGCCGTGTCGGGAGCCAATGAGAACGTGCGCTACTACTTCAGCGGCAACCTGCTGGAGGATAATGGTATTGCCATCGGCAACCGGTTTTCGCGCCTGACGGTGCGCTCCAACACCGATTTCACCATTTCGCCCAAGCTCAGCCTCAACTCGCAGGCTTCCTTCAGCCGGGCCAATACCAAGGACGTGAACTTCGCCACGGCCTTCCAGAACGCCTACCGCGCTGCGCCCATTATTACAGCCAAAGAAGGCGGCCGCTACGGCAACACGTCGGCCTACGGCAACGTGGGCAACCCGGTGCTGGACATTGAGAAAAACGACAACCGCTCGTTGGAAAACCGCCTGCAGGGCAACGTCGGTCTCGATTTCCGGCCTATTGAAGGGCTCACGCTGCGCTCGGCCATCAACCTGGACCTGAACTTCAACAACCGCCGCGTGTATGACTATCAGTACCTCAACAACGAGACGACCTTCCTGAAAGCGGGGGGCGGGCAGCAGCGGCCATTCAGCGAGCTGAACGTGACGCAGGTGAACAGCAACCGCTACCTCTGGGAAAATACGGCCACCTACCAGCGCGTATTTGCCGAAAAGCATAATCTGACGCTGCTGGCCGGCACGGTGGTGGAAGAAGGCACCAGCAACTCACTTTCGGGCAGCCGCCGCAACGTGCCCGAAGACCCCAACCAGTGGTACCTGAGCACCGGCGACCCGACGACGTCGGTAAACGGGGCGCCCACGATAGGCAAAGACCGGCGCCTGTCGTACCTGGGCCGCCTCAACTACGCCTTCGCCGACAAGTACCTGCTAACGACCAACGTGCGCTACGATGGTACCTCGAAGTTTGGGGCTAATCAGCGCTGGGGCTTGTTTCCGTCGCTGGGACTGGGCTGGATTCTGACCGAAGAAGGCTTTTTGAAGGACCAGAGCATCGTGGACTTTCTGAAGCTGCGCGCCAGCTACGGCCAGCTCGGCAACGACCAGATTGACCCCACGGCCTACATCGTGACGGCGGAAATCAACACGCCCTACGTGTTTGGCGACCGGCCGACTCTGGGGGCCATTATCAACCAGATCAAGAACCCAGACGTGCGCTGGGAGGTGACGACGGAGTACGACCTGGCCCTGGAGTTTGCCACGCTCGACAACCACCTGAGCGGTGAGGTGACCTACTACCAGAAGAAAACCGCCGACGCGCTGATTCCGGTGAACATTCCCGGCCAGTTTGGCGACCCCGACAACCAGTATATCACCAACGCGGCCGACATCAGCAACCAGGGTCTGGAAGCGGCCCTGAACTGGCGCGCCACGGTGGGCGACAAGTTCAGCTACAACTTCGGGGTGAATGCTACTTTCAACAAGAACCGCATCGAAAACCTGAACGGCGGCCAGGCCCTGTTTGGCGGGGCCAATAACGTGACGCGCTCCGACAACGGCGTGGCGGCGGGCAGCTTCTACGTGCTCCAGACGGTGGGCGTATTTCAGAATCAGGGGGAAATTGACGCGTATCCGAAGTACACCTTCTTCGCGCCCAAGCCCGGCGACCTGAAGTATGCCGACACCGACGGCAACGGCACCATCGACTTGCGCGACCGGGTGTATGCGGGCTCCTACCAGCCGCCGATGTATTTCGGTATCAACGGCGGCCTCAATTTTCGGGGACTGGATTTCTCGTTCGTCTTCTCGGGCAACGTGAACAACAAGGTATATAACCGGAAAAAGCAGGCCACGCAGTCGGATACCGACAACGTCGAAGCCGACTTCGCCAACAGCCGCTGGTCGGCCACGAACCCGTCGCAAACCGACCCGTTTGCCATTCGCAACAACACGCCGAACTCGACCTATTTCATCGAGTCGGGCTCTTATCTGCGGCTCAACAACCTGGTGCTGGGCTACACGATTCCGGGGGAGCTGACCAAAAAGGCCTACATCTCGTCGTTGCGCGTGTTTGCCTCGGGCCAGAACCTGTTTACGGTCACGAACTACTCGGGCTTCACGCCGGAGCTGCCGGGCGGCCCGCTCGATTCCGGCATTGAGGCCACCACCTATCCTACCAGCCGCACGCTCGCGCTCGGCCTCAACGTCAACTTCTAAGCCTGTCGCTGTATGAAAGCTCTACCTACTTCTCTTTCCCGGCGCATGGCGCTGGCCGCGCTCGGCCTGGCTCTTACGGCGGGTGCCGTGGGCTGCAAAGATTTTCTGGACGTGGCACCCCAGGGCCAGCTCACCGAAGACCAGATCCGGACCGACGTGGCTGCCGCCCAGCGCCTCGTCGATGGCGTGTATAACGTGATGTACCTCGGCGGCTTTGGCCCCGATATTCACGGCCTGCAATACGTGTTTCTGACTGATATTGCTTCCGACGACTCCGACAAAGGCAGCAGCCCTCAGGATTACGGCCCCGGCCTGGAGGTCGATAACTTCACGCTGAACTCCACCAACGGCATCGTAAATAACACCTGGAAAGGCTATTTCCAGGGAGTGAACCGGGCCAACCAGGCGCTGGATAAGATTCCGCTGAGCCCGGCTTCCGAGGTCGTCAAAAACCGCCTGATCGGGGAGGTTCGGTTTCTGCGCGGCTATTTCTACTTCAATCTGGTGCGCTTCTTCGGGGGCGTGCCCCTGCTCGACCGGATTCCGCCGGCTTCGGAGCTCAACAACCCGGCGCTGCAGCAGCGGGCCACGGCCGCCGAGATTTATCAGCTCATCACCGAGGACTTCCAGTTTGCCGTTGACAACCTGCCGCTGAAGGGTGCTACCGAAACCGGCCGCGCCACCAAAGGAGCCGCCCAGGCCATGCTGGCCAAGGTGTATCTGTACCAGAAAAACTACCAGAAGGCTCTGGAGCTGAGCAACGAAATCGTGCAGGGCCGCTCGGGGGCGTACGGGCTATACAAAGATTACGAAGACATCTGGCGCGAGAAAGGAGCCAACAGCGAGGAGTCGATTTTCGAGGTGCAGACCGGCGTCAACGCGGCCTGCAACAACTCGGCCGTGAACCTCTACACCGTGAGCCAGGGGCCCCGGGCCGGGGGGCGCGGCGGCTGGGCCGATCTGGGCTTCGGCTTCAACACGCCCACCCAGCAGCTGGCCGATGCCTACGAGCCGGGCGACAAGCGCCGGGCCGGCACCATCATCTTTATCACCACCGAACGCAAGGGCACGGTGCTGTGGGACGGATTCCGGATCCCGAGCAAAGACTCGGTGGAGAATTTCCGCTACAGCTACAAGGCCTACCACAGCCGCCTCCGGGAGAAAAACTGCGGCAATAATGACTATCTGCCCAAGAATATCCGGGTGATGCGCTACGCCGAAGTGCTGCTGATAAACGCCGAAGCTGCCTTCCAGACCGGCAACGCAACGGCCGCGCTGACCAACGTAAACCGCGTCCGGAGCCGGGCCGGGCTGCCGCCGCTCACCACCGTAACGCTGGCCAGTATCTGGAAGGAGCGCCGCGTGGAGCTGGCCCTGGAGCACGACCGGTTCTTCGACCTAGTGCGCCAGGAAAGTGTGCAGCCGGGCCGCATCGTGCCCATTTTCGCGGCTCAGGGCAAAACCTTCGTGAAGGGCAAGCACGACCTGTTCCCCATTCCGCAGGAGCAGATTGACCTGAGCGGCGGGCGGCTCCAGCAAAATCCGGGGTATTAGGGCCTCACAGACCGTCATGTCGACCAGCGGGAGACATCTCGCGTGCAATGGTATATGTCACGCTTGATCTGGCGTCCGTCTGTCGAAGCATCTCTCCCGCAGCTACTGACACTTGCCCAACGAAGCGGGAGAGATGCTTCGACAAGCTCAGCATGACGTTCTGTTTTCAACAACGTCAGCACGCGAGATGTCTCCCGCTGGTCGACATGACAGCCTAAATGCTCCGCCTCACCACCAACCCATGAAAGCAAAAATCCTCCTGTTGCTGTATTGGCTGCTGCCTTTCGGACTGCTGGCCCAGCAAAAAGCCGCGCCGGCCAAAGCTACTGCCGTTACCAGGTTCGACCCGAAACAGCGGCCCCGCAACCTCTCGGACGAGCAGCTGCTGGACCTGGTGCAACGGCAGACCTTCCGCTACTTCTGGGACTTCGGGCACCCGGTGTCGGGCATGGCGCGGGAGCGGAGCAATGTGGCCTACGAGTACGGCAACGAAGTGGTGACGACGGGCGGCACGGGCTTCGGCATTATGGCCATCATCGTGGCGGCCGAGCGTAAGTGGATAACGCGGGAGCAGGCGGCGGCGCGCATCTACAAAATCGTGCGATTTCTGGAGAAGTCCGACTCGTTTCACGGCGTGTATCCGCACTGGCTCAATGGGGCTACCGGCAAGGTGATTCGCTTCAGCCAAAAAGACGACGGCGCGGATTTGGTGGAAACATCTTTCCTGTTTGAGGGCCTGATCTGCGCCCGGCAGTACTTCACGCAGGAAAACCAGGCCGAGCGGGATTTGCGCAACCACATTCTCTGGATGTGGGAAGGCGTGGAGTGGAGCTGGCACCAGCAGGGCGGCCAAAACGTGCTCTATTGGCACTGGAGCCCCAACAACGGCTGGAGCATGAACCACCAGATTCACGGCTACAACGAGTGCCTGATTACCTACGTGCTGGCCGCGTCGTCGCCCAAGTACAGTATCGACAAGAAAGTGTACGACCAGGGCTGGGCTACCGGCGACTATTTCCGCAACGGCAAGAGCTTCTATAACACCAAGCTACCCCTGGGCTTCGACTATGGCGGGCCGTTGTTTTTCTCCCACTACACCTTCCTGGGCCTCGACCCGCGCGGCCTGAAAGACCAGTACGCCGACTATTGGGAGCAGAACCGCAACCATACCCTCATCAACCACGCCTACTGCCTCGACAACCCCAAGAAGTACAAAGGCTATGGCCCCAACAGCTGGGGCCTCACCGCTTCCGACAGCTACCAGGGCTACGCTGCCCACTCGCCCTCCGAAGATCTGGGCGTGATTTCGCCCACCGCGGCGCTGTCGGCTATGCCCTACACGCCGGAGTTTTCGATGCTGGCCCTGAAGCACTTTTACAATGACCTGGGCGACAAAATCTGGAGTGAGTATGGCTTCGTGGATGGCTTCAGTGAGCAGCACAACTGGTACGCCAAATCTCACCTGGCCATCGACCAGGGCCCGATTGTGGGCATGATTGAAAACCACCGCTCGGGCCTGCTCTGGAAGCTGTTCATGAGCAGCCCCGACGTGCAGCGCGGCCTCACCAAGCTGGGCTTCGAAAGCTCGCAGATCAAGAAGTAAGCTATGCAACGTGGACCCCACCCCCCGGCCCCCTCCCCGCTGGGAGAGGGGGAGCCAGCCGAAAACAGAGTTTCATCTTTGCTTGTAAGCACCAATATTTTCTTTGCTCAAGTCGTTACCTCTGGCCTGAGCCAGCTGGGTCAGTTATTTAATACCGCCAGGCTCCCCCTCTCCCGGAGGGGAGGGGGCCGGGGGGTGGGGGGCTTCGTCTGCCTACTTCTGCTGACGTCTTCACTATTCGCCCAGCCCACGCGCAGCCCCGGCCAGCTTACCTACTGCAACCCGCTAAACCTGGACTACGGCTACACGCCCATTCCCGACTTCGCCAAGGCCGGCCGGCACCGCGCCACCGCCGACCCGGTCATTACGCTTTTCAAGGGCGAGTACTACCTGTTCAGCACCAACCAGTGGGGCTACTGGCACAGCCCCGACCTGTATAGCTGGCAGTTCGTGTCGCGCTCCTTCCTCAAGCCCCAGCATAAAGTGTACGACGACTTGTGTGCCCCGGCCGTATTCGTGCTTGGCGATACGCTGCTGGTTTTCGGCTCGACCCACGAGAAGAATTTCCCGATCTGGATGAGCACTAATCCCAAGGCCAACGAGTGGAAAGAAGCCGTGGAACCGTTTCAGATTGGAGCCTGGGACCCGGCTTTTTTTCTCGATGACGATGGCAAGCTGTACCTCTACTGGGGCAGCTCCAACACGCTGCCGCTCTACGGCCAGCAGATCAGCCGGCACACCTTCCAGCCCATCGGGCAGCCCCGGGAGCTTATACGCTTAGATGACACGAAATTCGGGTGGCAGCGCTTCGGCGAATACCTCGATAATACCTTCCTGGACCCGTTTATGGAAGGTGCCTGGATGACGAAGCACGGCAGCAAGTATTACCTGCAGTACGGCGCGCCCGGCACCGAATTCAGCGGCTATGCCGACGGCGTGCAGGTCAGTGACAAACCCCTCGGCCCCTTCACGCCCCAGCCCCACAATCCGTTTGCCTACAAGCCCGGCGGCTTTGCCCGGGGCGCGGGCCACGGCAACACCTTTCAGGATACCTGGGGCAACTGGTGGCACCTGTCCACGCTGGTGGTGTCGGTGAAAAACAACTTCGAGCGGCGGCTGGGTTTGGGGCCCGCCGGCTTCGACCAGGACGGCACCTTGTACAGCAACACCACCTTCGGCGACTACCCGCACTACCTGCCCACTGGCCCGCAGGACCACCTGCAACCCCGCTTTACGGGCTGGATGCTGCTCAACTACCAGAAACCGGTGCAGGTTTCGTCCACGCTCGGCGGCTATTTGCCCAACTACGCCGTCGACGAAAACATCAAAACCTACTGGAGTGCGTCCACCGGCAACGCAGGCGAGTTTATCCAGACCGATTTGGGCGCGGTGAGCACCGTGCGGGCCATTCAACTCAACTATGCCGACCAGGATGCCGATTTTCTGGGCAAGCAGCAGGGCACGTTTCACCAGTACAAACTCTGGTATTCGGAAAATGGCCGCAAATGGAAGGTGCTGATTGACAAAAGCCAGAACAAAACCGACGTGCCCCACGACTATATTGAGTTGGTGAAGCCGGTAAAAACCCGTTTCTTGAAGCTGGAAAACCGCCACGTGCCCACCGGCACATTCGCCCTCAGCGGCCTGCGGGTTTTCGGGCAGGGCCCCGGCCCGGCCCCCGCGCCCGTCACCGACCTGGTGGTGCTGCGCACCGAGAAGGACAAGCGGAGCGCCTGGCTGAAATGGACCGCCGCCAGCGGCGCCTACGCCTACAATATCTACACCGGCATTGCCCCCGATAAGCTCTACTCCTGCCTGATGGTACACGGGCAGAGCGAGTACTATTTCAAGGGCATGGACAAGGACCGGCCCTACCACTTCAGCATCGAGGCGCTCAATGAAAACGGCGTATCGGCCCGCAGTCCGGTCCTGACGGTTAAATAACAACGAAAAACCTCGCCTATGAGCTGTAGAGCTCTATTCGTTGGCCGAGAGGTTTTGTGTTCCGCTTTACAATCCTTCCTATTCTTTCTCCATGAAACATACCTTCCGTACCGCCGTGCTGTTGTCGTTGGGCCTGCTGCTGAGCCCCGCGCTGCACGCCCAGCAAGCCGCCCGCGCCGCCGCTTCCGGCACAACCGACGACGCCAAAATGCAGCGCTTTATCGATGACTTGATGCGTAAGATGACGCTGGAAGAGAAGATCGGGCAGCTCAATCTGATAACCGTGGGCTTCGACGTCACCGGGCCGGTAGTCAGCAAGGATGTGGACGTAAATATCCGCAAAGGGGCCGTCGGCGGCGTGTTCAATACCTACACGCCTATTGCGGCCCGCAAGCTCCAGGAAATGGCGCTCAGGGAAACGCGCCTGCACATTCCGCTCATGTTTGGCTACGACGTCATTCACGGCCACCGCACCATCTTCCCCATTCCGCTGGGCCTCTCGGCTAGTTGGGATATGACCGCCATTGAGCGCAGCGCCCGGATTGCAGCCGAGGAGTCGGCGGCTGATGGCCTGCACTGGGTGTTTTCGCCGATGGTGGACATTGCCCGCGACCCGCGCTGGGGCCGCGTGGCAGAGGGCGGCGGCGAAGATCCGTACCTGGGCTCCCAGATTGCCCGCGCCATGGTGCGCGGCTACCAGGGTACCGATTTGACGAAGAACAACACCGTCATGGCCTGCCTCAAGCACTTTGCCCTCTACGGGGCCGCCGAAGCCGGCCGCGACTACAACACCACCGACATGAGCTTGGCGCGCATGTACAACGAGTACCTGCCGCCCTACAAAGCCGCCATTGAGGCCGGCGTGGGCTCGGTGATGTCGTCGTTCAACGAGGTGAACGGTATTCCGGCCACCGGCAATAAGTGGCTGCTGACCGATTTGCTACGCCAGCAGTGGGGCTTCAAGGGCTTTGTGGTCACCGACTACACCGCCATCAACGAAATGGTGGCCCACGGCGTGGGCAACGACGCGCAGGTATCGGCTATGGCGCTCAATGCCGGGGCCGACCAGGATATGGTGGGGGAAATATTCCTGAAAAACGTGGCCCAAAACCTCAAGGACGGCACCGTGAAGCAGGAAGTCATCGACCTGGCCTGCCGCCGCATTCTGGAAGGCAAGTACAAGCTGGGCTTGTTTAAAGACCCCTACCGGGGCGTGAGTGAGAAGCGGGCCAAGGCCACGCTGATGAAGAAGGAATTCCTCGACGATGCCCGCGACATTGCCCGAAAAAGCTTCGTACTGCTCAAAAACGACAAGCAGACGCTACCCCTGAAAAAGGCCGGCACTATTGCCCTGGTCGGCCCCTTGGCTACCCGGCAGCGCGACCTGATCGGCAACTGGAGCGGAGCCGGCGACTGGAAGCAGGCCATTTCGGTGGAGCAGGGAATTCGCAACGTGGCCGGTAGCGCGGTGAAAATCGTGACGGCCCAGGGTGCCAACTTCACCGACGACCAGCAGATGATAGACCGCCTGAATGCCCACGGCGGCGAGCTGAACGTGGACAAGCGCAGCGCGGAAGAGATGATACAGGAAGCCGTGAAAGTGGCCCAAAGTGCCGATGTGGTGGTGGCCGTGGTAGGCGAGTCGCAGGGTATGTCGGGGGAGGCGGCCAGCCGCTCGGATATCGGCTTGCCCGGCCCGCAGCTGGAGTTGCTGAAGGCCCTGAAGAAAACCGGCAAGCCGCTGGTAGTCGTGCTCATGAACGGCCGGCCCCTCACGCTGAGCTGGGAAAATCAGAACGCCGATGCCATCCTGGAAACGTGGTTTTCGGGTACGCAGGGCGGTAATGCCATTGCCGACGTGCTCTTTGGCGGCTACAATCCGTCGGGCAAGCTCACCGCTACTTTCCCGCAGAGCGTGGGCCAGATACCGCTCTATTACAACCACAAAAGCACTGGTCGGCCCTTCAACGACCAGCCGCTGGATAAATATAAGTCGCGCTACCTCGATATCACCAACGAGCCGCTTTACCCATTCGGGTTTGGCCTGAGCTACACCACCTTCACCTACTCCAAGCCCGAGCTGAGCACCACTACGCTAAGTGCCAGCGGCACGCTGGACGTGAAAGTAACCGTGAAAAACACCGGCAGCTACGACGGCGAGGAAGTGGCCCAACTCTACATCCGCGACGTAGTGGGCTCGGTAACGCGGCCCGTGCGGGAGCTGAAAAGCTTCCAGAAAGTGCTGCTCAAAAAAGGCGAAAGCCGCACGCTCACTTTCCGCCTCACCCCCGAAGACCTGAAGTTCTACAACAACGACCTGCAGTTTGTCGCCGAGCCCGGTGATTTCCAGGTGTTCGTAGGCTCCAACTCGCGCGATACGCAGGAAGCCACCTTCACGCTGACCGGCAACTAAAACTGAAAAGGCGTGACCTGCTTGCGCGGACGCCAGATGAGTATGACAAACCAATGCCTCTTGAAAGTCTGGTAAAATCTGACACCAAAAAGGGCGTGCTACGGAAGTAGCACGCCCTTTTTGCCATTTGCGCTTGCCTACTTGTTGGCCGCTATAGTGGAGGCTCGGAAAAACTGAATCATGCCGGACTTGCCGTTGTCGCCCATTTCGCTGGAAATGTAGAGGTCACCGTTGGGGGCGAAAGTCAGGCCTTCGGGCTGCGGAAACAGCTTGCGCGGCAGCTTCTGCACGGAGAGGGCCGTGCCCTGCTCATCCAGCTCCACGAGGGCGTTGCCGCTGGCGGCCAGCACGAACAAATGCCGGCTGAGTGGATGAATGGCCACGGCCGATGGCGCAAATTTGTTGATCGTCGTGCCTTTGCCCTGGCGGCGGTCCAGGGCAATGAGCTCGGCCACGTCGAGCACGTAGGCGGGTTTGGTTTCCGCCCGGAAGGTCTTCGCGTCGAGGCGGTAGAGGGCGCGCTTCTGGTCGGGCTGGCCTACGCCGGCACTGCCTTTGCAGGCCACCAGCACGGTGCCGCTCTGCTGGTCATACGCCAGGCCCTCGGGGTTGTTGGCGACCGTCAGGCCGGTAGCGTACGAAGTGGTGCTGCCCTGGTCGGAGTGTTTGAAAAGCGTCCCGTCGCTGCGCAGCACCAGCCAGCCGCTTTGCAGGCGCACGATATCCTCGTAGTCGCCTTGCTTGCCGAATACCAGCTTCGACTCGACGCGCTTCGTGGCCAGATTATAGATATAAATAGTGCCCGTCTGATCTTCAACACAGCCCACGCGCTGGTTGGCCAGAAAGGCAATGCCGGACACCTCCCGCAACTCCTTGGGCAGTGTGAAGGTGGCGGTAGGCTGTTGCCAGTCGTAGGAGCGGAGCGCGGCGGGTGCCGATTGTGCGCTGGCGGTAGCGCTGGCCAGGAGCGTGGCAGCTAAACAGGCAAGTAGTATTTTCATAGCAGCAGGAAAAGACGCGTAAAACCAGTAGGCTTTCAACGCAGCAGCCGAAGCGAAGTTGGCCCGCGTGGTAGCGTCATTGCTGCTCCAAAGTGCCTGGTTCGGGTGCCCGAATCGGTTGGCTGCGCCGGATAAGAAGGTTCCGTGCTCAGATTAGCTTTAGATTTGTGCTGCTTATTTGGCGCATATCGGGCATGCCGTGCTACCTGTTGTTTTAAGTGCTAAAAATAGCTTCAACGTCAGCCTACCGGGAAATTTCCGCCACGCTTTTATACTGAAGCTGTTTAGCAAGTCTGTCGAACGTCGTGCTGAGCTTGTCGAAGCATCTCTCCCGCTTTACTTCCCGGCAATTGTTCAGGAGAGATGCTTCGACAAGCTCAGCAGGACGTTCTGCATTGATTATATCGACTTTCTAAACAGCTTTACTGAGAAAAAAGCCGGCTGATAGAATTTTTACCGTCGCTTTTTTCTTGTACTACTTTTGCTTCCTCTCTCGTCCGTATGCAGTATTTTATTACCCGTAGTGTAGCCGTTCTGGCGTTGTGGGCCGCTTCCTGCGCACCCGTGCTGGCCCAGGTGGTGCCAGCCGATACCACCCATAAGTTTGAAAATCCGGGTGGGGTGTCGGCTGCCGGAACCCGGCCCTGGTACAAAGGCAAGCTGGTAAAAGCCACCATCGTACCGGCCGTGCTGATTACCTACGGCGCGCTGCACGCCAACAACAACGGCTTTTATACCAATGAGCAGGCCCGGCGCGATATTTACAAGCTGTTTCCGACCTACCGCACCCGGCTCGACGATATCCTCATCTTCGCGCCCTACCTGGAGCTGGGCCTGGTAACGCTGGCCGGCGTCGAGTCGCGCGACGACCGGCTGAATATCGGGCTGGTGATTCTGAAAAGCGAAGTAATCATGCTGGCCAGCACGTTTGCCGTCAAGCGCTTGGTGGGGGAGGAGCGTCCCGACAAATCGGATAAGCTCTCGTTTCCCTCGGGCCATACGGCGCAGGCGTTTCTGGCCGCCAGCATCGTGCACACCGAATTTCGCGACAAAAGCCAGTGGTATGGCGTGGGGGCCTATGCCATTGCCACCAGCGTGGCCGCCCTGCGCATGATTAATACCAAGCACTGGCAGAGCGACGTGGTAGCCGGTGCCGGTTTCGGTATTCTGTCGGCCCACCTGGGCTACCTCTCCCACCGCAACCGCTGGGGCCGCCCACCACGCCTGCCCAAAGGCATGAGCTTTTCGCCTACCTGGCAAAGCAGCCCCGGGCTGGGCAGCAGCCTGGCCGGGGTTCCAGGGCTGCGCTTCACCTGGCAGCCGCGCTAGCTAAGCTGTGTAAATAGTAGCTCTTTGGGAAGTATTTTGTGCTTTCTGGAACGTCCTGTCGAGTAGCGCGAGACATCTCGCGTGCCCTGGTAACATGATTTACTACGGCACGCGAGATGTCTCGCGCTGCTCGACAGGACGTTCTTTTTACTTGCGGTCTACACCGCCTAGAATAGGTTCGGTCGCGCAACGGCGGGCTGTGTGTGCGTGTCTCTACGGCGCTCAGGCTGCCACCGCCCGAGCAGTCCACCCAGCCATAGCGCGGGGAGAGCCAGGTTTTGCCCAGAATCCGAGGGGCAGCTTTCGACCGGAACCCACGCATTCAGCCTGCTCCTTTGCCATGAAAAAGACCGTACTACTCGCCCTGCTGGCAACGCTGCCCTGCGCTGCCCAAGCCCGGCAGCTGACGGCCAAGCAAGTGCCCGCCGCCGCCGTGGCGGCTTTTCGGAAAGCCTATCCACAAAGCACAACTGTAGCCTGGGAAAAGGAAGACCACAGCTTCGAGGTGGGATTTGCCCAGAACAAAGCGAAAATGTCGGCGATTATCAGTGCCATAGGCACAGTGCTGGAAACCGAAACTGCAGTGCCTATGGCGCAGCTGCTGGCCCCGGTGCAAGCCCGGCTCGCCAGCCAGTACAAAGAATATACCGTGACCGAAACGGCCCGCATCGTGACGGTGGCCACGGGAGCCACCGTGTATGAGGCCGAAGTTACCAAAGGCGGCAAGCACCGTGACGTGCTGTTTGGGGCCGATGGAAGAGAAGTAAAATAAGGATTCTTGTGGCCGCGCCCGGTTCCTGCGGCAGGACCGCCGCTTCGGCTACGGCTCGCTCGAGCAGAAAACCTTCACCACCGAAATCGTGAACGGAACCCTGGAGCGCCAGGATTTGCTGCTCCGGCAAAACCGCACCGGCGTGAGCCACAACGCCTCACACGCGGTGCGCGTGGGCCTCGACTACAGCCTGGCACCCACCCAAACGCTGACTCTTTCGGTGCAGCCGCGCCTTAACCGGGGCGCTTCGCGGGAAACCATCCTGTCGCGCCAGACTAACCTTACCGATGCCACCGCCGTGCCGCTGGGCACCAACGACCGTCGCAACGACAGCCGTGGCCGCAGCCGCTCCGCCGACCTCAACCTGGACTACCGCCGCACCTGGGAGGGGCAAAAAAGCCGCGAGCTGACGGCCAGCGCCGTGTATACGCCCGTGCGCAGCGCCAACACCATCAACTCCCAGCTTTACTATCTCACCGACGGCTCGGCGCCCAACCAGCAGCAGCAGTTCGATAACAGGGTAGATCAGGCTTCGGCCCAGGTCGATTACGTGCATCCGCTCGGCGAGAAAAGCCGCCTCGAAACCGGGGCCAAAAGCCTGGTGTGGCAGTATGACAACACCTATATCTTCAGCAGCTCGGTGCCGCTGAAGTTCAGCCCTTCCAACCAGTTTCAGTACCAGGAATACATTCAGGCCGCTTATGGCACCTACGCCAGCGCCCTCGGCAAGTTCACCTACCAGGGCGGCCTGCGCGTCGAGCAAACTAACACGCATGGCAACCAGCTTTCCACCGATCAGCAGTTCCGGCGCAGCTACCTCAACCTGTTATCCTAGTGCCGTGCTGGCCTACGATGTCAGCAAGGCGCAGCAGCTGCGCCTGAGCTATTCGCGGCGCGTGCAGCGCCCCGACCAAGGCGAGCTGAACCCCTTCACCGACCGCTCCGACCAGCTGAACCTGCGCACCGGCAACCCGCTGCTGCTGCCCGAATACATTCATGCGCTGGAGCTGGGTAGTCAGCAGTTTTTCGGCGCGGCCGGCTCCGTTACGGCCACCGCTTTTTATAGCCTCGAAACCCAGACCATCAAAGGGTTTCGCGCGGTTATTACCGACGAGCTAACCGGCAACCAGGTCACCAACAGTACGCAGCTGAACCTGGGCGACGAAACCAACTACCGCCTGGAGCTGGTCAGCGCTACTACGCTCACCTCGTTCTGGAAGCTGAACGCCAACGCCTCGGGATTCCGGCGCATCATTCGCGGCTCGGCGGGTCCCGGCACCGATATCAACAACAGCAACATGGCTTTCACGGCCCGCCTGAACACTACTATTTCGCCTACCAAAAAGCTCGACTTCCAGGCGTCGCTGAACTACCGCTCGCCGGTGGTGACGGCGCAGGGCCGGCGGCAAACCTCGTTCAATACCGACCTGGCCGCCAAGCAAGCCGTGCTGAAGGATCGGGGGGCATTACGCTGCGGGTGGCGGATATTTTCAACACCCAGCGCTTCAATTTCGATGCCTACGGCCCCGGCCTCGATGCCGTGAGCCGCAACAAACGGGAGTCGCGCATTGCCTGTCTGGGCTTCAGCTACCGGTTTGGCAACACCAAGCCCGCGCCCCAGCGCCGCCGGCCCGAATCCAATCCGGAAGGCAACGGCAACGGCTTCGAGTAGCAGGCCCGGCATTTTCAGAGCGGTTTCGGGGTCAATGAATAGTAGCGCGAACTTTGTAGTTCGCGTCCCCGAGCCGTTCGCAGTCGTTCTACCGGCGCGGCGACGCGAACTACACAGTTCGCGCTACTGCCACCTCGTACACTGAATCCGAAACCGCTCTAGTAACACGACAGCGGCTCCATTTTTGGGGCCGTCGTCGTGTGGTGGGGAACTGGAATAGCGTTTTGCTTTGCGGGGTCCGGCTCAATCGGGTGTTCTACTGCCGCTGTTTTTTGGGCTGACGGCTACTGGGTAGGATATGGCCAAAGCTGGGCGCGAATAACGAATGGGCGTACGGGGAGCCGTTTTTGCTGGAAAAAATCAGGCAGTGAATCAGGTCGTTGCTGCAAAATAAACCAGCCTCGTTAGAGCTCAAAGAAGGAGTTTTCGGATCTTTGGCGCGACTTCTAACCGAAATCCTATGAATCCATTAGTTGACATCCGTCAATTCGACCAAAGCATCTGGCTGGACTTTATTCGTCGCAAGATCCTGATCAACGGGGAGTTGCAGCGACGCATCACCGAGGAGGCACTACGCGGAGTAACCTCCAATCCGGCCATTTTCGAGAAGGCCATTGGCGGTTCCGACGACTACGACGCGGCCATCCGCAGCCTGGCCCTGCAGGGCAAAACCACCGACGAAATATATACCGCGCTGGCCGTGGCCGACGTGCAGCACGCCTGTGACCTGTTCCGCCCGCTCTACGACCAGCACGACAACGCCGGCGACGGCTACGTGAGCCTGGAAGTGTCGCCGGCGCTGGTGAACGATACCGCTGGTACCATTGAGGAAGGCCTGCGCTTCTGGCAGGCCGTGAACCGGCCCAACGTCATGATTAAAGTGCCGGCTACGCTCGAAGGCCTGCCCGCCATTCGCCGCCTGATTGCGGAAGGGGTGAACGTGAATGTCACCCTGATTTTTGGGCTGGAGCGCTACCGCCTGGTGGCCGAGGCCTTCCTGTCGGGCCTCGAAGACCGGGCGCAGGCCGGCCATTCCATCGACCACATCGACTCGGTGGCCAGCTTCTTCCTCTCGCGCATCGACGTGCTGATTGACCCCATGCTGGAGAAACTGGCCGCCGCCGGTGGCGAACAGGGCGCGCTGGCCCAGTCGATGGTGGGCGAAGTGGCGCTGGCCAGCGCCAAGCAGGCGTACCAGATCTACAAAGATATTTTCGCGGGCCCACGCTGGGCAGCCCTGGCGGCGCAAGGAGCCGATTCGCAGCGCCTGCTGTGGGCCAGCACCGGCAACAAAAACCCGAAATACGACGACCTGAAATACGTCGAAAACCTCATCGGGGCAAAAACGGTGAACACCGTGCCGGTAGAAACGCTGGATATTTTCCGGGAGCGGGGAGTGCCCGCCAACCGACTGGAAGAAGGGTTGGACAAAGCCCAGGACGTGCTGCGCCGCCTGCCCGAGCTGGGCATCAGCCTGGAGGAGCAAACCAACTTCCTGGAAATCGATGGGGCGAAGAAATTCAACGAGCCGTTCGGCAAGCTGATGGAGTCGTTGGAGAAAAAGCGCCTGCTGGCCCTGGATGCTACGGTAGCGCCGGCCACGCTGCAGCTGGGTCAATACCAGGCGGCCGTGGATGCCAAAATTCAGGAGCTCAACGCCAAGAATTTCACTGCCGGCTTCTGGGACAAGAAGGCCGATTTGTGGGTGCAGGATGAGGCCGGTCAGCACAGCATCCGGGCCTTCATGGGCTGGCTGCGCGTGGCCGAAACGATGGTGGGCGCGGTGCCCGAAATCGAGCAGTTCGTGCATGAGGTAAATGCGGCGGGCTTCAAGCACGTCGTCGTAATGGGCATGGGCGGCAGCACCATGGCCCCGATTGTGTTTAAGGAGTCGTTTGAGCGGGGCGCGCACGGCCTGCCCATGTCGGTGCTCGACACCACGGACCCCGGCACGGTGCGCCAGATCGAAGAAGCTGTGCCGCTGGCCGACACGCTGTTCATCGTGGCCAGCAAATCGGGCACCACGGCCGAGCCGCTGGCCTTCGGCGACTATTTCTACGACCGTCTCAAGCAGATCAAAGGCGACAAGGCCGGCGAAAACTTCGTGGCCATCACCGACCCCGGCTCCAAGTTCGTGACCTCGGCCACCGAGCAGGGCTACCGCCGCATCTTCCTGAACTTCTCGGAAGTGGGCGGCCGGTTTTCGGCGCTGTCGTACTTCGGGCTGGTACCCGCCGCGCTGTATGGCCTGAACATCGGCGAAATTCTGGAGCGCGCTATCCGCATGATGCGCGCCACCGGCGCGTACGGGGCCGTGGAGCACAATCCGGGGCTGGAGCTAGGCGTGGCGTTGGGCGTATTGGCCCAGCAGGGCCGCGATAAGCTCACGCTGATTGTACCCAATTCCCTCCAGGACCTGGGCTTGTGGCTGGAGCAGCTTATTGCCGAAAGCACGGGCAAGGAAGGCAAAGGCATTCTGCCGATTGCCGGCGAGCCAGCCCGGGAACCGGCAGTATATGGTCAGGACCGCGTGTTCGTGTACGTAGGCTACCAGCACGATGCCGACCCCGACAACCAGGCCAAGCTGGCCGCGCTGGAAGCCGCCGGGCATCCCATCATCCGCATCATGATGACAGAAGCGCTGGACCTGGGAGCCGAGTTTTTCCGCTGGGAAGTGGCTACGGCCGTGGCCAGCGCCGTGCTCGAAATCAACCCCTTCGACCAGCCCAATGTGCAGGCCGCCAAAACGGCTACCGATAGTCTGATGAAGGTGGTGCAGGAGCAGGGCAGCCTGCCAGCCGGCACCGCACCACAAGTGACGGAAAACGGTGTGGCCTACTACACGGCCGTAGCCGGCGGCAACGCGGCCGAAGTCATCCGCAATTTCTTCGGCCAGGCCCAGCCCGGCGACTTCCTCAACATTCAGGCCTACCTGACCGAGTCGGGAGAGCTGAACCAGGGCTTGCAGCAACTCCGCACGCAGGTGCAGGAGCAGCTGCACCTGGCCACGACTTCCGGCTACGGCCCGCGCTTTTTGCACTCCACGGGTCAATACCACAAAGGCGGCCCCGACAAGGGCTTATTCGTGCAGTTTACCGTCGATCATCCCCAGGATCTGGCGTTGCCGGGGCGTTCGTACTCCTTCGGTACGTTCAAGAACGCCCAGGCCGCCGGCGACTTGCAGGCCCTGCACGACTACAACCGCCGCACGCTGCGCATCCATCTTGGCAACAATGCTGAGCAAGGTCTGCGCACAGTCCTGGCGGCGCTGCAGTCGGTGACGCTGGCGGCTACTCCCGCATAGGGTAGCAGTGGGTTTGATAGCCAGATTGAGCAGAACGCTCCACTGATGTGGTAAGCATACCGGTCAAGGCAGAAATGCCAATTAAAAAGGGCTGCACAAGTACCGGAGACGGTATTTTTGCAGCCCTTTTTAATTGGCATTGTTAACCAGAGCGGATTTCAGGCTGGTGTATCGGCTACAGTAGTAGCGCGAACTTTGTAGTTCGCGTGCCTGAACGATTCGCCCCAACGATTGTCGTTCTGGTACGCGAACTACACAGTTCGCGCTACTGTAGAGCAACCTGAAATCCGCTCTGGGCTAGCTTCTGTCCGAGTCGTTGTCGCGGCCGGCATTGCGGCGCGGCGCAGAGCCATAGTCGGAGTCATCGTCATTGTGCGGCGGCGCGGGGGCCTCGTCTTGGGCGTCGCGGCTATAGTCGTCGCGGGTGGGGGAGGTGGCGCCGGCAGCGGGGTTCATGGGCGTGTTCGGGTCGTTGTAGGAGCCGCCTTTCGAGCCGATGCCTTCACTGCTGTTGCCGACGTAGCTGGTTTCGCCCTCGTTGCGCGTGTAGCCGGTTCGGGATTCGGAGCCGGCGCTGGTGGGAGTAGCTGGTTCCTGGTTGGGGCCTAGCTCATTGCTGCCGTTCAGCTCACCCGTGCGGCCTTGCTCAGTGGGCTGTGGCGAGTAGGCCACGCCGCCCTGGTTGTCGTGAGCATTCTGGGTTGGAATATAGTCCTCGCTCTGGTTGCGCTGGTGGCTGGTGCCGTCCGAAGCGTTTGCGGTGCTGCCAGGCAGCGAGGAGCGACCATAATCTTCGCTGAAACCCGAATCCGGGCCTTTCGGCGAAGCGTTGTCGTTCTGATACAGCGGGTCGATGGTGGTGCCGGCCAGTGGGGTAGCCGGGTCGTGTCCGAAGGCGCTACCCTGCGGGTTATACTCGTCGGTGCCGGTGTTATTGCCGGGCCGGCCGCCGGCGTAGCCGCCCGAGCTAACGGGCTGAACCCCGGGCTGGCTGCCGTACACATCGTCGGCGCGGAACTGGTTGCCGTAGCCACCTTGGGTGCCGCCGGGGCCTTGCGCGCCAAACTCGCCCCGGCCGGGGTTGCTCAGCTGGTTGTCGCGGCGGTCAGCATCGTGGAAGATGTCCTGCACGCTGTTGCCGAAGTTGCCGCCATAGCTGGCAGTAGGCGCGGCGCTGGCCGGCGCGCTACCGGGGCGCACGGCTTGGCGGTCGGCCTCCTTGTTTTCCTGCTCGTCGCCGGGCTGGGTGTTCAGCGCGCCGTCGCCTACGCTCATCTCAGAGTCGGCTAACGACTGGCTGGATGTGCGGGCCGGGCCGGTTGAAGCGTGGGTGCTTTCGGTATTTGCAGCGGAGTTAGGTTCCGGATTTTGCTCGTTAGCCATGAGGTAAGTGGTTTTAACCGGCGACGACAAGCATCACCTACTAAAACCATACGCGCCCATCAGGAGAGAGTTTTTTTCAGCCACTTCCACTGCTATGATCCGGCAATTGCCAGCGAAGCTGTTTAAGAAGTCGTTCGGAACACTCCAGACGGTCATACTCTATCTAGCGTCCGCTTGCCAAAACATCTCGCTCGCCTCGTCGGAGCCGTTCAACGACACGACCGAGATGCTTCGGCAAGCGGACGCTAGATAGAGCATGGCGTTCTGATTACTGCCAGTGCATGCGAGATTCCTCGGCTGCACTCGGAATAATATTCTGTCGCCGCCGAGATGCTTCAGGTCCGCGCTACGCTCAAATGCAACGGTCAAGCAGGGTTCGGCTGTCTGCTGGCAACCCCTCAGGCTGCCCGTAGGTCGCGCATGCTTTGGCTCCAGGCTTGCACCCACTGCGGCAGCTCGGGTGATATTTCCGACTCGCCGGCGTGCCGGAGCACCTCGGCGGGGTCGGCGGTGCCGCCTTTGCGTTTCACGAAGCGCAGACTCACGACCGCCGTGGCAATTACCTGGTCGCCCCGAATGAACTGCTGCTGCAAATAAAGGAGCCGATGGTCCCAGCCCAGGGCACGGGTTTCGATTTCAAACGTCTGAAATGGCTCCAGGGAGCGGCTAAACTGTATCGTTTCGGCCACCACTACCGCCATTGGGGCAAAGTTCCGGAGCTTGGCCAAGAGCCCCGAGCGCAGCAATAGGTCCATGCGGCCCAGGTCGCAGAGCGTCAGATACTGGCCGTTGTTGAGGTGGCGCAACACGTCCAGATCGGTGGGCCACACCCGAAACCGGGTGCGGCAGGGGCCCAGCACGGCTACTTTGGGCTGAAAACGGGCCGTGAGTAGCAGCCAGAGCAAGCGGAAATAAAGCTTCATACGTGAAATAAAAAATATTCCGGCGGCCTCGCGCGCCTGTCGGCAACTTGCCGTTTGGCTACTGGCCCAGCACCCAGCCGGCTTGACGAAGGCGCTCCACTTTCTGTTGAATCTCAGCCAGGCCCAGGTTGTGCACGCTGCCCAGGTGGGTGGTATGAAACTCGCGGTGGGGCACGTAGGAGCCGTCTTCCACGGCCTGCCCCACGGCCTTGTACGCCGTGCGGAACGGGGTGCCGGTCTGGATGAGCTGGTTGATATTTTCCACCGAAAATACCGCGTCGTACTTGGGCTGGTTCAGCAGGTCGGGCTTGATGCTGAGCTGGGGCAGGGCAAAGAGCAGCATGTCCAGAATATCGAGAAACTGCGTGAGCGGCTCGAAGAGCAGCTCCTTCAGAAGCTGAAAGTCGCGGTGGTAGCCGCTGGGTAGGTTGCTGGTGGCCAGTATGATGGTGTTGGGCAGCGCTTGCAGCGTGTTGCAGCGCGCCCGAATCAGCTCGAATACGTCCGGGTTCTTCTTGTGGGGCATAATGCTGGAGCCGGTAGTAAAGGCAGCTGGCAGCTCCACGAAGGCCATGTCCTGGGAGTTGTACAGCACCAGATCGTAGGCCATTTTGGCCAGCGTGCCAGCGGCCCCGGCCAGAGCGAAAGCCACGGTTTTCTCGGTTTTACCCCGCAGCATCTGAGCCCCTACGCTGCTCACGGCCAGGCTGCCAAAGCCCATTTCGCGGGTCGTCATCTGCCGATCAATGGGGAAGGAGCTGCCGAAGCCGGCGCCCGAGCCCAGCGGGTTCTGGTCGGCCACGGTGTGGGCGGCTTCAAACAAAGCCAGGTCGAGCAGCAGATGCTCGGCGTAGGCCGAAAACCAGAGCCCGAATGAGCTGGGCATAGCCGCCTGAAAGTGGGTGTAGCCCGGCATCAGGTCGGTTTTGTGGGCCTCGGCTTTTTCCAGCAGCACCTGCGTCAGGGCCAGCATTTTGGTGGCCGCACGCCGGGTGTAGTCTTTCAAAAACAGCTGGATAGCCGTCAGCACCTGGTCGTTGCGGGAGCGGGCGGTGTGGATTTTCTTGCCCGCGTCGCCAAATTTTTCCGTGAGGTAGGCCTCGATTTTGGAATGCACATCCTCGAAGCTCTCGTCGATAGTGAACGTGCCGGCCTCCAGCTGGGCCGCTAGCTCGGCCAGACCCTGCTGGAGCTGCGCGTTTTCGGCCGCCGAAAGTAGGCCGGCCTGGGCCAGCATGTTGGCCTGGGCTTTGGAGGCCCGCACGTCGAACTGCGCCAGGTACAGATCCAGCTCCCGGTCTTTGCCGACGGTGAAGCGCTCAATTTTCTTGTCAACCGCAATGCCCTTATCCCAGATTTTCATACTCTTCAAAACGAAAGCCTTCCAGCAGTTCTATGTATCCTTTTATGCCCGCCCGCACCTCGCTGAGCAGAATGTATTCGTCGGGGGTGTGAGAGCGGGCCGAGTCGCCGGGGCCCATCTTCACGGTGTCGAAGGGCATCATGCTCTGGTCGGAAAGCGTGGCCGACCCAAACGCAGTGTGGCCCAGGGCTGCTGCTTTTCGCACTATCGGATGCGCCGGCGCAATGCGCGACGAGTTCAGGTGCGTGGAGCGCGGCACGACGTCGGCTTGTACGTGCTGTTGCACCATCTGCACCACGGCTTCATTCGAATAAAACTCATTCGTGCGCACGTCGACCACAAACTGGCACCGGTCGGGCACCACGTTGTGCTGGGAGCCAGCTAGTATTTGGGTCACCGTCATTTTTACCGGCCCCAGCAGCGCCGAAACCTCGGGAAATTGATAGTGCCGCAGCCACTCAATATCGGTCATGGCTTTGTATAAGGCATTTTCGCCCTCGTCGCGGGCGGCGTGGCCGGTGCGGCCGTGGGCCACGCAGTCGAGCACCACCAGGCCCTTTTCGGCAATAGCGAGGCCCATCTGCGTCGGCTCGCCCACGATGCCGAGGGCAATGGTGGGCAGCAGCGGCAGCAACCGGCGGATGCC
Organism: Hymenobacter elongatus; assembly: GCF_004745955.1. Classification (GTDB taxonomy): domain Bacteria; phylum Bacteroidota; class Bacteroidia; order Cytophagales; family Hymenobacteraceae; genus Hymenobacter; species Hymenobacter elongatus. The sequence goes on along the minus strand of NZ_SRLD01000039.1, from coordinate 24,705 downwards.
ATCCGCGCCCGATACTTCCTCCTCCGCCGTAATGGCGCAGATCAGGTTGTAGGGCAGGTCGGGGCGCGTGTGGAAATACAGAAACGTGGCCAGCAAACTTACCGCCGCCGCGCCCGCGTCGTTGCTGCCCAGGCCCGTGAGCTTGTCTCCTTCCACGGTTCCGCCGAACGGGTCAGCAGTCCACGTCGTGCCGGGCTTCACGGTGTCGTGGTGGGAGTTGAGCAGGATGGTGGGCTTGGCCGGATTAAAGTAGCGACTCACAGCCCAAACGTTGTTTTTGTCGCGCCGGGTCAGTGCGCCGCGCAGGGCCAGAAACCGGAAAATAAGGTCCGCCGTCTGGTCTTCTTCCCGCGAGAAAGAAGGCGTCTGAATCAGCTCCGCCAGCAGCTGAATGGCGTCGTCGGCCAGCGTTTCGATTAGCTCCGGCATAGCACAGTCTTCACGGGTTCGTTGATGCGCAGCGCGCTTTCAATCACCACTTTTTCCACCCCGGCGGCCAGGGCCGCAAAGGCATTATCCAGCTTGGGCACCATGCCGGCAGCAATGGCCCCGCTGGCTTTCAGCGTGTGGTACACTTCCGGCGTTATCTGCGCTAGTACCGATTGCTCGTCGTGCACGTCGGCCAGCACGCCGTCTTTTTCGAAGCAGAAGTGCAGCTCTACCGCATACGCTCCGGCCAAGGCCCGGGCCAGGGCGCTGGCAATGGTGTCGGCGTTGGTGTTGAGCAGCTGGCCCTGCCCATCGTGGGTGATGGCGCAGAATACGGGCATGATGCCCGCCTGGAGCAGTTGGTGCAGCAGCGCGGTATTCACGCTCTGCTCGCTCAAATCACCGACGAAACCGTAGTCGATAGCCTGCACCGGGCGTTTGGTAGCCCGAATGCTGTTGCCGTCGGCCCCGCTGAGGCCCAGCGCGTTAATGCCGCGCTGCTGCAATAGGGCCACAATCTGCTTGTTGGTTTTGCCGGCGTAGAACATCGTGACAATATCCAGCGTGGCCGCGTCGGTGATGCGGCGGCCCTGCACCAGTTGGGGTTCGAGGCCTAGCCGCTGTAGCATCTGGCTGGCTCCTTTGCCACCGCCGTGCACCAGCAGCGTGCGGCCCGGCACCCGCGCCAGCTCGCTCAGGAACCGGCCGAGCTGGTCGGGGTCGTCGAGGATGCCACCGCCGATTTTGAAAATTTTCAGGACTTCACGCATGCGGATAGGGGAAGGAGAAATGAGGCAGTACGGCCCCGGAAACGTCGGAATGCCGGCTTAGCTGGTGTAATGCATGGTCGGGCACTGGTGCGCGGCCAACCTTTTTTCGTGGCGGAGCGGCAAAGTTTCCGAAAAAAAACATCTAGTTTTGCAACGATTTAGCGGTTTAAACGATTTAAAGCGCGAAACACTCCCACGCCGCCCCTGCGGCACCCGTCATGATTCGTCTCTCCTCTATTGCGCTTTTGCGACGACCGGTCCTGGTCGTGCGAATAATGCCAGCTTAGGTGCTGGCTGCAATACTTCGCCGGTTCTTTCGATAACCCGGCGCGGGGCCGTTAGCTACTACGGCCCCACTGAAGAGAACTTGTACGAATAACTGACCCAAGTCCGAGTGTAATTCCTTCGTGTGACTTTTTCCGGCCCGGTGCCGGAATGCCCCGCTCCCCGGCCTGATCCGCCAAGCCCGCTTTTTTCTGGGTTTCCCTCCCCAAAACCGGCACTCGCGCCGGTTGCCGCGCTGCTGCGCTTCCCCTGCTTTCGTCTTTCCGAGTCTGCTGCCACACGCTAAGGCAGCCAACCGAGCTTTGACCATGATTTTACGAGTCGCCCAGGCTGCCGATGCGCAGCACGTGGACACCCTGTGCCAGTGGTACGCCGAATCGGCCCGAGTACGGGGCGTCGGTATTGCCAAGCGTGATCCTAACTACTTGAAGAAGAAGATGGAGCGCGGCGATGCTGTCATTGCCTTCGTGGCCGATCAGCTGGCGGGCTTCTGCTACATCGAAACCTTTGAGGACAATAAGTTCGTCGTCAATTCGGGGCTGATTGTGAACACCGAGCTACGCCAGGAAGGCCTGGGCCGCGCCATCAAGCACCGCGTGTTTGAGCTCTCGCGCACCAAGTATCCGGCGGCCAAAATCTTCGGTATCACCACCAGCGGGCCGGTGATGAAGATCAACAGCGAGCTGGGCTACCGGCCCGTCACTTTCACCGAGCTCACCCAAAGCGACGATTTCTGGAAGGGCTGCGCGGGCTGCAAAAACTACCCGATTCTGCAGGAAAACCAGCGCAAAATGTGCCTCTGCACCGGCATGGTCTACGACAAGCTCGAAGACCAGTTCAGCCAGCACACCATTGAAATCCTAAGCCAGGAACGGTAAAGGCAAAAGCATTGGTCATGCTGAGCTTGTCGAAGCATCTCGCGTGCTGACGTCCGGATTACCATTGCAACCTCAGCACGCGAGATTCCTCGGCTTCGCTCGGAATGACGTTCTAATATTATCCTCAACCCATGAAAAAGGTAGTTTTAGCTTACAGCGGCGGTCTGGATACGTCCTACTGCGTGGTGTACCTGACCCGGGAGCTGGGTCTGGAAGTGCACACGGTCATCGTCAACTCCGGCGGCTTTTCCGAGGAGGAGTTGGCCGCCATCGAGAAGCGGGCCTACGAGCTGGGCTCCTCGAAGCACGAGGTAATCGACGTGACGCAGCGCTTTTACCAGGACTGCCTGCGCTACCTCATTTTCGGCAATGTGCTCAAGAACGACACCTACCCGCTGAGTGTCAGCGCCGAGCGCATGTTCCAGAGCCTGGCCCTGGCCGAGTATGCCCGGGAGCACAAGGCCGACTACATTGCCCACGGCAGCACTGGCGCCGGCAACGACCAGGTACGTTTCGACGTGGCTTTCTCGGTGATTTCGCCCGATACCGAAATCATCACGCCGATTCGTGATTTGAAACTGAGCCGCCAGGCCGAAATCGACTTTCTCAACCAGCACGGCTTCGAGATGAGCTGGGAAAAGGCCAAATATTCCATCAACAAGGGCATCTGGGGCACCAGCGTGGGCGGCGTCGAAACGTTGACTTCGGATAAAGCCTTGCCCGAATCGGCGTACCCGACGCAGCTCAGCACCACCGAGCCGACAACTATCGAAATCACCTTCGAGCAGGGCGAGCCAGTGGCGCTCAATGGCCAATCGATGGACCCGGTGGCGCTGATTCAGGCGCTGAACGAGCTGGCCGGCCAGTACGCTATTGGCCGCGACACGCATGTAGGCGACACGATTCTGGGCATTAAGGGCCGCGTGGGCTTCGAGGCGCCCGCCCCGCTGATTCTGCTCAAGGCCCACCACCTGCTGGAAAAACACACCTCTAGCCGGTGGCAGCTGCTGCACAAGGACTACATCGCCAACTGGTACGGCACGCTGCTGCACGAGGCCCAGTACCTCGACCCAGTGATGCGCGACTTCGAGGCGTTTCTGACGTCGTCGCAGGAGCGGGTGTCGGGCAAGGTGTTCGTGACGCTGAAGCCGTATCAATTTGAATTGCAAGGCATCGAGTCGCCGTATGACATGATGCGCTCCAAAGTGGCTACCTACGGCGAGGAAAACGACGCCTGGGACGGCCGCGACGCCAAGGGTTTCATCAAGATTTTCAGCAACCAGCTGCGCATTCATTCTTCGTTTAACCCCTCCCCAACCCCTCCCCAAAAGGGAGGGGCTTAATATACCTTCTCAAGTATGGCTGCAAACGTAGATACGTCTGGTACCCCTCCCTTTTGGGGAGGGGCCGGGGGAGGGGTTAAAGCCGGCATCGTCGGCGGCGCGGGCTACACGGCCGGCGAGCTGATTCGCATTCTGCTGCATCACGAGTTCGTGGAGCTGGGTGGCATCGTCAGCTCTTCCAACGCAGGTAACCCGGTGCACCAGGTGCACGACGACTTGGTGGGCGAAACCGACTTGGTGTTTGCTTCGGAGCTGGCCGGCGACGAGGACGTGGTGTTTCTATGCCTGGGCCACGGCAATTCCAAAGCCTGGCTGCACAAAAACGCCCTGCCCGAAACCACGCACATCATCGACCTGAGCAACGATTTCCGCCTGACGGCCGATGCTGAGTTTGAAGGCCGTGAGTTCATCTACGGCCTGCCGGAGCTGAACAAAAGCCGCATCCGGCAGGCCCAGAGCATTGCCAATCCCGGCTGCTTTGCCACGGCCATTCAGCTGGCGCTGCTGCCGCTGGCGCAGGCCGGCAAGCTTACCGACGACATCCACGTGTCGGCCATCACCGGCTCGACCGGCGCGGGCCAGAGCTTGTCGGAAACGGTGCATTTCTCGTGGCGCACCAACAATGTGTCCATCTACAAGCCCTTCACGCATCAGCACCTCGGCGAAATCGGCGAGAGTCTGGCGCAGCTACAGCCGCAATCCGCGGCGGAAATTCACTTCATTCCCTACCGCGGCAATTTCGCGCGGGGTATTTTCGCCAGCGTCTACACGCCCTCGGATTTGACGCAGGACGAGGCGCGGGAGCTGTACCGGAATTTCTACGCCGCCGCGCCATTCACCACGGTTTCGGACCAGAAAATTCATTTGAAGCAGGTGGTGAGTACCAACAAATGCCTGCTGCACGTGCAGAAACAGGGCAAGCAATTATTAATTACCTCGGTAATTGATAATCTGGTGAAAGGCGCATCGGGCCAGGCGGTGCAGAATATGAATCTGTTGTTTGGCTTGCCGGAAACGACGGGGTTGAATTTGAAAGCTGGGTTGTTCTAGACCCATTAGAACGTCATTCCGAGCGCAGCGCAGCGAAGTCGAGGAACCTCGCGTGCTGACGTCCGGGTTACCATTGCAACATCAGCACGCGAGATTCCTCGGCTGCGCTCGGAATGACGTTCTTTTCCCGAGTTCTAAGCTCTAACATCTAATCTCTATTTCACATGGAGCTTTTCAACGTTTACCCACTCGTCAACATCACGCCCGTGCGCGCACTCGGCGCGAAACTTTGGGACGATAAGGGCCAGGAGTACCTGGATTTCTACGGCGGCCACGCCGTGATTTCCATCGGCCACAGCCACCCGCACTACGTGCAGCGCCTGACGGAGCAGCTGCAAAACATCGGCTTCTACTCCAACTCGGTGCAGATTCCGATTCAGACGGAGCTGGCGCACAAGCTGGGCCAGGTATCGGGCTACGAGGATTACGCGCTGTTTCTGTGCAACTCGGGGGCCGAGGCCAACGAGAATGCGCTGAAGCTGGCCTCCTTCCACACCGGTAAAACCCGCGTGGTGGCGTTCAAAGGCGCGTTTCACGGCCGCACCTCGGGCGCAGTAGCGGCTACCGACAACCCGAAAATCGTGGCGCCCTTCAACGCGGGCCACGCCGTGACTTTCGTGGAGTACGACCTGGAGGCGGTGCTGGCCGTCCTGCACGGCGGCGACGTATGCGCCGTTATCGTGGAGCCGATTCAGGGCGTGGGCGGTATCATTATGCCTTCCGACGAGTTTATGCGTCACCTGGCGCTGTTCTGCTGGGCTAATGATGTGCTGCTGATTGCCGATGAGGTGCAGAGCGGCTACGGCCGCAGCGGCAAGTTTTTCGCCCACCAGCACACCGGCATCCGGCCCGATATCATTTCTGTGGCCAAGGGCATGGGCAACGGCTTCCCCATCGGCGGCATCCTGATTTCGCCCCGCCTACAAGCCTCCTACGGCCTGCTGGGCACCACTTTCGGCGGCAACCACCTGGCCTGCGCCGCCGCCCTGGCCGTGCTCGAAGTAGTCGAAGACGAAAACCTGCTGGCCCACGCCACCGAGCTCGGTGGCTACCTGCGCACGGAGCTGCTGGCCCACGCCGGGGCCGCAGAAATTCGCGGCCGGGGCCTGATGGTTGGCATCAAATACGACTTCCCCATCAAGGAAATCCGCGACAAGCTGCTCACCGACCACCACATTTTCGTGGGCAACGCCTCGGACCCCACGGTGCTGCGGCTACTGCCGCCGCTGAATATCACGAAGGCGGAGGTTGACCGGTTTTTGGGGGCGCTGTACCGGCTCGTCTCACCCCCCGGCCCCCTCTGCGAAAAAGAAGAGGAGGAACCAGCGCTAAAAAAGTAGCTCCAGCGTCTTTTCACTGCCTCGCTTTTCCTCTGATAACCAGTGCTGAGATCTGGCAGCTAGTCCCCCCTCTCCGCCCGGAGAGGGGGCCAGGGGGGAAACATACGACAGAATGACCCGTCCCCAACAGATTAAGTACCCTGCTAGGTGGAATAACCCGGAGGACCGCGCAGATCTGCCCGGCCGCCGCCGGATTGCCGAAACACGGGTGGGGGGTATACCGCAGAAAAAGTACAGCACTTAGCCAGACAGGATAACAGGACAAGTTGAGGAAGGCGGCGCGAAAAAAATAACGTCGCCGGTATGTTGCCGAACGTAACAATACCGTAGCTTTGCAGCATGCTTCAAGCAAACAATTTGTTGATGAAGCGCGGAACCTTGCTCGATGAGGAACCGCGGGTGGACCTAAAGGTCTTCGATACCATCAGTTTTCCTGATTTTACCTCTGACGCTTTCGTTGTTTTTTCTGGGTATTGCCCCGCCACCGTTTCGGAATCCGAAACGGTTTTTTTATGCCCATTGAGTCCGTCAGCTCCCACCCCGCAATTCACTTTTTCTTACCTCCAGTATGGCCCGTAAAGATTTGCTCGACATTGCATCCCTGCAGCGTGAGGAAATCGAGCTTTTGCTCGACCAGTCCACTGCCTTCAAGAAGCTGCTCACCAGCTCAGGGAAAAAGGTGCCCGTCCTGGAGGGCAAGTCGGTGCTCATGCTATTCTACGAGCCCAGCACCCGCACGCATTCTTCCTTCGAGGTGGCCGCCAAACGCCTCTCCGCCGAGGTAACGAATTTCAACGTGGCGCACTCCTCCATCACCAAGGGCGAGTCGGTGCGTGAAACGGTCGAGACGCTCCAGGCCATGCGCACCGACTACCTCATCGTCCGGCATAGCCGGTCGGGCCTGCCCGGCCTGATTGCTCGCCAAACCAAGGCGGCGGTCATCAATGCCGGCGACGGGGCGCACGAGCACCCGACCCAGGCCCTGCTGGATGCCTTCACCATTAAGGAAAAATTTTCCGACCCCCGGGGCAAGAAAGTCCTCATCATCGGGGATGTGCTCCACTCCCGCGTGGCGCGCTCTACCAGCACGCTGCTGCAAAAGCTGGGCGTTGAGGTTGCCTTCCTCGGGCCGGGGTCGTTGGTGCCCAAGTATGGCCCGGCTACCATCTGCCGCTTCACCAACTATCAGCAAGCCATGGCGTGGGCGCCTGATGTCGTGTACCTGCTCCGCGTGCAGATGGAACGCCAGGACGTGCAGTTTTTTCCCAGCCTTCGGGAGTACCACCGCATCTATGGCATCACCAACACCCGCCTGGAGGAAATCCGCCAGCGCGGCCTCTACATCATGCACCCCGGCCCCGTAAACCGGGGCGTGGAGCTCTGTGATGCCGTGATGGACTATGAGCGCAGTCTGATCAACAACCAGGCTGAAAACGGCATTGCTGTGCGGATGGCTGTGCTCGACTGGCTCACGCCGGGGGGCGACTTGCCGAAGCCGGAACCGGCGTATGCCACCCGGTATGGGGCTGCCTCAACGCTGGTTATGACTTGAGGGCCGCCAGTAGCGGCTGGTTCCGCCCGTATTTTTTTATCTCCAACCGTCAGAATCTCCTTTCCACCCCTTGCCCGTTTACAGCCCTTCTCCCCCCATGCTCCTGCTTCAAAACACCCGCATCGCCTCCGAAAACTCACCTGTGCTTGTCGAAGGCGATGTGCTGATTGTCGAAGGAATAATTCAGCAAATTGGTAACAATTTGGCCATTCCCGAGGGTGCCCGTGTCATCGACGCGCGCGGCCGGATTCTGATGCCGGCCATGTTTGATGCCCACGTGCATTTCCGCGCCCCGGGCTTTGAGAACAAGGAAACCATTACCACGGGTAGCGAAGCGGCCATCAACGGCGGCGTGACCGGCGTGGTGATGATGCCCAACACCCGCCCGGCCATCGACTCGGCGGCAGTGGTATCAACCGTGCTGGAAAGCGCCAAACGCAAGTCCCGCATTCCGGTGTACACCTCCGGCTGCGTCACCAAGGACCGGGAGGGCAAGGAACTGGCCGAAATCGACGGGATGCGCCTCCTCGGGGTGACCATGCTGACCGACGACGGAGATACCACCGGCGACCCGGCAGTGCTGCTGCGGGCCATGCAGTATGCCACCGAGTTCGGCATGTTCTTCGCCAGCCACTGCGAGGTGCCGGAGCTGGCCGGGCCGCGCGCCCTGAACGAAGGCGTGATGAGCTACCGGCTCGGCATCAAGGGCTCGCCGGCTTGCGCAGAGGAAATCATCATCGACCGCGACATCCGCCTGGCCCACGCGGCGGGCGCGCACGTGCACATCCAGCACGTTTCCAGCAAGCTCGGGATGGAAACCATCCGCTGGTGGAAATCCCGCGGCGATGTGAAGGTGACGGCCGAAGTGGCCCCGCACCACCTGATGTTCACCGACGAGCACATCGGCGACTACGACACGAACTATAAAATGAACCCGCCGCTGCGGACGCAGGCGGATTGTGATGCGCTGCTGGCGGGGCTCATCGAAGGCGTATTCGACCTTATTGCCACGGACCATGCGCCGCACACGCCGTTTGAAAAATCACAGGATTTCATCAGCGCGCCCAATGGCATCACCGGCTTGGATACGGCGCTGGTGTCGCTCCATCACTACTTCGTCCGGCCCGGAAAATTCGGGTGGGACCTGGTGGTGAAACGCTATTCGGCGGAGCCGCGCCGCCTGATGGGCCTGCCGGTAGCCGCCATCGAAGTCGGCCAAAAAGCCGAGTGCCTCTTGTTCGATACCGAAGCGGAAACAACCTTCACGCGGGAGTTCATGAAATCCAAATCCCAGAACACGCCCTTCCTCGACCAGACGTTGCAAGGCCGGGTGGACCTGGTAATTTTAGGCACGGAAATTCTGCTGGAGCGCTGATGGTTAAGTGTTTTGATGAAATTGGTTTTACAAAAAGGCGGTCATGCTGAGCTTGTCGAAGCATCTCTACCGCAATGCTAAGTACCACTGCGGTAGAGATGCTTCGGCAAGCTCAGCATGACGACCAAATATTTTTCAATGAGTACCCTCCCCACATCAGAAACCCCCAGCGCCGCCCCGGATAAGCCCCTGGTTGGCGTGGTCATGGGCTCCAGCAGCGACTGGGACACCATGCAGCATGCCGTGCAGATGCTCGCGCACTTTGGCGTGGCCCACGAAGCGCGCGTGGTGTCGGCCCACCGCATGCCCGACGACTTGTTTGCCTACGCCGAACAAGCCGGCCCGCGCGGCTTGCAGGCCATCATTGCCGGCGCGGGTGGGGCCGCCCACCTGCCGGGCATGATGGCCGCCAAAACCACGCTGCCCGTGCTGGGGGTGCCGGTGGCCAGTCGCCATTTGCAGGGGGTGGACTCGCTGCACAGCATCGTGCAAATGCCCAAAGGAGTGCCCGTGGCCACGTTTGCCATTGGCAATGCCGGGGCGGCCAATGCCGCGCTGTTCGCGGTCAGCATGCTGGCCCTGCATGACGCGGGCCTGGCTACCAAGCTGCAGGCGTTTCGCGCCGAACAAACCGAAGCCGCTCGCGCCATGACGCTGCCGCTATGAGCGCCGGTATTCACGTTGCCGCGATGACCCCGGTTTTGCCGGGCAGTGCGGATGCCGCGGGCCAGCCGGCCACTTTGGGGGTGATGGGTGGCGGCCAGCTGGGCCGCATGTTTGTGCATGCCGCCCAGCGCCTGGGTTACTTCACCGCCGTGCTGGACCCTGACGCGCAAAGCCCCGCCGGGCGGGTGAGCCACCACCACATCCAGACCGCCTACGACGACCCGGCCGGGCTGGCGCAGCTGGCCGGCCTGTGCCAGGCCATCACCACCGAGTTTGAAAACGTGCCCGCCCAGGCCCTGCAAGCGCTGGCGCGGACCCGACCCGTGGCGCCGGGCGCGGCCGTGGTGGGCATTGCCCAAAACCGCATCGCGGAAAAAGCCCACTTCGCGTCCTGCGCCGACAGGTCGGGGGTGAGCTGCGGGCCCTATGCGGTGATTGAAACGCTGGCCCAGCTGCAGGCCGTCCAGGCCGACCGGGCGGATTTGCTGCCCGGCATTCTGAAAACCGCGCGCCTGGGCTACGACGGCAAGGGCCAGGTCCGCGTCAGGACCGCTGTTGAGCTGGCCGCCGCCTGGGCGGAGTTGGGCGGCGGCGCCTGCGTGCTGGAAAAGCTGCTGCCGCTCACCGCCGAGTGCTCGGTGCTGGTGGCGCGCGGCTGGGACGGGCGGGTCGTCAGCTTCGCGCCGCAGCGCAACGTGCACGTCGATGGCATTTTGGCCGTGACCCACGCTTACGAAGGAAATATGCCGCCAGCCCTGGCAAAGAGTGCCCGCGACGCTACTGTTTCGATAGCGCATCACATTGGCTACGTCGGGGTGCTGTGCGTCGAGTTTTTTGTGGTAGACGACGGCAGTGAGCACGGCGGCCTGGTTGTCAACGAGATGGCCCCGCGCCCGCACAACAGCGGCCACTACACCCTGGACGCCTGTGACGTGTCGCAGTTTGACCTGCAGGTCCGTGCCCTGGCGGGCTTGCCCTTGCCGCCGCCGCGCCAGCACTCCCCGGCCATCATGCTCAACCTGCTGGGCGATGGGTGGTTTGACGCCAGCGGTCAACCGCGTGAGCCGGACTGGCCCGCCGTGCTGAGCCTGCCGGGCACGCACCTGCACCTGTACGGCAAGTCGCCCGCGCGCCCAGGCCGTAAGATGGGTCACCTCACCATCACCGGCCCGGACGTTGCCAGTGTCAAAACCGTGGCGCGCCGCGCCGCTGGCCTGCTCGGCTTGCCGGGGCTGGACGGCATATAGAGGCCGTTTGTGTTAGAAAAAATTCACATTAAACGAGCGGTCATGCTGAGCTTGTCGAAGCATCTCTACCGCTTCGGCTGAGCCATTCAACGAAGCGGTAGAGATGCTTCGACAAGCTCAGCATGACGTTCTTCCTGCATTCATCCATCATGACCAAAACAGTAACCCTAACCCTCGAAGACGGCACCTCCATTTCCGGCGAATCCTTCGGCGCCTTCACCTCCGCCGCCGGCGAGGTCGTGTTCAGCACGGCCATGACGGGCTACCCCGAAAACCTCACCGACCCGTCCTTCGCCGGCCAGATTCTGGTGCTCACCACCCCCATGGTGGGTAACTACGGCGTGCCCGGCGAAGAGCTCTACGAGTCGATTTCCAGGATTTTCGAGTCCGACAAAATTCACATTGCCGGGCTGGTCGTCAATTATTACTCCGAGGAGCACAGCCACTGGAACGCCGCCAAAAGCCTTGGCGACTGGCTGAAGGAGTACAACATCCCCGGCATCTGCGGCGTCGATACCCGGATGCTCACCAAGAAGCTGCGCGAGAAAGGCGCGATGCTGGGCAAAATCGTGGCCGGGGACGACGTGCCCTTCCACGACCCCAACCTCGACAACCTGGTGGCGCAGGTGAGCCCGGCCGGCATCCGGCACTACGGCAGCGGCCAGCACAAAATCGTGCTCGTGGACTGCGGCACCAAAACCAACATCATCCGCTGCTTCCTGGAGCGCGATGTGGAGCTGATTCGCGTGCCCTGGGACTACGATTTCACGACCCTGGCCTACGACGGCCTGTTCCTGAGCAACGGCCCCGGCGACCCCAAAATGTGCGAAGCCACCATCCGGCACCTGCAAAAGGCCCTGGCCCAGGACAAGCCCATTTTCGGTATCTGCCTGGGCAGCCAGCTCATGGGCCTGGCGGCGGGCGGCGACACGTTCAAGCTCAAATACGGCCACCGCAGCCACAACCAGCCCGTGAAGCTCACCGGCACCCAGCGCTGCTACATCACCAGCCAGAACCACGGCTTCGCAGTGGACACCGAAACGCTACCCGCCGAGTGGCAGATGCTGTTCGAGAACCTGAACGACGGCACCTGCGAAGGCATCAAGCACACGTCCAAGCCGTTTTTCTCCACCCAGTTTCACCCCGAAGCCGCCGGCGGCCCGGAGGATACGGAGTTTCTGTTTGATGATTTTTTGGCGGCCGTGGTGGAGTATAAGCAGGGCCAGACAGCCTAACGAAACGCCTCATCCCCCGGCCCCTTCTCCGAAAAGGAGAAGGGGAGCTGAGACTGCATAAATATCTTCCATTTAATTACTTGCCTGCATTATGGCTTCAAATATCAGCTTGGAAGTTAAGGTAATTAAAAGGTTCGTTAATAAGTCTAAGCGCGACCGTTATATCCAATTTGTTTCTTCGGAAAAGAACAGGGTAAAATTTATTAAAGACTTGTCTCATTTTAATTTTCTTGAACCTTCGCTATTTGCTCCCGTGAATGGAATTGAAGAAGATGTAATTCTAACGTCTACTGAAAAGAACGGCGTAGCTAATACGACTTGCTATGTCATTAGTGAGAACAAAAAAATAGACGCTAAATTTTTAAATACAAAAGAGGCTATATCTGCAACAGTAGGTCACGGATTGGGTACAATGCTGGTTTTTGGTGACGCTGAAATGATATTCTATGAGTGCGAAACAATGAACATAAGATATATAAGCAAGAAGGTAACCCAATAAACACTTCAAAAGCATCTCCTTAACCATCACACTCCCCCTCTCCTTTTCGGAGAGGGGGCCGGGGGGTGAGGCGAACGTTGCACGACCTAATGAACAAACCCAACAAAGTACTCATCCTCGGTTCCGGCGCGCTGAAAATTGGCGAGGCCGGGGAGTTCGACTATTCCGGCTCGCAGGCCCTCAAGGCGCTGAAGGAGGAAGGCATCCGCACCATCCTCATCAACCCCAACATTGCCACCGTGCAGACCTCCGACGGCATGGCCGACGACGTGTACTTCCTGCCCGTGACGCCCTACTTCGTGGAGGAAGTCATCAAAAAAGAGCGGCCCGATGGCATTCTGGTGGCCTTCGGTGGCCAGACGGCCCTGAACTGCGCCGTGGCCCTGTACCGGGCCGGCGTGTTCGAGCAGTACGGCGTGCGCGTGCTGGGCACGCCCGTGCAGAGCATCATCGACACCGAGGACCGGGAGATTTTCAAGGTCAAGCTGGACCAGATTGGGGTGCTCTCGGCCCGCAGCGTGGCCTGCACCAGCATGGCTGAGGCGCTGGCCGCCGGCGAAACCATCGGCTTCCCCATCATCGTGCGGGCCGCCTTCGCGCTGGGCGGACTGGGCAGCGGCTTCGCCAATAATATGGACGAGCTGCGCCCCCTGGCCCGGCAGGCCTTCACGACTTCGGACCAGATTCTGGTGGAAGAATCACTGAAGGGCTGGAAGGAAGTGGAGTACGAAGTGGTGCGCGACCAGTTCGATAACTGCATCACGGTCTGCAACATGGAGAACTTCGACCCCATCGGCATCCACACCGGCGAGAGCATCGTGGTGGCTCCGTCGCAGACGCTGAGCAACCGCGAGTACCACAAGCTGCGCACCATTGGCATCAAAACCATCCGGCACCTGGGCATCATCGGCGAGTGCAACATTCAGTACGCCCTCGACCCGCATTCCGAAGATTACCGCGTGATTGAGGTGAATGCCCGCCTCTCGCGCTCGTCGGCGCTGGCCTCGAAGGCGACGGGCTACCCGCTGGCCTTCGTGGCCGCCAAGCTGAGCCTGGGCTACTCGCTGGCCGAACTGAAAAACAGCGTCACGCAGACCACCTCGGCCTTCTTCGAGCCCGCCCTCGACTACGTGGTGGTGAAGCTGCCGCGCTGGGACCTGGGCAAATTCTCGGGCGTGAACCGCCAGATTGGCTCGGCCATGAAGAGCGTGGGCGAGGTGATGGCCATCGGCAAAACGTTCGAGGAAGCCATTCAGAAGGGCCTGCGGATGCTCGATACCGGCAAGCGCGGCTTCGTGGCCAACCGGCCCGAAAGCATCGAAAAAGACACCATCGACCAGCTCCTGAGCGAGCCGAACGAGGAGCGCATCTTCGCCATCAACAACGCCTTCGAGGCTGGCTACACGCTGGAGCAAGTACATCAGCTCACGCGCATCGACCACTGGTTTTTGCAGCGCTTGCTGACCATTTTCAAGCTGGGCCAGCAGTTGGCCGCCGGCCGCGCTACGGGCCTCGATGGCTTGGAAACTAAGCTCTTGCGCGAGGTGAAGAAAGCCGGTTTCTCGGACCAGCAGATTACCGTGCAGCTGCTGGGCGAGGGCGACGTGAAGGCCGACGAGCTGCGCGTGCGCGCCCGCCGCAAGGCCCTGGGCGTGCTGCCCGTCATCAAGCAGATTGACACGCTGGCCGCCGAGTTTCCGGCCAAAACCAACTACCTCTACACCACCTACCACGGCACCGAAAACGACCTGGACCGCGAAACCGCGAAGTCCATCGTGGTGCTGGGCTCGGGCGTGTACCGCATCGGCTCGTCGGTCGAGTTTGACTGGTGCGGCGTACAGGCCGTGCAAACGGCCGCTGAGGAGGGCTACAAAACCATCCTCATCAACTACAACCCCGAAACCGTATCGACCGACTACGACGTGAGCGACCGGCTCTACTTCGAGGAGCTGAGCTTCGAGCGGGTGATGGACATTCTGGATTTCGAGCAGCCCGGCGGCGTAATTCTGAGCACCGGCGGCCAGATTCCCAACAACTTAGCCATGCGCCTCGAAGAAGCCCACGCGCCCATTCTGGGCACCACGGCCGCGCACATCGACGAGGCCGAGAACCGCCACAAGTTCAGCAGTATCATGGACGAGCTGGGCATTGCCCAGCCGCGCTGGAAGGAGCTGACTTCGCTGGAAACCATGCACGAATTCGTGCGGGAAGTGGGCTACCCGGTGCTCATCCGGCCGAGCTATGTGCTGTCGGGCGCGGCCATGAACGTGGTTTCCAACGCCTTCGAGCTGGAAGAATTCCTGAAAGCCGCCAAGGAAGTCAGCGCCGAATACCCGGTGGTGGTGTCCGAATTCATGCAGGAAGCCAAGGAAATTGAGCTGGACGCGGTGGCCGACAAGGGCGAAATCGTAAGCTACGCCATATCCGAGCACGTCGAGTTTGCCGGCGTGCATTCCGGCGACGCCACCATGTACTACCCGCCCCAGCGGGTGTACGTGGGCACCATCCGCAAGCTCAAAATCATTGCCGAAAAGGTGGCCCGCCGCTACGAAATCAGCGGCCCGTTCAACATCCAGTTCCTGGAAAAAAACGGGGCCATCAGCGTGATTGAGTGCAACCTGCGCGCCTCGCGCAGCTACCCCTTCGTGTCGAAAATCTCGGGCAACAACCTCATCAAAAAGGCCACCCAGGTGCTGCTGGGCAAGGAAGTAACGCGCGACGAAAGCGAGCGGATTTACGACCTGCCCTTCGTGGGCGTGAAGGCCCCGCAGTTCTCCTTCACCCGCCTGCCCGGCGCCGACCCGGTGCTGCGCGTCGACATGGTGAGCACCGGCGAAGTGGGCTGCCTGGGCGACACCGCCGAGGAAGCCCTGCTGAAATCGATGCTGAGCGTGGGCTACAAAATCCCCGCGAAAACGGTGCTCATCTCCGGCGGCCCCATCCTGTCGAAAGTGGCGCTGCTCTCCGCCACCGGGCTGCTGGTGAAGCGCGGCTACCAGATTTACGCCACCCAGGGCACCCACCGCTTCTTCGCCGAAAACAGCATCCCCAGCAGCCTCCTCTTCTGGCCCGACGACCTGCAGGAGCCCAACGTGCTGACGTATCTAAAGGAAAAGAAAATCGACCTGGTCATCAACATCCCGAAAAACCTCTCAAAAGGCGAACTGGATAACGATTACAAAATCCGCCGCACCGCCGTGGATTCCGGCGTGCCCTTGCTGACGAATGCGCGGCTGGCAAAGGCGTTTATTAAGGCGTTTTGCACGCTGGAGATGAAGGATTTGAAGATTAAGAGTTGGAACGAGTATCGGGCGATGTAAATGGTGCCAGTAATGTATAATTTAAGAGCCCCTACGTTTGAGCTGCTGCTTAAACATGGGGGCTCTTAACGGACGGTATGTTGAAATGAATAGTCACGACAACACAGTTTTAAAGTCATCAAACAATCGATTTAATAATTCATAATGTCCATCATCTACAATTATCAAGGTATTGAATACGTATATGCTACTATTTAACTCAAAACTCAGCTCATATTTTCTAAAGCTTTTTGGTGGCAACATTATATCATACCTGTATCTAATCTTGTCAATTGTCTCATTAACAGTGTCATACCTAAACAAACCCCCTTTCCTTTTTAAAACTGATTTAGGGGGTATCAATCCCGTCAAGAAAGCTTTAACCAAGATTTTTGTTCTTGTGTTGTAATTGTCTTTAAATTTAAAATTTCTCCTCCCTACACTTGATAATACAACTGACTTTGTTTCTAGAATGTATCTACTGTCTCTGCGATGCTTATAGTGGTAGAATTCAGGGTCGTGTATCAGGGTTATTCCATACTCTGTCAAGGCATCTACAAGGTGGTTGTGTATTCTGATGGACTTTATTAGATTTCCTGTAGATTTAAATGCCGTCAAAAATGTGTCTTTAATAGACTCATTAACTTTTGTATCTAAGTACATTTGAAATAAGTATATTGGTTCCATGAAATAGTATAATTGTTTCCATTTTTTATAAGATTCGGGGAAATACCTAATAAATAAATTCTCGTACTTTGCGATGCCTACAATGCTGCTTTCGATTCTCTCGTAATCAAATATATAATGCTCTATGTACCCCTGATTTGTTAGTCCTTTTAATATTTCAGATAAACCGTTAGAGGGGTGTAATTCAAAACTACGCGTTGGGTTGGTAACTTAGGGTCTGGTCTAATCTACTTGCCCCATGACGAAAGAAGCCTACCTGGCGCTAGCCGCCGCCCAGTATGAGGAGTTGCGTGCCTTGGGCCAAGAGCCGGATTTTTACACACTGGAGGAGAAGTTTGACCAGTTGTGGACGGCGCTGGGGCGTTCGGTGCTCGAACAGACGCTGGGGCCGGTGCCCGCCAACAAGCAAAAAAAAACAGCGTCCAGACCCGGTTCGGGCGCGTAGCCATCGCTAAAGCCAATCCGTTCAGCGCCCCGGTGCTGGGCTCGCGGACCAGCCCCTACCTGCAGGCCAAGTTGGTCCTGCTGGCGGCCGACCACGTCTTTGCCCACGTGCCGCCGCTGGTCGAATCCCTACTGGGCATCCGCGTGAGCACGACCCAGGTCTACCGCCGCACCCAGGCGGCGGCCCGGGCCCTGCCTGCTGCCACGCTCGATGCGCCCTGCCCGTCGGTGAGCGCCGGACCGGGGCCGGTCTACGGCATGGTCGATGGCTCGATGCTCTTCACCGACACGGGCTGGCAGGAAGTCAAAGTCGGCCGCGTCTTCCAGCACAGCGCCCCGGCCAGCGCCCCGGCCGGGCAAACCGGGCCGTCCCAGTACGTCGCCCAGCGGGGAGCCTACGCCACCTTTACCCAACGCTTTGAGCGCGTACTGCCGCCCGACGCGCAGGCCGACCAGGTCTTTGTCACCGACGGGGCGCAGTGGATTCACCACTGGCTAAAAGCCGCTTATCCCCACGCCACGCACATTCTCGACTTCTATCACGTGGCCGAAAAGCTGGCCGCCGCCGCCCAGGCCGCCGACGCGCCGCCCACCTGGCTGCCGGCCCAATACGCCCGGCTCTGGGCCGGACAAAGCCCGGCCGTGGAACAGGCCGTGGCGGCCTTGCCCGGGCTGACGGCCCCGCTGGCGGCGCAACTCGGCTCCTACCTGTGCACCAACCGGGCCCGCCTGCGCTACGACCTGTTCCGCCAACGCGGCCTGCTCTGCGGCAGCGGACCCGTCGAGGCCGCCCACCGGACCCTGCTACAGGTCCGGCTCAAACGAAGCGGCCAGCGCTGGTCTAATGGCGGGCTCGACCGGCTCGTGCGCTTACGCTCGGCCCTGAAAAGCCCCCAACTGCACTTGCTCACCGACCTGTTTAAACAAGCAACCGCGTAGTTTTGAATTACACCCATTCTACAACAAGAAGCCGTTATTGAAAATAGGTCAAAGAGTTTCTGAGCTTCCCAAAGAGCTTGGCTATCGGTTCGACCCTAATCTTGATTTTTAAGAATATTACGGTGTAATTACGGACTGTTTATCCCTTTCCGAATATTTTACGATTACACAATCAACGGGGTCAGTTAATGGGATTGTACTCTTTGCAGCTGATGGACGTGAAAACAGAATTTTCAATTTAACAGGAAATTGGTTGTTTGATATAGACACTTCAAAAGCTGAAACAATTGCTGCTTTACATTCTCTGAGAAAAAAGGTATTCCCATGTTTACCGCCATCGAATACTTTGCTTAAAAAGCGTTTGATAGAAATAAATAACGGTGATTTTATAGAATCCTATGAACTATCTACACCAAAGGAAGCCCCAGACTGGCGCGAGTTTAGCGAAGCGTAACTCGTGACCAGCCATGATGTGGAGGCTGTGCCTCCACTGTCGCGAAAGCGGCAAACCGGAGCAGCGCCGCCTGCTTCGTTCAACGGTGTCGTTCTAATGCGAGGCGCAGCCTCGCCCGGATGTTCGGCGCGAGTTACGCTGCGCTAAACTCGCGCCAGTCATCGCAGCATACGTCTGCCCCTGAAACCGAAGAAGCCCCCGGTGCTGGTACACCGAGGGCTGCGAAGAAGAAGGTGGAAACGCACTCAGCTTCCCGGTCCAATGAGCAAAAAACGTGCGGCGAGGATACGGAAGAACCCCCTGCTTCGTAAGCTCAACCCATCGGCGGCTTCAACCGGTTTCTGCTGGCGGCTGGTGCTGGAAACGGGCAAGGTGGCGCTAAGGTGGCGCTCACCGCCGCAGCCTGGCTATGTCGACGATATACTCGTCGCGCAGTGGTTTGCGAAAAGCGGGTAGGTGGGGGTAGCCCCGGCCTGTCGGGTGCGCCGATTTTCAACGATTCCGTTCCACGGTGGACCAGGGCCAGCCCGCCCTTCCTTCGCGCCGGCAGGACCGTGCCAGCGAGCCAGTAGGGGTGGTACAGGGTGGGGGTGGTACAAAAATAAGTGTACCACTCCTATCCTGTACCATTCCCTCCCCAGGCGTAGCATCCTGCCCCGCGCCGAATCGTTGCCAGTCCTGCATCCCTGGCTGGGCCTCTCCCAAGCTGACTTGGCGCGCCCGGCCGCCGCATGGCCACATCAGCCGGGCAAGGATGTAGCAAGCCCCCAACTAGCGCGGGTATAGCGCAGCGTACCTCGTGACCAGCCATGAGGTGGGGGATGCGCCTCTACTGCCGTGCCAGCGGCAAACCGGAGCCGCGCCGCTGGCTTCGTTCGATACTGTGTTCTATTCCGGGGCACAGCCCCGCCCGCTATTCGGCACGGGTTACGCTGCGCTAAACCCGCGCTAGCGCCATTTCGGACTCCGTGTACAACCGATTGCCTGTAGCGCGAAGCTCCGCTTCGCGTTTCGGTGCACGGGTGCCGGTCGGCTCGTTCAACGATACGCGAAGCGGAGCTTCGCGCTACTATACCCCGCCTCCGAAACTCGCGCCAGCCGGGGCTTTAGCTTAACGGATCAGATGGCGGCTGAACGGTCTTTACACCAGTCACCGCCACCTCGCCTGCTGCGAGCTGCTCTGCCATAAGGGGTAGGAATAGCTTCATATTATTTTCGTACACCCCTTTGGTATGCCAACGCAGCCGGAGCTGCTCGCGGGCCTGCTCGTTTATAAATAGCTCGTTTTTAGGAGTCATCAGCAGCATCGCTACGTTGCCTCTATTCTCGGTCACGACAAATAAAAATTCGTCCCCATCCCGGCGCATTCCGGCTTTCCAATAATCGATGTGTTCTTCCAGCTCATATTTATACAGCGCGTAGCTCATGTCGGCATCTAGAACCAAGGCCTTACGCAGGCTGTTTTGAATAGCTTTTTTCATGGGTTGTCATTACCGAGATGATAGGTTGGGGATGGTATGCGGGTGGTTGGGGGTAATGTATCAGGAGGACGCAGTGTAGATTTATTCCCGCCGCAACGGCCGCAAATCCAGCCCAAAACCGGGCAGCGCCGGCTCGGCGCTCAGCGTCGCGTCGAAGCGGCTGATTTCATCCGATTCCTGGCCGGGGCGGTAGATGGTGGCGGTTTCATTGGTGGGGTCGAGCAGGAAGCCGACTGCTACGCCGTTGGCCAAATAGGTGTCCATCTTGCGGCGCAGCTGGGCCAGCCCATCCGAAGGCGAGCGGACTTCGACCACGAACGTGGGGCACACCGGCGGGAAGCGCAGACGCTGTTGTTCAGGTAAGGCCTCATAAGTAGCTTTGGGCTCCCACGAGGCATCGGGTGAGCGCACGGAGCCGTCGGGCAGCGCGAAGCCGGCCGAGGATTCGAATACGTAGCCAAGCTGATGCTGGCGGTTCCAGAGCATCAGCTGAAAAGTGACTTCACTGAACTTGCGGCTGGATTCGGAACCGGCGGGAGGCATGGCAATAATTTAGTGGTCGGCGTTGCGCTCCAGGCCCAGAAGCGGGTTGTGCTGGCAGATGTCGAAGAACTCGTCGTCGGTGAGCCGGGCCGGAACTGGGCCGTGCAACACCATCATGTTATCGATGTTGGCGAGAGTCATAGCAGCGGCATTAGCTGTAAGAGAGCTTGTTCAAATATATGTTGTTGCCCTTTTGTGCGCTTTGTATAAACTAGGAAGTTTGGCTGCCTTTTCCCTATCATGCCGTTCTTGCGCAATAATCTCTAAGAAGCTGTTTGAGTTAGCAAAAAGCTGCCATTGTGATGTAGAGATGCATAGTTGCGTCTCGTCGCCTGCGCCTCAAGGCCAGGTTTTGTTCAACGATGAGACGCAACTATGCGTCTCTACATCATTCCTGATACCTAAAAAATTAACTCAAACAGCCGCTACACCATGAAAAACTTCACCTCCTTCGCCGATGCGGGCGACTATAAAGCCCTGTTGCAGCAAGCCCTCGAAATCAAGGCCAACCCCTACGGCTACCAGCACATCGGGCGCAACAAAACCATCGGCCTCATCTTCTTCAACCCCAGCCTGCGCACCCGCCTCAGCTCGGTGAAGGCGGCCTACAATCTGGGCGCGCAAGCCTGGGTACTGAATGCCGGGGCCGACTCCTGGACCCTGGAAATGGCCGACGGCGCGGTGATGAACGGCGGCACCCAGGAGCACATCAAAGACGCCATTGCGGTGATGAGCGAGTACTGCGACGTGCTGGGCGTACGCACGTTTCCCACCCTCACGAACAAGGCTGAGGACTATGGCGAAGTCGTCTTCAACAAGATTCTGCAGTACGCCACCGTGCCCGTTATCAGCTTGGAAAGCGCCACGCTGCACCCGCTGCAAAGCTTCGCCGACCTCATCACGGTAGCCGAAACCAAGCAGAAGGAGCGCGTGAAAGTGGTGCTCACCTGGGCCCCGCACGTGCGCGCCCTGCCCCAGTGCGTACCCAACTCGTTCTGCGACTGGTTCT
The DNA here is from genome assembly GCF_004745955.1 of Hymenobacter elongatus. Taxonomy (GTDB): domain Bacteria; phylum Bacteroidota; class Bacteroidia; order Cytophagales; family Hymenobacteraceae; genus Hymenobacter; species Hymenobacter elongatus. The sequence continues at coordinate 3,180 of NZ_SRLD01000039.1, read as the reverse complement.
CGGAAATCGACTGGGTCGACTTCGTCATCACCCACCCCGAGGGCTACGAGCTGGACCCCAGATTCACCAAAGGTGCCCGCATCGAATACGACCAGAAAAAAGCCCTGGAAGGCGCCGACTACGTGCAAGCCAAAAACTGGAGCAGCTACACGGACTACGGCCAGGTGCTCGGCAACGACCCCGCCTGGATGCTCACCCCCGCCCACATGGCCCTGACCGACAGCGCCAAATTCCTGCACTGTCTGCCCGTGCGCCGCAACGTGGAAGTGTCCGACGCCGTGCTCGACGCGCCCGGCTCGCTCATCATTCAGGAAGCCGGCAACCGCACCTTTTCCATGCAAACCGTGCTGCACGAGCTGCTGAAGTAGCGTAGATGCTGGGTAGGTAGTGTGTGGTTGTTATAGCGGTTTCGCAAACCGTAACTACCCGCTGTAGCGACGCGTATTCGTGTCTCGTCGGTGAACGAAACCGGGCAGGCGGCGCGGGCGACGAGACGCGAATATGCGTCGCTACAGCAGCCGGGTTGCACCGTGCACGAAGTCGCTATAATAGACTGATTAGCAATTGTTTTTGCGCGGTAAAAAGGATATATTAACTATCCACTTTATTCCTTGAAACCATGGAAAATCAGGCTGAAAAACGCGCCCGTATGCTTGTTGAGCAATGGCTGGTCGCGCATCCGGAACGGGTTGGGAACCGGCGGCGCAAGCCCGAGGATTTTCTGAACTGGAAGCTGGCCGCTATTCGCTCGGTGCGGGAAGGCAACCCCTACGACGTGGGGGATATTCTGCGGCGGCTGGCTACGCAGGCCGAAGGCTCGGCAATGGAGGATTAGGCCTGCAACAGCCCGGAGTCGAGCCGTGCAGCCACGTCGTTGATTGAATCAGCAGATTTGCGAATTGAATAGGTTCACTAACCAGCCGTACCAATTGATGCGCAGGCTCGCGTCACTATAATTTTTCAACAGAAGAAAGGCCCGTCGAAGCTATTCGACGGGCCTTTCTTTTGGTTCAGGCAACTCTACTCTGCGAAGTTGTTTAGGAAGTCTGTCGAACCTCATGCTGAGCTTGTCGAAGCATCTCGCGTGCAACGGTAATCTAATAGACTTGTTCCTGAATAAAGCGAAACACAAAAAGGCTGTCATGCCGAGCTTGTCGAAGCATCTCTACCGCAGTGGTACTTAGCATTGCGGTAGAGATGCTTCGACAAGCTCAGCATGACAGCCGAATGTTAGCATCGGTTCCTAATTCAGGAACAAGTCTAATTACTTACTGCACGCGAGATGCTTCGACAAGCTCAGCATGAGGTTCTACCTGGTTTCAGCGACTTCTTGAATAACTTCTATTCCTTCACTGCTTCACGAGTCTGGTAGCCAGCTGCGTGCAGGCGTCGGCGTAGCACACCAGATAGATCCCGCCGGGCAGGCTACCGGCTGCAATGGCGATGTGCCCGGTGCCAACCCGGCCGGGTGCGGTGGGCGCGCTACCTGACAGCCAGGGAAGCTGAAAATACACGTTGAAGACCATTTTTGCGGCTGCATTGGGTTGGGAGCCGGCTCGAAAGTAGGTTCTGTAGCGTAACTTTCAGGCCCGGGCTACATTGTCGCCTAGCGGGTGGCTGTCCTGTTTCTACCGCCAGCCACCCGACAAAGCAAGGGTATTCCCGCGTTTTCACCTCTGGCCCGGCAATGGGTATCCCGACTTTTGTGCGACGTGAGTGTGCTCAGGCGTGGCCGGCAACTCTGGTGGCCCGGGAGTAGTTTAAACAGGTCCGGTACAGCTAGCCGATACCAGTTCGGGTGGCTGTGCTTCCTTCCTGATATCCACTAACCTCTGACCACTATGCCTACTATTGCTCCTTTTGGTACAACCCAGGATGGCACTGCTGTGCAGCTTTTTACGCTTTCCAACGCCCACGGCCTGCGCGTAGCCATCACCAACTACGGCGGTACAATCATTAGCCTGCTGGTGCCCGACCGCAGCGGCATTCTGGGCGACATCGTGCTGGGCTTCGATGCGATGCGCGGCTACCAGAGTGCCGAATACCTGCGCGCGGGGCCTTATTTCGGGGCGCTGATTGGCCGGTATGGCAACCGCATCCGCAACGGCCACTTCGTAGTGGACGGCCACCACTACACGCTGGCCCGCAACAACGGCGCGCATCACCTGCACGGCGGCCTGCGGGGCTTCGACAAAGCAGTGTGGCAGGCCACTGCCGGAACCAGCGCCGCCGGCCAGACGCTGACGCTGACGCACCAAAGCCACGACGGCGAAGAAGGCTACCCCGGCCATCTGGCCGTGACGGTGGTGTACACGCTCACCGAAAAAAACGAGCTGCGCCTCGACTACACCGCTACCACCGATAAGGCCACTCCCGTCAACCTGACAAACCACGCGTATTTCAACCTGAGCCTGGGCCAGCGCCCCGACGTATTAGCCCACGAAATACAGCTGTTTGCCGACCGCTACACCGTCGTCGACGCCACGCTGATTCCGACCGGCGAGCTGCGCCCCGTGGCCGGCACCCCGTTCGACTTTACCGCGCCACACGTCATCGGGGGGCGAATAGGGCAGGTGCCGGGCGGCTACGACCACAACTGGGTGCTGAACGGCGCGGGCGGCAGTGGCCTGCCAGCAGCAGCCCGCGTGTACGACCCTGCTTCGGGCCGGACGCTGCACGTCAGCACCGACCAGCCCGGTGTTCAATTCTACACGGGTAATTTTCTGGATGGTAGTCTGCGGGGCAAGGGCGGCGTGGTATATGGCCAACACGCTGGCTTCTGCCTCGAAACCCAGCACTTCCCCGATTCACCCAACCAGCCCGAATTTCCCACTACCATTCTCCGCTCCGGCGCAGTGCTGCATTCTACCACGGTGTATACCTTCGGCGTCCAGAGCTGAGGGTAGATTTGAAACTGGATAGGAGTATCATTTCCCCTGTATCTCATTCCGAGGATTCTACGCCTAAAGTAGAGCCTGACGAATTCTGTGTGCCAGGGTACTGCTATTCGTTAGTGCTATAGAGGTGCTTCAACAAGCGTATAGTAGGGCAAGTGTAGGCTTCCCCTCGAAGTAGGCCAGTGAAAAGTAGAGGAAAGGGGTATATTTTCTCACCCTTTCCCTACTGCCCCATGAAAAAGAGCCGCTTTAGTGAAGCGCAAATCATCGGCATCCTGCGCCA
>NZ_SRLD01000038.1 GCF_004745955.1 Hymenobacter elongatus | reverse complement strand
GCCTGCCGCGCCCCGGGGTGCTGACACGCCGCAGCCACGCGCGTGCGTAAATCCAGTGAATAAGCTTGCATCCTGGGACTTACGACCAAACCTCGCCGTAAGATACACCGTTCACGAATCTGCTATAGCGCCGCGAGCACAAGGCAGAATAGGAAAGGCCGAGTAGCTTTACCAGCGTTGTACAACCATCCTTCCGCGCATCTACGGCTCAGGTTGGTAGCAAGCTTGCCCGCTGACCTTAGCTACTGTATTTGCGTAGAGGGATTCCACCCCAGATTGACATTTTATGACAGATTCCCGGCTTGAGCACGACTTTCTTGGCGAACGAGCCATTCCCAACGAGGCGTATTACGGCATCCAGACGCTGCGGGCGCTGGAAAATTTTGACATTACGGGCATTCCGCTGCGCACCGAGCCGCTATTTGTGCAGGCCCTGGCCTACGTGAAAAAGGCCGCCGCCCTGGCCAACCGCGAGCTGGGTGTTCTGGACCCGAATATTGCCGAGCATATTGCCCTGGCCTGCGACAAAGTAGCTAGCGGCCAGTACGACGACCAGTTTCTGACCGACATGATTCAGGGCGGGGCCGGGACTTCGGTCAACATGAATGCCAACGAGGTAATTGCCAACGTGGCCCTGGAGCTGATGGGCCACGCGAAAGGCGACTACCAATATTGCCACCCCAACAACCATGTCAACTGCTCGCAAAGCACCAACGACGCCTATCCCACGGCCTTTCGCATTGCGCTTAGCAACAAGCTGGTGGGCTACGCCCAAACGCTGGGCGAGCTGGCCGATGCCTTTGCCGCCAAGGGCGTGGAGTTTCGGAACGTGCTCAAAATGGGCCGCACCCAGCTTCAGGATGCCGTGCCCATGAGCATGGGCGACGAGTTCAAGGCCTTTGCCACCAACCTGCGCGAAGAGCTGCTGCGCATCGAGGACTCGCGCCGCCTCATCAGCGAAATCAATATGGGCGCTACCGCCATCGGCACGCGCGTGAATGCTCCGGCCGGCTACGCCGAGCTGGTCACTGAGCACCTGCGCACCATCACGGCCCTCGACCTGAGCCTGGCCGGCGACCTGATTGAGGCCACTTACGATACGGGCGCGTATGTGCAGCTTTCGGGGGTGCTGAAGCGCACGGCCGTGAAGCTCTCCAAAATCTGCAACGACTTGCGCCTGCTGTCGTCGGGGCCGCGCACGGGTATCAACGAAATCAACTTGCCGCCGCTGCAGCCGGGTTCCAGCATCATGCCCGGTAAGGTGAACCCCGTGGTGCCCGAGGTAGTCAACCAAACGGCGTTCTACGTCATCGGGGCCGACCTGACGGTGACCATGGCCGCCGAGGCCGGGCAGCTCCAGCTCAACGTGATGGAGCCGGTGATTTCCTTCGCCCTGTTCACCTCCATTTCCTACATGACCCGCGCCTGCCGCACGCTGCGCGAGAAATGCGTGGTGGGCATCACGGCCAACGTGCAGCACGCCGAAAACCTAGTGCGCAACAGCATCGGTATCGTAACGCAGCTGAACCCGGTGCTGGGCTACGAGGCCAGCGCCGAAATTGCCAAAGAAGCCCTGCTCACCGGCAAGTCGGTGCATACCATTGCCGTGACGGAGCGGCAATTGCTTCCCCAGGCCAAGTGGGACGAGATTTTTACTTTCGAAAACCTGATTCGCCCCCACTTCATTCAATAGTAGCCGGTAAGCAGTAGTCCTGCCAACGGTAACGGGCCGTCTGGGTGAACCAAGCGGCCCGTTACCGTCGTCAGGACTAGAGCGAATAAAAAGTGCCGTCGTTATTCGCATTACCAAGCAGGCAAATCAGTACTGCGCGCCGCGCCGCTGTTGCTCGCGCAGCCAGTTGATGCACTCGCCTTCGTCGCCGAAAAAGGCAATACCGAAGGGCTGATTGTCATAGGCGCTGGGCGGCAAAAATCCGGGACCGGTCATGATGGTTAGCAGCAGGGCGGGGCTGGTCAGGTAGGCTACTGCGAGCCGGCCGCCCAGCAGTTGGCTCATGTCGGGGAAGAATTCGGTGAGTAGCCAGCGGGTAATTTCCGGATCGTTGAACTCCCGCCGTCGGATATCCTGCAGCCAGAAGCGGCAACCCGTACTCAGCGCCTGCTGCTTCATGTCTTGGTAGATATCCGGGAGCAGCCCAACGGCCGGCTGGTAGCCCCAGCGGCCTACCAGCATATTCAGGTCGGCGCGGTACGTGGTGGCGAGGGCGGCAGGAAGGTCGGCGGCAGAACGCATACGTTGAATTGAGCCTGCAAAATACGCACTGCCAGTCTGGTATTGGCGCACGTGCTGGCTTATACCTTCGCGGGGTAACGCACGGGCGAAAGTTGGTGCGGCGGCCTGCTGAGTAGGAAAGTAGAACGACTGGTAGTGCCCAAGGCCAATCCTGTAGCCTTTTTCGCCAAAAGCCATTGGCACGGCCTTAGCTGGCTGGGCCGTCGCGGGCGTCATTCTGGAGAATGATGGTCTTGGAAACGAAGGCGTCTAGCCTCTCCGGCGGAATTCCGTTGGATGGCTGCTGCCTCTGTCCTATCGGCTGCTGTGGCCACGCGGCATTGCACAAAAAAAGGTGCTCCGCATCATGCGGAGCACCTTTTTTGCATTTAACAGGCAACGGGTATCTACCAGATTTTGGCCCGCTGGTTGGCGGCGCGTACCATCTTGGCATCTTCCTTACAGCCGAAAGCCTCGTAGAACTGGGGCATGTTCATCAGCGGGCCATTGGTGCGGTACTGAGCCGGCGAGTGAGAGTCGGTGAGCACCTGCTGCCGTAGGTATTCGGGCCGGGCGTTGGTACGCCAGATCTGGGCCCACGACAGGAAAAAGCGCTGTTGAGGCGTGAATCCGTCGTAGTTAGGCCGGGGGTTGGCGCCATACTTCTTCTCGAGCTGCTTCTCCAAGGCTGAGTAGGCCAGCGCCAAGCCACCGAAGTCGGCCAGGTTTTCGCCCATCGTGAGCTTGCCGTTCACGAACACCGAATCCAGGGGCGAGAAAGCGCTGTACTGGGCCCCGACCATGTCGGCGCGCTGGGTGAATTTATCGGCGTCTTCTTTGGTCCACCAGTCGCGCAGGTTGCCCTCCGCATCCGACTGCCGGCCCCGGTCGTCGAAGCCGTGGGTGATTTCGTGGCCGATAACGGCGCCCATGCCGCCGTAGTTTACCGCGTCGTCGGCCTTGGGGTCGAAGAACGGCGGCTGCATAATGCCGGCCGGAAATACGATTTCGTTCAACGAGGAATTGTAGTAGGCATTCACCGTGGGCGGCGTCATGCCCCACTCGCCCCGGTCAATTGGCTTGCCGTACTTCTGAATATTGTCCTTGTATTCCCACAGGCGGGCATTCACCACGTTTTGCAGGTACGACTCCCGCGAAATGGTCAGGGCCGAATAGTCCTTCCACTTGTCAGGGTAGCCGATTTTCACCGTAAAGGCATTGAGCTTTTTCAGGGCTTCCGTCTTGGTCACCTCACTCATCCAGTCGAGCTGCTGAATATGCTCGGCCATTGCCACCTTGATGTTGCCGACCATTTCCAGCGCCTTCTGCTTGGTTTCGGGCGTGAAAGCCTTATCGACGTAGAGCTGGCCGAAGGCCTCGCCCAGCGTGCCGTCGGTCGAGCGCAGCATGCGCTTCCAGCGGGGCTGCTGCTGCTTAGCACCGGTCAGCACCTGGTTGAAGCGGAACGACTCGTTCACGTAGTCCTGGGGCAGGGCCGAGGCCATCGAGTTCACGACGTGCCACCGCAGGTAGGTTTTCCAGTCGGTGAGAGGTTCGGCTTTCAGGGCGGCGCTGGCTTCTTTCAGGAAGTCGGGCTGACCCACGATTACCTCTTTGGCACTGCTCAAGCCCAGCTGCTGCAGCATGCCCGTCACGCCCAGGTTCGGAAACTGCTTGTTGGCTTCCGCTACCGTCATCTTGTTGTAGTTGGCGTAGGGGTCGCGCAGGGCCACGCGGTCCTTCGAGGCCTTGGCCAGCCGCGTTTCCAGGCGCATCACCGTGTTGGCGTTCTTGGTAGCCGTGGCCTCCGCATCGCCCAGCTCCCTGAACATGTTGGTCAGATACGCCATGTAGGCCGTCCGAATCTGCTTGGAGCGGGCGTCTTCCTTCAGGTAGTAGTCACGGTCGGGCAGCGAAAGGCCTCCCTGCGACATATACACGGCATATTCGGTGCTTTTCTTGCGGTCCTGGCCGACGCCCACACCCAGCACGGAGCGCGTACTGAGCATCTGCTGGCGGGCCAGCGACGCTTGCAGACCTTTCAAATCTTTGATGCCGGCAATGCGGTCCAGCTCGGGCTTAAGGTATTTCAGCCCGGCCTTTTCAATAGCCGACGAGTCCATGGCCGACGCGTAGAAGTCGCCCACTTTCTGCAGGTTGGTGCCCTTGGCCGCCGTACGATTCGCGGCCGACTCATCCAGGATCTGCCGCATCACGGTTTCGTTCTGGTTGATGAGCGTGTTCCAGGAGCTCCAGCGCGACTCGGCGGCCGGAATGGGGTTGTTTTTGAGCCAGGTGCCCGAGGCATACTGGAAGAAATTGTCGCAGGCTGCCACCGACTTGTCGATGTTGGACACATCCAGGCCCACGCCCTTTACCATGGGCTGCTCGGCCGAGGTGGCCGGCGTAGCCACGGCAGCGGTAGCGGCGACCGGGGTAGCCGTGGTGGCGGTGCTGCTGGCCGCGCAGCCCGCTAGCGTGAGGCCGGCAGCGGCCCCAACGGCTAGCAAGAGTTGGTTTTTGTTGGTCATTACACGTTGAAAATAGAAGGGTGGGAACGAAGAAGCGGCGACAGGCACCTTTTTTGAAGATGTGGCCTGCTGCCGTAAAGATGAGACGTTTTACAACGGCGCTTCCTACCAGATTTTGGCCCGGTCGCTCGTGGCGCGCACCATTTTCTGGCCTTCCTGACAGCCAAAGGCGTCATAGAACTGGGGCATGTTCATCAGCGGGCCAATAGTGCGGTATTGGCCCGGCGAGTGGGGGTCGGTGAGAATCTGCTGGCGCAGGGCTTCGGGCCGGATATTCTGGCGGCGCAGCTGGGCCCACGACAGGAAGAAGCGCTGCTCGGGCGTGAAGCCGTCAATCAGTGGCAGTGGGTTGGTGCCGTACTGCTTCTGCAGCTGCTTTTGCAAGGCGGCGTGCACGATGGTCAGCCCGGCGAAGTCGGCCAGGTTTTCGCCCATGGTGAGCTTGCCGTTCACGAACACCGAATCCAGGGGCGAAAAGGCGCTGTATTGGCGGCCGACCACGGCGGCGCGCTTCGTGAATTCTTCCCCGTCGGCTTTGGTCCACCAGTCGCGCAGGTTGCCCTGGGAGTCATACTGCCGGCCCTGGTCGTCGAAGCCGTGGGTCATTTCGTGGCCCATCACCCCGCCGATGGCTCCGTAGTTGACGGCATCGTCGGCGTTGGGGTCAAAAAACGGGGGCTGCAGGTAGCCGGCCGGAAACACGATTTCGTTCATCGGCGGGCTGTAATACGCATTGATCGTGGAAGGCGTCATGCCCCACTCAGTACGGTCAATGGGGCCACCGAATTTCTTAGTGTTCTCCCGATAATTCCACTGCCGGGCGGCCAGCACGTTCTGCAGATACGATTTGCGCGAAATGATCAGGGCCGAGTAGTCTTTCCACTTGTCGGGGTAGCCGATTTTCACCCGTAGCGCATTAAGCTTTTTCAGGGCTTCCGCTTTGGTGGGCTCACTCATCCAAGTGTTGGTCTGAATGTGCTCGGCCATGGAAACCCGGATGTTGGCAACCATTTCCAGGGCCTTTTGCTTGGCCGCCGGCGAAAAAGCCTTGTCGACGTAGAGTTGGCCGAAGGCCTCGCCCAGCGTGGCATCGGTAGCCGCCAGCATGCGTTTCCAGCGCACCGCCTGTTGCTTGGTACCGCTCTGCACCTGCTGAAACCGGAAGGTCTCGTCGCTGTAGGCTTTGGGCAAAGCCGCCGCCACGGAGCTGACCAACTGCCAGGTCAGGTAGGTTTTGATATCGGCCAAGGGCTCCTCTTTCAGCACCGCGCTGACTTCCTTAAAGAAAGCCGGCTGCCCCACGATGATATCCTGGGCGGCCCCGAGCTTATTCTGGGCCAGAAAAACCGGCAGTCCGATGTTCGGAAACTGCTGGCTGGCTTCGGCCACCGTCATCTTGTTGTAGCTGGCATACGGGTCGCGCAGCTCCACGCGGGTTTTGCTGGCCTGCGCCAGGCGCGTTTCCAGGCGCACTACGGCGGCGGCTTTCTGCGCGGCGGCCGGCTCCGGGTCGCCCATGAGCTTGAAGGTGCTGGTCAGATACGCTACATAAGCCGTGCGCACCTGCTTAGAGCGGGCGTCATCTTTGAGGTAATAGTCGCGGTCGGGCATGCCCAGGCCGCCCTGGCTGAAGTTGACGGCGTATTGCGTGCTGTTCTTGCGGTCGGGCGAGACGCCGGCCCGGAAAAAAGCTCCGGTGCCCAGCGTCTGCTGGCGAGCCAGCTCCACTTGCAGGCTTTTGAGGGTATTCACGGCATTGATGCGGGCCAGCTCGGGCTGCAGGTAGGTCAGCCCGGCCTTGTCCAGTGCCAGCGAATCCATGCCCGAGGCGTAGAAGTCGCCCACTTTCTGCGCGTTGCTGCCTTTGGTAGCGGTGGTATTGGCAGCAGCTTCTTCCAGAATCTGCCTGAGCAGTGCCTGCGTCCGGTCGCCGAGCAGGTTGCGCGGCCCCCAGCTGGAGGCGTAGCCCGGAATCGGGTTGTTTTTCAGCCAGTTGCCGCCCGAAAACTGGAAGAAATCCTCGCACGGCGACACTGCCCGGTTCAGATCCGCTACATCGATGCCAACCCCTTTCGTGGTAGCAGGCGTAGCAGGCGTAGCGGCGGTGGTAGCGGTGGTAGCGGTAGCTGTGCTGGCAGTGGCGGCTGGTGCCGTAGTGGTGCTGGCTTGCGGGGCCTGGGTGCTGGTCGCGCAGCCTGTCAGCGTCAGGCCAACCAGCGCCGTGCAGACGTGGAGAGTAGTTTGTTTGGTCATGCAGGCAACACACAGGTGAGAAAGATCTTGTAAAGACCAGCTTCGGTTGCTTAGGCTGCATTTGCCCCGCCTATCTTCGTGCCGGCTACCTTTTTGACGTGCCTTTTATCTGACTCGGTTCCATGAAAATCATCGATAAAGTTGCCTGGCTGCACTTACACGAGGGCAAGCTGCTCAGCACCCGCAGTCGGGGCAAAGACCGCTACTACATTCCCGGCGGCAAGCGCGAACCGGGCGAAACAGACGCTCAAACGCTGATTCGGGAAATTCGGGAGGAGCTGACGGTAGAGCTGGACCCCGCCAGCCTCACCTACATCGACACGTTTGAAGCACAGGCCCACGGCCATGCCACAGGTATTCTGGTCCGGATGATCTGCTACGCCGCCCGCCATACCGGCACCGTGCAGCCCGCCGCCGAAATCGAGGAAGTTGCCTGGCTCACCTACCGCGACCGGCCGCGCGTGTCGCCCGTCGACCAGCTGATTTTCGATCAGCTACACGCCGCCGGCCAGCTGGCCGAGTAGCTGTACCGTACCAGTGAAGGCAGGATGATTGATTGCTAAACTCGCTTCGTACTTAGGGGCGGGGTTTGGCCCGGGCGTACTGATTGGGCCAGGCGACATCGACGCCCAACTCCTGGGCCGCGTGTAGCGGAAAGTTGGGGTCGCGCAGCATTTCGCGGGCCAGCAGCACCAGGTCGGCCTGGCCGCTGGCGACGATGGCCTCGGCTTCGGTAGCAGTCGTAATCATGCCCACGGCTCCGGTCAGCAGCCCGGTTTCCCGCTTGATCTTTTCGGCAAAACGCACCTGGTAGCCGGGGCCGACCGGAATGGCAGCGGTAGGCACGTTGCCGCCCGTAGAGCAGTCAATCACATCCACGCCCAGCTCCTGCAGAATAATAGCCAGAGCCACCGAGTCTTCCGCCGTCCAGCCGCCCTCGGTCCAGTCGGTGGCCGAGATGCGCACGAACAAGGGGAGCTGCGCCGGCCAAGCGGCGCGCGTGGTTTCTACCACCTGCCGCAGCAGCCGAATCCGGTTTTCAAAGGAGCCGCCGAACGCATCGGTGCGGGTGTTGCTCAGGGGCGACAGAAACGCGTGCAGCAGGTAGCCGTGGGCCGCGTGCACTTCCAGCACCTGAAAGCCTGCCGCCACGGCCCGCAGCGTAGCCGCCCGAAAATCGGCCACGACCTGGTCGATGCCGGCTTGGGTGAGGGCCGTAGGAGTGGGCTGGCCGGCATGAAACGGCACGGCGCTGGGCGCGACGGTTTGCCAGCCGCCGCCGGTGGCCGGCACTACGTGGCTACCGTTCCAGGGGCTGGTGGTGCTGGCTTTGCGACCCGCGTGCGCCAACTGTATGCCCGGCACCGCGCCTTGCGCCGTCAGGAAAGCCGTGATGCGCTGCAGCCCCGGCACGTGCTCGTCTTTCCAGATGCCGAGGTCGTCGGGGGTGATGCGGCCTTCGGGCGACACGGCTGCCGCCTCCGTAATAATGAGGCCCGCGCCCCCGACGGCGCGGCTGCCCAGGTGCATCAGGTGCCAGTCGTTGGCCATGCCGTCGGTGCTGCTGTACATGCACATGGGCGACACGACAATTCGATTCTTAAGGGTGATGCCGCGAATGGTGAGTGACGTAAACAAGCTGGACATAGGGCGCAGAAAAAGTAGACGGACGAGGTAAGCAGGCTAAACTGTAGTTGGGAAGCGCCGGTTTTCCAGCTGCTCGGGCACAGTAGCCGCGCAAGATCCGAAAACCATCAACCAGTCAGGCTTCAACTGCGCGGACGCTAGCGCTTTTGAACAGCTTACTTGCCAAAATAGAGGGTACAGACACCGGCTAGCTGACTCACTCGACAATGATGCCGTATTTGCCTACCAGCCCCAGCAGGCCCGGCAGCGTGAACCGGGCGTTAGTTAGCGTGTTGCCATCGGGGTCGATGCTGAACTGCGAGGCCGTGGTGAAGTCGGCGGCGGTGAGCTGGGTGCTGCGAAACACGGCTCCCTGCAGGGTGCAGTCCTGAAACGCGGCCTCCGTGAGGTCGGCACTGGTGAAGTCGGCGTCGGTCAAGGAGCAGCTCACGAAGCGGGTGCCGCGCATTTTCTTGCCGAAGAAAGAGGCGTAATGCAGCTGACAGCCCTCGAAGCGCACCTCAAAAAGAAAGTCGCGGCAGGCGGCAAACTGCACACCCGAGAGCTTGCAATCGGTGAAGCCCACATTTTGCATGCCGGCTCCCGCCAAGGTGGCCGAGGCCAGATTGCAGCGTTCAAACAGGCAGTCGCTAAACCGTAGCGCGCCCAGGGCGGCCCCGGAAAAGTCGCAGCCGATAAAGTGACACTGTTCGAACTCAGTATCGGGATGCGCTGCTAAGGTGGCAGCATCCCAGCGCTCAAACCGGTTTTCGGCTGGAAATATGGGCGGTTTGCGCGGCGGCTTGGCACGGGGTTTCATAGGATGCAGAAAAAAGAGGATAAGCTGATGGCTGATTTTCATTAAAACGCTGCCCTGCAACTCAAACCGCTCATTGCTGCTGCGGTAGAGTGCCAGGCTGCGTTGAAAAGCCTAAAATAGTCATCAACCGGTCCTGCTTCGGCAAGCGGACGCCAGCTGAGGCAGGACCGGTTGAAGATTTTCAGACACTACACTTGTTCCTGAATTAGAAGTGACATAAAAAAGGACGTCATGCTGAGCCTGTCGAAGCATCTCTCCCGCTTCGTTCGCATGGTTGAGAGTACTGTTGCGGTAGAGATGCTTCGACAGGCTCAGCATGACGTCCTTTTTTCGTTTCGCTTTATTCAGGAACAAGTCTACTACCTATAGTGGTTTTACGAACGGAGTACGTGCCTACGAAGTGCGTGCTGCTATCCGTCAAGACGCCGTTCGTCAACCTTCTTTAACGAACCGCTCGTCCATGAAAGCCGTGCCTTTAGAGTAAGCGTCGTGGGCCCGAGCCTGTAGGCGCTGCTGTCGTCGGGAGTAGGATTCAGGATCATAGTTATATTATGCAAGATGTTCTAAATTTGGTGTTTTTCCGGTGCTATATCACTGAAGGCTGTAGTTCAGAGTTATACAAGAATATTTGCTTCAAAAATCACAATTTATTCTTTCTAACAGCGTACCATTTCTTCGGAATAATACAATAAACTTGTAATTCAGTCGGAAGACTGAGCCAGCCGAAAAAAGGCGGCTTAGCCTCTACCTTGCCAAGTTGGATTTGTGAAGAAATTACTGGCCCTGTTGCTGGGGCTGCTGGCCTTTCCGACGCTAGCTCAAACCGGAGCTTCTACCCCGCAACTCGCGCACTGCGACGCGGCCATCGAGCAGTTTATGCAGCGCTGGAAAATACCCGGGGCCTCGGTGGCCATCAGCCGCCACGGCAAGCTGGTGTACTGTCGCGCCTTCGGCTACGCCGATCTGGCCCGCACCGTGCCCCTGCGGCCCTCGCACCTGCTGCGGGTTGCCAGCGTTTCGAAGCCCGTGACGGCCACGGCCATCATGAAGCTGGTCGAGGACGGGCGGCTGCGTCTGGACCACAAGGCCTTTGGCCCCAACGGCTATTTGCAGTCGGCTTACTACACCAGTGCCATCACCGACGAGCGTATATACGACATCACGGTGCAGCAGCTGCTGGAACACAGCGCCGGCTGGAACCGCAACGCCGGCACCGACGGCTTCCCCGGCTCCGACCCCATCGACTTTCCCCGGCACGTAGCCGATGTGCTGAGTGCTCCCAACCCGGTCGGCGACTCTACCATGGTGCGCTTTCTGCTCACCAAAGGGCTCGATTTTAAGCCCGGCGCGCGGTTTGTGTATTCCAATGTGGGCTATCTGGTGCTGGGTAAAATTCTGGAACAGGTAACCCGCCAGCCCTACGAGGGGTGGGTGCGGCAGCATATTCTGGCGCCGGCCGGCATTCAGGAGGCGCACCTGGGCCACACGCTGCTGGCCGACAAGGCCGAGCGGGAAGCCGAATACTTCAGCAAAGACCAGCGCGCCGCCTGCTATGGCACCGGCAAAGACGTACCGGCGGCCTACGGCAGCTGGAACCTGGAAGCCATGAACGCCCACGGCGGCTGGCTGTTTTCGGCCCGCGACCTGGTGCGCTTCCTGCTGGCCACCGATGGCGTGGCCTCCCGCCCCGATGTGCTGGCCCCGGCTACTATCGAGCAGATGCTGGAGCCTTCGCAAAACAACCGCCACTACGCCAAGGGCTGGATGGTGAGCAAAAACAAGGTGAGCTGGCACACCGGAAGTCTCGATGGCACGGCTAGCTGCGTGGCCCAAACCACGGATGGCTACACGTGGGCCATTCTGCTGAACGGCCGCGCCGCGCCCAACCGCTTCTGGAACGACCTAGAAAAGCTGGGCTGGGAATGTATCGATGGCACGACGCAGTGGCCCGCCCAGGATTTCTTTCCGCCCGACCAGAACGCCAAAAATCTGCGTGGCAGCGCCGCGCAGCCTACCACCGCCACTCTGCACTGGACCCGCGGCAACGGTACGCGGCGCCTGGTGCTGCTGAAGGAGGGCGGCCCCGTGGACGCGCTGCCCCAGGACGGCACCAGCTACGCGGCCGATGCCGCGTACGGGCACGGCTCGACACTGGGTAAAGGCACCTTTGTAGTAGCCGCCGGCTCCGATAGTACCGTTGCGCTCCGTAATCTGGCTCCCAATAAAACCTATTACGGTCGTGTGGTGGAGTATTTTCAGAACGATGCTACCGGGCAGCAGACGATGTACGCGCTGGACGGCAACCCCACCTGGCAGTTTCATACCCCGGCCGCGCCCTCGCTGCTGACGAAGCTAAGCCGGCCGACTACCAAGAAAGCGTTGGCCACGGCCACTAGGCACAAAGTCAAACCACTGCCCGTAACGAAGGCTCCTATCAAAAAGCTGGCTCCGACTTCGGGTGTTAAGAAAGCTATTGTGGCTCCCGCTGCTGCCTCCGAATCGTATCTGGACAAGCTGCGCTCAAAAGGCCGGGAGCTGCTGAAGTGGTTTGCCAAGGCGTAAGCAGAACGCGCGCTGTGCGTTGCCCGGCATCAGACCGCAGCGGAGCTCATCAGCGGTAGTGCAAAAGCCGCTCAGTGGGTGCGAGAATTAGGGGCCGCCGGCGTATGTTGCGGCCGCCGGCACGAGTCTTTCTGCCGGCTCTAACCGGCCTGACTACGGCTTCTTCGCTTTCTGACTATGACAAAAATTCGTACGGGCCTGCTGGCGTATGGCATGTCGGGCAAGGTGTTTCATGCGCCGTTCGTGGCTGCGCACCCCGGCTTCGAGCTGAGCGCCGTCACCGAGCGGAGCCGTAAAGAGGCCCAGCAGCAGTACCCCGGCGTAGTGAGTTACGACAGCATCGACGAGCTGCTGGCCGATGATCACCTGGAGTTGGTAGTGGTAAATACGCCCAGCAACACCCACGCCGAGTTCACCCGCCGGGCGCTGGTAGCTGGCAAGCACGTACTGCTGGAAAAGCCCGTTGCCACCTCACCCGACGAGGTGCGGGAGTTGTGGGCCCTGGCCCGGCACCACGGCAGGCACCTGCTGGCCTACCAGAATCGGCGCTGGGACAGCGACTTTCAGTTGGTGAAGCAGGTCGTGGAAAGCGGGCAACTGGGGCAGCTACTCGAAGTCACGTTTCGCTTCGACCGATTCAAGTCTACCCTCAACCCCAAGCCGTTCAAAGAAATGCTGGTGCCTGGCAGCGGCCTGCTCTACGACCTGGGCCCTCACCTGCTCGACCAGGTTATCAGCCTGTTTGGACAGCCGCGCCACGTGCGCAAAACCACCGGCCGCTTCCGTGCGGGCACGCAGGTCGACGACTACTTCTCGCTGCAGCTGCTCTACGCCGGCTTCACGGTCACGGTCGCCTCCGGGCTGCTCATTGCCGACCCGCTACCGGCTTTCGTGCTGCACGGCACGCGGGGCAGCTTCCGCAAAAACCGCAGCGACGTGCAGGAAGCTCAGCTCGTGGCCGGGCTATCCCCACTAGCGCCCGCCTACGGCCTGGAGTCCGCCGATCAGGCGGGCATCCTCACCGTGGTCGGGGAAAACGACGTGAAAACCACCGCTCTGCTATCTGCCGCCAAAGGGAACTACACCGGCTTGTTTGAAGCAGTCTGCCAAACCATTCGCCACGGCGCACCCTATCCTATCCGGGAAGAGCAGCTGCTGTGGCAAAATGAGATTATGGCTCAGGCCGCCGATGTCTGGGTGCTGTAACAAAGGCCGTTGAGGAAATTAACACAAGCAGGCCGTTCAGAAGTGTTTTTTTCGCTTCGCTGAAAAGGCTTGCCTACTGACCGTTGCCCGCGCGATGCATCGGCAAGCGGCCGCCCGATGAAGCATGATGGAACAAGCGGTATAGCCGCTGCCGTTAGGCTACTCTTTCGGCCGCTCCTTTTTGGTAGCCGGGTAGCGTGGGGCCATTTCTTTGAGTGTGTCGCGCACTATTTTGGCTACCACGTAAGCCTTGTACCAGTTTTGGTCGGCGGGCACCAGGTGCCAGGGGCAGCTGCCGGGGTTGCAGTGGCGGAATACGTCCTCGTACATGAGCCGGTAGAGGGGCCACTTTTTAACCTTTCCTTCGTCGTCGGCTTCGTACTTCCACTGCTTGGTCGGGTCGCTGTGGCGCTCCTGCAGCCGCTGCCGCTGCTCATCTTCCGACACGTGCAGGTAAAATTTCAGCACCGTCGTGCCGCTTTGCTGTAGCAGCTTCTCAAAGGCATTAATAGCCACGAAGCGCCGCCGGGCCTCTTCGGTAGTTATCAGCTTTTGGACGCGGGTAATGAGCACATCCTCGTACTGGGAGCGGTTGAAAACCTGAATCATGCCGTGCCGGGGTGCCTGGGCGTGTATCCGCCACAAAAAGTCGTGGGCCAGCTCTTCGGAAGTTGGCTCCTTGAAGGAATGCACCCGCACGCCCTGGGGGTTGAGGCCGCTGAATACCGTACGAATCAGCCCGTCTTTGCCGCTGGCATCCATGCCCTGCAAAATGATGAGGACGCTCCGGCGGTTCTCGGCATACAGCCGGTTTTGCAGCTCTACTAAGTCCTGCTGCAGCTGCTCGGTTTTGCGCTTGCTATCCTCCTTATTCATGCCTTGCGGGGCATGGCTAGGGAGCTTACGCAGGTTGAAGGCCGCGAACTTTTTCATGTTACAAGGTAAGCCGGCAAGAATAGCATCCTATTAAGCGCCGCTTGATTTCGGGGACATGCACTGGACAAAGAGGCCTCTTCCCATGCTAGCTGATCCCCGGAGTCATTGGGCTTCTTGTTGGCTTGCGAGCCACTACTAGAAGCCTATGATTGCACGGTGTCATAATGGCTGAAGTATACTGCAATAGAACGGTGTGATTCAGCCATTGTGGCCGAAGGCAGGCAGACAAAGCCAGCCAGTAAGCTTGGTACAGCATTTGTATTTAGGCTAGCAACTAAGAAACAAAAGTAACTTATGAATCTGATCAGCAGAGACTTCATTCGCCGCATTGCCCCCCAGCTCGACCTGGTTAATACGTTGGGTGGCGGCGCAGCTCAGGCAGTGGTGCGGGTCGACACGCGTGAGCAGGGCTTGTTGGTTCGGGTCGCTATTCCGAGCGTCAGCCCCGAGACCTTTCACGTGGTGCTCAACAACGACCAGTTGACGGTGTACTGCGAATACCGCCACCAGCCGGAGGATACGCTGGCGGCCCCGCTGTTTGCGCACACCCTGGATTTGCCGGCCACTCTCGACCTGAGCCGCATCGACGCGGTACATAAGGGGCACGAGCTGCAGGTGCGCATTCCGTACAAGGATGCGGCTGCTCAGAAGCGCGAAATTGAAATCAGGCAGCGCTAGGAGTCTGCTCCGCTGCTTTTTCTATACTGCCGGGACCGACCGGTACCTTTGTTCCACTTGGCCACTGCTTCCGCAGTGGCTTTTTTATTGTCGCTGCCTCAGCCAAACAGCGGAACCAGCAGCACAAAGCCCAGTACTAGCGACAGATAGAACCAGCCCATTATTTGCCCCCGGTAGCGGCGCGGCAGGCGGTTGCTGAGCACCAGCACCGCTACTACGACTAAGGATAAGTGCAGCAGCAAAAAAACTACCGTCTTCACCCAGTTGCTGACGATGGTATTCTCGGGTTGCATCTGGTCGGTCATGCCCAGGCCCGAGGTAAGGTATTTCAGCAGGTAATACGTGGCGGTTTCAAATGCTACAAACAGTGTCAGCCCCACGAGGCGTGCCGGCAGCCCGGACTTTTCGGTGATTTCAGCCATCAGCCCCCAAGCTACAAAAAACAAGTCGACCAGCGGAGTGCTCCGCTGGTCGACTTGTTTCGTTACCTACTAGCGGAAGCCGGAGCTACTTATTGCCTTTGGCGTTCTGCTTGTAGTGCAGCGTCAGCGACACTTCGCCGCTGGGCGTGGTGGTGCTGTGGGTGGTGTAGGTTTTGCCGCTTTCCTGCCAGGTCGCGTCTTTCACCACGGTGCTGGCAGGGCGCAACGCAGCCGGCGCAGTGCCTTTCCAGACGGAAGTTTCATTGCCGGAGGGCGTTACCACGTACGTTTCCTGGGTCATGTTCACGCACTGGGCCAAGCCGGTCAGGTCGCCCGTAATGCACTCTTTATAGGCCGATTTGTAGACCAGCGCGCCTTTGCCTTTGCCTTGGGTTTTAACTTCCTGGGCCTGGGCTGAAGAACCAAAAGCCAGCAGGCCTACAAACAAAGCAGAAGCAGCGGTAGTACGAAGGAAATTTTTCATGAGAGAGAAATGAGAAGGAGTGAATGAGAATCAGGCTGTTGAGCACAGCCAGCCAAGAACTGTACCAAGAGCGGACAGCCACACTCATCTTCTTCGGGCACGTTGCCGGCTGTGGCCCCTCCGCTACGGCTTCTTTCGGCCCAGCACTTCTGCCGTGCGGGCCCGCACATACAATTCCTCCACTTTGGCCCGCGCCCACGGCGTGCGGCGCAGAAAAACCAGGCTCGATTTAATGCTCGGGTCAACCGAAAAGCAGTTGACGCGAATTCGCTCGTCTAGGCCGGGCCAGCCGTAGTGCGCTACCAAGTATTCCAGAATCTGGGCTAGCTTGATGCCGTGCAGCTCACGAATGAGGTAGCCGGATTCGTCACGGGCATCAAGAGGGTCAGGTTGCGGCATAAGGAAAGCAAAAAGGAAGTGCAAAGGTGACGAAAAGTGGCTGTATATGCGCTATGCGGGCTATTGGCCCGCCTCGGCTAAGTCTTTTGCCAGCCCGCGGGCATCACTCGGCCCGAGTTGTTCGTTACCTTTGGCAGAGTACCCCCTCATGAACCGACCTCCACGAACTGCTTCCCGCCGCCGCGCTGCCTCCCCCTGGCGGCGCTATCTGGGCCTCTCCGTCCTGGTGCTGGGAGTGGTGAGCTTGGTGGTATATCTGCGGTATCAGCGTCTCGTTCACCGCTACGTGCGCCGCACCTATGCCAGCTTTACGCTGGGCAGCCTGACGGGTCGGGAAAAGACGCCGCTGCTGGATGGCTACACTGTGCATGGCATCGATGTTTCCTCGTACCAGGGCACCATCAACTGGAAAACGGTGGCCGAGCACCGGGTGCGGTTTGCGTTTATCAAGGCCAGTGAAGGCATTACGCTGCGTGACCAGCGCTTTCGGCGCAACTGGAAAGAGGCCCGGGCGGCCGGCATCTACCGGGGCGCTTACCACTACTTTCAGCCCAACTACGACGGCGCCGTGCAGGCCACCCTGTTCGTGCGCACCGTGCCGCTTTCCTCCGGCGATTTGCCGCCCGTGCTCGACGTAGAGGCTCCCGAGTTTCATGATGTGGCCCAGATGCGGCGCGGTATCACGACGTGGCTGCGCCTGGTGGAGCGCCACTACGGGGTGCGACCCATTCTGTATTCCAACTACGGCTTCTACAAGCGCTACCTGGCCGGCCACTTCGACGACTACCCGCTGTGGCTCGCCCACTATGAAGTCGACAGCCCCGTGCTGCCCCGCGACAAATGGATTATCTGGCAGCACAGCGACGAGGCCTACGTGCCCGGTATTCGGGGCACGGTCGACTTCAACGTTTTTCAGGGTAACTTCGAGAGCCTACTGGCCTTGCGCATTCCCGAAACCGGGAAAAACTCCCCGTCCAGCCTCAACTAATTCGTTGCTCATGCCCATTTCCCTGTTGCGCTCCGCTGGTTATTGCCTATTGCTGGTTTGTGGGGTGTCATTGGGCAGCTGCGGGGGTAGCAAAGACGCTTTCACCCAAAGCGGTGGGGCTTCTTATTATGCCGATAAGTTTAACGGCCGTAAAACCGCCAGCGGCACTACTTACCGGCCCAATCAGCTCACGGCGGCGCACAACACTTTGCCCTTCGGCACGGTCGTGAAGGTGACCAACCCGCGTAACAAACGCTCGGTGAAGGTCACCGTTACCGACCGGGGCCCTCACGCCAAAGGCCGCATCATCGACCTCTCGCGTAAGGCCGCCCGCAAAATCGATATCGTTGAAGCCGGTGTGGCCCCGGTGCAGCTCAAAGTGGTTCGAGCCGCCGCTAAACGGTAACCTGTCAGGTGTTAAACGGCAGGCTTTCAGTGTAGAACATAGCAATACCCGCATGCGAATTCGAAAAAAACTAACCTGGCCCTACCCCGCCGAGGCCGACCGCTTCACTGCGCTTAGCGCCTTCGTGAAAGCCGCCGAGGCCCAGAACTGGACCGAAGCCGAAATCCAGTTCGTCATCACCGAAATAGTAGAAGCCCGCGACGACGCTGAAGTCCACGAGATTTTGCGGGATTACAGCCAGCGCTAAAGTCAACAAGCTCCGACACAGCAAGTGTCGGAGCTTGTTGACTTTAGCCGTTGTACGCGCGGCTATTTCTTGTTCTTTACTTTCATTTTGCTTTTGCCGCCGCCGTTTTTTACGGCCATTATCAGGCTGTCCTGCTCAGCTTTCATCACGGCCGTCGTTAGCCGGCCACTCAAGGAAAGCATGTCACCTTCTTTGAGCATCACACTGCTGCCGTCGGCCATCGTCACCGAGCCGTCGGCCATAATTTTGGTGCCGTTGGTAAGAGACATAGGCTGGGCCAGCGGTGCGGTAAGCCCCTGTTGGGTTACCAGCACTTTGCCGCTTTGCATCACGACCCCGTCTTTCATGGTCACACCTTCCCGAACGACGACCTTTTCCTTGGGGGCCGTCGGCTTCCGAGCGGGCATTCTGGTTTGGGCCTGCGCCGCGAAACCAGCCACCGCAAGTCCAAGCGTCAGCAGAAGAGAGAAGCGAATTTTCATAAGACAACTATTTTGGGTGAGAGAGGAGAAATTAAATCGGGCAAGACGTGTAAAATACAAAAACCAAACCAAATAATAGGCTTATTTTTCCGTAGCTCAACAGCTGATGAGGCATCGAAAAAGCAAACATTTGCACTAGTGTAGTATCTTTTTTTGCTTGTTTGCTATTCAATAACCCTTGTAATAATCGAAAAGCGCGCATATAGTCGTTTAATTTAAGCATAGGATAAATATCATGCTACTATGGCGGAGGGAAAAGCTGATAGTGGTATAATCTAACTGGATGATTCAGCGTGAGGAGCCCAGGAAAGGTGCTAAGGAAAAGTGCCAGCCAAATTATGCACGGGAAAAAAGTCGAACTTACGAGCGAAGACGAAGCCCACCAGCATAAATGTTCAAGCGTACGGCAGTCGGCGCACCAGTAGTTGGCGAAGCCACATACCGGCGCTGCTTCTTTCTGCATAGAAGCGCCTACCCACCAAAACGGGCGGCATGGAAGACAGAGTAGGAGCAGCACAGTTAGCGGCTGTACACCTGTTATTTTCTTCGCTTCTTTCTAACTAATAATGGATTACAAAGACTATTACAAGACCCTGGGTGTGGACAAAACAGCCACTACCGACCAGATCAAGAAGGCGTACCGCAAGCTGGCCCGGCAGCATCACCCCGACGTGAACCCCAACGACCCCACCGCCGAGCGGAAGTTCAAGGAAGTGAATGAGGCCAACGAAGTGCTCAGCGACGAGGCCAAGCGCCGAAAATACGACCAGCTGGGTGCCGACTGGCAACGCTACCAGCAAACCGGCAGCGCCGGTGGCCGGGGCGGCCGCGGTGGGGGCTTCGACTGGTCGCAGTACACGCAGGGTGGGGGCGGGGCCAACGACCCATTTGGCGGGGCCGATTTCTCCGATTTTTTCAGCTCCATTTTTGGTGATGCGAGCGGTAGGGCCGGCGGTAGCCCGCGCCCTGCGGCGGGTCAGGATTATCAGGCCGAACTGGAGCTGACTCTGGCCGATGCCTACCACGGCGGCCCCCGCACGCTGACGGTAAACGACAAGAAGCTGCGCCTCACCATTCAACCTGGGGTAGAAGATGGCCAAACCATCCGGCTGCGCGACCAGGGTACACCCGGCCGCAACGGCGGGCCCAGCGGCTCCCTCTTCATCACCATTCGGCTGCAGCCCGATGCCCGCTACACCCGTACGGGCTCCGATCTGACGATGGAGGTGCCGGTGAGCATCTATAAGGCGCTGCTAGGTGGCGAGCAGGTAGTTGATACGATTTCCGGGCCGGTCAAAATCATGATAAAGCCCGAAACGCAGAACGGCACCCGGCTACGGTTGCGGGGCAAAGGCTTTCCGGTGTATAAACAGGCCGACCAGCACGGCGACCTATACCTGCGCCTTACCCTGACACTCCCCCAGAACCTGACAGACGAAGAAAAAGCGCTGATCCAGCAACTAGCTGAACTCCGCAAGGACGCCTGACCGGTACAGAAAGTCGCCTCGTCACCAGCACAGCATGCCACGCGAATTCTACACTAAATCGACGGCCAGCGCTAGTGCGCAGCCCGCTACTGTAGCCGCGAGCTTGGGGAGGTTCAGCTGGTGCTCGGGGCTGGTCTCAAACAGAATGGTGGTAGAAACGTGCAGGAAGTTGCCAGCTACCAGTCCCAGCAGTGCCGCATACAGGCCACCGCGCAGCAACTCTTCCAGCACCACGTAGTTGCTGACGATAATACCCGCCGGACCAGCCAACGCGAACAGCACTAGGTAGGGGAAAGCCCGCTTAAAGCTGCTCAACCGCAGCAGCAACGCCGCCATCAGGGCAAAAGCAGCCGGAATATGGTGCAGTGCAATGCCCGTCATGATGGCATAAAAATTCTGGCCCACCCCAGCCGCCTCCGGCGACTTTACCAGGATGCTGCCCTCCAGAAAGGAATGGAGTACCAACGAAAACAGCAGCAGAAAAGGCACCCGTCCCGCGTGCGAGGTTTCGTAGTGCACATGCCCGTGCTCCACGCCCTGCGAAAAAACCTCCAGCACCAGTTGCCCAAAAAAGCCTGCCAGCACATAGTAGCCGATCCGATGGCTCTGCGCTGGTTCCATTGCCAGGGCTTCCGGCAGCAGGTGCATAATAGTCAGCGTGAACAAGTAGGCTCCACTGAAAGCCAGCAGCGGTTTCATCCAGACCGTGCGCGCCGTGGGCACCAGTCGGGTGAGCCAACCCGCGCCCATTACGGTAAGAAACAACAGCAGAACGGCAAACCACATGGGCAATGAATAAAGAACAGAACTAGCAAAGGACCGGCGAGGCGGCCATTGGTGCCTGACCGAGGCACGACACTTATTTTTTCAGCACAAAAATCATTCGTGGGCTGGTTTTTTCATCGTAGGCGCCCAGGTGGTAGTCGCCCAGCACTTCGACCAGCCGCAGCCCTGCCATCTGAAAGTATTCTTCGAATCGCTCCTGGCTAAGGGCGCGGACTCGCTCCTCGTACTGCCGCGCGTGTCCTTCCTGGTCCAGGAAGCTGATTTCCTTCACGATGAAATCGTTGTCGAGGTGCCGCCGTATCCGGAAGGTAATGTCGCCTATCGTCTTCTCCTCCCGCGCTACCAATTCACGCACAGTGCGCTCGGTGTTCATAAAGTCGATGACCATCTTTCCACCCAGCCGCAGCGCCGCCGCCGCCGAGCGGAGCGCCACTACGTTTTCGGTTTCGTTGGCGAAGTAGCCAAAGCTGGTAAATAGGTTGAAAATGAAGTCGAACGGGCCGTAGGGCAACGTGTCGCGCATGTCGTGCACATGAAAGTGCAGGTGCTCGTGCGCAAACTGCTGGGCAGAAGCAATGCTTTCCGGCGACAAATCGACCCCGGTTACATCGTAGCCTTTTTTGCTCAGATAAATGGCGTGCCGTCCTTTGCCGCAGGCCAGATCCAGCAGGCGCGTAGTCGGTTTGGGGTGCAGATGTGCCAGCAGCTCGTCAATAAACACATGCGCCTCCGCGTGGCTCCGCTCCCGGTAGAGTAGGTGGTAATAGGGCGAATCGAACCAGGTGCTAAACCATTCGGCGGCGGGCTGTGACATCAAGTAAAGAGGAAAGAGGCAAGAGCGGCAGCTGCTTCCCAACGGAAAACGGACAAAGCATAGCCAGGTTATTTTGCAACAATGTTACAAAAAGCCCCGCATATTCAGCCCCGTCGCTAGGTCTGGCTCGGGGTGCTCTGCGGGTACCACCAACAAGTTGGCCCCAGCACCGGCTCGCCTCGACCAGAAGTCGATGACGGGCAGCACTAGGGCCAAGTTGTTGACGAAAAGAAGGTTGTCTATTCTTCCTTCATTTTTTCGGCTGGCTTTTCCGTGTTGTCCTGGGGCACACTAGCTCCGATTTTCGCCGCGTCTGATTTTTTCTTGGTGCGCAACGCTTGTTCGCTGTTTGCCGACATGGCCTCTTCCGCTACCGGGTGCCGGTCTTTTTCATAGTTCGTCCCCGAGCTGATCGGCTCGGCAATAGCGCCCCCTTTAGCCTGGTGCGCCTCGTGGGCAGTGCCGTGGTCAAAATTTTCGGTCGAGCGGGCACCGGGAGCCACCAGATCTACGGATACCTTAGCTTCCGGACGCAGGTCCGAAGGTTCGCCGCTGCAAGCGTTCAGGGCCAGGCTGGCCACGGCCAAAGCGGAAAGCAGAAGAGTTTTAGTCATGTTCGTAAGAAGTTGAAATTCTAATCAGGTGCCGAGCAACCGAGCAGTTCCTGGCTGCGGCTACCCGCCTCGTCGCCTCAGTATGTAGTACACTACCAGCGAGACCCGCGCAAAGTTACGCGGAAGTTGGGCTCGTCGGCGCGGCCGGGGCGAGGGGTAGAGCCGGCAGCAGGTTTTTCCGCCGCAGCATCGAGTCAAACAGCTTGATATCGTTCGGCGAGTTGAAGATGCGCATCGGCATGTGCAGGAACACGGGCACCGTAAAGGTGCGGGCCAGCCAGCCTTTGAAGCCCTTGAGCTCATCGGCTGCGGTTGGGGGCTGCAGCCACAGCAGGTAGGCGTCGCTGTCGCGGCGGGCCTGCCCAATCATGTCCCAGGTGAGGCCCATGCCCTTGGTTTCGTTCAGGCGTAGCAGAATCTGGCGGTTGTCGATTTCGTAGTTCATGCGCTCAAAGAGTGCCTTACTCTGCTCCATCTGCGACACGCCCGTAATCTGGGCCGAGCGCAGCAGCACGTAGAGGAGCGTGAGCACGAAGGCCACCAGCACCCACCACCACGAGGGCCAGATTACGGCCGGCAGCAGCCCTACCGCCAGCGGAATAAGGGCATACCACCATTCTTTCTTCCAGACCTGCGCCATGGCCATGCGCGTGTAGGTGTCCTTGTCGAGCTGATACTTTTTGGTCCGGATGGCCATGGGCGTGGGCCCCTGGGCCTGCCGGTAGCCACCCCGTTGATTAGGTTGTTGCATTCTACTGGTTCGTTATCAGAAGTAAGGGCAGCATCGCCGTCAGGGTTGGGTCTGAGCGGCGCCGCTGCTAAAAGGCTTTCAGGCTCAGATCGAGGCTTTTGACAGAATGAGTGAGGGCTCCCACCGAAATAAAATCGACGCCGGTGCGGCCCACTTCAGCAATTGTTTGCTCCGTAATACCACCGGAGGCTTCCGTCGGAAACCGGTCATTAATGAGCGCCACCGCTTCGCGCAATTGCGCCGGAGCCATGTTATCGAGCATAATCCGGTCGATACCGCCCACGTCGAGCACCTGCTGTACTTCGGCCAGCGTGCGGGTTTCGACCACGATGGGCAACTGCCGGGTGGTGCGCGCCAGATACGCGTGCGTGGCTTCGATGGCCGGCCGGATGCCGCCCGCGTAGTCCACGTGGTTGTCTTTGAGGATGATGCCGTCGAAAAGGCCGTAGCGGTGATTGACGCCGCCGCCGATGAGGACTGCCCATTTTTCGCAGATGCGGAAGTTCGGCGTGGTTTTGCGCGTGTCGAGCAGGCGGGCCTTGGTGCCGGCCAGCAGGCTGGTCAGGTGGGCGGTGGAGGTAGCAATGGCGCTCATGCGCTGCATGCAGTTCAGTACCAGCCGCTCCGCCGTCAGGATGCTCTGGGAGCGGCCTTCCACGATGAAGGCAATATCACCGTGCTTCACGCGGGCCCCGTCGGCGAGGTGCTGCTCTACGTTCAGGTCGGCATCTACTTCCCGGAAAATCAAATGAGCTAACGCCACGCCTGCCAGTACGCCTTCCCCTTTCACCAGCAGATGGGCCCGGTTGCGGGCCTCGGCCGGAATAGCAGCCAGGGAGGAATGGTCGCCGTCGCCGATATCCTCGGCCAGCGCCGCGCGGATAAAGGTGGTGAGAGCTTCGGGGGTCAGGTAAGGAGGGATTTGCACGGTGCAAAAATAGAAAAAGGCCTCGACTTGCGCCGGGGCCTTTCCTGGAATCCTTAAAAACAATTGGCTGCTTACCGGCCGCCGTACTCTGACAATAAGTAGTTTTCTGTCAAATTCTTAGCGTTGCGGAGCCCGATATGCGGTTATTCCTTCGTGAAATCGATGGTATCAATCACCAAGGTGCCCCGGTCCGACTTCATCTTGACGAACATCCGGTAGGCTCCGGTTTTGCTGACATACTTGCCAACTGCATACGGCGTTCCTTCGTTACTACCACCGTAGTGTACGAAGTCGAAACCGGCCGGCGCGTTCTTGGCAAAAAAGTCTTTCATCACGAACTCGGCCTGCGTAGCGCTGTAGCTTTGCTTGTCACCGTCAAAACTCAATTCTACCGTGGAGCCAAAATGCTGGGAGAGCTCCCGCGACGAGCCGCCACGAATGGCGTTGCGTACCGGGGTGAAGGCTTCCCCTTGTGCCAGTACCGTTACGGAGAGTAACAGGAGCCAGACGAGGGTAAAAACCTGAACTATGTTGCGTTTCATACTAGAGGAAGGGATGTGTCACGTAGTTCACCAAAACTATGCCAAGTAAGCATAGTCCATAAAATGTCCCTCCAGCCGACCGTCACGCCTCTAAGGTAACCTAAACCAACCCAAACCAACAAAATGCGCACGTTCCCATCGGTGCGCCTATCTTTGCAGCTATGAATAAACAGGTGTTGCTGGTGATATTGGATGGCTGGGGCTTGGCTCAGAATACAGAGGTTTCGGCCATCGACAAGGCCGATACTCCCTTTGTTAATTCCTTGTTTCAGCGCTTTCCCCACAGCAAGCTGCAGGCTTCCGGCGAAGCCGTGGGCCTGCCCGACGGGCAGATGGGTAATTCGGAAGTAGGCCACATGAACATCGGGGCCGGCCGGGTGGTGTACCAGGATCTGGTGCGTATCAACAAATCCATTCGGGAGCGGAAGCTAGGCGCGATGCCCACGCTGGAAAAGGCCTTTGAGTACGCCCGCACCACCGGCCGCAACGTGCATTATATCGGCCTGCTTTCCGATGGCGGCGTGCACTCCCACATCGAGCATCTGAAGGCTCTCTGCACTCTGGCACATGATGCCGACGTGCACAAAGTGTTTATTCACGCTTTCACCGACGGCCGCGACACCGACCCCAAAGGCGGCGTGAACTACGTGAACGACCTGGAGCAGAGCATCGCCCGCACCGGGGCCAAAATTGCCTCTATTGTGGGCCGCTACTACGCCATGGACCGCGACAACCGCTGGGAACGGGTGAAAGTGGCCTACGACCTGCTGGTGAATGGCAAAGGCACGCCTTCGCAAAACCTGATTCAAAGCATGCTCGACTCCTATAAGGAAGGCGTGACGGATGAGTTTTTGCAGCCCATCGTGAAAGTGGGTGCCGATGGACTGCCGCTGGCTACTATTCAGGAGGGCGACGTGGTGCTGTGCTTCAACTTCCGCACTGACCGGGGCCGCGAGATTACGCAGGCGCTGACCCAGCAGGATTTCCATGCCTTCAACATGCATCGGCTGAACCTGCATTACCTGACCATGACCAACTACGACGCGACATTCGTGGGCGTTAACCCGATTTTTGAGAAAGATAACCTCGAAAATACGTTGGGCGCGGTGCTGGAAGCCAATGGTAAAAGACAGATTCGGATTGCCGAAACCGAGAAGTACCCGCACGTCACGTTCTTCTTTTCGGGCGGCCGTGAAGTCGAATTTACGGGCGAAACCCGCATTATGCGTCCTTCACCCAAAGTGGCTACCTACGATTTGCAGCCCGAAATGAGTGCCTACGACCTGCGCGACGCGCTGGTGCCGGAGTTGCAGGCCAAGTCTGCTGATTTCATAGTGCTCAACTTCGCTAACCCGGACATGGTAGGCCACACGGGCGTGTTTGAGGCAGCCGTGAAGGCTGTAGAAACAGTTGATACCTGCGCCCGCGACGTGGTGATGGCAGCCTTGGACAGTAACTACGCCTGCATCATCATTGCCGACCACGGCAATGCTGACATGATGATCAATCCGGACGGCACGCCCAATACGGCCCACACGACCAATCTGGTGCCCTGTATTCTGGCCGATACCGACTATCAGGGGACGCTGACGGATGGCAAGCTGGGTGATATTGCCCCTACCGTACTGGCATTGATGGGCTTGGCTCAACCCGCTGCTATGACGGGTCAGTCGTTGCTACAACCCAGCGGTGCCACTGTTTCGACGAATGCGTAGCCTACTCTGGGTGGCGGTAGTGGCACTTACCAGTGCCTGCGACCAGCAGCCGGGCGGCGGTAGTAGCGTCCAGCAGCCCGCCCGCAAGCCATTGTATTTCGATGTTAAGGGCTTTTTGGACACCCAAACCGCGCTGCTGACCAAGCGCCAAGCCGCCGTGGAAAAGCAAGTGACTATGCGCGACGGTCAAGTAGAAACCACGCGGGTGGTCCAGGTCGATTGGAGTAAGGAGCTACAGATTTTCTACCAGGCCGACATCAACAAACCGGCGCTGCGTGGTACCTACGAAGCCCAGGCAGGCCTGACGGACGCTTCCGGCGCGCCATTGCAGGTATATCGTCGCAGAGCGGGGGTAGATAATATCGTGGACCGCTTGCAAGCAACTGGAGGCAGCGCGCCCAATGGCATTATCGAAGCGGTATTGACGCAGGATAATCCCTTGTTCTTCTCGCGTAAAACCCTCTTGCTGAACTACCGCAATGGCCTGCTGACTACCTATCAGGTGCGGGGCGTCCAGAAGTTGGTGCTGTTCGATACCATCCGGTATTCGGCTACCGTGCGGGTGCTGTAAAGGAAGCGGCTTACGAGGCTACCGCGCTTACGCTGCTACTGCCCCATAAGCGTGGCCACTAGCCAGCGGCGGCCACCGTGGGTGCGGTGCTCGCCCAGATAGATGCCCTGCCAGGTACCCAATGCCAGCTCCCCGTTCATAATCGGGATAGTAACGGAAGTGCCTAGCATGGCGGCTTTCAGGTGGGCCGGCATATCGTCGGGGCCTTCCTGGGTATGCTGAAAGTAGGGCGCGTTTTCAGGCACAGCCCGGTTGAAGTACTGCTCAAAGTCGTGGCGAACGGTGGGGTCGGCGTTTTCGTTGATACTCAGGCTGGCCGACGTATGCTGAAGGAAGAAGTGAGCCGTGCCGATGGTGAGGCCTTCCAGCTCGGGCAACTCAGCCACCAGCAGATCGGTGATGAGGTGAAAGCCCCGGCGCACGGCGGGCAGGCGCAACCGTTTCTGAATCCAGATCATAACAGGGTTTGCTACCGGTTTTTGCGCTCGTACGCGCCCGGGTCGGGAGTAGCCGGGTCGCGGGGGCGGTTGAGCAGGTCGGTAGCGGTTGTGAGCGGCCGCGCCGTATTGCTGACGGCCGACAGCGTATCCAGGTTGTAGTCGAACTTGTCGCCAAACCGGTCGGCGGGGCGTTTAAACTTGGGGTCCACGTTAAGCAAGTTGCCCTCGGTGCTACCAGCAAAAGCCGTTTTATAGGCTTGGGTGCGTAGCACGCTGTTCCGAATCGTGAGGTCGGCGTAGCCGTTGCCGTTTTCAAACAGCAGCTCATCCGGTATCGAGCCCCAGATAATGGAGTTGCGAATGGTGACGCGGGTGAGTAGCGGGCCCGGCACGCGCTTGAGCAGCGACGCGTTGTTGATCCGCACCGACTCGGTTTCGCGCCGGAACTGGGGCGTGTAGTTGGCGATGGTGCAGAAGTTGAGGTTGAATGTGCCGCCCGCCAGGCCCAGTATGGCGTACTCGCCGCAGTTGGTAAACAGACAGTTCGTCAGCGTAAACTCGCCGGCAATGCTCAGCACGCCCGCGCCATCGAAGCTTTGGCCGCCGCCGGCAAATGACAGCCCGGCTCCCGAGATATTCTTGACAATAGTATTCTCAACCGTTACCTTGGGGCGAGGCTGCTGGTTGCCAGGGTTATACACCAACAAGCCGAAGCTGGCATTCTTGATTTCGGCGTAGCGAATGATGTTGTTGCGGCTGCTGACGGAATCGAACTGGATACCGGCCCACTGGCCCGGCACCTCATCGTAGAAAGACTCGCGCCGGTCGCCGGAAAAGCGGACGATGTCGCGGTCGGTGGGCTTCTGCTCGCCGGTAGGAGCCAGGGTCGGGTTCACCTGCAAGGTGCCTTTCACGATGATGGCCGCGCCGGCGTGGGCGTATACCCGGGCTCCGGCCTCGATGGTGAGCACGCAACCGGCCGGCACGAGTACTGAGCTGGGCAGTACGTGGGGCTTGTCGCCGCGCCACACCTCGCCGCAGGCCAGCGCTCCGGTATGGAAATAAGCATTCTGGCCGTAGGCCACCAGCTGCACGGCTTGGTCATTGCCGTTGGTTTTGAACCGAAGCTGATCGACGACCAAAAACGGCTTGCCTTCTGCTGGCTGGGCACTGCCGGGGCCCAGCTTGGCCCGCACGAGCACCAACAGGCTGTCTTTCCCCCGGATTTCGACGTTGTTGGCAGCGGGCCCCGCATCCCCGTTCACGATAATGGAGTAGTCTGATACGGCCGGATTGGCGAGGCTGATCTGCTCCACCTTCACGGCGCGGCTGTTGCGGTTATACACCCATAGCCGCTTCGTAACCGTGCCGACCTGCGCAAAAACCGTATCGAAAAGCACTGTATCGGCCGAAAATTCGAGCTTGGCGCTGGAGTCGGTCGTAAACAGATCCTCCTTGGGCTCACAGCCCGGCAGCAGCGTGAGCACGCCCGATAGAATAAGCAACAGCGGTAGCAGGTAGCGCATGGGGCAGGTAAAGGGTACTTAAAAACGAGTCATCCTTCATCTAACGTCCGCTTGGGAAGGATCTTATCTAGCTGGAACGATTCGTTCAACTGGCGTAAGGTCCTTGGCAAGCGGAGTCAGATAAAGGATGATAAACGGGTGGGGCTGCCGCTTAGTGCCTTGGCCTACGAAACGCCTTCGCGCAGGCGCTCCGCGCTTTCGGCAATGCGCAGCTGCTCCACAAAGTCGTCGATGTTGCCTTCCATGACGCTGGCCAGGTTGTGTACGGTGTAGCCGATGCGGTGGTCGGTAACGCGGCCCTGGGGGTAGTTATAGGTTCGGATTTTGTCCGACCGGTCGCCGCTGCCAATCATGCTTTTGCGCTGGGCTCCTTCGGCTTCGTTTTTCTTGGCCAGCTCAATTTCGTAGATGCGCGAGCGAAGTACCTGTAGGGCCTTGTCGAAGTTTTTGAGCTGCGACTTCTGGTCCTGGCACTGGGCTACGAGGCCAGTCGGCAAGTGGGTGAGGCGCACGGCCGAGTAGGTGGTGTTTACCGACTGCCCACCGGGGCCCGACGACATAAACAGGTCTTTGCGCACGTCGTTCATGTCGATCTGCACATCGAGCTCCTCGGCTTCGGGCATCACCACGATGGAGGCTACTGAAGTATGGATGCGGCCCTGGGTTTCGGTGGCCGGCACGCGCTGCACGCGGTGTACGCCGCTCTCAAACTTGAGCTTGCCGTACACATCCTCTCCTTTCACGGCCATGATAATTTCCTTGTAGCCGCCCGAGGTGCCTTCAGTGGCATCAATGAGGTCCATTTTCAAGCCCTGCTTTTCGGCGTAGCGCATATACATGCGCTGCAAGTCGCCGGCGAAAATAGCCGCTTCGTCGCCGCCCGCTCCGGCCCTGATTTCCATGATGATATCCTTGGAATCGTTGGGGTCTTTGGGCAGCAGCAAGTCTTTAATAACGGCTTCGAGGCGCTCCTGCTCGGGCACCAGCGTTTCGAGCTCGTCTTTGGCCATCTGGCGGAAGTCCTCGTCTTTCTCAGTCGAAATCACCTCGCGGGCGCCTTCGATATTGGACAGCACCTGCTGGTAGTTGCGGTACTCAGTTACGATCTTGCCCAAGTCCTTGTACTCTTTGTTCAAGGTCTTGTAGCGCTTCATGTCGCTCATGGCCTCGGGCTGCATCAGCTGCTCGTTCACGTCTTCGTAGCGCTGGCGAATGGCCTCCAGTTTATCTAGCATCTTGCCTTCGGGAAAGTGTATTTGTATGCAAAGGTACGGAAACAAACACGACCAAACCGGCCGCGTTTTCCCTCGTTGCTTCAGAATATAGCAACACAACCCCAGCAGAAAAAAGGCGTGGGCGGCGGCAGTAAAAAGCAGACAGCGTGGTAGGGCGGTTCGTAAATTTTACTACTTTGAGCCCACCATCACCGCGCATATGCTCCAGCGAAACGCTACCGGCTTTTTTTTCCGCGCCCTGCCTGTCGGCAGCACAGGTACTGGTATGGTCACAACAACCCGGTAACCGGGCTGCACCAACCTTCTTCCCCGTTTTTTGAGTTGCAGCCCACGCCGAGGAAATCCCCTTCCGGATTTCTCTTCGGTCCGGGCTTTTCGTGTGTTCTTTTACTCCAATCGGTATGCAGGTTTTAAAATTCGGGGGTACTTCCGTGGCTACGGCCAGCGCTATTCGGCAAGTAGTGCAGCTGGTAGCGGCTGCGGCGCGGCGCGAAACGACCATTGTGGTGGTTTCGGCAATGGGCGGCATTACCGATGCGCTGATTGAGGCGGGCTACTTAGCCGCCGCCGGCAAAGAAGAATACAGGGAGCGGCTGCGCCATATCGAAACCCAGCACCTGGAGGTAGCGCGGGAACTAGTGCCCATCGTAAGCCAAAGTGCGGTGCTGAGTTTGGTAAAAACCCACTGCAACGAGATGGAAGCCATCTGTAACGGTGTTTTTCTGCTCGGCGAGCTGAGTGCGCGCACCCTGGATCGGCTGATGAGTTTCGGGGAGCTGCTCTCGTCGCGGCTGGTAGCGGCCAGCCTAAGCGCCCAGCAGGTGGCCCACCGGTGGTACGACAGCCGCCAGCTGCTGCGTACCGACTCCCAGCACGGCTTCGCTACCGTCGATTTAGCCGCTACCAATCAACTCATCAGCCGCTTTATAGTAGCGCAGCCCGAGGCGCTGTACGTGGTGCCGGGCTTTGTGGCCGCCGATGACCAGGGCGCTACCACCACGCTGGGCCGGGGCGGCTCCGACTACACGGCCGCCATTTTTGCCGGGGCGCTGCATGCCAGCCGCCTGGAAATCTGGACGGACGTGAGCGGGATGATGACGGCCGACCCACGCCTGGTGCCCCATGCCCGACCCATTCCGCGCATCTCCTACCAGGAAGCTATGGAGCTGTCGCACTTTGGGGCCAAAGTGCTGTATCCACCTACTATTCAGCCCGTCATGAGCCAGGGAATTCCGCTCTGGATCAAAAACACCTTCGCGCCCACCGACCACGGCACGCTGGTAGAAGTAAGCCCGCCGGCTACCGGCCACATCGTGCGCGGGCTGTCGAGCATCGGTCAGCTGGCTTTGCTGAGCCTGGAAGGTAGCGGCATGGTGGGCATTCCCGGGTTTTCCAAGCGCCTGTTTGAGGCCCTGGCCCGGGAGCGGATCAACGTGATCCTAATCACCCAAAGCTCTTCCGAGCATTCCATCAGCGTGGGCGTCAACGCCCGCGACGCGGCAGCAGCCCAGCGCGCCGTCGACGCGGAGTTTGCCCACGAAATAGCCGTGGGCAAAGTCGAGCCGCTACACCTGGAAACCGACCTGGCTATTGTGGCGCTGGTAGGCGAGAATATGAAGAACCACACGGGCATCAGCGGCCGCATGTTCGGGGCGCTGGGCACCAACGGGGTCAACATTCGGGCCATTGCCCAAGGCTCGTCGGAAAAGAATATATCGACTGTGATTCGGGCGCAGGACGTAAAAAAGGCCATCAACGTGCTGCATGAGACGTTTTTTGAGGCGACAGCCAAGCAGATAAATCTCTTCGTGGTGGGCGTAGGCAACGTGGGCAGCAAGCTGCTGGAGCAGCTGGCGCGGCAGCAGGCCTATCTGCAGGAAAAGCTGGGGCTGCAGGTGCGCGTAGTGGGCGTGGCCAACAGCTCCCGGTTTGTTCTACACGAACACGGCCTGGCCCTCGATGACTGGAAAGAGGCCCTGGCCCAAGGCGAACCGCTGCATCTGCCTACCTTGGTCGACGCTATTCATGCCCGCAACCTGCGCAACGCGGTTTTCGTGGACATTACGGCCAGTGCCGACGTGGCCGGCTGCTACGCGGCCCTGCTGGAAAAAAGCGTGGCCGTGGTGGCCTGCAATAAGGTCGCCTGCTCCTCGGAATATGCCACGTATGCCCGGTTGAAGGCCTTAGCGCAGGAATTTAATACTGACTTTCTGTTTGAAACCAACGTGGGCGCGGGGTTGCCGGTGATTGGCACGCTGAACGACTTGCTGCGCAGTGGCGACGTAGTGCACCGCATTGAGGCCGTATTGTCGGGCACGCTCAACTTCGTGTTCAACCACTATAATGGCAAGCGGCCCTTCGCCGAGGTGGTGCGCCAGGCCCAGGCCGAAGGCTACACCGAGCCCGACCCGCGCCTCGACCTGAACGGCACCGACGTAGCCCGCAAAATCCTGATCCTGGCCCGCGAATCGGGGGAGAAGCTGGAAATGGCGGATATTCGCAACGTATCTTTTCTGCCCGAATCGTGTCTGGAGGGAGACGTGGAGGCTTTTTATGACCAGATGGCGGTACACGAAGACCATTTCCGGGGCTTGTACGAAGCTGCTACCGCCCAGGGCAAAAAACTCAAATTTGTGGCCCGCTACGCCGATGGTAAGGCCAGCGTGGGGCTACAGACTATTGTGCCGGGCCACGATTTTCATGCCTTGCACGGCAAAGACAACGCGGTGCTCTTCTACACCAACCGCTACGCCGAGCAGCCGTTGGTTATCAAGGGGGCAGGGGCGGGGGCCGAGGTAACGGCCTCGGGGGTGTTTGCCGATATTATTCGCGCGGCGCGGGCGTAGCGCTGCTTTTTCCGGATTTCCAACTCCACTCTATGTCCGCTTCCATTACCGTTCTGGCTCCGGCCACCGTTGCCAATATGGTGTGCGGGTTCGATGTGCTGGGGTTTGCCCTGGCCACGCCCGCCGACACCATGCACCTGCGCCTGACCACTGAGCCGGGCGTGACTATTCTCAACGAGGACGACTACCACCTGCCCACCGAGCCGAGCCGCAACGTAGCCGGCGCGGCGCTGCTGGCATTGCTGCGCGCGGCTCCCGCTGGTACGGGTATCGAAGTTCGCATCAACAAAGCCATTAAGCCCGGCAGCGGCATCGGGAGCAGCGCGGCCAGCGCCGCCGGGGCCGTAGTGGGAGCCAACGCGCTGTTGGGCAATATGTTCAGCCGGGAAGACTTAGTGCGGTTTGCCATGTTCGGCGAAGAAGTTGCCTCGGGCGTGCAGCACGCCGACAACATCGCACCGGCCATTTATGGCGGCATCACCCTGATCCGGGCCACGCAGCCCACGCTGGATATCGTGACGCTGCCCGCGCCCGCGCTGCACGTTACGGTGGTGCATCCTCAGATTGAGATAAAGACTTCCGACGCCCGCCAGATCCTAAAAAAAGACGTGCTGCTGCAGGATGCCATTCGGCAGTGGGGCAACGTGGGCGGCTTGGTAGCGGGCTTGTGCAAAGGCGACTACGACCTGATCGGCCGCTCCCTGGAAGACGTCATCGTGGAGCCCGTGCGCAGCATTCTGATTCCGGGCTTCGTGGCGGTGAAAGAGCAGAGCCGGCTGGCCGGAGCGCTGGGCGGCGGCATTTCGGGCTCCGGGCCGTCCATCTTTATGCTGAGCCGCACCGAGGCTACGGCGCAGGCCGTGGCGGCCGCTATGCGCCATGTGTATACCGGCTTGGGCCTCGACTTTCACACCTACGTCACGACCATCTGCCCCACCGGCGTGCGGGTGGTGCCCACCGAAAAGCTTCTTCCGAATGCAGTATTATAGCCTCCGGCACCAGGCGCCGGCCGTCGATTTTCGGTCCGCCACCGTGGCTGGCCAGGCGCCCGATGGCGGCCTGTACTTTCCCGAGTGTATTCCGCGCTTCTCGCCCGACTTTCTTCGGCAGCTCAAATCCTGGCCCAAAGAAGACGTGGCGTTTCAGGTGATGCAGCCCTATGTGGGCCCCACGATACCGGCCGCCGAGCTAGCCCGAATCTGCGCTGAAACCGTGGATTTCGAGTTTCCTGTGGTACCTGTCACCGGGCAGCTCGCCGCGCTGGAGCTGTTTCATGGTCCTACGCTGGCCTTCAAGGATGTGGGGGCTCGGTTTATGAGCCGCTGCCTGGGCTACTTTTCGCGCCGGCAAGCCCGGGCCGTGACGGTGCTCGTGGCTACTTCCGGCGACACGGGCGGTGCTGTGGCCCACGGCTTTCTGGGAGTGGAAGGAGTAGAGGTAATCATTCTGTATCCGGCGGGCAAAGTAAGCCCCGTCCAGCAAATGCAGCTCACGGCGCTGGGCCAGAACATCACGGCCCTGGAAGTGCAGGGCGACTTCGACGACTGCCAGCAGCTGGTAAAACAAGCCTTCGTCGATACCGCCGTTACTACTCACCTCAC
This sequence comes from Hymenobacter elongatus, assembly GCF_004745955.1. Taxonomy (GTDB): domain Bacteria; phylum Bacteroidota; class Bacteroidia; order Cytophagales; family Hymenobacteraceae; genus Hymenobacter; species Hymenobacter elongatus. Next base: position 19,728 of record NZ_SRLD01000038.1, on the reverse strand, counting down.
GCTTACCTCGGCCAACTCCATTAACGTGGCGCGGTGGCTGCCCCAGCAGCTGTACTATTGCTTCGCCTCGCAGCAATGGCCCCACGCCGAGCCGCCGGTAATAGCCGTGCCCAGCGGCAACTTTGGCAACCTGTGCGCCGGGCTGCTGGCGCATGTTTCCGGCTTGCCCGTCGCGCACTTCATTGCGGCCTGCAATGCCAACGACGCCGTGGCCCGCTACCTGCGCACCGGCCGCTTTGTCGCTCAGCCCGCCGTAGCTACTATTTCCAATGCTATGGATGTAGGCAACCCCAGTAACTTTGACCGTATGCTGGCGCTTTTCGCGCAAAACCACGCCGCTATCAACGGCGTGGTCAGTGGCTGCACCGTCAGCGACGCCGTGACCAGCGCCACCATTCGGCGCGTATATACCGAGCTTGGCTACCTGCTGGACCCCCACGGAGCCGTAGCTTTTCAGGCCCTGGAAGATCATCTGAAAACGCACCCCGGCCAGCGGGGGCTGTTTCTGGCCACGGCTCATCCCGTAAAGTTTCAGCAAGTCGTGGAGCCTTTGATTGGGCGGGCCGTGCCGCTGCCCGAATCGCTACGGGAGTTGCTGACGCAGCCTACGCATAGTATTCCGCTGGAGCCGCGCTACGAGGCTCTACGGGAATATCTGCTGGCCCGCTAGCGGCCAACTTCTGATTCTTTGCGTTGTTTGTAGTCTTGATTCCGGCGGCTGCCGTTCCCGTTTTTTCCTGCTTTTCCGCTGCTATGCGTTCCGTCTGTCAAGTTGTTGCCCGTGGGGTGGTGGTGCTGAGTGTGTTGGCCGGCTGCCGCCCCGACCAGATTGAGCACATCAAAAATGGAAAGCAGATTGCCACCACGCTCGAAAACATGGCCGTGAAGCGTATTCTGCCCGCCGACCTGCTGCGCGCCACGCGCTGGGCCGGCGACTCGCTCACCGGGCACGCCGACCGGGAACTGCAGCGGCTACTGGCCACGCAACTGCAAGCCGGCGGCGTAGCGGGAGCCCTGCCGTACTGTCGCCCCGAAACCTTTGTTGCCATCGATTCGCTGGCCCACACGCTCAAGGCTACGGTTCGCCGCGTTTCCGTTCGGCCGCGCAATCCGCAGAATCGGGCCCCGCTGACGGCCGCCGACCTGCGCCCCGATACCACCCGGCGGGTGGAGCGCCCCACGGCTAATCTGTTCACGTATCAGCGGCCTATTTTGCTGGCCGATGCGCAATGCCTGCGCTGTCATGGCACGGTGGGCAAGGACATTGCCGCCGCCGATTATGCCCTGATTAAAAAGCAGTACCCCACCGACCAGGCCACTGGCTACCGCCTCGGCGACGCGCTGGGCGTGTGGCACGTTACGTTCACGCGCGACGGCATAGCGGAGTTCTACACGATGAAGACGCGTAAAATAATGAAGCCCCGCAAGCCGCTATTCTAAGCTATGAGGACCGTAAAGGAGTCTGACAAAAACAAGGTCGTCATGCAAAGCGTAGCGCAGCATCTCGCGTGTTGACGTCTGAGTAGTACTCCAACGACTGCACGCGGGATGCTGTGGCCAGTGGCAGCCAGAGCCAGCCTACTGTTCAGACACAGTCTACATACGACCGGTTATTTATCTTCTGATCATCAGTTAGCTACCCGTCAATAGCAACGGGTAGTAACTTTTCAGCTTAACCTTCGCCTGCTTCTCGCAGTTCAGCCACCTATGAGTCACTTCTCCACTTCGCCTATTGTCATCATCGGGGCCGGCATGGCGGGCCTTACCTGTGCCAGCTACCTACACCGTGCGGGCCGCGCCGTGCTGGTACTCGAAGCCGACGAAGCCGTAGGCGGCCGGGTGCGCACCGACGTGACGCCCGATGGTTTTCGACTCGACCGCGGCTTTCAGGTGCTGCAAACTCAGTATCCGGAAGTGCAGCGCCTGCTGGACTATGGCGCGCTGCGGCTGCAGGCATTCCGCTCCGGCGCGGCTATCCGGCTCGCCGATGGCCGCCAGACCACGTTGGTCAACCCACTGGAGCAGCCCTTGTCCGCCTTTTCAGCCCTCACGTCTCCCATTGGTACCCTCGCCGACAAGCTGCGTATTCTGGCCCTCGTGCAACGGGTGAAAAGCCGCTCCAATCAGGAGCTGCTGACTTCCTCTGCTTCCGACACGCTAACGTTTCTGCGGCAGTACGGCTGGAGTGAGCAGATTATTGACTCCTTCTTCCGGCCATTTTTCGGGGGTGTTTTTCTGGACCGCAACCTGGGCACGGCCAGCAATTTCTTCGAATTTGTATTCAAGCAATTCGTGGAGGGCAAGGCTTCGATACCCGCCCTTGGCATGCAGCAAATTCCTGAGCAGCTAGCTGCCCGCCTACCCGCCGGCAGCCTCCGGCTTCTCACCAAAGTAGAGTCCATTCAAGGTTCTGCTATCCGGCTGGCCAGCGGCGAAACGCTGAGCGCGGCGGCGGTAGTGCTGGCCACCGATGGCCAGGCCGCGGCCCGGCTGCTACCAGACATGGGTGCCGCCTACCCTACCACCTGGCGGCGCACCACCTGTACCTACTTTGCCGCCGACCGCTCGCCGGTTTCGGCCGATAAGCTGCTGCGTCTGAATGCTGCTTCCAATTCGCTGGCGCACAATGTCGCTTTCCCTAGCCACGTTGCCCCCGCCTACGCCCCAACCGGGCGCACACTCGTATCGGTCAGCACCCACGGCAGCCAGAATCTGACGGAAGCGGAGCTCACCGCCCACTTGCGCGTGGAGCTGGCAGCCTGGTTTGGGCCCGCTGCCGCTCACTGGCAGCACTTGCGCACCTACTATATCCCGCAGGCACTGGCCGTGTATCCCGCCGGGCAAGCCGCGCAGCAGCCCGTACGGCTCACCGATGCGCTTTACCGCTGCGGCGACTACACCGGCTACCCGTCGCTGAACTCGGCTATGGCCTCGGGCCGGGAAGTAGCCGAGGCGTTGTTGGCTTAGCTATTTTGGCGGCTGCTTGTATCTACAATAGCCCGCCGGTATTCAAAATACCGGCGGGCTATTGCATTTGTAGGCAATGCGTTAGACTAGTTCAACGAAAGCCGGGCAGTGGTCGGAGTGCACGACATCGGGCAGTAAGCCGGCCGCGTGAATGCGGGGTTCCAATGCCTTGTCAACCACCAGATGGTCGAGCCGCCAGCCCACGTTGCGGGCCCGGGCGCCGGCACGGTAGGTCCACCAGGAGTAGTGGCCGGGCGCGGCTCCGTGGTGGTGCCGGAACGAGTCCGTGAAGCCATCGGCCAGGAAATCGGCAAACCAGGCGCGTTCCTCCGGCGTGAAACCGGGGCTTTTCTGGTTGGCTTTCGGGTTGTGCAAGTCAATATCGGTCTGGCAGCAGTTGAAGTCGCCCCCGATTACCAGGGCTGGCGCGCTTCCCTTGAGCTGCTGCACATAGCGCCGAAAAAAGTGCAGCCACTCCACCTTAAAGGCTTGTCGCTCGGGGCTGCTCGTGCCCGAGGGCATATACACGTTCAGCACAGAGCAGTCGGCAAAATCCAGGCGTAGCACTCGTCCTTCCTGATCGTAGCAGTCGGTGCCACAGCCGTATTCCACATGCTGCGGCGGTATCTTTGTGAAGGTTGCCACGCCGCTGTAGCCGGGTTTCACGGCCGGATGCAGGTAGGCCTGGTAGCCCAGCGCCGCCAGGCCCGCCACATCCAGGGGGGCCGTGCCCGCCTTTATTTCCTGCAGGCATAGCACGTCGGGGTTGGCTTCCTGCACCCAGTCCAGCAAGCCTTTGCTAAGTGCCGAGCGGTAGCCGTTGACGTTGTAGGTAATGATTTTCAAGGGCGCAGACACTCAGGTAAATGACAGCTATTCATCCTCCTTCATGAAGGCGTCGAAGTATTCCAGCATGTGCCACTTCAACATGCGCTCCTGCTCTTTCAGGTTGGCAAACGGCACCGGGCGCACCAGCTGGTAATGGGGCCAGCCTTCAGCATCTACATGGTCGAGGGCATAGTGGCCCGATAAGCTGAAGAGGCGGCAGGTGGCAATGTGCATCAGATCCTGCTTCTGCTCCTTGGTAAAAGGCCCGGCTCCCTGGCCCAACTCCTGCACGCCAATAAGCAGCAGCAGGGCATTCAGGTCGGGCTTTTTGCCAAACCGCTCGCGCATCTCATTCATCAGCTGCCACCAGCGGGCTTCAAACTGGGCTTCGGTTTCTTCGGTATGGAGCGGCGCCATGCTACGCGTCGTGGTGGTGCGGTGGGGCAGCCGGAGTCGCTTCCTCCTTCAGAATTTCCCAGTACTCCACGGCCCGCCGGAAGTGCGGAATCACGATGCTGCCCCCAATGAGGTTGGCAATGGCGAACACCTCGTAGATTTCCTCGTCGCTGAGGCCTTCCTCGTGGCACTTGCCCAGGTGGTACTTGATACAGTCGTCGCAGCGCAGCACCATGGAGCAGGCCAGGCCCAACATCTCCTTGGTCTTCACATCCACGGCTCCCGCCTGGTAAGTATTGGTGTCGAGGTTGAAAAAGCGCTTGATGACTTTGTTATCCGCCGCCATGATTTTCTCATTCATGCGCTGGCGGTACTCATTAAACTCGGTGACTTGGCTCATAGTAGCAACTTGCTGTAGGGTGGTCTGGGCTATAAACACGAAAGTAGGCACAAAAGTCGCCTGCTGCTGCCGGCTACTCAGTTTCGATAGGCTATTCGTCTCGCTCCCCGTTTTTTACTGCCAGTATATTCGCCAAATCATTACCTTTTCTACCACTACTCTTACCGCTTCCCATTTCTAGTATCTACTATGTTGCCCACGCTACTCGCCGATTTCTTTACGCTGGTTTTTCCCCAGACCTGCCTGGCGTGTTCCGACACGCTGGCGCGGGGCGAAACTCATATCTGCACGCTGTGCCGGGCCCAGCTGCCCTACACCGACTACCACAAGCTGGCCGAAAAAGATAATCCGCTGGCCCGCCGCTTTTGGGGAAAAGTGCCGCTGCATCATGCTCTGAGCTATTTGCGCTTCCTGCGGCACGGGCGGGTACAGCATCTGCTGCACCAGCTTAAGTACCAGGGCCAGCGCGAAATAGGCGAAGTATTGGGCCGCTGGTACGGTGCCGAGCTGACCCAGCAGGGGATCAATCAGGATTTCGACCTGATTATCCCGGTTCCGCTGCACCGCCGAAAGCGGGCCAAGCGCGGCTTTAACCAGTCCGACAGCTTCGCCGAAGGTCTGTCGAGCGGACTGAGTGTGCCCTGGAGTGCTACCACCCTGCGCCGAACGGAGCATACCGACTCCCAGACCCAAAAGAACCGGGCCCAACGGTGGCAAAATGTGGCGACGGTGTTTGAAGTGGCTGAGCCGGAAGTAATTATTGGTAAGCGGGTATTGGTTGTGGATGATGTGCTGACAACGGGCGCCACTCTGGAAGCCTGCGTAGCTGTACTGTTAGCCGCCGGTTGTAGCCAAGTAAGCATCGCCACCATTGCCTGCGCCGAGCAGTAGCCCATGCCACTTCTGACTTTCACGACAAGCAAAATGCCCCAGCCTCTTACGAGACTGGGGCATTGTAGTCGAAGCGAAGACGCTTACTTGTTCGAGCCAGCGTTAATCATGGCGCAGCGGAAGCCGATAGCAGCCGTAGACGAATCTTCAGCCATGAAGCGGCGCGTGCCGGGCGAGAGCCAGTAGGCTACGTCGCGCCACGAGCCACCTTTGTACACGCGCACGTGGTCATCGATAAGCGACTGGTAGTTTTTCTTGTCGTACTTCTCCGATGGATCGAGGAAGCCGTTACGACGGAAGGGGTTCAAATCTTCCACGTCTTCGAATGACAGCGGACGGTAGATGTCCTGCACCCACTCGTTCACGTTGCCCGACATGTTGTAGAGGCCATAATCGTTTGGTGGATAAGCGTATACGTATTCCGTAATCATGGCACCGTCGTTCAGGCTGCCGGCAATACCGGCGTAGTCACCACGGCCACGCTTGAAGTTGGCCAGGAAAGTACCCATGCTCTTGCCGTAAGGGTTCCGCACTTGGCGGCCATCCCACGGGTAAATGCGCTTGTTCTCCTGGTTTTCGTTGCCCACTTCCTGGGTTCCGATGAGAGCCTGCGCCGCGTACTCCCATTCTGCTTCCGTAGGCAGACGGTAGTTGGGCAGCGTGTTGCCGTTCTCGATGGAGATCTTAGAGCCGCCACCCGTTTCCGTGTCGGTACCTTCAGCCGCGTCGCCGGCATTCTTCTTCCGGCCAAATAAGCCTTTTTTCGGTGCCTTGGGAGCCGAGCTGCCGTCGTCACCATCCATAGCCAGGCGCTCGTTCACCTTCGAGGTGCGCCAGGTGCAGAAGTCGTTGGCCTGTAACCAGCTAACACCCACTACGGGGAAGTAGCGGAAGCCGGGATACCGGAGGTAATAATCGACGTAGGGGTCGTTGAAAGACAGCTCGCGGGCCCACACCGTGGTGTCAGGCAAAGCGCGCTGGTAAATTTCCTCGGAGGAGTCTTTGCGCACAAAGTGCAGGTACTCCAGCCAGTGGATGTTGGCCACTTCGGCCTCATCCATGTAGAAAGAAGCAATTGTGACGGTGCGCTCGATGTTGTCGTGCGACATGGTCACGTCTTCCTCCTGCGTGCCCAGTACGGTACGGCCGCCTTCGATGAACACCAGACCCGGTCCTTCAGGAATGCCCTGATAGTCGGCGACCCTCATGCCTTCCTCGGTATTGTACTCAATGCCCGTCGTCGAGCTGTACTTACCAGGCTTAGTGGCTGTGGGCGGTCCACCCTTACATGAAGCCAGTGCACAGGCTCCTACGACCGCGAAACGCAGGTACTTGGAAAAATTCATGATCAAGTTGAAACTACCTGAGAGAAAATGATTTAGGAAAGGCAATTTGGATGCAATAATACGAAAATTTAGAACGCCGGGCAAGGAATTGACGGGTAATTACGGCGTTTTAACCGGCGCCAGGCCGCTTCCAGCGAATCGAACTGCCGCAGGCTGAGCGATACTTCGTGGGCGCTGCCCAAGTCGGCGCTCAGTGAGCTAAGGCTGGCGTCGTAGCTATAACCGAGCCGAAAAGTGCCCACACTTACCCCGGCAATTGCCGTCACAATCTGCTGCGACTGGTCGGCGCCGGGCAACGGTACGCCCCGGTAAATGAGGCCCAGCGTGAGCGGCGTCAACACGGCGTAAAGACCGGCTTCGGCCCGCTGGCTGCCGCCCTGGCTAGTATAGCTCACCGTAGGCGACAAGCTGATTTCGCGGTATTGTTTTTTGATAGTAGTCTGGACGAAGTAATGCTTGAAGCCTCCGTTTACGTTCAACCGGAGAGGAAGCTTGGCCTGGGTGCGGAACTTCAGATCGGGCTGGTTGAGGTGGTGGCCAGCCAGGCCGAACCAAAACTGGTTAGTATACAGCAACACGCCCGTACCCAGCGTGAGGTAGCTGACGGGGTTGAAATCAAGAGTTTCGCGGGTGCTGCCCTGCACGCTGCCATCAGCTCCAAGCTGGTCGCCAAATACCAGATTGCTGTAGCTGATGCGTTGGTTGCCGTAGCTAGCCTGTGCCCCGCCGCTCAGATTCAGCTGGCGGGTAAGCCGGGTATGGTACGCGTAGGTTCCGCCCACTTCGATGCGGGTGTAGCCGATTTCGCCGGTCCGGTCCAGGTTCAGCAGCAGGCCGGCGGCGCTCCGTTGGTCTTTGAAGCGGTAGTCGGCGGCCAACTGGCTGGTTTGGAACGTGCCGGCCAGGGTCGGGAACTGATTGCGGTAGCTGAGGGTGAGGCTGTAGTCGTCGAGCAGGCCGGTGAAAGCGGGGTTAGTATGCAGGCGCGTGGCATAGGGCTGGGCGAAGTACGCATCCTGCCCATGCGCCACGCCCCGGCCGGCCAGACTGACCGCCACGACCAGCACCGCACGGGCCAGCCGCCGGCTGCCCAAACGGCCCAATACTTCAGCCCAAGAAACAAGATAGCCAGTACGCATACGCAACTTCCTTAACGCGTTGATACTCTGTTTTGGTACGTGCGCCGGCTGGGGCACTGGTAGTAGACTGCCAAAATTATCCATCTTTCGGGCGGACTAATAGCATGCTTCTGTCGGCCGTTAGGCTGGTAACAGCCAGCTTCGAGCCGCGCTCCTCGCGCTGCAGAAAGGGTTACGCTGGTATCGGCGCTACTTTTGTCGGCAGGTTGAGTATACTGCGGCTTCGGGCCGGCTCCCTTTTCGTCTCTGTTCTTTTACTTGTACGCACATGCGCAAATTCTTTTTAGGCCTACTGATTTTTCTGGTAGTGCTGGTGGCGGCGGTGGCTCTCACGCCTATCTTATTCAAGGACAAAATCAAGCAGGCGCTCGACAAGCAATTGGCGCAGCGGGTCGCTGCCAAGGTAGAATATGACCCCGGCAACGTCAGCCTGAGCTTGTTGAGCACCTTTCCGGACTTGTCGCTGCGCATCGATCAGCTGCGCGTTATCGGGCAAGACTCGTTTGCCCGCGACACGCTGGCCTACCTGCCATCTTTCCGGGTGGGCCTCGACCTGATGAGCGTGGTGCGGGGCGAGCAAATTAAGATTAAATCCATTGCCCTCGACCAGCCCGATATCAGTGCCAAAATATTGAAAAGCGGCCGGGCCAACTGGGATATAATGATTTCGGATTCGGCGGCGGCGGCCCAGGGGCAGGATACGAGCCAGGTGAGCCTGGCTATTCAGGGCTGGGAGGTGACGAACGGCCACCTGCGCTACGAGGACCGCACCATTCCCTTCGGCCTGGAAATGCGCGGGCTGAACCACTCGGGCTCCGGCGATTTTGCCCGCAACGTGTTTGACCTCGTGAGCCAGACTACGGCCGAGCAGCTCTCGATGACCTACGCCGGCACCGAGTATATCTCGAAGAAGAAGCTGATGGCCGACGTGACCATGGCCATGGACCTGGGCAAGATGCTATTTACCTTCAAGGATAACAAGGTGCAGCTGAACGACTTTCCGGCGTCGTTTCAGGGCGCAATCGGCTTGCCCAATGCTACCGACATTACCTATGATCTGACGTTCAAAGCCCTCGAAACCGACTTTAAGAACATTCTGAGCTTGGTGCCGGGCGTGTATACCGCGCAGTTTAAAGACGTGGAAGCCGAGGGCAAAGTGGCTTTCGACGGCTACTTCAAGGGCGTGCAGAACGAGGTGAAAATGCCCGGTTATGGCGTGAACCTGCAGATCAAGAATGGCATGTTCCACTACCCGCAATTGCCGCAGGCGGCCCGCAATATCAACGTGGAGATGAACGTAGATAACCCCTCGGGCTTCACCAACAACGTGAAAGTCAACGTGAAGCAGTTTCACCTGGACCTGGGCAAAAACCCGGTGGATGGCAACGTCATCGTGGATGGGCTGGAGCCAATGAAGATTGATGGCCGCGTGAAAGCCAACGTGGACCTGGCCGAAATGATGAAGGTGTACCCGGTGCAGGACCTCGTGCTGCGCGGACAACTGTTCGTGGATGCCACGGGCAAGGGCATCTATTCCAAGACCCAGATGCCGGTGGTGAATGCCAAGCTGAACCTGACCAACGGCTACGTGAAGAGCAAGCAGTTTCCGGCCCCGATTGAGAACCTGACCCTGAACGGCACGGTGCTGAACAGCACCGGCCAGGTAAACGACACGCGCATCGACATTGCCCGCTTCCGGATGCTGCTCGACGGCGAGCCGCTGGAAGGCCGCGTGGCTGCCCAGAACATCGACAAGCCCATCTTCGACGCCGACATCAAAGGCGTGGTGGATTTGACGAAGCTCACCAAAATATTTCCGCTGGAGGGCATGACCGTGACGGGCCGCCTGAACGGCAACGTGGCCGCCAAGGGGAAGATGGCTGACATCGAAGCCGGCCGCTACCAGAGCGTGGTAGCCTCGGGCACTGTGCAGGCCCAAAACGTGACCTACAAAAGCAAAGACCTGCCCCAGGGCGTGAAAGTGACCAGGGCCACGGCCACTTTCAACAACGACCAGATTGTGCTGCGCGACATGACGGGCTTTGTGGGCTCGTCCGACATTGCCGCTTCGGGCACGATTTCCAACTACATGGGCTACCTCTTCACGCCCGGCCAGAGTCTGCGCGGCAACCTGACGGTGAACTCGCGCCGCTTCAACGTGAACGAATGGATGGTGGACAACGTGAGCGGCCAGCCCAGCACCGGGGCTACCACGGCGGCCAAAGCGCCTGCCGCTGCCACGCAGGCCGACGGTGTGCTGCAAATTCCGCAGTTTTTCGACCTGACCCTGAATGCCAACGTGGGCCAGGTGATTTACGACAATCTGAAGCTGGATAACATGAAAGGCACGGTGGCCGTGCGCGACCAGGCCGTAAATCTGAATGGCTTGACGTTTACTACGCTCGGCGGCACCTTCGCCACCACCGGCAGTTACTCCAGTAAAAACCTGGCTCACCCTCGGTTCGACTTGGGCCTCAACATCAAGAACCTCGACTTTCAGAATGCTTTCAACGCCTTCAATTCGGTGAAGAAGCTGGTGCCGCTGGCCTCGCAGGTACAGGGTCTTTTCTCGACCAACTTCAACGTGAGCGGCGAAATGGGCCAGGACATGATGCCGGTCTACAGCACACTCACTGGTAAGGGCCTGTTTGAGGTAATCCGGGCGGCCGTGGGTGCTTCGCCGGTGCTCACCAAAATCAGCTCCCTGACTCAGCTGCAGGAGCTGAAAAGCTTCGCCGTCAACAATAAAGATGTGGCCGCCGAGCTTATCAACGGTAACTTCATCGTGAAGCCTTTCGATTTTACTATCGGTCAGATCAAGAGCACCCTGGGCGGATCTTCCAACATCGGCGGGGCGCTGGAGTACGTTATGGCTCTCGACGTGCCAACCGGTAAAGTAGGCAACGCGCTGAATGCCAGGCTCACTCAGCTCACCGGCGTGCAGGACATCAAGGGTACGGAGCGCGTGACGCTGGGCCTCAAAATCGGGGGAACAATGACCTCGCCGCAGGTAGCCCTGACTACCGGCGGCGTGAAAAGCCAGGCCAAGGACGTGGCCAAGAGCCTCGTGCAAAGCGTGGTGCAGAGCAAAGTAAATGATGCCAAGCTCAAGCTGGCCGCCACTACGCAGGTTGCCCAGGATAGTGCCCGCAAGGAGCTGGACCGCAAGCGGGTTGAGCTGGAAGAAAAGGCCCGCCTGGAAATCGAGAAGAAGCGCCTCGAAGCCCAGGCCAAGCTCAAGAGCCAGGCTACCCAAACGCTGGGCAACCTGTTTGGCAAGCCCAAGAAGCCGGCTGCCAAAGCTCCGGACCCGGATCCGGCTCCGACGGATACCACGAAAGCCGGGCAATAGAAGGAAAGAAAGAGCGTTGGCGGAAAACCGGACTGATTATTGTCTGAAACGAAGAAGCGGGTAGTGCGTACAAGACCCGCGTTACCCCCTCTTTTTTCACTTCACCCTCTTCCCGTATGAAGTTTACAACGCTTTTTTCGCTAACGCTACTGGCCGGCCTGGGCCTGGCTGGCTGCTCCAAAGACAGCTCCTCCGATACGCAGGGCAACGCCAAGCTCGAAGTTCGCCTGACCGATGCTCCTGGCGACTTTAGCCGCGTGAGTCTGGATGTGCAGCAGATAGAAGTGCATTTGAAAGACGAAAACGACCCTAAGGGCTGGCAGTTTCTGCCCTTCACTCCCCAGGCCATCAACGTGCTGGACTACGTGAATGGACGCTCGGCTCTGCTGGTCAGCACCGACTTTGCGGCCGGCGACCTGAAGGAGATTCGCCTGATTCTGGGCCCGAACAGCACCGTGACAACGCGTGATGGAGAGGTTTATGCGCTCAAAACACCCAGCGGCCAAAGCTCGGGCGTGAAGCTGAAGCTGGACAAAGTGTCCCTCCGGCAGCGGGAGACTTTCCAGCTGCTGCTCGACTTTGATGTGGCCAAGTCCATTGTGGAACGCGGCAACTGGAAGCCCGGCAACGACAAAAAGGAGCGGTTTCTGCTGAAGCCCGTTATTCGTCTGGTAGCCCAGGACGTAGCGGGTGGCCTCTATGGCCAGGTAACGCCGGCGGCTGCCCTGCCCCAGATTTTAGCCATCCGCTCGTCGCTCACGCCCGCCGATACCTTCAGCACCTCGGCTGATGCTACCGGCGCGTTCAAGCTGCAGGCGCTGCCCTCCGGCACCTACCGCGTCGAGTTTTACCCGACTACAGTCGCGCCCATCAATCAGCCGGCTTACCAGACCGTAACACGCTCGGGTGTGGTGGTAACCAACAATCAAGCAACCGATATGAGCCAGATTAGCTTGCTTAAGTAAGTAGCAACCAAGTAACAATGGTCAATAAAAAAGGGTCTGACTTAACACAGTCAGGCCCTTTTTTATTAACCATTGCCAGCTAGCCAGCCTACTATCCTTACGAAGCACGCACAGATTTTGCGGTCTGCAATGCTGTAGCATGCAATCCAGAAGTGGTCGAGCTTCGTAGGTGGTCCGGATTCCCAATATGAGAGAGCATAGCTGACTTTACGTTGTTATGTTATATGATTCAGGAACAATGCAATACAAAAATATTTGTCTTGGCACATGCTTTTATATTGGCTATAATTTTCTACGTTTGAACCGTCCAAGTCTCACTTCACCTGTTACCCCACCGCTTTTATGAAAACTCACCTACTCTTTGTCGGCTTGTTGCTAGCCGGATCTGTATTGACTGGCTGTGAAGACGCTCTGCAGGAAGTAGCAGTAGCTGACCAAGCCACTGCCACCGCTGCTAAGCCGAAGCCGGAAGAACCAGGCTACCAGGCTGTGAACATCGATGTGTTGCGCGTGGAAGTAAGTCAGGATGCAGACGAAAAAACCGGCCATTGGGTCGCGCTTGCCGATGTGCAGCCCGGTGTGCGGAATTTATTGAATTCGGGGACCATAAACTCCCCTTTATTTCTCACCTCCGGTTTCCAGCTTGGTACCGTGAAGCAAGTACGGGTGGTATTGGGTACTAATAATACCATCACGCTGACTGATGGCAGCGTAGTGGCTATGGACACGCCGAGTGGCCAGACCTCGGGGCTGAAGGTCAAGGTAAATGCTCGGGTGCATAGTCGTATGCAGCACGCCGTAATGGTTTCTATCGATCCTGAGAAGCAGATAGTATCTCGTGGCAATGGCTCGTATGGCTTAAAACCGGTCTTGGATGGTGACATTCAGGTAACCTGGGGCGGCGATACGGAAGCCAAACCCCAAGCGGTAGGCAACACGCTGGGCCAAGCACGGTAGTACGCTTCCGCCATATGCCAAGGCCGCCCTTCCAACACTGGAGGGGCGGCCTTGGCATATGGGGGAAGCGTGTTAGCTCAGTGTTTGAATAAGCTGTGCCAGTTCCTGTTGCGTACTCTGGGTCTTATCTTTGGCGTACCAGCCGTGTAGCTGCGTGCTGAACTCCTCGAATGGCAGCTGCTGGCTTTTCAACTCCAGAAACATCGTTTGGGCCGGAGCCGGTCGCGGCCCCCACTGCGCTACTTCTACCAAGGTGTCGGCCTCCAGCACCACAAGCTTGGGAATGGAGCGGCCTCCGTCGGTCAGGTACTGATCTATGAGGTCCAGGTTTTCGTCGCGCAGCAGGTAATGAGTCGTGAGCTTGCCTGCCGAGGCCTGGGCTACGGCCTCCAGCACCGGTACAATCTGGGCCGCGTCGCCGCACCAGCCTTCGGTGATAACCACGCAGACGTAGGGCTTCTCTAGTGTCGCCAGTGCCGTATGTAGCTCGGGGAGCAGCTGTACTGTTTTATCGAGCCGGCTCATGCGCTGCACGTTCAGGTGGGTATAGTCGGTGAGCAGCTGCGACTGCTGCGGGCCAGTGGTTTTGCCCTCCGCCTGCAGCGCGTCGATAAGCTGCCGGTAGGTGGCGTAGGAATAGCTGGCGGCAAGGCGCTCAGCGCTCAAAACGGGGGTAGCCATAGCAAGTAGGGTGAACGGGAAGTGTGACCTGTAACCAGCAAAACGCCCGGCGGTTCAGGAACCGCCGGGCGCTGGCCGAAACGAAGCAAGCCGCTTACTACAGGCTTACGGTTTCCCGGCCGGCGGCCGACAGCTCGCGGCAGTACGTAATGAAGTCGGTATTGATGGGCTCCAGCCCGTTTTCGCGCAGCCGGGTGGCTACCTGCGCCCGGTGGTAGTTGGCGTGCATCGGCACGTGCGTAAACACATCCGATACCTGGCTGGTGTACGGCTCGCCGGCAGAGTTGGTATAGGAAATCTGCCGGTTCAGCTCGGCCTCATTGGCGGTGCTGATACGCTGGTGCAGCTGCGCGGAGGTCTGCTCGTGGAGCTGGTGCAACCCGGCCAAATCGTGCTCCTGCCACACTTTCACTGGGCTTTTGGTATCCGACAGCCGGGCAATCCAGATGGCCTGGGCATTGAGCACGTGGCTGAACAGGCGCAGACACACGGCTGGTATTTCCTGACCCGCGGCTACTAGTCCGTCGAGGTGGCTGAGCAGGGTTTCGTTCGCCCACACGTTGTAGGCTCCCAGCTTTTCGTTGGTATTGATCATAAGGGTAAAAATGAATGCAAAAGGCAAAGGTGGGCAGCAGCCACGGGGCTTTCTGTCCTATCGGGGGTCTCGCCAAACCAGCAGTTCCCCGGTTTTGTTTTTGTTGAAGTCGGGGCATTGGTCGTCGCCCCGGCCGGTCAGGCCGCCCTCAGGGTGGCAGATAATGGCTCCTTTAGCAGAGTAGAGGTTGGAGAACTGGTCGCAGCAGCCCAGGGTTTCGTAATACACTACTTCACCCTTGTAGCGGTAGCGCGTCACCTGCACAATGGGATTTTGCTTGGGCTCAGCTAGGTGCTTCTGAATCCGGTCTTCGAGCCAACGGGGCCGAGCTGTAGTATCGAAAGCCACCGCCTTGCTTGGGGGGAGGCTGGTGGTGTTGGCACTGGTTGGGTTAGGCGTACTGCTGCCGTTCACGCTGCCCGTTGTGGGCGGGTCGGTGGGGGTCTTCACGGTCACGCCGCGCTGGCAGCCAGTATGGAGTAGCACCGCCAGCGAACCGACGGCAACAGACAAGAGCAAACGCATGGTACGGGGATTAGAGGGCGCAAAAGTAGTGAACGGCCACTAAAACGCGGGGTTGCCTGCTGGGCCCAGCAACGCCCACACGCGGGGCCCGAATATTAGTAGCCCAACGCCCAGCGCTGCCAGGGCCGCGACCAATACGGCTCCTGCCGCTACGTCCTTGGCCCGGCCCGCCAGCGGATGGTATTCCGGCGACACCAGATCGGTAAGAGCCTCAATAGCCGTGTTCAGCAGCTCCGCCGACCACACCGTGCCCACGGCCAACGCTACCAAGGCCCACTCGACGCGGGAAATGCCCAGGTAAAAGCCCAAGCCAATGACGACGACCGTAGCCACCGCATGAAAACGCAGGTGCACTTCGGAGCGCAGGGCCGCCGCCACGCCCCGCAAGGCATGGCCAAAACTGGCGATGCGCCGCCGCAGCAAGCTGTCCGGGGGCTTAGCCACGGGCGTCGAATTCGCGGAACACCGTTTGCCGCAACGCGTCCCATTCGGGCTTCAGAACACTGAAATATACCGAGTCGCGCCGCAGGCCGCCCTGCGCGAACATGTGGCTGCGTAGCGTACCCTCTTCCGTGGCCCCCATGCGGCGCATGGCCTCCCGCGACTGCCAGTTGCGGGCATCGGTTTTGAGCTCCACCCGTTCGCAGCCCAGCTCCCCAAAAGCATATTTGAGCAGCAGATGCTTGGCGGCCCGGTTCAGGCCGGTGCGCTGAAAGTCGCGGCCCAGCCACGTCCAGCCTATTTCGAGGCGCTTATCGGGCATCGCAAAACTTCCGTAGCTGGTGCTGCCCACCACGCGGCCACTCTGCCGGTCGATGATGGCGAACGGGTAGCGGGCGTGCTTCTCCCGGTCCTGCATGGCCTGGGTCAGGTAGGCCGCCAGGCCCACGGCGTCGCCAGGGTTGGGCATGGTTGTGAATCGCCAGACTTCATCGTCGAAGATGACCACTTTCAGGTCCTCAAAGTCGGCAGCTTCCAGCGGCCGGAGCCGGACGCGGGCGTTTTCGAGCGTAATGCAGCGGGAACAATCCATGGGTGAGAAGGCAGGAAAGGGTAAAACCGGAACGTCATGCTGCGCGGAGTCGAAGCATCTCGCGTGCCCTGGTAATCGAATGACTACTGCGGGAGAGATGCTTCGACTGCGCGCAGCATGACGCGCCTAAGGTTTATCAGGCTTACTTCTTTATCTCGCCCACCATGTCTTCGGGCTTCAGCCACTCGTCGAACTGCTCCTCGGTGAGGTAGCCGAGCTGCAAAGCGGTTTCCTTCAGCGTCGAGCCGTTTTTGTGGGCCGTCTGGGCTATTTCGGCGGCTTTGTAGTAGCCGATGTGCGGGTTCAACGCCGTTACCAGCATCAAGGATGACTGCACGTGCTTGCGGATGTTGTCTTCCAGCGGACGGATACCCTCGGCGCACCGGTCGTTGAACGACACGCACACGTCGCCGATGAGCCGGGCCGAATGCAGGAAATTGTAAATCATGACCGGCTTAAACACGTTCAGCTCGAAGTGGCCGTTCATGCCCCCAATGTTGATTGCCACGTCGTTGCCCATCACCTGGGCCGCTACCATCGTCATGGCCTCGCACTGCGTGGGGTTCACTTTGCCGGGCATGATGCTGGAGCCGGGCTCGTTGTCGGGGATGAACAGCTCGCCGATGCCCGCGCGCGGCCCCGAGGCCAGCAGGCGGATGTCGTTGGCAATTTTCATCAGCGAGGCGGCCACCGTTTTCAGTGCGCCGTGGGCTTCCACAATGGCATCGTGGGCGGCCAGGGCCTCAAACTTGTTTTCGGCCGTAATGAAGGGCAGGCCCGTGAGGTCGGCAATGTGCTTGGCCACGTCTTCGGAGTAGCCGGGCGGCGTGTTGATGCCGGTGCCCACGGCCGTGCCGCCCAGCGCCAGCTCGGAGAGGTGGGCCAGCGTGTGGTTAATAGCCCGCAGGCCGTGGTCGAGCTGCGACACGTAACCCGAAAACTCCTGGCCCACCGTCAGCGGGGTGGCATCCATGAGGTGGGTGCGCCCGATCTTGACAACGTGCATAAACTCGTCGCTCTTGCGCTTCAGCGTGTCGCGCAGCTTGGTGATGCCCGGAATCGTGACTTCCAGCAGGGTTTGGTAGGCGGCGATGTGCATGGCCGTCGGGAAGGTGTCGTTGCTGCTCTGCGACTTGTTCACGTCGTCGTTGGGGGCCAGCGCCTTCTTTTCATCCGCGAGCTGCCCGCCCTGCAGCACGTGGCCCCGGTAGGCAATTACCTCGTTCACGTTCATGTTGCTCTGCGTGCCCGAACCGGTTTGCCACACTACCAGCGGGAAAGAGTCGTGGAGCTTACCGGCCAGAATTTCGTCGCACACCTTGCCGATCAGCTCTGCTTTTTCGGCCGTCAGCACGCCCGCGTCGCGGTTGGTGAGGGCCGCCGCTTTCTTCAGATACGCAAAGGCCCGGATGATTTCCTTGGGCATGCGGTTGATATCCTGTGCAATCTGGAAATTCTCGATGGAGCGCTGGGTTTGGGCGCCCCAGTAGGCGTCGGCGGGCACCTGCACGGTGCCCATGGTGTCTTTCTCGGTGCGGAATTGCATGTAGCGGGAATGAAGTGACGTATCCGTAGTTGGTAGCGGTAAAAGTACGCAACAACCCGAATTCCAAACCCAAAAAGACACCGGCCCCGCTGCGGAAGCAACGGGGCCGGCGCGAACCTCACCCCCGGCCCCTCTCCTCGGGCAGAGGGGTGAGTTCGGGAGAAAGGGGATGATTGTTCAGGGGTACGAGTTGATTGTCATTGAGCGACATTCAGCTTTAACGCGCAACGAGCGTCTGGCTCCCCTCTCCCCGAGGAGAGGGGCCGGGGGTGAGGTTAGAAGGAGTAGTTCACCGAGGCTTTGATGACGCGGTTCTGGGCGTCGAAGCGGTTGTTTTTGTCCAGCGACGACAGGCCAAAGTCGTAGCCCGCGCTCAGGCCGAAGCCGCCGTCGAACTGATAGCCCAGGCCACCTACCACCGCGAAATCGACGGCGCGGAACTGGTTTTTCACGTCGAAGTCGGTCTGAAAAGCCTTGAAGCCCAGGGCCCCGGCTTCAACCCGCACTTTGTTGCTGACCAGAAACGAAGCTTGCGGTCCACCAAAGAGGTAAAGGCCGGGCGTCAGATAGCCCTTCAGCAATACGGGTACGTCGATGTAGGCCATGCGCGAAGTAGCCGTCACGCGGGCATTCAGAAAGTCAAACTGCTCGAAGGGGAGCGTGCCCACAAGCTTCGCGCCTTTTTCGGAGTACGACGCGCCGGGCTCGATGGCGAAGCCGGGGCCGAGGGGAATAGTAGCATAGAGGCCGGCATGAAAGCCCGGCTTCATTTCCTTCGTCACGGCTCCGTCGACGTAGCCGGCCAGGTCCATCACGCTCTGCACGGCATCACCCGACCAGTCGGAAACGTTGGCCCCGGCTCGCAGCCCAAACTGCACCCCCGGCGTGGCCGCTGCCGACCGCACCGGTGCCGAATAGACCGGCCGGGCCGGGGCGGTAGCATAAGGAGCGCGGCGCACCTGCGCCTGGGCCACGGAAACGGAAGTAGTGAGCAAAAGCGCGGCCGCAGCCAAGCGCCCGAAAAGGCATTTGGAGTTCATAGCAAAGGGAAAATAGGAGGAAAGGGGAAGAAAAAGAAGCCGGCCACCGAGGGGCGCGCATTGCGGCGACGGGCGTTCGAGGAGGGAGTATTACAAAACCGTGCCAGTTGGCGTACATCCAGGTCGTTGCGGAAGTATGATGGGGTTGTAGGCCATGTAAATCAGCTCTTTACTTCTATAAGTAGGCCGCCAAATACGCAGGAGCCGGGGCGGGTGCTGGCGTTGCTAAAAAGGAAATCTGCTTGTGCCGGGCCGTTGCTAGCCGTTTGCGGCCGGTCTGCGTACACTCTTTCCCAACTCTTACTCCCAACTAAACGCCTTTCTGCGCTATGAGCACGATCAAAAAAGTAATTGAAGTACTGGCCTCTTCCGAGAAGAGCTTCGAAGATGCCCTGCAGTGCGCCCTCACCGAGGCCAGTGCCACCGTGAAGGGCATCCGGTCTATCTATATCAAGGATCAAAGCTGCCGGGTGCGCGACAATAAAATCGTGGAGTACCGCGTCACGGCCAAAATCAGCTTTGAGGTAATGCACAAAGCGGGGGCTGCCGCTCCTGCCGCCGCCAGTGCCGCCGACACGCCCATTCCGGCCGGCGACGGCACGCCTGACTACAGCCAGGTGCAGGTAAAAACCCAGCCCGACCTGCCCCGCGACGTAGAGCCCGGCGGCAGCGCCACCGAGCCCCAAAGCGGCGGCGGCTACAGCGGCTAGTGACAAAGGTTTTTGTTCGCTACATCTGCCATCCGGAGTGTAGCGTAGCAGAATCAAGAACCCTGCTTTAAGAACGTGCCTGAGCTGTTACTTTTCGTGTTCTGCCTGATCCGGCGTCTGCTTGTCGAAGCATCTCTACCGCTACCGTAATTTGATTGCCATTGCGGTAGAGATGCTTCGACAAGCTTATTATGGCGGAATAGACTTCTGTGAAAAATTTCAAACACGCTCTAGGTTGTACGGACAATTACCGGAGCCAGAGTAAGGCAGAAACGAAATGCAGCATTCCCAAAAAGCTGCTGGCCGTCTTGTCGTAGCGCGTGGCCAGGCGGCGGAACTGCTTGAGCCGGCTGAAGA
>NZ_SRLD01000037.1 GCF_004745955.1 Hymenobacter elongatus | reverse complement strand
CCACCCAAAATGCCTACGTGGAACGCTTCAACGGCTCGTTTCGTCGCGAGCTGCTCAACGGCTACCTCTTTGCTACCTTGCAGCAGGTGCGTGAGCACTGCCGCTTGTGGCAGTACGACTACAACCATCTACGGCCCCATCAGGCCCTCGACTTTATGACCCCAACTGAGTTCCGCCAAGCTGCCTGACCTCTACTTTTACCTGGCCTACCTGACGGGGAAGCTTACACAAGCAGAACATAAAAATCAAAACTATAAACACGCTCTGAGACTACGGGTGCTTCTGCTATAGCAGTTTCGCGAATTGTAAACACCCGCTGTAGAGACGCGTATTCGTGTCTCGCCGTTGAACGAAACCGGACAGGCGGCGCGGGCGATGAGACGCACATATGCGTCGCTACAGCAGCCGGGTTGCACCGCTCACGAAACCGCTATAACCATCAGGTCACATCATTCTATCGGTGCATACTCAAAGCTGGATAAAATAGCTGCCCACTCTCCCAGAGTCCGGCCCAAGCACAGCTCTACAAAACTCCAACACTCCTGGGGCGGGTGGATAGTAGCGTTTTTGGGCTGTTTTACCCTCTTTGGACCTCATGATTCGACTGCGCGGACGTCAGATGAAGCATGACGTACTCTGTATTTACTGTCTACAGATCCCACTACATCGAATTGTCATAGCTCCAATTTATAGCGGTTTTATGAACGGTGTACGTGCGGATAGTAGCGCGAACTTTGTAGTTCGCGTCCTAGGCTGTGTGGACAGTAAAAAAATAGATGTTTTGGTTTGTGTAGCACGTCATGCTTCGGCAAGCGGATGCCAGATCAAGCATGACGTTCTTTCTGTTTACTGTCCACACAGCCTGGAACGGTCCTTTGGCGCGGGGACGCGAACTACAAAGTTAGCGCTACTTCGTAGGCCAATACCCCGTTCGTGAAACCGCTATAGTATTCTTTTATACTGAACCGAAGCTGCTGTTGTATCTGTGCTGTTGGTTGTAATGTGTCTCGAACAGCGCTACTTCTATAAATTATTCGCTTTTGTTAGGGAGGTAAAAAAGCCGCCGTACAGGACAAAAAAGGCCGACTTTGTGGCTTGCGAGCAATATAGTGAATTGATAATTATGTGGTTACGATTTCTGTTTTTTCAACACTGGAGCCGGTTTGCCCGTAAGAGGGCCTGCTGTAGTACACCACTAGGGCACCATGTTCCTCTACACCCACAACCCTCAGACTATGAAAACTGCATTCGCTCTCGCCGCTCTTTTAGCCGCTGGTATTACTGCCGCTAACGCTCAAACTACTTCCGGCTCCACTACGGGCAGCACCTCCGGAACCTCCACCTCCGGCTCGATGACCAGTGGTTCCATGACCAGCGGAGCTTCCACCAGTGGCACCATGAATACCGGCACTACATCCGGCACGATGGGCACCGGCACTGGTACTGGCACAACCAGCGGCACCTACAACGGTACTACTTCCGGTACTGTTAACGGTACCACCGGCACCTACAACGGTACCACCAGCGGTACTATGGGAACCGGCACTGGCACCACATCGGGCACCATGAATACCGGCACCACTAGCGGTACGATGGGGACCGGCACTACCTCGGGCTCTACCATGGACCAAGGTTCGATGGGCGAGGATAAGATGAAGTCTAAGACCAACAAAAACGGGAAAATGAAAAACCGTGATGCCAACATGAAAACTAAGGCTAAAACCAAGCCCGGTATGTAATTCCTGTTTGTGTAAACTGCTACAATAAGGCCCCGGTATTTAAAAATACCGGGGCCTTTTGCATTGATAAATTTAGAATAGGTACGCAACGAGCCACGTGTTTAGAAATTGTGAAAAGCCATCAAGCGTCCTTCTGGTGCTCTTAAATAGTACCCATTAGGATACGTTATTTCTTAATGCACTATATGCTGGCTGAGACGCATAAAAAAGGCCTGTGAATACTGCAGCCGCAGGCCTTTTTGTTGTATTATAGCGGTTTCGCGAACCGGAAATACCCGTTGTAGAGACGCGTGTTCGCGTCTCGTTGCCTGCACCGCCTGCCCGGTTTCGTTCACCGACAAGACGCGAATACGCGTCTCTACAGCGGTTGGCTACGGTTCGCGAAACCGCTATAGGTCATCAATTTTTTCAAGTGCGGTATCTACTGCTGCAACCCCGAGCCTAGCCGCAAGAGCATGTCCCCAATAGCTCGAATGTCCGCTTGCTGCTCAGCCGCTGCCTGAAAGGCAAACTGCGTAGTCTGGGAGCCCAGCATGCTGAGCGCCTGGCCTATAGCCGCGCCATCGAGCTTCGGCGCGGTGAGTAACGACTGCAGATTGCCGATTTCACGGGCTATATCCTGTAGCTCCGGAATGCCGCTCAGCAGAAATTCCTGTTGCCAAGCCTCCGTGTTGCTCATGGCTGTGCTCAATGGGATATTTGTTAGACCTCCTTTCAGCGCTTGAATGGTGGTCGCAAGATGATTCTGGGGCAAGGTTTCGTTAGCCATGTACAACGTAGCGTAAGAGTTGAAAGAAAAATATATCAGGAAATAACCACCACTTCGGCAGCCACTAATTGAAGCTCGCGCAACACGCTAATAGCCCGGCGGGCGCTGGCTTCTTTGTCTTTTATTTCGAGCATTATATCTACGTCGAGTCCGCGCAGATGCGTCAGGAATTCACGAAATAAAGACTCTTCCAGTGTGGTGGTGTGTTTGCCTTTGCGCTCCCCCAATTGCTGCGAGCTGTAGTCCATCATCATCACACCGTCGCGCTCCGGATGCCAGGTTGCAGCCGCCAGGCGTAGCGCTTCCGCCATGGGCTCGCCGTGGTTGAGGCACTCGTGGTGGAAATTATCGAACAGAATAGGAATGCCGACGGCCTCGTGCACCCGCAAACAGTCGCGCAGGCTGAACAACCGGTCGTCATTCTCGATAACCAAGCGGCGGCGCACCATTTCCGGCAGCTCGCGGTAGGTAGCTATAAACCGCTCAATAGCCGATTCCCGGTCGCCGTACAGGCCGCCGACGTGAATCTGGAGCTTAGCTGTCGTATCCAGTCCCATCAGATCGAGCATGGAACCCTGGTATTCCAGCTCGGCGATGCTGCGCTGCACGATATCCGGATTCAGCGAATTGAGCACCACGAACTGGTCGGGGTGGAAAGAAATACGAATGCCCTGCGCTTGTACGTAGCTGCCGATGGCCCGGAACTCGGCGGCAAAGCGCGTTTGCCACGGGTACGTGTTGATGGGGTGGGAGCCAAAGGGCACGATGCCCGAGCTAATCCGGAAAAAGCGCAGGCCCTGTACCACGTTGTATGCAAGAATACGCTGTAGGCACAGCAGGTTGCCGGCCACGGCCAGCTCTAAGCGCTCGGCAGAGTACGAAGCCAGCCGAAAGGTGGCCGACGAGGTGCAGTCGAGGGATTCATTGACGCATGGATACCCAATCTTCATACGCTGGCTTTACGCGCCGGCAAATAGCGAAGTTGTGCGGCTGCTATGGAAGAGTGAGGGTAAGGGTTTGGAGAAGCACATGTGCTGTGCCGCTTCGGATGCGCGTATGCTATAGTGGGCATCACCCAGATAGTACAGCGCAACTTCTATTTTGCCGCTTATTCGTACCCGCGGTTATCCTTGAAGTTGCGGTTGTATTTCCGCCGGTCCTTTTCGGCTTGCACCGCTTTTTCCTGGGCTTTGATTTCCTCCATTTTGCGCCGCTCCTGACCAGCCCGGGAAAACTGGTCGTAAATCAGGCTAATCGGACTTGCCAGCGTGGGAACCGGGGCGCGGGGCGCAATAGTATCTACCGGAAACAGGGGCTTGGGGGGCGCGGCGCGGCGCACAGCGTTGGCGGGCGGCGTGGGGCGGCGCACGTTGCGCAAGGCTTTGTTGATAACGGCCCGGTCGGGTCGGCCTGCCTGAATCCGGACTTCCCCCAGCTGAATACTGTCGCGCACCAGGTAAATCTGGATGATAATCTGGGATAGGCCCGTCCGGTCAAGCGGCATGCGCTGGGGCTTGAAGCCCACGGCCCGAAACATGAGCGTGTCGGTATTGGCCACGTTGATGCTGAAGTCGCCTTCGTTGTCGGCCACGGTGCCCCGGCTGGTGCCCTGCACGAAAACGGCCGCTCCGGGTATTGGCTTGCGGTCTTTGGCCCCGGAAATGGTGCCCGTCACACGAACCTGCGCCGAAGCCGTGCCCGCTAGTAGCACGCTGGTCAGCAGCCAAAAGAGCCGCGCTGAAAGTATACGCTGTAGTATTCGAATGTTATCCTTCACAAAGCAGAAACAAGTACAGACTACCGGCAAGGTAGCCAACTACTGAGCCAAAAATACCAGCCGCCGTTGCAGGCCACCGCATACGCACAACGAAATAACCGTTCCGAAGATTCGAGATGGCCAAGCAGCGCCCGCTGCCGACAAAGCTACGGGGCCAGCTTCTATTCGGATGCTACCGGCCTTCGTCGCACACAAAAGCCCGGCCTTGTCCAGACTTGTCCTTACCCAAAACTCAAAAGCCCTTCCGGCCACATGGCCGAAAGGGCTTTTTTGCGAGGGTGACAAACCGATTCTCTGCTTTTCCGGCTGAATCAACTGCCAAGAAAATGCCTTTGGGTTGGCTCTGGGCAGCCCAAAAAAGATTTGGGCAAGGACAAGCCTTGTCCAGA
The DNA here is from genome assembly GCF_004745955.1 of Hymenobacter elongatus. GTDB lineage: Bacteria > Bacteroidota > Bacteroidia > Cytophagales > Hymenobacteraceae > Hymenobacter > Hymenobacter elongatus. The sequence goes on along the minus strand of NZ_SRLD01000037.1, from coordinate 51,648 downwards.
CCGGGCTTTAGGCTACTTAAACCACAGAGCGGGATACTTATTCTGTTTTGGTCTTGTTGCCTTCGGCGTCTTTGGTTTTCATCTTGCCGTTGTCTTTCACTTTCAGCTTGCTGCCATCTTCGGCTTTTGCTTTCAGCTTCGTCACCTGCGTCGTGCCGGACGCATCCGTGCCAGCCGCCATATCGGTGGAATTATCCATCGATGATGAGTTCATATCCGACGAAGCAGCGTTCATATCCGAGCCCGACGACATAGCCGAATTATCGTCCATGTAGTTTGATTCGTCGTACGTCGAGCGGCTCGACTCGTAAGCCTGATATTGGGTAGGCTCCGTGAAAATTGATTTGAATTCCGTGTCGGTTTGCATGTTGGCGTCGCGCATCGCGGCGGCCATGCCGGTGGTGTCGGCCGTGTACTGGTTGCGCAATTCGCCCATGCGGCGCGAGCGGTTATAGTAGGCCATGCGCACCCGCGACACGGTAGCCGTATCCTCGATTTTCATGTCGGAGGCCATCTTGGTGGCAATGGTAGCGGCGCGGCTGCGGTACTGGCCGTCCATGTCATTGGCGTTCATGGCGGTGCCATCGGCCGCGCCCATCGTGGTGGTCGTGGTGGTGGTATCGGTGGTTTTTTCTTGCGAGCAGGAAGCCATGGTGAGTGCAGCGGCGCACGACAATAGCAGGAATGACTTTTTCATGTTCAGGGTAGGTTGTGAGAGAAGAATCGGCAAACGAATTGCGGCATATACGCGCCGGTAAATATCTCGGTTACTTTGGGTTGCGCCAGAAAACAAAAAAAGCAACTAGCTGTAACGCTAGCCGCTTTTCGGGTCTGTAAATTATCGATTTTGTTAAGCGCGTCGCAACTCGAATACTGTAATTTCGGGTAAGAATCCCACCCGGCCCGGATAGCCGATAAAGCCCAAACCTGTATTCACGTACAAATACTGCTTGCCCTGATTATACAGGCCCGCCCACTGCTTGTACACATATTGCACCGGGCTCCATTTCAGAAAAGAGAGGTTGACGCCAAACTGCATGCCGTGGGTGTGGCCCGACAGCGTCAGGTCAATATCGGGGTAGCTAAGCACCTGCGCCTCCCAGTGCGACGGGTCGTGGGAGAGTAGAATCTTGAAGGCCGCGTCCTGGCTGCCGGCGTGGGCTTTAGCCAGGTTGCCGTACTTGGGAAACCGCATCTGGGCTCCCCAGTTCTGCACACCTAGCACGGCTATTTTCTCGCCGCCGCGCTCTATCGTGTGGCTTTCATCGAGCAGTAGTTTCCACCCGATTTTGGCGTGGTTTTGCTTGAGTCGGTCCAGGTTGGCTTGCTTGGCTGTCGTGCCGCCAATATCCGTCCAGTCGACGTAGTCGGCGTAATCGTGGTTGCCGAGCACGGAGTAAATCGGCAGCTTGGACTGAATCTGGGCCAGCGTGTCGATGTGGGGTTCTACTTCGGTGGCAATGTTGTTCACCAGGTCACCGGTCATGAAGACGAGGTCGGCTTCCTGCTTATTGATCAGGGCCACGGCGCGTTGCAGCGGCTCCGAGTCGGCGTTGAAGCTGCCGGTGTGCAAATCCGAAATCTGCAGCAGCTTGAAGCCGTCGAAGGAAGCGGGCAGGTTGGGAAAGCGCAGCACCACGCGCTTCACCTGGTAGTCGGTGGCTCCTTTAAACATGCCCCAGAGCAGAGCAACGAAGGGAATGCCGCCCGCCAGCAGGGCCGCGCGGCTCAGAAACTGGCTGCGTGAAATGCCGGGGCTGCCGTCGCCGAGCGGATCGGGGCGGGCCCCAAACCGGGAGGCTATGAAGCGCACTAAACGCCCGGCATCATCGACGAGTAGAAACAGTACCATCACCAGCTTCGACACGAATAGTATCATAATGGCGCTGGTGAGGTAGGTGCGCAGCAGCGTGGGGGGCGTACCGCGCGACACGGCCATCCAGACAATGCCGAGCAGGGAAAGAATGGTGAGCAGCCAATAGCCGCCCGAAATCAGGCGCTGGGTGGCGGCCGAGGCGCCCTGGCTCACGGTGCGCACCGCCTGAAACACGTACCAATCGACGCCTAACAAAAGCACGACGAACAGCGCGCTGGTGATGATTCTTTGCATAAGATGAGGAGAAACTTCCCCGCCAGGCTTCTATTTTGCCCGCCGGTGGCTACTTTACCAGACGGATGCCGCCCGGTTTTACTTTATACGCTACGCCCTACAACACCAATACCAGATGGAAACGTTTGACAATCTGTCCGAAGAAGCTAGTATTCCTGTGCGGTATCAAACCCCTACCAGTTTCAGTATCAAGAGTTGGGCCGAAGAAGACCGCCCCCGCGAAAAGCTGATGCAAAAAGGCCGTACCGCGCTGTCCGACGCCGAATTGATGGCAATTCTGTTGGGCTCGGGCACGGCCAAGCTCTCGGCCGTCGACGTGGCCAAGCTGATTCTGGCCGCCGTGGGAAATGATTTGAACGAGCTGGCGCGGCTGTCGGTGAAGGAGCTGATGCGCCATAAAGGCATTGGCGAGGCCAAGGCCATTACCATTGTGGCGGCCCTGGAGCTGGGCCGCCGCCGCCGGGAAACTGCCGCCGCCGCCCGCGTCACCATCACCTGCTCGGCCGATATCTACGAGCTGGTGCGCCCCAATCTGCAGGACCTGCCCCACGAGGAGTTCTGGGTGATTCTGCTGAACCGGGCCAACGTGGTGATGCGCAAAACCAGCGTGAGCAGCGGCGGCGTGGCCGGCACCGTTGCCGACCCCAAGATGATATTCAAGGAAGCTCTGGAGCAGCTGGCCAGCAGCATTATTCTGATTCATAACCACCCCAGCGGCAACCGCAACCCTTCGGCCGCCGATATTGCCCTCACCCGTAAGCTCAAAAGTGCCGGCCAGTTTCTGGACCTGCCCGTGCTCGACCACGTGATTTATACCGACCAGGGCTATTACAGCTTCGCCGACGAAGGAATTCTGTAACCCACGCCACTAGCCTGCTTCGCCTGGGAGCCGGTTGGCCGCGCCTACTCTGACCAAAAGGCTCCGCGAAGCTAAAGTTCGCGTTACTTTTGTGGCTGTATGCGCATCAACCCCAAAATTCTCATTGCCCTCGGCCTGCTCGTGGTCTTCGGCTATTTTCTGCAAGAGCTGGTGCTGGGCCACGACCAGTACGCTACCGGTGTGCTGAAGGCGCGCCGGGAAAAAAACGACTCCTTCCGCCGCGCCAAAGACTCGCCCCTGAGTGCCGAGCAGCGCGACCAGTTCGACAGCCTACGCTATTTCCTGCCCGACAAGGCCTTCCGCGCCGCGGCGCAGCTCGAGCGGTTTGCCACCCCCGATACCATTGCCATGGCCCTGACCGATGGCAAAGCCGACAAGTACCTGCGCTGGGGAAAAGCCACTTTCGAGCTGCAGCAGCAGCGCCAGCAGCTGGTTCTGTTTCTCAAAGTCAACGACGCCGACGAGGAGCCCGAGCTGTTCGTGCCCTTCACCGACAAAACCAACGGCTTCGACACCTACGGCGGGGGGCGCTACCTCGATGTGGCCCTGCCCAAAGACACGGACGAGGAGATACTACTCGACTTCAATGCCACCTACAATCCGTTCTGCGCCTACAACAACGAGTATGCCTGCCCGGTGCCGCCCACTGAAAACCGGCTGACCATTGCCATTCCGGTCGGGGAGAAAAGTTTCCCGGAAATCGACCACACGGGCCATAAGCACTAGCTTTTCGCTGCTTTTTCCGAATTCCTACCTTTGCCTTCCCGCTGGCTGGCCCCGCGCCCGACACCGTTTAACTGACAACTCCAAGATGAAAATATCCCTCGACTGGCTCCGTACTTTGATTCCGACCGACAAACCCGCCCTCGAAATCGGCCAGCTGCTCACGGGCTCGGGACTGGAGGTGGAAGGTATTGAGGAGCTCGAAAGCATCCCCGGCGGCCTGCGGGGCCTGGTGCTGGGCACCGTATTGACCTGCGAGAAGCACCCCGATGCCGACAAGCTCAGCCTGACCACCGTAGACGTGGGCGACGGCACAGCCCGCCAAATCGTGTGTGGAGCCGCCAACGTGCGCACCGGGTTGAAGGTGGTAGTAGCCTTGGAAGGAGCCTTGTTGTACCCGGCCCAGGGTGAGCCGTTTAAGATCAAGAAGTCCAAAATCCGGGGTGCGGCGTCCGAAGGGATGATCTGCGCCGAGGATGAAATCGGCCTGGGCACGTCCCACGATGGTATTATGGAGCTGGATACCGACCTGCCCAACGGCACCCCCGCCGCCGACTACTTCGGCCTGGGCTCCGACTCGGTATTCGAAATCGGGCTCACGCCTAACCGCGCCGACGCGGCCTCGCACTACGGCGTGGCCCGGGAGCTGCGGGCCTTGCTGCGCCAGCCCTGCCAGCTCCCCGATACTAGCGCCTTCCACGCCCCAGCCACGGCTGCGCAGAATATTGCTGTAGAAATTCAGGACGCCGACGCCAGCCCGCGCTACGCCGGGCTGCTGCTGGAGAATGTGCACGTAGGGCCGTCGCCGGACTGGCTGCAGCGCCGCCTGCGCAGCATCGGTCTGTCGCCCATCAACAACGTGGTGGACGTGACCAACTTCGTGCTCCACGAGCTGGGCCAGCCTCTGCACGCCTTCGACGCCGACCAGATTACGGGCGGTAAGATTATCGTGAAGCGGGCCGCGGAAGGGGAGAAGTTCGTGACCCTCGACGGCACCGAGCGCATCCTGAAAAGCGCCGACCTCGTTATTGCCGACGCCCATGGTGCACCCATGGCGCTGGCTGGTGTATTCGGGGGCAAAACTTCCGGCGTGTCGGAGGCTACGACCCGCGTATTCCTGGAAAGTGCCTACTTCCAGCCCGCCGCCGTGCGCAAGACGTCCCAGACCCACCAGCTCAAAACCGACGCCTCTTTCCGCTTTGAGCGGGGCACCGATCCGAACATGGTTGTGGTAGCCCTGAAGCGGGCCGCGCTGCTGCTGCAGGAAGTAGCCGGTGCTACCGTGGCCGCGCCCATTGTGGATGAGTACTCCGCGCCCATCGGCCACACAGCCGTGCGGCTTCGCCTGCCCCGCGTGGAGCGGCTGGTAGGGCAGTTCATCGCCCCGGAGCGCATTCGCCAGATCCTAACCGACCTCGACATCCTCATTGCGGAGGAAAGCCAGGATGCTGCCGGCCACGCCGAGTGGATGCTGAGCGTGCCCCCGCACAAAGTGGACGTAACCCGCGAGGCCGACGTGATTGAGGAAATTCTGCGCATCTACGGCTACAACCACGTGGCTCTGCGGCCCTACAACGCGTCGTCGTTCCTGGCTAAGTTTCCCAACCCTGACCCCGAAGTGCTGCGCCAGAATACGGCCCGCCTGCTCAGCGGCCAGGGATTCTCCGAAATCATCACCAATTCCCTCACCAACTCGCTCTATTTCGAGAAAAAAGGCGAAAAGGACGAAACGCTGGTGCCGGTGCTCAACTACAACAGCGCCGACCTGAACGTAATGCGTCCCACTATGCTGCACTCGGCCCTGGAGGTGATTCGCTACAACGTGAACCGCCGCCAGCGCGACCTGAAGCTGTATGAGTTCGGCAAAACCTACCACCGCGAGGCCGATGGCCAGTACACGGAAAAGAACAAGCTGGTGGTGCTGCTGACTGGTAACACTACGACCGAAACCTGGCAGCAGAAGTCCGACAAGGCTACTTTTCACCAGCTGGCCGGCGTGGTGCAGCAGGTATTGGCCGCGTTTGGCTTTGCCCAGCCTACTTCCCAGCCGGTACAGCATCCGTATCTGGCCGGTGGCCTCACGCTGCTGGCCCAAAACCAGCCCGTGGCGCACCTGGGAGCCGTGGCCGCTGGCATCCTCAAGCACCTCGACGTGAGCCAGCCGGTGTGGTATGCCGAGCTGGACTGGGACTGGCTGATGAAGAAGTACAAGAACACGCTCACGGCCCGCGAGCTGGCCAAGTTCCCGGAAGTGCGCCGCGACCTGTCGCTCGTCGTCGACCGGGCCGTAACCTTCGACCAGCTCCGCCAGATTGCGCAGCGCACCGAGAAAAAACTGTTGCAGGGCGTGAACGTGTTCGACGTGTACGAAGGCGAAAACCTGGGCGCGGGCAAAAAATCGTATTCCGTCAGCTTCAGCCTCCAGGATTCCACCCAAACCCTCACCGAGCAGGCCATCGACTCTGTGATGCAGCGCCTGATAGAGCAGTTCGAGAAGCAGGCCGGCGCGGTTATTCGGCGGTAGATTGGGGTAAAGTACAACGTTATGCCGAGCGCAGCCGAGGCATCTCGCGTGCAATAGTACCTGTCATGCTGAGCGGCGTCGAAGCACCTCTACCGCAGTGGTAATTAGCAGTGCGGTAGAGATGCTTCGACTCCGCGCAGCATGACATCCCTTACTCCACCAACAACGCCATGCCAGCTTCCTCGGCTTCGCTCGGAGTGACGTTCAATGGAGACGCATCAGCCCATCTGCCGCTGGGAGGTTAAAGCCCTACTTGAAGGACGAAGTACTAGAGCCCGTAACTTCGTCTTACATTAGCCTCCAAAATATTTCCTTTCCAATGGCCTCCTCCCAGCAACTTGCCCAACTAGACCGTCTGGAACGACAAGTAACGTCGTTAGTGGCTGCCTATCAGGGCTTGCGCGAGGACCTAGCCGATGCCAACACCACCATTCAGCAGCTCCGGGCTGATGTGCGTGACCGGGAGCGGCAGTTGAAGGATTTCCAGAATCAAGAGAATATCGCTAAACTTGTCAATACCATAGCAGGGGAACCTGCCAACGCAAACGAGCTGAAACTTCGCCTCAACGAATATATCCGCGAAATAGATAAGTGCCTTGCCTACTTGAGAGAGTAACACCCTTTACACCCCACGACTGCTGCTCCCAATGAGCGACTTATCCATCAAGATCCGCATTGCCGACCGGGATTACCCAATGCGGGTAGCGCCCCTGGAGGAGGAACGCCTGCGCATGGCGGGCCGCCTGCTGGGTGAGCGGATCAAGGAATTTCGCGAGCAGTACGGCATTCAGGACAAGCAGGATCTGCTGGCCATGATTGCCTTGTCCACCATGGCTGACGGCCTGAAGGTCAGCAAGGAAAAGGACGGCACCGATGCGGCCCTCACCGAACGCCTCGCGCGCCTCGATGAGCTGCTTTCGGGAGTAGTGCTCGGCTAAGACGCCGGGCATTGGCATCGTTTCAGACTCGAATCGGGTGGGGCAATCGGCTCCGCCATTCGTTCGTCGTCGGCAATACTTTCCGTGTTATGGTTTCTTCCCCACCCCCAAAAACCATAGCTCATGCCCGACATTTTGTATATCATCCTGGCCGCCGTGCTTGCCCTTGGGGTCGGCATTGTGGTCGGGCGCCAGCTGGCCGGCAAGGTCAATCTCGACCATGAAGCCGACGCCAAAGCCCGCGCCAAGCAGCTCATTCAGGAGGCCGAAGCCCAGGCCACCCGCACCCGCGACGAGCGGATTCAGCAGTCGAAAGACAAATTCCGCCAGCTTAAAAGCGAATTCGAGCAGGATAGCAAGCGCCAGAAGCAGGAACTCGACGCCGAGCTGACCCAGCGCCGCCAAGGCGTGGTGGAGCAGGAGCAGAGCATCAAGCAGCTCACGCAAACTACTCAGCGCCAGCTCGAGCAGATTCAGAAGAAGGAGCAGGACATGGATGCCCTGCGCGAAAAGCTCCAGAACGACACCCAGCAGCAGCGCGAGCGGCTCGATACCCAGGAGGAAAAGCGCCGCGCCACCCTGGAAACGCAGCTGGCTAAGCTGCAGCAGCGCGAAGAGGAAGTAGAAGAAGAGCTGGTGAGCACCCGCGAGGAACTCAGCGCTCAGCTCAGCCAGGTGCAGCACCAGCTCGAAACCATTTCGGGCCTCACCGCCGCCGAAGCCCGCGAGCAATTGGTGGAGTCGCTCAAAAACGAGGCCCAGATCCAGGCTTCCTCCTACATCAAGGACGTGGTGGCCCAGGCCAAGCTCTCGGCGACCAAGGACGCCAAGAAAGTGGTGCTCGAAACCATTCAGCGCACCGCCGCCGAGCACGCCATCGAAAACTGCGTGTCCATCTTCAACATCGAGTCGGACGACGTCAAAGGCAAAATCATCGGCCGCGAAGGCCGCAACATCCGCGCCCTCGAAGCCGCTACCGGCGTCGAAATCATCGTGGACGACACGCCCGAGGCCATCATCATTTCCGGCTTCGACCCGGTGCGCCGCGAAGTAGCCCGCCTGTCGCTGCATTTGCTGGTGAAGGACGGCCGGATTCACCCGGCCCGCATCGAGGAAATCGTGGCCAAAACCCGCAAGAATATCGACGAGGAAATCGTGGAAATCGGGGAGCGGACCATTATCGACCTCGGTATTCACGGCCTGCACCCCGAGCTGATCAAGATGGTGGGCCGGATGCGCTTCCGCTCCAGCTACGGGCAGAACCTGCTCCAGCACTCCCGCGAAGTAGCCAACCTCTGCGCCACGATGGCCGCCGAGCTGGGCCTCGACGTGAAGAAAGCCAAGCGCGCCGGCCTGCTCCACGACATTGGTAAGGTAAGCACCGAGGAGCCCGAGCTGCCCCACGCCATTCTGGGCATGGAGATGGCCAAGAAGTATAAGGAGCACCCCGACGTGGTGAATGCCATTGGCGCTCACCACGACGAAATGGAAATGACGGCCATGATTTCGCCGCTCGTGCAGGCCTGCGACGCCATTTCCGGCTCCCGCCCCGGCGCCCGCCGCGAGATGATGGAAAGCTACATCAAGCGCCTCAAGCAGCTCGAAGAAACCGCCGTGGGCTTCGACGGCGTGCTGCAGTGCTACGCCATTCAGGCCGGCCGCGAGCTGCGCGTAATGGTAAACGCCGACAACGTAACCGACGAGCGCGCCCAGGAGCTGAGCTACGAAATCTCGCAGAAAATCGAGAAGGAAATGCAGTATCCCGGCCAGATCAAGATTACCGTGATTCGGGAAATGCGCGCCGTGTCTTACGCGAAGTAGGACGCTGGTTTAACCACACAAAAAGCCCCCGCGACGGAAGTTGCGGGGGCTTTTTGTGTGGTTAAACTGGCGCGAGTTTAGCGCAGCGTAACTCGTGCCTAGCTATGGCATGAGGCTGTGCCTCATCCGGCTGAACGATATGGCTGCTGTGTACTGGTGTAGTTCCAGCTTGCCGCGTTACGGCAGTGGAGGCACAACCTCCACGTCATGGCTGGTCACGAGTTACGCTTCGCTAAACTCGCGCCAGTTGGGGGCAACGATATCATCAGGCTTATTTATACACGCATCCAAGAACTGCGGAAAGTGGTTAAGCAAGTGGGAAACTACGTAATCGGTAAATTCTTTCTGAGTCATATCAGTAATGAGTAATAGTAAGCCTTCCTTCAAAAAAACAAACCGACGAACCCCCAGCCTCGTCTGCTTCTTGCCATTTCTCAAATCCCGCCTTACCCGCTGCACCACGCACTAGTAGGCGCATCGTTGGCGCGGGAAAATGAGCATCATAGCCTCATGAGGGCCTACAGTGCCACTCGTGCTCCGGGCCGCGCTATTACTTAGCCGTATGCGTACTCCGGTTCTTGCAGCGGATAGTCCTCGAAATGGTCCTCCAGTATACTGCCCAGGTGAATGTGGAAATCCCGCTCAATCTGATTAAGCCAGGCCGCTACCTGCAAAGGCTGAGTAGCCGCCTCGGGTAGGCTGTGGATAGGGAAGCGGGAAGAATCGATGATATTGAAGAAACTAATATCGGCCAGCCAGGCGGCGGGGGTAAGGTTTTCGTCGTCGGGTCCAAAACGGCCATTGTGCATGGCCAGCGTGGTTTGCTTGGCCTGCACCATCCGGGCCTCAATGGCCGCGTGATCCAGCCCGTTGTACTGATAAGTGGCGACCAACTCATCCAGAATAGCCACTTGGTCATCCACCCACACATTGCGGCTAGGCCACACATCCCCGTCCTCATCCCGGTTTTCGTGCAAGAAGCGCATGTCCCTGTCCATATCCGGCATGCGGTCGAAGGTATGCTCGTCCGCTACTTCCGGCGTCCAGATGGTGTTACCGCCATCCACCTCCACAGTTTTGTCGTTTACGTCGACGGTCAGCGTGAACGTGGTGCCACCAGTAGTAGCCCAGGTCGTCATATTAGCGTACACGGTGGTTTCAAACCAGTTCCGGCAGCCGTTGCAAATAGCCGTGTCGACGGCGAAAGTAGCGTCGATACGCTGCCCGGCTGTGAGCCTGGCTTGTATGTCGGCGCGGGCCAGACCCCAGGCCGATTGTTCAGAATGGTTGACGCCCCCCACGCCGCCCAACATCACTGCTATGCCAGCTCTGTGCTGGTTGATGGTAGCGCCGGCAATATTGGTATACGAATAGTCGCAGTCGGCTTGGGCGCGCTGCACGACAGCTCTAGCAGACGCGGTGCCTGCCGCCGCTGCCAGGGGTTGTTTGCGCTGTACGGTCAGGGCCTTGGCTCCCATCACGTCCGCTTCTTGTTCCAGAGCGCTGTCGTCGTTCACGGCAGTACCTTTCAACTGGCGGGTAGGCTGTACGCGGCCCTGCTTCTGCTGCACCACGTGCCATGCCTCGTGCGGCAGGTGCTGCTCCTGCCCCGGCCCTACGTGGATATCGGTACCCTGTGCGTAGGCCAGCGCCTGCAGTTGGGCAGGTTGCGCCGAGTTGTAATGCACCTTCACGTCGTCCATGGGCAACCCGGAGAGACTTTCGATGCCCGCTTTGAGCGCCTCCGGCAAACCACCCTGTGCGGCCGGTCTGTTTTCGCGCCGAGCCGCTGCCGTCATTACTAGGCCTGTAGCAGAGGTGGTGTCGTCTTTGCGTTGGGCTACCTGCTGCCCGCAGGAGCCACAGCCACAGCCGCTCACGTGCTGACTTTTGCGCTGAAGCGGCTGGCGGCCGTCGATTTTCTGCTGCTGCGCTCCTTGCCGGCTAATGCGGGCGCTGGCATTGATGCGGGCCTGGAGTAATCCTTGCTCCACTGCTTCAGGCCGGTTGTTGGTTAGCGTCCGCGCCGACTGAGGACTGCTTTTAGGAGCGGAAGCTCGAATGCTGGTTTTGTCAGGTTGACTGGCACGGGTTTGCATGGGGAGCCGGGACAAGAAGTTAGCCGGTTGGCTGGCTGGTGAGAAGTTACCAAGTACGGGAATCCGCACTGTATTAATACTACCGTGTATATCCAGGCCCTGCCCGCCAGCGTCAGCCCTGCGGTGGGTCTGAAGTGTCTCGACCAGGCTACTGCCCTACGCCTTCGTCCACCGCGTCTGCTGTTCCGTGTCCAAATACGTCCAGTCTGCGAAGTGGCTTTTCCGCTGGCCCTGGGTCATTGCGATGTTGCCATGGGGTCTTGTCTAATGGCACTTCTTTACAGATGCCGGACAGCGTGAGAAAGGCAGAGTACATAGTTTGTTGATACTGCGCTACTCAAAGCCAGAATCCACAGCTAAACATCACGCCGCCCCCGGCTTTTCCAGCTTCGCAAACACATTGTTCAGCCCCTCGGCCCAGGTGGGGTGGGCAATAACCATGTTCTGCAGCTGCGGATAGGTGAGCCGGCCCATCATGGCCAGTTGAAACATCGTCATGATTTCGCCGCCTTCAGCGCACAGGATGGCCGCCCCCAGAATTCGGTCCTGCTTATCGACCAGTACTTTCCAGAAGCCCGTGGTGCGGCCCGTTTCGCGGGCCCTGCCGATGGTTCGCACCGGCATAGTTGCTACCCGGTAGGCAATGCCCTGTTCCCGGGCCTGGTCTTCGGAAAGACCGATGCGGCCGAGCTGGGGCTCGGTGAATACCGTGTAGGGCAGGGGCCGCTGCTTAGCCGAGCGCCGCTTGCCATGCACAATGGCGTCGCGCACCACCCGGTAGTCGTCGTAGCTGATGTGGGTGAACTGCGGCCCGCCGTGGATGTCACCCAAGGCATACACGCCGCGCACAGCGGTTTGCAGGCTGCTATTTACCTGGATATAGCCTTTCTCGTCGGTTTTCACGCCCGTCGTTTCCAGTCCCAGCGTATCCGAGTTGGGCGTCCGGCCCGTGGCTACCAGCAAATGCGTGCCGCGCAGCCGCCTTTCGCCGGTTCGGGTGTGGGCGGAGAGCGTAATAACTCCTTCCTCGTTCTGCGACACGCGCCTCGCCTCGGCTCCCAGCACTAGCTCGATGCCATCGGCTTCCAGGATTTCGCGCATGCCGGCGCACACGTCGTCGTCTTCCCGCTCCAGCAGGTTCGCCCCCGACTCCACGATGGTTACCCGGCTGCCGAAGCGGCGAAACATCTGCCCAAACTCCAGCCCGATGTAGCCACCACCCAAAATCAGCAAGTGCTCGGGCAGCTCCTGTAGGTCGAGCAAGCCGGTGGTCGTCAGGTAGGGCACTTCGGCCAGGCCTTCCAGGTCCGGCAGCGCCGCCCGCGTACCGGTGTTGATAAAAATCAGCGGGGCCTTGATTTCCTGCATCTTGCCGCCGGGCAGCCCCACCTGCACCGTGTGCGGCCCCGTGAAAGTCGCGTGCCCGTGCAGCACCGTGATACCGGGGTGTTCCTGCTGCAGATTGCGGCGCACGCCTTCGCGCGAGCGTTTGATGATGGCATCCTTGCGGGCTATTACCGCCGCAAAGTCAAGGTCCGGCTCCACGCTTTTGATGCCATACTCGGCGGCGGTGCGCAGCTGGTGGGCCCGCTCGGCGGCAGCCAGCAGGGCTTTGGTCGGCGAGCAGCCATAATTGATGCAGGAGCCGCCCAAGTGGTTTTCCTCCACCAGCACCACTTTTCGGCCCGCGTCGGCCAGGGCCGTAGCCAATGGGTTGCCGGCCTGGCCGGAGCCAATAATGAGAACATCGTACGAAGTAGGCATAAAAAGCAGAAATTGGCGAAGAATAGCCGGCTACGGCCTCCTGGCGGGGCGGGCAGTCGAGCTTACGGACAATGGCTATACGAGCCGACAACCGTGGTAGCTGCCTATTGCAAGGGCTTTCTGCGGTTTTTATTTCCATCACTTCGCCTGTCTTGTGGCTACAACGGTTTTACTTCGGCTCGTTCTTTTCAGTGTCCTGATTACCGTCAGTGGCTGCTCATCGCTGTATTTTCCGCCGCCGCCCCAGGCTCCGCTGCTCACGCAGAAAGGCGAGTTCAGCGGGGGGCTGCACACCAATTTCAGCCAGAACACGGCTCTGCAGGGTGCCTACGCCCTCGGCGACCATATCGGGGTGCAGGGCAGCGCCTCGTTCCTGCGCTCCGACAAGAAGCAGTCGTTTTTCGGCAAGAAAACTGACCGCAAGTACGAAGAGCACGATTTTGGCGAGCTGGGCCTGGGCTACTTTACCCGCATGCGCGACCAGCGGGTGCTGGAATTCTACGGCGGCTACGGCGCCGGCCACGGCAAGCGCACCGAGCGCGGCGAAGGCACCACCACCACCACGTTGGAAGGCAACCTGCAGAAGTATTACCTGCAGGCCAATTTCAGCAAGAAGGAAAGCAAAACCTGGCACCTGTTCGGCCGCGACTTTCCTGTATCCTATGGCATGGCCCTGCGCGCCAGCTACGTGCAGCTCCACGACTTCACCATCGATGGCAAGCCCCAGGCAATGGAGGATAATATCTTTCTGGAGCCCATCAGCTTCACCCGCATCAGCGTGCTGGGCCCCATCCAGTTCCAGATGATAAGCGGTAGCAACTTCGGCCTGCGTAGCCGCCGGTATTTAAAGGCCGCCAACTCGGTGTTTCAGCTAGGAATAGTGGTGAACCTGGGCGGGCAGGAGGGCCGTCGGTAGGTGCCACGAAAAAGGCCTTCCTGTGTAGAGGAAGGCCTTTTCGGTGCTCAGCCAAGAGAGTGCGGCTAAGTATACGGGCTGAAGCACCTATTCCTTGACCAGCCGAACCGTGCGCTGACCGCTGCGGCTCCGCACCTGTAGCAGATACAGGCCGGCGGGCAGCGTAGCGGGCAAGCTGACGCGCTGCGTAGCCGGCAGGAAATGAGTCGGCAGCACTTCGCGCCCCAGCCTATCGAAAAGGGCTACCGTTACCGGCTCGCGGGTACCGGTCTCAACCAGCACATAGTCGTGGGCCGGGTTCGGATACGCTTGCAGGGCCGGCAACGCCCGACCCGGGGCTGCCGCAGTAGGCGTGCCGAAGTCGGTGATGCCGATATCGTCCAGGCTGATGCGTGGGTTGGTGGCGGCGTTGACGTTGGTGCTGCTGAAGCGCAGGCGCACGGTGCCGCTGCGGTTGGCCGTAAACGAATACTGGGTGAGCGTGCCGGTAAGCACCGGGGCCGCAGCAGGGCCCAGCAGGCTCGTGTAGGTAATGCCGCCATCGGTGGAAATCTCCGGCCGGAACGAGACGCCTGTTTCAGTGCCATACATAGCCGCGCTGACCGTCACAACACCGGCACCGTTGGGTTTGTCGGTGTCCATTTCCAGGAACCCGCCGCCGCGCAGCCGCGCCGACTTGGTGCCGTTGAATTTGTCGGCGTTGGCCGTAGTGCCAATCAGCGCTTCGGCGAACGTCCAGCCGGTCGTGAACAGCTGGACCGAGGCCGGGGTATAGCTGTTTTTAGCACCGGCTTCAAAATCTTCGAAAAAAACGGGTGGCACCACGAAAGAGGTAGCGCTGGTAGCGGTGCCACCAACGGTAGTTACGGTGATGGGCCCCGTGGTGGCCCCGGCCGGTACGCGTACGGTAAGCTGCCCGCTGGAAGGGGTGCCGTACAGGGGCGCCAGCACACCATTAAACAGGACGGTGTTGTTATAGTACTGCAGAAAGCCGATGCCATTGATAGTTACCAGCGTGCCAGGCAGCCCCAAAGCCGGGGAAAAGCTGGTAATAGTGGGCGGACCGGGTACTGCCGTAAACAGCACCGTACCGGGGGGCGTAGTGCCCCCGCCGCCGGGAGGTGGGTTGCCCACGCTGCCGTAACCCGTGACAGGGGAAGGTACTCCAAAGATGGTAACCATGGCCGTGAGGTGACCGGACGACACGAAAGTGGTCGGCCCCACAACGAATGGGCCGTTGTAGATGCTTGCCGTTGCCCCTGGCACAAAGTTGCGGCCGTAAAAGTTAACCAGCATAGTGCCGGGCATGCCCGTACTGGGCGAGATACCCGTAAGGGTAGCGGCCGGATTGGCTGCCGCTGCTACCAGTCCCGTTACCGCTACGCTGAGCGTAGCCGCGTTGGGGCTGCTGATGCTAACGTTGCCGCTGAACGTACCCACGGCCGCACCAGTCAGGCGAATTAGCACCGGAGCGTTGTTTACCAGCCCATTCGATTGGCGGGCCAGCGTTTGCGAGGCCGCGTAGGTGGCCGTGGCCGCCAGGGCCACTTCGAAGCCGCTCGGGGCCGAAACGGTAATATTATCCGTTAGATTGAACCCGCTCACGACCAGGTTGCCGGCATTGGAAGGTGTGCTAAGCACGGTGGCAAAGGGCAGCGGCGGAGCAGACGAAACCGAGAGGCCGGGTGTGCCCTGCCCAGCGGCCCGCAAGGTGGCTAGCAGCAACAGTAGGGTACTAAGAATGGAGTAGCAGTTTCTCATATAGGCAGCAGGTGTAGTGGCTGAGGCTGGTGTCTGATAAAGATATCGATAAACTCCAGAGACGTGTGCTTAAATATAGGGTGAATATCCTTTTTCGTCGGCGAAGGCTGCCAGCCGGCCAAACAGACCCAACGCCAAAAAACGGCCATAAAAAAGCCCCGACTCGCGCCGGGGCCTTTTCTATATAGTAGTAATGAGCCGGAAATTACTTCCCGCCCAGTACGCGCAGCATGGTGTCGCCGATTTCGGCGGGCGAATCCACCACGTGGATGCCGCACTCGCGCATGATGGCCATTTTAGCCGCAGCCGTATCATCGGCTCCGCCGACGATGGCACCCGCGTGGCCCATGCGGCGGCCGGGAGGCGCCGTTTGGCCGGCAATGAAGCCTACCACGGGTTTCTTGTTGCCGGTTTCCTTGATCCAACGGGCCGCTTCGGCTTCCATGCCGCCACCGATTTCACCGATCATCACGATGCCTTCGGTTTCGGGGTCGTTCATCAGCATCTCCACCGCTTCTTTGGTGGTCGTGCCGATGATGGGGTCGCCGCCGATGCCGATGGCCGTGGTCTGGCCCAGGCCGGCTTTGGTGAGCTGATCCACCGCTTCGTAGGTCAGCGTGCCCGACTTGGATACGATGCCCACGCGGCCTTTGGTGAAGATGAAGCCGGGCATGATGCCCACTTTGCACTCGCCGGCGGTCATTACGCCGGGGCAGTTCGGCCCGATCATGCGTAGACCCTCGCGGCCCTTCAGATATTCCTTTACCGCAATCATATCCTTGGTCGGAATGCCTTCGGTGATGGTCACGATAACCTTGATGCCTGCGTCAGCGGCTTCCATAATAGCATCGGCGGCGAAAGCCGGGGGCACGAAGATGATGCTGGTGTTGGCACCGGCCTTCTCGACGGCTTCAGCTACGGTGTTGAACACGGGCCGGTCGAGGTGGGTGCTGCCGCCCTTGCCGGGCGTTACGCCGCCAACCACGTTGGTGCCATATTCAATCATCTGCTGGGCGTGAAACGAGCCTTCGGAGCCCGTAAAACCCTGCACAATCACTTTGGAATCCTTGTTGACCAGAACGCTCATTCGGAGAAGTGTTAGAGGATAATTTCGGTTTGGGGGTGGGTACCAGCGGCCCCGCTCGGCTACCGGTGTGCAAAAGTAGCCTTTATTTGGGGCGCGGGCAAGGTGGGCACTACTCTGCCATTCTGAGCGCGGTGCAGTGGCGTGAACAGGCTTTTTTGGCTACCGAATTCAGCCGGGGTACTCGCACAAATTCCTGTTTTCCACATCGCACAAGGCATTTGTGCGGCAGCGAGACGTTGCCTGTGCATGCCGCAACGCTTTCCGCGAGGCGTACGCCAGCGGTAGGATGCCAGGCAGTAATGCTGGATACAGACGAGGGTCTCCCACCCGAAATCCGTACCTTTGCGGTCCTCTCTCACTCATACCGCATACCTCTTACGCATGTACTTCAATAATATCATTGAGGCCATCGGCAACACGCCGCTGGTAAAGCTCAATAAGGTCGCCGATGGCATCAAGGGCACCGTGCTGGCCAAGGTGGAATACTTTAACCCCGGCAACTCGGTGAAAGACCGTATGGCCGTGCGCATGATTGAAGATGCCGAAAAAGCGGGCTTGCTGAAGCCGGGCGGCACTATCATCGAAGGCACTAGTGGCAACACTGGCATGGGTCTGGCTTTGGCCGCCATTTCCAAAGGTTACCAGTGCATCTTCGTGATGAGCGACAAGCAAAGCAAGGAGAAGCAGGATATTCTGCGCGCCGTGGGGGCCCAGGTGGTTGTTTGCCCCGTCGACGTAGCTCCCGAAGACCCTCGCTCGTACTATTCCGTGGCCCGCCGGCTCAGCCAGGAAACGCCGAACTCCTACTATCCCAACCAGTACGACAACATGTCGAACACGGCGGCGCACTACGAAGGCACCGGCCCCGAGCTGTGGAAGCAGACGGAAGGCACCATCACGCACCTAGCCTGCGGCGTCGGCACCGGTGGCACGATCTGCGGCACAGCCCAATACCTGAAAGAGCAAAACCCGGCCGTAGTCAGCGTGGGTCTCGACACGTATGGCTCGGTGTTCAAGAAGTATAAGGAGACGGGTATTTTCGACGAAAACGAGATTTACTCCTACAAGACCGAAGGCATTGGAGAGGATATTCTTCCTAAAAATGTTAACTTTGACTTGATCGATTTATTCATCAAAGTCACCGACCAGGACGCCGCCCTAATGACGCGGCGGCTGGCCAAAGAAGAAGGCCTGTTCGTGGGTTGGTCGTGTGGTTCGGCGGTACATGGTGCCCTCGAATACGCCAAAGAACACCTGAAAGAGGAAGACGTAATGGTTATTATCCTGCCGGATCATGGCACGCGCTACCTCGGCAAAATTTACAACGACGACTGGATGCGCGAGCAAGGGTGGTTGTAACCTATTATCCCTGTTTGCGGTAGGCAGGGCTTACGCTTTCAACGAACGATAGCCATGCCGAAGAAACTGCGCAATGTTGTGCTCGTCGATGATAACGAAACGACCAGCTTCCTGAACAACCGCCTGCTGAGCCGCCTCGACGTAGCCGAACGGGTCTATACCTTTTCGCGGGCCGAGCAGGCCTACGATTTTCTCTGGGGCAATGGGCCAGACGGGGCCGGCTCTATGGAGCTGGATACGCCGCAGTTGGTTTTCGTGGATTTGAAAATGCCCGGTATGGACGGCTTCGAATTTCTGGAGCAGTACAGCCAGCTGCCCGATGAGGTGCGGGACAAAACCGTTATGGCCGTGCTGACGACTTCTATGCACTCAGCCGACACGGCCCGGGTAGCCAAGTTCAAGGACGTGGAATACTTGGCCAAACCCCTGACCGAAGAGAAAATGCGCAAGCTCCTGGAAAAGCGGTTTGTGACAAATTAACCGGAACTACTTAGCAATAGAAAGGCCGCTGCAAGTACTTGCAGCGGCCTTTTTTTGTGATTAGTGTTAACTTCATGTAGAACAGAGTGAGACACGACGTTCTGTTGGCTGCTAGTTGCTCTAGACTACCGCGTCCACAAACCGGAAGGCTTCTCCGTCGAACAAGCCTTGGTCGCTGAGCTTCAGGCTGGGAATGACCAGCAAGGCCATAAACGAGAGCGTCATGAAAGGCGCGCCAAGCGGGCTGCCCAGACGCTTGGACAGCGCATCGACGGCCGCGTAGGCTTCGGCCACGTGGTGCCCACTTTGGTCGGACATGAGGCCGGCCACGGGCAGCGGTAGAAGCAGCTCTTCTCCATTGGGGCCCACGGCTGCCAGGCCGCCTTTGGCGGCAATTACCAGATTGATGGCGCGGGCCAGGCTGGCATCGTCGCAGCCTACGGCCGTGATGTTGTGCGAGTCGTGGCCGACGCTGGAGGCCAGCGCGCCGTGCTTCAGGCCAAACCCGGTGATAAACGATACCGCCGGCGCGGCAGGCTGGTAGCGGTTCACGACCGTCAGCTTCAGCACATCTTTCTCCACATCCGGCACTACCAGGCCGTTTTCGACGCGGGCGGGCATATCGTGGCGAGCGGTGATAAGCTGGCCGTCGAAGCACTCGATGACGCGCACGGTGGCCGTAGCGGCGGGGGCTTTGAGCGCAAAGTCGGCGGTCTGCACGGGCTGGGCGTGGAAGTTGTTGACAACCGGGCAGGGCACCGACGGAATCCGGGTTTCGCCGTTTTCGGCCACCAGTCCTCCGTCCAGGTATGTCTGCCGGACCCGAAAATCCCGCAAGTCATCGACCACGATAAAGTCGGCGGGGTCGCCGGCGCGGAGCAGGCCCACGGGCAGCCGGTAGTGCAGCACCGGATTGAGGCACGCCACGCGCAGCACCTTCAGCACATCCTGGCCTTGGGCCACGGCGCGCTGCACCAGCTGGTTGATGTGGCCCAGCACGAGCGTGTCGGGGTGCTTGTCGTCGGAGCAGAACATCAGGTTCTCGAAATGCTCGGGCAGCAGCTCGATAAGGGCGTCGAAGTTGCGGGCTGCCGAGCCTTCCCGGATCAGAATTTTCATGCCCACGGCCAGCTTGTCGAGGGCTTCTGCGGCCGTGAAGCACTCGTGGTCGGTGCTGATGCCTGCCGTGGCATACTGCCGGGCATCGGCACCGCGCAAGCCGGGGGCGTGGCCATCCACGGGGCGGTCATAGCGCTGCGCCAGGGCTATTTTCTCCATCACCGCCGCGTCGCGGTGCAGCACGCCGGGCCAGTTCATCATTTCGGCCAGGTAGCCGATTTCAGGGTATTGGAAGAGCTGCTCAATGTCGGCGGCCGTTATTTCGGCCCCGGCGGTTTCAAAAGGCGTGGCCGGCACGCACGAAGGGGCACCAAAGCAGAACTTAAACGGCACTGAGCGGGCACTGGCCAGCATATACTCCACGCCGGCCACGCCCAGCACGTTGCCGATTTCGTGGGGGTCGGACACGGTGGCTACGGTGCCGTGTGTCACGGCCAGCCGGGCAAACTCGGCGGGCACCAGCAGCGAGCTTTCGATATGGACGTGGGCATCGACGAAGCCGGGCAGCGCGTAGGGTAGCGCGGGGTCGGGAGTGGCGGCCGAATCGAGGTCGATAGCGCGGATTCGGCCGGTGGCCACGTGAATCGTGCCCGGCAGTATCGTATTCGAAAACAGGTTGATAACGTTGGCGCGCAGGCTGAAATCGGCGGGCATAGGCGAGCAGGAAAGGAGGGCGAAAGTTGGGTGCGCGCAAATGCGAACGGGTAAAGAACCGTATATTTGCCGAAAATCCGTGCCAGTGAGAAAGATTGTGACTTTGCTGTTAGCGCTCCTGATATTGGGGACTGGCCTTGCTTCTATGGGCTGCACCCGCCGCACCGTACAGCAGAAAAAAACGGCTTCCTACAAGCGCAAAGCCAAATCCGGCACTGCGCCGTGTCCCTGCGATAGTCATTAAGTGGCAGCCCGCTCCGCCGCTCCAACCGATCTATAACCTTCTATTCTCCCGATTCCGTGAAAGTGCTTCTGGTGTATAGCGCGCTGCTGCTGGGCGGGTCGGTAGTGGGGCAGGCCCAGCGTCGGCCGCACGCGGCTTTTATTCCGCCTGGCACCTACGACGAGCGCACCCGCAACCCCACGCTACGCTACGAGCCGGGCGGCCGGCCCGGTACGTTTCGGGGGCTCGATGGAGCCTGGCACCCGGTGCAAATAGCCGGCTGGCTCCCCGACCGGGTGTACCTCAACGACAGCGGAAACTACTACCGGGCTTTCTCACCCGAGGACATGACGGCCTTCGTGCTCAGCAATTCTGATACGATTGTAACGGTAGCGGGCGTCGCGCCCGGCAAGCTGGGCAACCAGCGCACGGCTTTTGGCCAGCAGCTGTTCCGTGGTGCCGGCGTGCAGCTGGTCGACGTCACCGACCCGGTTACTTCTTTGCTCAGTGTCTTCCTGAAGCCGCACAAGCTGTTTATCCGGCAGAATGCCGACGGCTGGATTCTCGTGCCCAAGCAAAAAGCAGTGCTGCAGCAGCTGCTGCTGAAGATGCTGGCCGACGACCCAACCCTGGTGGCCGAGCTGCGGGCCAAGCGCGTGGGACGGTGGCAGCTGCCGCGCCTGCTCACGCGGTACGCCGATTTTCGGACCACCCAATTTCTCCAGACGGCCTCCCGGCCGCGTCCCTAACTTTTTATTCATGCCCGAATCTCCTATTGCTTCCCTGCAGGCCGCTGCCGAAGCCGTCCGTCAGCAGCTGCAGGTCAATGCCTTCGACGCGGCGGCCGTGCAGCGGTTGGCCACGCTGATTGAAGCGCAGCGCCCCGCTATTGGGGAAGCCGACCGGGAAGGTGTAATTTCGGCCCTGGGTTGTTTCCTGGGCCAGTGCCTGGTGGCTACTTACCAGGGCGAATGGGCCGTGGGGCCCGACAAAACCACCGGCGTGGGTATTGCCGGCACGCATTTTTTCAATCCTTTCTTCCGCATTTCGCAGCAGCTGGCGCATGGCCTGACCGAGTCCGTTGCTGACTTCTTTGCGAGCATTCCCGACCGATTGGCTTCCGAGCCCCGGCGTAAAAATTGGATCTAGTGACTTCCTCCAGCCCTCAGCCCACCGACTTTGCCATGAGAAAAATCGTCATTGCCATCGACGGGTACTCTTCGTGCGGCAAAAGCACTACGGCCAAAGCCGTGGCGGCCGAGCTGGGCTATGCCTACATCGACACCGGGGCCATGTACCGGGCCATGACGCTCTACCTACTGGAGCGCGACATTGCCTTCGATGACCTGCCCCGCGTGGAGCAGGCCCTGCACGACATTCATATTGCCTTCAAGCGCAACCGCAAAACCGGCCGCAATGAGCTGTGTCTCGACGGTGTGATTCGGGAGGACGAAATCCGGCAGATGCGCATTTCCAACTCCGTGAGCGAGGTATCGGTGATACCGGCCGTGCGCCACACGCTGGTAGCCCAGCAGCAGCGTATGGGCCGCAAGCGCGGGGTAGTAATGGATGGCCGCGACATCGGCACTACCGTTTTTCCCGATGCCGAGGTCAAGATTTTTATGACGGCCGATGTGGAAACCCGCGCTCAGCGGCGGCAGGAAGAGCTGGCGCTGAAAAACGAGCACGTACCGCTGGCCGAAATCGTGGAAAACCTGCGCAAGCGCGACCATATGGACTCGACCCGCACCGAAAGCCCGCTGCGCCGCGCCGCCGATGCCGTGCTGCTCGACACCACCCACATGATGATTGACGAGCAGGTCGATTTCGTGCTGGAGCGGGTATCAGCCATGCTTTTTGCCCGCACGGTGCTGGCCATTACGGGCGGCGAGGAACGCAAAGGCGGCAGCGCTGGTCTCTAAGAATTGGGGCGCGAAACTTGCTGCGTGCGCCGGGTGTTTGCTACTGAGAGAGAGAGAGAGAGAGTCATGAACGTCACGATAGATAAAAATTCGGGGTATTGTTTCGGGGTCGAATTCGCTATTCAGATGGCGGAGGACGAGCTGGCCAACGAGTCGATGCTCTATTGCCTGGGCGATATTGTGCACAACCGCATGGAAGTGGAGCGTCTGCACCAGCGCGGCCTGCGCATCATCGACCGGGAGCAGCTCCAGGAGCTGCACGACTGCAAGGTGCTGATCAGGGCGCATGGCGAGCCGCCGGAAACCTACGCGCTGGCCCTGCGCAACAATCTGGAGTTGATTGATGCCTCGTGCCCGGTGGTGCTCAAGCTGCAAAACCGCGTGAAGCACGCTTTCGACAGCACCACCCGCCAGAACGGCCAGATTATTATCTACGGGCAGCCTGGCCACGCCGAGGTGACCGGCCTTAATGGCCAAACCGGCAACCGCTCCATTATTGTGATGACCGAAGCCGACCTGGACCAGGTGGATTTCACCCGGCCCGTTACGCTGTTCAGCCAGACCACCAAAAGTACCGCCGGCTTCTACCACATGAAGCAGCTCATCGAGCAGCGCATTGCCGCCGCCGGGGGGCGCCTGGAGTCGTTCGATGCCAACGACAGCATTTGCCGACAGGTCAGCAACCGGGAGCCCGCCCTGCGTAAGTTTGCCCTCGAGTATGATGTAGTGCTGTTCGTGAGCGGGCGGAAAAGCTCGAATGGCAAAGCGCTGTTCAGCGTCGTGCATCAGACCAACCCGCGCAGCTATTTCATCGAAAATGAGCAGGAGCTGGACGAAACCTGGCTGCAGGGCGCGGCCAGCGTCGGAATTTGTGGAGCTACCAGCACGCCCATGTGGCTCATGCAGCGCGTGGCCGACCGGGTGGAGCAGATGGGAGAGATGCTGCCGGTATAGGATGCTGCCAGAGGTAAAAACTCTGATTTTCTACTGCCAAACTTCGTTACTTGCCCGGCCGGTTGTGGCCGGGTATTTTTTTGCCTTTTTCGCGCTATGAGCAGGTTTTTCAACTACTTCCTGAACGGGTTTTTGGTCGTCGCACCTATTAGTCTGACGGTTTACATTCTGTTTGCCATCTTCAACTGGCTCGATCATACCTTCGACCTGGAGCTGTACGGGCACCATATCCCGGGCTTGGGGCTGATTATTATTATCGGTTTGGTTACGGCCATCGGCTTCATTGCCAAATCCTTCATGGTGCGGCCCTTTCTGGTGCTGGCCGAGCGAATTTTGCACCGCACCCCGCTGGTCAGCATCATCTATTCCAGCCTGCGCGACCTGTTCGATGCCTTTGTGGGCGACAACCAGAAGTTCAATCAGCCGGTGTTGGTGCTGATGAACAAGGCCACGCAGTGCTACAAAATGGGTTTCGTGACCCAAACCAGCATGACGGCCATTCATCGGGAGACGCTGATGGCCGTGTACTTTCCGCACTCCTATAATTTCTCCGGGGAGCTCGTCCTGGTGCCCTCCGATAACGTAACCTACCTCGACCTGCCCAGCAGCGACGTCATGAAATTCATCGTTTCGGGCGGCGTGGCGCGGCTATAGGGCGTTTCTTTTCTGTTGCTGCTCATCGCCATGAAAACCCAGCTGCATTTTCGGGCTTACGGCACGGGGCCGCGCGCGGTGCTGGCTTTTCATGGCTACGGCCAGGCCGAAAGCCACTGGCGCGGCATGGCCGCTGTGCTGGGCCCCGACGTAACGCTCTACGCGTTCGACCTGTTTTATCACGGCAGCAGTAAGCTGGCCAAAGCCGATGCACCCTTGCACAAAGCACGGCTGGGAGCGTTGCTGACGCAGTTTTTAGCGGAGCAGAGAATAGAGCGTTTTGGCTTGCTGGCCTTTAGTATGGGGGCCAAATTCGCGCTGACGGCCGTCGAGCAGTTTCCGGAGCGGGTCGAAAAAGTGTGGCTGATTGCGCCCGACGGCATCCGCACCCAGTTCTGGTACTCGCTGGCCACCTACCCGCCCTGGATGCGGGGCGTGCTGGGCCGGGCCGTGCTGCGCCCCCAGCGTCTGCTGCGGTTTATCGATGTGCTGGCCCAGCGCCGCCTCGTCGATTCGGGGCTGGTGCGGTTTGCGCAGTGGCAGCTCGATAGCCGCGAAAAGCGCCTGCGCGTGTACCGCAGCTGGGTCGGCTTCCGCCACCTCATATTCGATCCGAAGCGGCTGGCGGCCGCCCTCAACCGCCACCCGACGCCCGTCACCTTCTTTCTGGGCAAGTATGACCGGGTGATTCCGCACGCGGGCCTGCGGGAATTCAGCGCTTCGCTCCACAACAGCCACACGGTGCTGCTGGAAGCCGGCCACGCCGGGCTGCTGCACGATGTAGCCGCTTACCTGCGCCGCCACCCGGAAGAAGTGCGCTGGTAAGAACGCGCCTTGCTACGTGGGTAGTGGTACAGTCGCGGCAGCTTTGTCCTCAACTTGTGCTCGTACCGCATCGGGGCTGTTCGCGCTTTATCGGTCTTATTCAACACTTCAGCCGGAAAGGCGGCGGCCTGGTAATATTCAAATTTGTAAATACAGAGGCTTCTGGTAGCTTCAACCATTGCTACTCTCAACACCCTTTGTACTCATGGAAGCTACCAACCGCGACCCACAACTCTGGCGCATGGCCAAGGCCCGCGCCAAATTTAAATCCCACCTGTTCACCTACATCGTCGTGAACAGCATGCTCTGGATTATCTGGTTCCTCACCGACCGCCATACCAACCATATACCATGGCCGGTATGGTCGACGGTGTTCTGGGGCTTGGGCGTGTTCATGAATGGCATAGGCACCTATGGCCTGTTTGGCCGCAGTCAGCTTTCGGAGCGCGAATACGAGCGGCTGGTGCGCGACAGAGAAGGCCGCTGAGCGTGTTATACGCGTCGCGAAGTGGCTTGCGAAAATCAGGCGGATGTAGAGACGCATACTTGCGTCTCGTCGTTGAACGAAACCGTCTGGATACTACCCCCGCAAGCTGTTCAACGACGAGACGCAAGTATGCGTCTCTACATCGGGCTCGCAAAGCGCTTCGCGATGCGTATAAGTACTTCGCCATATCTCAGGCGTAACGGCCCTTGGGCTAATGCACTCTTATTGCCACCACAACGATTGCGGCAGCGGGCCGGTACCCAATGTCACAGGCTGGCCGAGCTGAGGCGTGGTGATGGCCAGCCGTAGGCGCGCCGCCTCCGCCGTGGCTCGCCGGACGGGGTCATTCCAGGCGTGGTTGGCCTCCGTGAAGGCGCTCCAGTGCACGGGCAGCAATACCTGGGCTCGCACGTCGAGCGTGGCCTGCACGGTTTGCTCGGGCAGCATATGAATCTCGGCCCATTGCGCGTCATACTGCCCGCACTCCATCAGGGCCAGATCGAAGGGGCCGTGCTGCTGCCCGATGGCGCGAAAGTGGGGGCCGTAGCCTCCGTCGCCGCTATAGAAAATGCGCTTGGTAGCCGACTTGAGTACCCAGGAGCTCCAGGACGTGGAATTGCGGTTGGTGAGGCCCCGCCCGGAAAAGTGCCGGGCGGGGGTGCTGACGATGGTTAGGCCCGGCAGCTGCACGGAGTCGTTCCAATCCAGTTCCGTGACGCGGGCCGGAGCCACTCCCCAGGTCAGCAGGTGGGCCCCCACGCCCAGCGGCACGTAGAAATGGCGCACTTTCTCCTTCAGGCGGCGAATGGTCTGGTAGTCGAGGTGGTCGTAGTGGTCGTGCGAAATCAGGACCGCGTCGATGGGCGGCAGCTGTTCGGCCGTAATGGCCAGCCGGGGGTTGTAGCGGTTGGGCGTCAGCCACGGAATCGGCCCCATTTCCACGCTCAGCATCGGGTCCAGCAGGATGTTCTGGCCGGCTATTTCTACCAGGCTGGCCGAGTGGCCAAACCACGTCACACGCACCAGGTCGGTGGTTTTGCGGGTAATGCTGAGCGAATCGAGCACCTGCATGGGCAGGGGCGCGGCGGGCGTGGCCAGCGGATCTTTATCGAACAGAAAGCGCCAGAGCATGCAAAGGGTGCTGCTGCCACCGGTCATCAGGGCTGTGGGCACCAGGTTCCGAAACTCCCCATCCTGGTAATGGCCCGACTGGGCGTAGGCCCGCCGTTGCGCCTTGGTCGGCTTGCCGCCCAGTTCCGGACTCAGATTGGCGAAGGCCACCCCCGCTACCAGCAACAAGGCAGTGAGACTGACGGCCAGGCGAACAAGAATTCTCAGGGGGGTGCGCATACGGAGGAGTGAAGTAGAGACGGGGACCCGCAGTCGGTCCAATGACTGATAGAACTAGACAAGAGGCACGTTTCAGGAAAGCCGGAAACGAGCGTAGCGTTATGTGGCGATGTTGACTGGACAGACGAACTGCCGCGTCCGATACTTGAGCCGCGCCGGGTTTCTTTTAGCAGTTGTGGTGAGGCTACAGGCGAAGTATAGGCTGGTCCCCCAGATAGGCAACAATTCACAAGCACCACGCCAGGCGCAACCTTCGGACGAAGCTGACGGTTTGAGGCAGTATGACAACGCGCCGACTACTTCCTCTTGTGCTGCTGGCTCCGCTGGCCCTGGCTTCCAGCCCCGACCGTCCGACTGCCGCCGCCGATGCCAATCTGAGCAAGATTAAGCTGCCGGCGGGCTTCACCATCAGTTACTTCGCGCAGGGTGTGAAAAGCGCCCGGGAGCTGGCCGTGGGCCCCGATGGCACCGTGTACGTGGGCACCAAAGACGACAAAGTATACGCCCTGCCCGACCGCAACAAAGACGGCCGCGCCGATGAGGTCGTCACTATTGCTACCGGCCTGAACGCCCCCAACGGCGTGGCCGTGCGCAACGGAGCTCTCTACGTAGCCGAAATCAACCGGATAGTGCGCTACGACAACATTGCCAAAACCTTGAAGCAGAAGCCCAAGCCGGCAGTGGTATACAACCAACTGCCCAACAAGGACTGGCACGGCTACCGCTATATTGCCTTTGGCCCCGATGGCAAGCTCTACATTCCGGTGGGCGCCCCCTGCAACTCCTGTGAGCCGGAAGAACCGGTTTTTGGCACCATCAACCGCATGAACGCCGACGGCTCGGCTTTTGAAACCGTGGCCAAAGGCGTGCGCAACACCGTGGGCTTCGACTGGAGCCCCGTGGATAAAGCCATGTGGTTTACCGACAACGGCCGCGACCAGCTCGGCGACAACACGCCTTCCGATGAGCTGAATCGCGCCGCTACCCCGGGCCTGCACTTTGGCTTTCCCTACTTTTTTGCCGGCGATGTAGCCGATCCGGAGCTGAGCCAGGGCAAGTCGGCGGCTACCTACACCAAGCCCGCCCGCAAGCTGGGCCCGCATGTGGCGGCGCTGGGCATGAAGTTCTACACCGGCAAGCAGTTTCCGGCTCAGTACCGCAACCAGATTTTTATTCCCGAGCACGGCTCCTGGAACCGGAGCAGCAAAATTGGCTACCGCATCTCGCTCGTGAAGCTCGATGCCAGCGGCAAGCAGGCGACCAGCTACGAAACCTTCGCCGAAGGCTGGCTGCAGGGCCAGAAAAGCTGGGGCAGGCCCGTGTGCCTGCTGCAACTGCCCGACGGCTCCCTGCTGCTCTCCGACGACCAGAACGACGCCGTATATCGCATCAGCTACAAAGGCTAGTGGGAAATTGAACCGGTGCGTTGCCGCCGTAGTAGCGGGCATCCGGCCTTTGGGGCACACTTGTGAAAGACATCTGCGCGACACCCGCCAGTCAACGTCCAAAGCCCTTTACCACTGGTGCGGTAGAGGGCTTTGCCACAGTGTAGGCAAGCATAGCGGGGTGGGGGAGGAATGCCCACTGCGGCAGCTATAGGCGCGGCATGCTCAGAATGATAGATGGGACCTACCGTCGAAACATAAAACTTACCGTTCTATCTTCTCACACGTTCCCCTTCCCTATCTTGCCCCCGATGAAAAAGCCGCGTGTTCCGAAGCGAGTAGTGGGCCGCCGTGAGCTGGTGGATTTTCCGCAGTTCAACATCCAGGGGGTAGAAGCCAAGGTCGATACCGGAGCCTACACCGGGGCCATTCACTGCTCCAACATCTACGTCGAGCGCCTGCCCGATGGCCGCGAGCTGCTGCGCGTGCAGCTCCTCGACGACACGCACCCCAACTTCAACGGGCGGCCCATGGAATTTCTGGACTTCACGCTGCGCGATATTAAAAGCTCTAACGGCGACGTGCAGGAACGCTACGTTATCCACACCGTTATCCGGCTGTTCAACGAAGACTTTCAGACCGAATTCTCGCTCTCCGACCGCTCCGACATGAAATATCCCGTCCTGATCGGGCGGCTGCTGCTGCGGCGCGGCCGGTTCGTGGTCGACGTTACCCGGCGCAATCTTTCCGCCCGATTTCAGCCTGCCGCCAATTAAGTGCGGCCCTAAACGCTTTGCGTGCTTCCTTTGCAGTCCACTACCACCGCTGCCGCCCTTCTCCCTCTCTCCTCCAAGACACCACTACCGATGAAACTTGCGATTCTGTCGCGTGAGCCGAAGCTATACTCCACCACCCGCCTGGTGGAAGCGGCCCGACAACGAGGCCACGACGTCGTCGTCGTGGATCATATGAAGTGTAATCTGATCCTTGAAAAAGGGGCTCCCGGCATCGTGTACCTTGATAAACCGCTGGAAAAAGTCGATGCCATCATTCCGCGCATCGGGGCCTCGGCCACGTTCTATGGCACGGCCGTGGTGCGGCAGTTCGAAATGATGAAGGTGAAAACGGCCGTCGAAAGCCAGGCCATTATTCGCTCGCGCGACAAGCTGCGCTCCATGCAGATTTTGTCGCGGGCCGGCGTAGGCATGCCCAAAACGGCTTTTACCAACTATTCCAACGAGGTTTCGGAGCTGATTGGCCTAGTGGGAGGCGCGCCGGTTATCATCAAGCTGCTCGAAGGCACCCAGGGGTTGGGCGTGGTGCTGGCCGAGTCGGAAAAGGCGGCGCAGTCCGTTATTGAGGCCTTTCACAACCTCAAAGCCCGCATCATTGTGCAGGAGTTTATTGCCGAAAGCAAGGGTGCCGATTTGCGCGCTTTCGTGGTAAACGGCGAAGTAGTGGGCGCGATGAAGCGCCAAGGCAAGGAAGGCGAGTTCCGCTCGAACCTGCACCGGGGCGGCACCGGTACGCTCGTCAAGCTCACGCGGGCCGAAAAAGCCGCTGCCCTACTGGCCACTAAAGCCCTGGGCCTGGGCATTGCCGGCGTCGACATGCTGCAAAGCAAGCGTGGGCCGCTGGTGCTGGAAGTCAATTCGTCGCCGGGGCTGGAGGGCATCGAGAAAGCCACCGGCCTCGATATTGCGGGCAAAATTATCGAGTACACCGAAGCCCTAACCCAGCGCAGAACCAAAAGCCGGGAAACCGCCAGCGAAAAAAAAGCCGCTGAAGCCATGCCCGATTCGCAGTCGGATACACCGCTGCGGTAAAGAAGACGAAGTGAATTTTTTTGCCGTGTGTATACAGCAGAGTAGCAATTCGTTTTGCCCGTTGCCGATCTGCTTCAGCAGCAAGTAATCAAGCAAATTTTTGAAACTTGCACCCATTCTGAGCGGGCAGTAGGCCCGGTCCCGACCTGCGTCCGGTCGTTACGCAGCTTTAGCGTACCTCAATTTTGCTGGAAGCCCCGTTTGCCACCCCCGTCAATATGCACCTCAACGGCCTCACCATTCGGCCCGGCGAGCAAGTGCTGACGCGGCTCGTGATTTCGCGCCTGCCCTCGGGAACCGTTATCGACGTGCCCGTCCATATATTCCGCTCGACCAAGCCCGGCCCCACGGTGCTGCTGCTGGCGGGCATGCACGGCGACGAAGTGAACGGCATCGAAACCATCCGCCGCCTGATCCGGCGCGACCTGCTGCACCCGCTCCGGGGCTCGGTCATTGCCATTCCCATCCTGAATATTTACGGCTTCCTTAATTTCAGCCGCGAGGTGCCCGACGGCAAAGACGTGAATCGTAGCTTTCCGGGGCACCCGCGCGGCTCGTTGGCCAGCCGCGTAGCCCACCGGTTCATGCGCGAGATTATGCCACTAGTCGACTGTGGAATCGATTTTCATACGGGCGGTGCCGCCCGTAGCAATTACCCGCAGGTGCGCTGCCAGCTGGGTTTCCCGCAGGGCGACGCGTTGGCCCAGGCATTTGCGGCACCCTTCACGCTGCACTCGGCGCTGCGGCCGGGCTCGTTGCGCGAAGCGGCCTTCAAGCAGGAGAAGTCCATCATCGTGTACGAGGCCGGAGAGTCGCTGCGGCTCGATGAGGCCGGCATTGAACTGGCAATAGCGGGCACTTTTCGGGTGTTGCACCACTTGGGTATGGTAGCTGAAGCGGCTCCGCTGGCCCAGCCTACCATCGTGTGTTTGCGCCATACCTGGCTGCGGGCCAAGTTTGCGGGCTTGTTTCGCAGCCATGTGCAAAACGGGCAGTACCTGGAAAAAGGCCAGACCTACGGCAGTGTGGCCGACCCCTACGGCGAGCAGGCGGTGCGGCTCGAGTCGCCGGTGTCGGGCTACATCATTGGTCTGAATCATATGCCGGTGGTAAACCAGGGGGATGCGCTGCTGCACGTAGGCCTCGTGGATGAAGCCGAAGCGGCCCGCCTGGCCCGTAATCCGCCCTTTAATGAGAAGCCCGGCGGCCCCGAAGAGTTGGAGGAAATAGAGTAGTTTCGTAAAAAGACCCGCTGACAGTCCAGCTTATAGAGTCTACTGTACGCATGCTGAAGTTACACCGCAGGCGGGCCGTCACCGACTGCCTGAACTACGTCTCAGTGCGGCTGCTGGCTGGTGTCGGAATGCGGCGGGAGGTGCATTTTTGCCAGAATATCTGGTTCGAGGGCGTGTGGGGCGATGAATATGTCTACGCCATGCTGGGCGAGGAACGGCTAGTAAAAGCAACGATAAACGAGCCGACAGGCAGCTAGCTTGCGGCTTTTTGTGTTTCTTTGGACAGCCATTGACGGGCAGTTTCTCTCCTTTATCCTTTTTTACCGAATGAATACTTCCTTGCGCCTGCTGATCGACGCCGTACTTGTGGTGGCCGTGGCCGTGTTGTTTTACCTGCATTTCTCCTCCAAGTCCGCTGCCCCGGCAGCCCCGGCCACGGTAGCGACCGTGCAGCCCGTGGCCGTCGCCGATGATGATACCACCGCCGTAGCTGTGGCCGAACCCGCCGCGCCCGTCGCCGACACCGAGAAAGTAGCCTACGTGGAATCGGGCAAGCTGCTGGAAGGCTACAAAGCCATGGCGGATGCCCGCCGCAGCTTCGAGGCGAAGGCCCGGGGCTGGGAGCGCCAGAACCAAGCCCTGGTAGGTAGCTTCCAGGCAGCCGTGCAGCAATACCAGAAGCAGGCCGAGAGCCTGACGCCCGAGCAGCGCGCTGCTACCGAGCAGAAGCTGCAGGCTCAGCAGCAGCAGGCCGGCCAGGCCCAGGAGAAGCTGCAGCGCCAGGCGCAGGAAGAAGAAGCCAAAATGACCCAGCAGGTGCTGGGCCGCGTGAACAAGCAGATCGAAAAATACGGCAAAGACAACGGCTACAAGCTGATTCTCATTGCCTCGCCCAGCGGCACTATTGCCTACGGCCGCAAGGACATCGACATCACCGATGCCGTGCTGAAGCACCTCAACAAGGAGTATACGACTAAAAAATAGTGCCTCTCCAGGCTGTTGACCCGTGTGAAACGCCTGCTGTTTACACCAAACGGCAGGCGTTTTTACTGAGCAGCCAGCCAACCTTTTAGCAATTGCCTGTATCCTACGCATACCAGATCTTCCGGCTTCGGCGTTTCAGAGCCTTTACCAGCTACTTCACTTTATAGCCTTTCACTACTCTTTTTTATGCGTCTATTTCGATTAGCACTCTTGCTCAGTGGCCTGCTGGGAACTACTGCGGCCCAGGCCCAGCAGGGCGGCAAGCTCACCATCAGCGGCTACGTGCGCGACTTGGCCACCGGCGAAAACCTGATTGGCGTGGCCGTGATGAACCCCGCCACCGGCCAGGGCACAGCCACCAACAACTACGGCTTCTACTCTCTCACGCTGCCCGCCGGCCCCGACTCGGTGCGGCTATTTGTGTCGTATCTGGGGTATGAGAAGGGCCGCTTCGCCGCCAAAGCGGAGCGGAGCGTGAGCCACGACTTTCGGCTGCAGCCGTTGTCGGCGGAGCTGGCGGGCGTGGAAGTAATAGGGGCCAAGGAGGAGAAAATCGCCCAGAGTACCCGTATGGGCACTATCAATGTGCCGATCAGCCAGATCAAAATGTTGCCGGCGTTGTTCGGAGAAACCGACGTACTGAAGGTGTTGCAGCTGCTGCCCGGTGTGCAGAGCGGCGGCGAGGGCCAGAGCGGCCTCTACGTGCGCGGCGGCTCCCCCGACCAGAACCTGATTCTGCTCGACGGCACGCCAGTGTACAACGCGGCGCACTTGTTCGGCTTCTTTTCCGTGTTCAATGCCGACGCGCTGAACAATGTGGAGCTAATAAAAGGTGGGTTCCCGGCCCGCTACGGCGGCCGGCTGTCGTCGGTACTGGATATCTCCATGAAGGAAGGCAACATGCGGGAGTTTCACGGCGAAGGGGCCATTGGCATCGTGGCCTCAAAGCTGACCCTGGAAGGACCCATCAAAAAAGATACGGCCTCGTTCATTATCTCGGCCCGCCGCACCTATATCGACTTGCTGGCCCGCCCACTGATCAACTACGCCCTATCCAGGGAGGGAGTGCCCTACGATGAGCGGCCCACGGTCGGCTATTTCTTTCATGATCTAAATGGCAAGCTCAACTGGAAACTAAGCCGCCGCGACCGGCTCTACCTGAGCGCTTACACCGGTTACGACAAGTTTTACGGTCGCTACAACGACAAAAGTAACGACGGCGGCTACTACAAGGAAAACGACGGCCTGGGCTGGGGCAACCTGACCTCGGCGCTGCGCTGGAACCACGTGGTGAACGACCGGCTGTTTATGAACACCCACTTCACCTACAGCAAATACCAGTTCAACGTCCGGATTGACCAGGAAAGCAAGATTATCGCCAACGGCCAGTCGCGGGTCGATAAATTCTCCCTGCACTACCTGTCCAACATCCGCGACCTGAGCCTGAAAACCGACCTGGACTATGTACCCAACCCCGACCATTACATCCGGTTCGGCGGGCAGTATATTCTGCACTCGTTCCGGCCCGGCGCGCTGCAGGTGAAAGGCGTGGGCAGCGACGACATCAACTCCGGCGTGCAAACCCTGGCCAACGAAGCCAGCCTCTACGCCGAGGACGACTACCGCCTCACCGACCGCCTCAAGATAAACGGCGGCCTGCGGCTCAACAGCTTTCTGGTCGATAAAACGCTGTATCCTTCGCTGGAGCCCCGGCTGGCGGCGCGCTTTCTGCTGACCGACGAGTGGGCGCTGAAAGCCTCCTACGCCCGCACCACGCAGTACATTCACTTGCTCACCAATAGCGGCATCGGCTTGCCCACCGACCTGTGGGTGCCCGCCACGGCCAAGATAAAGCCCCAGAGAGCCCAGCAGGTCAGCATTGGGGCGGCCCGCACGCTGCGCCACCGGGGCGAGGAGTATGAGCTGAGCTTCGAGAGCTACTACAAGCCCATGCAAAACCTGATTGAGTACCGTGAAGGAGCCAGTTTTCTGGGAACCGTTGACAACAAATGGGAGGATAAGGTGACCAGCGGCCAGGGCTGGGCCTACGGCGGGGAGCTGTTTCTGCAGAAAAAATCGGGGCGCACCACGGGCTGGATCGGCTACACGCTGGCCTGGAGCACCCGCAAGTTTCCGGAGCTGAATCAGGGCCGGCTCTACCCGTATAAGTACGACCGTCGCCACGATGCCACGCTGGTCGTGATTCATAAGTTCAGTCCCACTTTCACGCTTTCCGGCACCTGGGTCTATGGCACCGGCAACGCTACGACGCTTTCGCAAGGCCGCTACCTGCTGGCTCCCTTCGAGCAGTATGAGGAGTATGGCGAACGAAACAGCTACCGCATGCGCGCTTACCATCGCCTCGATCTGGACTTGAGCAAAACCAAGAAAAAGAAGTGGGGCGAAGTCGTCAACAGCTTCAGCCTCTACAATGCCTACAGCCGCCGCAACCCCTACTACATGTACCTGTCGCGCGATTTCGACAGCCAGACCCAGACCGATAAATCGGTGTACAAGCAGATTTCGCTGTTTCCCATTATTCCGTCTTTCAGCAAGAGCTTCAAATTTTAACGCGCCCTTTTATGCCTATACTATCCACGATTACGCAGCGGAGCGCCGTGCTGGGGCTGTTGGGCCTGGGGCTGCTGAGCGCCTGCGAAACGGTTATCGACCTGCCCGCGCCCGAGCATACGCCCCGCATTGCGCTGAAATACGTGCTGAGCAGCTACGAAAGTCAAAATCAGAAGGGGAATGATGAGCTGGCGAACTCCCGCAACCTGTTTGTGAGTAACAGCCAGCGGATATTTGACAACCGCGAAAATAAGGGCCGCCAGGATGCCACGGTGGTGGTGCTGGATGGCAGCGGAGCCGTGGTCGAGCGGTTCGAGCACGCCCCGCCTCGTTACCCCGACGATTTGGGCTTCTACCGCCCAACGATGGGCCTGAAGCCGCAACCGGGCCAAACCTACACGCTACGGGCCTCGCTGCCAGGTTTCGAGTCGGTGGAAAGTAGCCTGAGCATGCCCGCCGCTCCGACGATTGAGAGTGCCACGTTTGTGAAAAACGACAGCAAGAGCAACCCCAATGATGTGTACGGGCAACTGTCCATCAGCGTCGCCGACGACCCCAGGGCGGCCAACTATTACGTCGCCTTTGCCCGCGTCATCGACTCGAAAAACCCCGACTACCAAGGCTGGTCGCAGGTGCAGGTAGTGGAAGACGAGGCCGATACGGATGTGACGTCGGACCTGGGCCGGTTTCAGCTGTCGAGCATCAATTCGTTTCTGGGCTACAGCTACGGGCTCTACCCGTACGCCGATACGAACGTGAACGGCCAGCGCTTTTCCCTCTCGGCCAACGTGCGCTACTACCCCGGCCATTGCCAGACGCAAAATAACTGCCAGGGCCCCGACTACATGGAGGTTTTCGTGAGCAGCATGACCCGCGACACGTATAACTTCTACCTCTCGCGGCAGCGCTACAACGAGACGGAAGGCAACCCGTTTGCCGAGCCTGCGCCCCTGGCGTCCAACATTAAAGGCGGCTTTGGCCTGTTTGGCGGCACCACCGACGCCATCTACCGCATCAAGCTACCGTAGGCCGATACTGTTCTACTTCACTATGCCGGTCGCAATGCGGCTTCGGGGCGGCAGTGCCAACCAGTGCAGCATGGGGTAAACCCTGGCTGAGTTTGGGAGTCCTACAAAGGAACCAGCCTAGTACTACTGGTGGTCCTTGTATGAAAAAGCTGCTGAATATTTTCCTGCTGCTGTCCTTGCTCGTCGCGGGCGAATTGCTGACGAGCTGTGCCGCCTCGGCCCAAACCGTTGTCGTGCGGCCGACCCGACCGGTGTATTATCGGCCCGCCCGTGTAGTGGTGGTAGAGCCGGCCCCGGTGTATGTGCGTCCGCGCCCGGCCTACTACCATCGGCATGGTGCCCGGCCCCGCTACATCCGGGTACGATAAGGAAACAAAAAAGCCTCTCCACTATATGTGAAGGGGCTTTTTTGATGTCTGTCTTGGTAGCAGGTTGGTTACCGGATAGCCGAATCTACGGTCATGGCTCGATAAACGGGTTGCGGCTCCCGTCATTGGCCGGAGCTGCTGCCTACCAAGCTGGAGGACGAAACGTAGGGGTAGCGCCTTGTAAACGGGTGCCGGTAGCAGTTTAATACACAACCCAAGTTGCGGAGTAGAACCGGAGCCCCAGCGGGGCAACACTCCGGCAAGAAGCATTGCCCTGCTGGGGCTTGGACAACGGAAAATCGCGCCACTTTCTACCGATACGTCGCCCCGCTGGGGCGACGCTACCTAGAACGTGAAGCGCAGGCTAACGGCGGCGTCGCTGTAGAAACCGGTGTAGCCGTTGAACACTTCAAAGTAAGGTTTGTAATCGACGCCCACCACGAAAGGCAGGTCTTCCATTTTGTACTCCAGGCCCAGAATAAGGTCGGCCCCGAAGGCTACGTAGCTAGCGTCGTCGTCTATATAGCTCCGCTTGAAAATATACTCGTTCTTCTTGTGGTAGCGGTAGTAGCGGGCATCATCAAAGTAATAGCGGTTCTGGTACGAGCCCAGGTGAAAGCCCGCGCCGTAATAGAACTGCAGGCCTTTGAAGTCGGAAATAGCCTTATGCTTTTCAGCCAGCAGCGTGAAGCGGGCGCCGCGGGCTCTGTACTCCGTCGTCACCAGGGCTTCCAGGGCCACTCCGTTCTTCCCGCTCAGGAAGTGCTTGACGGTGAGGCCCGACGAGTAGCCGCCGCCCCGCAAGCCAATGCCCGTGGTATAGCCCGAGCTGCTGCCCCCGGATTTTTTCTTGTTCTTGGATTGGGCCGAAACGAGGCTGCTGCTAAGCAGTAGGAGCAGCATCAGCAGGGAGAGAGAAAAACGCTTCATGGGGCGAGAAGTACGTAAAAAAGGAAAGTGCAAACGCAAAAGTACGCACCTGCGCCCGAAATTACTTCCGCCA
The DNA here is from genome assembly GCF_004745955.1 of Hymenobacter elongatus. GTDB lineage: Bacteria > Bacteroidota > Bacteroidia > Cytophagales > Hymenobacteraceae > Hymenobacter > Hymenobacter elongatus. The sequence goes on along the minus strand of NZ_SRLD01000037.1, from coordinate 14,598 downwards.
ACCACTGCCGGCCGCAATTTCATCCGACAGCTGCACCCGAATACCGCCACCATCGTCTTCGGCCGCCCGCAGCATCGCCCGGGCTACGGTAGCGGCGGCCACGGGCCGGTATTTGCGCAGCGGCCCCACCAGCAAGGGGTTCAATACCCGCAGCAAAACGGTTCCTGCCTGCTCGCCAGCACGCTTTTCGGTGCGCTCACCGAGTAGCAGTGAGGGGCGGAAAAAGTGGATGGCTCGAAACGGAGTCTGGCGAACAGCCTGTTCCATTTCGCCCTTCACCCGGTTGTAGTACATGCGCGAGCCCGCGTCGGCTCCCATCGACGAAACCACCATAAACTGCGCCGCGAAGTTGGCCGCCGTCAGGGCCGCCAGCTTTACTACATACAAATAATCCACTTTGTAGAACGCTTCTTTCGAGCCTGCCTGCCGCATCGTGGTGCCCAGGCAGCAGAATACGTCATCGGCAATCAGCGAGAGCCGGTGCTGCTCCAGCTGGTCCATGTCCAGCACGCGCTGCTCCAGCTTGGGGTGCACCATGGGCACGGGTCGCCGGCCAACGGCAATAACTTTGGCGTAGCGGTCGGAGGCCAGCAGCAGCGGCAGGAGCTGGCTGCCGATCAGGCCGCTGGCCCCGGCGATAAGAGCGGTTTTCTGGAGTTTCATGGCGCGACGGCCGCGGGTAGCGGCGCGGGAGGTAGCAGGGTGAGAAGAGTATCCGGCTACCCATACGCAAAAAGGCCGCCCGGCAACGAAGCCGGCCTAGCATTTCGGGCCGCTGCTACTCTTCTCCTACCAGACGAGTCTGCTCCGGCAACAGTTGTACGAGGCCGCGCTTATACAAGCTCCCCAAGGCTTTCTTGAACACCTTCTTGCTCATGCCCAGCCGCCGGTAGATGTCGTCAGGCTCACTTTTGTCGGAAAGCGGTAGTGTGCCGCCACTTTTGCGCAGGGTCTCCAGCAGCAGGTCGGCCGCGTCGAGGGCTTCGTCGTAGCCCAGCTTTTGCAGGCTGATATCCAGCTTGCCATCGGGCCGAATCTGGCGCACGTAGCCGGTGGGCGTGTCGCCGAGGCGCAGGGGCCGAAACACCTCATTATAATACAGCAGGCCCTGGTGCGTACCGTTGACAATAACGGAATAACCCATATCGGACTCGGAAGCCACGAACAGCTGCACCGCGTCGCCGACCTGGCCCGCGAAGGGCTCCTCGCTCAGGTACCGGTCCCACTTGGCCGTAGCCACGATGCGGTCCGTGGTTTCATCCAGGTACACGTACACCGTCACGCGCTGGCCGGCCCGCAGGTTGTGCCACTGGTTGCTGTAGGGCAGAAACAGGTCTTTTTCCAGTCCCCATTCCAGAAAAGCGCCTACGCTGCTCACGTCGCGCACGCTCAGGGCCGCAAATTGGTTGACGCGGGCCAGCGGCTCCAGCGTGGTAGCAATCAGGCGGTCTTCCGAGTCGCGGTACACGAATACGCGCAGCCAGTCGCCGATTTGGGTGCCCTCGGGCACGTACTTGCCTGGAATGAGCAGGTCACCGTCGTCGGAGGTCAGGTAGAGGCCAAAATCGACCGCACGGGCTACTTCCAGTTCGTTAAAATCGCCTAGCGCCAGCATGGAGGGAACGGTATGAAGGTGTGAAATTGGGAGGGACTCCCGCCCCAAAGGTAGACTATCCGGCGTCGCTTGGGCCATCGGCCGAAAAGGTAGTGAGCCGGCTCAGGCAAAACGATGCCACCCGAAACAGCCCACGGAGCCTACGCTAGCGTGGTAGCGCGGCCGTAGCGTTGCGCTGTTACTCGTAGCGCACGGTGTTGGGCTGGGCGAAGTTGAAGTCGCTGAAGTCATAATACGGGCGGGCGTTTTCGAAGATGCGGAAGCCGCCGGGGCTGGTTTGGCCGCGCGGGTAGAAGCCCAGCAGCAGCTGCACCGTCCGGATGGCAATGTATTCGTTGCGCAGGCGCAAGCCCAGGCCAAAGCCGGTGTAGGGCGTGTTGCGGAACGGCAGCTCCTGGCCGGGCTTGCTGGCCAGCCAGGCAGCATCTATAAATCCTACCCCGGCCACCCGAAAGCCCAGAAACGAAACGGGCGTAAACACGGTGGCCTCGTAGTTGAGCACGAAGCGGCTGGCGCCCCGCACATTCGATTCGAAGCCGCGCAGGCCCCGGTCACCGTCGATGAGCAGCTGTTGCTCGCCGCGCAGGCGGTTGAAGCCCAAGGCCGAGCGGTTCCAGAAAAAGTGCCGCCACTGCCAGTTGCCGGTGTGGTAGAGCCGGGTAAAATAGAGTACCTCCGTGCTCAGCAACCCTTGCTGCCAGTCTTTGTCGCGCTGCCGGATGAAGCTGCCAAACTCCCCGCTTAGGTAGAGGTAGCCATTGCGCAGGCTGAAGCCACCGGTTGCGGCCCGCAGGGCGTAGTAGTTGCGGTTTGCGCGGTTATTGATGTCGTAGCCCGCCGTGAGGCTCACCAGCGTGCCGGTCGGAATATCCTCGGTGCGGCCAAAGCCAAACAGGTATTTGTCCTTATAATACCGCCGCACGCTGTAGCCCACCGTGCCCAGCAGCAACGATGAGTTGACGTAGTCGGGGTTGGGGCGGGCCGTGTAGGTGGTGTTGTAAATACGGCCCGATACAATCACGCGGGCCGGATTTTCGTAGCCCAGGTCGTAGCTGCGCAGGTGCAGCGAGCGGCCCAGCCACACATCCTTGATGCTGTAGTTGGACGCCAGAAACTTGGTCGGGTCCTCCACCGACACGGGCACCAACTGCTGCGACAGGCGCAGCAATGCCGCGCCGGCGTAGCGGGTATTAAGCGAGTAAAAGTCGCGGGAAAACGAAATGGCCTGCTCCTGGTACTGGTACTCATTGCGGTAGCGCACCTGCCCGTTGATGAAGTTACGAAACGGCACCACGTAGCTGCCCTCGTAGCTCCACGACTGCGGCTGATTGCGGCCGTATTCGAAGCGGTTGCGCACCTGGTGGCCCTGCCCCAGGAAGTTAATGTCGCGCAGGGCCACGACGCCCGCGCCCACGTCGCGCAGCTGATATGAAGCCCCGAGGCTGAACACATCCTTGGTAATGATGCGGATATCGACGCTGTCCTGCGTGGTCGTCTGCTCATCCACGAATACGCGGGCATCGAGCAGCTCGGCGGTCTGGCGCAGCAGACGCTCCGACTCGGACAGCGCCTGCGGTGCCAGCTCCTGGCCCATCCGAAACAGGAGCAGCTGCCGGATGCGGGCCCGCGACGTCTTGATATGCAGGCTGTTGCCCGTGCGGTCCAGCACGTTGCGGGGCTGGCGCGTGGGGTCCGAAACGCTGTAGCCAAATGCATCCAGGGCCTGAATGTCAATGCGGCGCACGATTTTGTAGTTGTGCTGGTCGAATTGCCGGTCGAGCAGCTCCACGTCGATGCCCACGCGGTCTTCCTTGCGCTCGTTGAAGTTGAAAATGGCTGAGGCTGCTTTGCCGACGATGGTTTTGCGGCGAGTGTAGGCTTTGAGGCCCGTCAGCATGCGCTCCTGGTCGAAGCGGCGGCGCAGGGAGTCGGGCCGGGTTTCGGGCTGGGTGCGCATCGAATCAGTCACGACGGGCCGCCCCGACACCGGTTGCTGGGCCCGGGCGCTGCCCGCCAGCAACAGCAGTGCCAGCAGCGGCCCGGGCAGGCAGCGGCGCAACAAACGGGCAGACCAAGCGAAAAAAATCATGCGGGTACTAAACTCAGATGGCTGCCACCGGCTACTTGCGCAGGCGGTGGCCAAGCTGTACACGGCAAGTTACGAACCAGAAAGGGCCGCCCGCAATGGTGGTGGGCGAGAAGATGAAAAAGGGATGAATTCGCTCGGAGCGGCAAGAAGAACGGGAAGCGGAAAAAAGCAGGATTTCCAGAAAAGCAGTGCCGCCTTGCGGAACCATTTCCTAAAGAAATTAGCTTAATGAGTAGTGCGTGATTGGAAGTAAACAGCTATTTTTAAGCCCTAAACCAGCCTAGGATGAACGAACGGATTCAGGAAAAGCTAAGTATTTTGGCAGATGCTGCGAAGTACGACGTGTCGTGCTCCAGCAGCGGCGGCAAGCGCAAAAACGAGAACAAGGGGCTGGGCAATGCCGAGGGCATGGGCATCTGTCATTCGTTCACAGAAGACGGCCGCTGCGTGTCTCTGCTCAAGATTCTGCTGACCAACTACTGCATCTTCGACTGCGCCTACTGCGTGTCGCGCCGCTCCAACGACGTGAAGCGCGCCGCCTTCACCGTGGATGAAGTCGTGGACCTGACCATGAACTTCTACCGCCGCAACTACATCGAAGGATTGTTCCTGAGCTCCGGCATTTTCAAGGATTCCGACTACACGATGGAGCGGCTGGTGCGCATCGTGAAGAAACTGCGCACCGAGCACAGGTTCAACGGCTACATCCACGTCAAGACTATTCCGGGCGCTTCGCCCGAGCTTATTGCCGAAGCCGGCCTCTACGCCGACCGCCTGAGCGTGAACATCGAGCTGCCCTCGGAGTTGAGCCTGACGGCGCTGGCCCCGGAGAAAAACTACCAGGAGATTCTGACCCCGATGGGCCAGATCCGGGACGGTATCACGCAGAATAAGGAGGAAAAGGCGCTGTTTAAGAAAGTGCCCAGCTTCGCCGCCGCCGGCCAGAGCACCCAGCTTATCGTGGGCGCTTCGGCCGAAACCGACCACCAGATTATCAAGCTCACCGACTCGCTCTACAAAGGCTACGGCCTGAAGCGGGTGTACTACTCGGGCTATATTCCGGTGAGCGGCGACGCGCGCCTGCCCCAGATAACCCAGCCGCCCGTGATTCGGGAGCACCGCCTCTACCAGACCGACTGGCTCATGCGCTTCTACGGCTTCCAGGCCGACGAAATCCTGGACCCGGAGCACCCGTTTCTGGACCTCGAAATCGACCCCAAGCTAGCCTGGGCGCTGCGCAACCGGCAGGTGTTTCCCGTGGACGTGAATACGGCCGACTACGAAATGATTCTGCGCATTCCCGGTATCGGGGCGCGCTCGGCCAAGCGCATTGTGGCCGCCCGCCGCTTTTCACCGCTCAGCCTCGATCATCTGCACAAGTTCGGGGTGGTGCTCAAGCGGGCCAAATACTTTATTACCTGCAAGGGCCAGGCCCTAGAAACCCGCGACTACGATGAGCAGACCATCCGCCGCCAGATTCTGTTTGGCGCGGGCTCGGTTCGCTCGGCCCTGGTCACGCAGCAGCTCGACTTGTTTGCCCAGGCCAGTTGAGGAAAATATCAGGATGCCGAGGGAAGAAGAGGAGGGAAGCAGCGCATCACACGACAAGCAGTAACAACCAATCCAACTCTTTTTTTTTATTCGCATCCTCTGCCTAACCGACTACGATGATGACTATTACCCACCGCGCCGCCGACGCGCCGGCCGTCCTCCAGGAATCGAAACCCGAAAAAGTAGCCCGCCTGGCGTGCTGCTGCAAGCTCAGCGACCTGCTGCCTATTGTGCGGCAGCTACACGAAAAAACCCGCGCCCAAGCGGGACCGGCCGCCGAGCGCCCGGCCGCAGCATAGGCTCGCTCGTAACCTCTCCCGGATGTTGGCGGTAAAGCGTAGGGTGCACTACGAGCTCGAATATCATTACGTCGCGACCAACGGCATCCGGCTGCACGTGGTGCAGTGCGGTCCCGAAGACGGCCCGCTGGTAGTGCTGCTGCATGGTTTTCCGGAGTTCTGGTACGCCTGGCACCAGCAGCTGCACCCGCTGGCGGCCGCCGGCTACCGCGTGTGGGCTCCCGACCAGCGTGGCTACAACCTGAGCGACAAACCCCAGCGCGTAGCCGACTACCGCATCGACACGCTGGCCCGCGACATCCTGGGGTTGCTCGATGCAGCCGGGCAGCGCCAGGCGTTTATCGTGGGCCACGACTGGGGCGCGGCCGTGGCCTGGCACTTGGCTACGCATTATCCGGAGCGGGTGCGGAAGGTGGCGGTGCTCAATGTGCCGCATCCGAGCGTGCTGTTCCGAACCCTGCGCCGGAGTGCCGAGCAGCTGCGAAAAAGCTGGTACATCCTCTTCTTTCAGCTGCCCTGGCTGCCGGAATGGCTGGTGCGGCGGCGCAGCTGGTGGTACGGCCGGCAGGCGCTGCTGCGCACTAGTCGCCGGGGCACGTTCAGCACCGCCGATCTGGCCGAATACGTGGTGGCCTGGCAGCAGCCCCGCGCCATGCACAGCATGATCAACTGGTATCGGGCGGCGCTGCGGACCCCGCACCAGCCAGCAGGCACCGCCCGGGTAACGGTGCCGGTGCACATTATCTGGGGGGTGAAGGATGCGTTTTTGAAGCGCGAAATGGCTGAGCACAGCTTTTTGCTGTGCGACCAGGCTCAGCTTACGTATCTGCCAGCCAGCCACTGGGTGCAGCACGAAGAGGCTGAGGCAGTAAATACCCTGCTGCTGCGATTTTTCGAGGTCTGAAAACGTAAATCATTTTCTGAAGTAGCTGCTATGAGCCGTTCCCTGACTCCCCTCAATCGTCCGGATGCGGCCGTGACGCCGGCCGGAACCCCAGCGGCGCGGCCACTGGCACCCGCCCTGACCGGGCCGCCGCTCGATTACGCCTATGACGGTTCGTTTGAGGGACTGCTGACGGTGCTATTCACTATCTATGACCGCAAGGCGGCGCCCAACAGCATTCAGCCATTGGGCGCGGTGCAGGGCGGGCTTTTTACCCAGCCGCTGCTGGTCGAAACCCACGAGGCGACGGCGGGGCGGGTGTGGGAAGGGCTGCTGAAGCACATGACGCCGGAGGCCCGCACCAAGCTGTTTCACGCGTTTCTGAGTGAGCAGTCCGACCGGGAGCTGCTCATTTTTCGCTACGCCGACCTTGCCATGCGTTCGGCCCGGGACATTGCCGATAACTTCGCCGACGACAACGTGCGGCGCGTGGCACACCTGGCCCAGCAGATGGGCCGCGAAAAGCACCGTATGGAAGCCTTCGTGCGTTTCGAGAAAACCTCGGACGAGCTGTTTCACGCCACCATCGAGCCCGATTTCGATGTGCTACCGCTCATTGCGCCCCACTTCACCAAGCGCTACGCCGACCAGCGCTGGCTGATTTTTGACCAGCGCCGCCACTATGGGCTCTACTATGATCTGCACCGCACCGACATCGTGCAGTTTGAGGCCGGTACTGCCGCGCCGCGCCGCTCGGGTGTGTCGGCCACGGTGCTCGACGAGCGGGAGCCGTTGTTTAAGGTGCTGTGGCAAACATATTTCGACCACGTCAATATTCCGGAGCGCAAGAACATGAAGCTGCACCGCCGCCATATTCCGTTGCGCTACTGGAAGTATCTGAGCGAAAAACAGCCCCGCGAAACGCGGTTTGAGCCCATTCGCAACAAGCGCGGCGACCAGCTCAGGAGCTAGGCCCGCGGGGCGTTGCCGTAGAAGCGGTTCACCAGGTAAGCAGCCGTTACGAACGACAATCCCACGGCACACACGCCCGGCCACTGGTAGCGGGCCCAGGCCGTGCCGCCCACCAACGAGCCCAGGGAGCCCCCGATAAAATAAGTAGTCATGTAGATGGTATTGAGGCGGCTGCGGGCCTCGGGTACCAGCGAGAAAATGCGCGACTGGTTCGAAATGTGCGTTACCTGCACGCCAATATCGAGCACAACAACACCCACCACCAACCCGACCAGATAATAGCCACCAAACGCCAGCACGAGGTACGCCGCCAACGACAGCAGCAGGCCAATGGAAATGGCGTAAGCCGGCCCCCGCGTATCGGCCGACTTGCCGGCCAGCGGAGCCGCCAGCGCCCCCAGCGCGCCGATCAGGCCGAAGAAACCGGCCACGTCGCTCTTGTAGAAATAGGGGCTGCCTTCCAGAAAAAACACCAGGGTCGTCCAGAATACGCTGAACGAGGCGAACAGCAAGCCGCCCGTCAGTGCCGACTTGCGCAGCGCCGGTAGCGTGCGAGTCAGCGTGGCCAGCGACTTCATCAGGCTGCCGTAAGAGCCGCTGAACTGCGGCTGGTCCCGGGGCAGCTTCAGGGCCAGCACCAGCGCCAGCAGCAGCATGGCGCCGCTGCCCATCCCGAACACCAGCCGCCAGCCGCCGTGGGCCCCGATGTAGCCGCTCAGGGTGCGCGAAAGTAGAATGCCGATGAGCAGTCCGCTCATGATTTTGCCTACCACGCGGCCCCGGTCGGCATCGGCGGCCAGGTGGGCGGCCATGGGCACTAGCAGCTGCGGTACGGCCGAGAAAATACCCAGCAGCAGGCTGGTCCCGATGAGCAGCGCAAACGTGGGAGCCAGCGCCGCGCCTGCCATGGCTGCCGCCGCGCACACCAGCAACAGCAGAATCAGGCGCTTGCGCTCGAGCTTGTCGCCGAGCGGCACCACGAAGAATAACCCCAGCGTGTAGCCTACCTGCGTGAGCGTAGCCACCAGGCTGGCGCGGCTGTCGGAGAGCCCAAACTCGCGGCCGATGTCGGCCAGCAGCGGTTGGTTGTAGTAAATATTGGCTACCACCAGGCCGCAGGCAACGGCCATGAGCCACACCAGCGCGGGCGTGAGCGGAGCTGTAGAATGCGGCGGAGTGGAAATAGTAGGCGTGTCGGGTGATGTGGAAAGCATAGCGGAGGGGGAACTGCCGGATAGCCGGCCAGCGCCCGGGCTGCCTGAAAAAATGGGGCTTCGGGCAACGGCTGGCCGGGCCGGGGCATCTATCAGGCGCGCTCCGGCGGTTGCGGCGCGTGCGGCGGCATTGCTACCCTTAACCTACTGGTATGTTTAAGAGTTACGAGAAAGCCAATAATGGCGCCGGAGCGCTGGTTTTTGGGATGGCTCTCACGGTCTATTTGCTCACGCTGGAGCCCACGGTCAGCTTCTGGGACTGCGGCGAGTTTATGGCCAGCGCCAACAAGCTGCTCGTGCCGCATCCGCCCGGCGCGCCCATGTTCCTGCTGCTGGGCCGGCTGGCGTCGATGCTGGCCTTCGGCAACGGTGCCCGAGCTGCTGTGCTGATGAACGGCGTCTCGGCGCTGAGCAGCGCCTTCACGGTGCTGTTTCTGTTCTGGACGATTACGATGCTGGCTAGAAAGCTGGTACTGCGCACCTCCGAAAAGCCCGACGCCCGGAACCTGGAGCCGAGTTCGAGCCAAATACTATTGATTCTGGGTGCGGGACTCGTCGGGGCGTTGGCTTTCACCTTCTCCGACTCTTTCTGGTTCAATGCCGTGGAAGCGGAGGTGTACGCGCTGTCATCGCTGGGTACGGCTGTGGTAGTGTGGCTAATGCTGAAGTGGGAAACCCGCGCCGACGAGGTCGATTCCGACAAGTGGCTGATTCTGATTGCCTACATCATCGGCCTCAGCATTGGGGTGCATCTGCTGAACCTGTTGGCGCTGCCGGCCCTGGGCCTGCTGTACTATTTCCGCAAAACCGCCCAGCCCACTGCCCGTGGCGGCCTGCTGACATTGGGCATAAGCGCGGTTTTGGTACTGACTATTCTGGTGGGCATCATTCCGGGCTTGCCGTCCCTGGCCGGAGATTTCGAGGTGTTTTTTGTGAATTCGGCGGGCCTGCCGTTCAACAGTGGCGTAGTGATTTTCCTATTGGTGGTCGTCGCCGTTATTGGGGCCGGCTTCCGCTACGCGGTGCGCACCCGGCGCCAGGTGCTGCACATGGCCCTGCTAAGCCTGGTTTTTATTCTCATTGGCTACTCGTCCTACCTGATTGTGCCGATTCGCTCCAGCTTCAACCCGGCCCTGGATGAGAACAACCCCGACGAGGTGCTTTCCTTCGTGAGCTACCTCAAGCGCGAGCAGTACGGGCAGCGCCCGCTGCTCTACGGCCCGCAGTTCACTGCCCAGCCCACCGACCAGAAAGAAGGCGCGCCCCGCTACGAGCGCCACCCCGACGCCAGCGGCCACGACCGCTACATCGTGGCCGAGCGCCGCCTGGAAACCACCTACCGCGACGAGGACAACACGCTGCTGCCGCGCCTCTACAGTGCGCGCCCCGAGCACGTGCGGGCCTACAGCAGCTGGGTGGGCACGCAGCCCGAGCAGAAGCCGACAATGGCGCAAAACCTGACGTTTCTGCTCACCTACCAGATGGGCCACATGTACTGGCGCTATTTCCTCTGGAACTTCGTGGGCCGCCAAAGCGACATTCAGCAGGCGGGCGTGCTCTGGCCCACGGCCAGCACCAACGGCTTGCCCCAGGACCTGGCGACCAACAAGGCCCGGAATAACTTTTATGCGTTGCCGCTGCTGCTGGGCTTGTTAGGTCTGTCTTTCCAGCTCAAGCGCGACGGGCGCTCGGCGCTGGTGGTGGGGCTTTTGTTTCTGCTCACGGGCCTAGCCATTGTGCTCTATCTGAACCAGCCGCCCACCGAGCCGCGCGAGCGGGACTACACCTTCGCGGGCTCGTTCTACGCCTTTGCCATCTGGATTGGGCTGGGCGTGCTGGGGCTGCACGAACTGCTGCGTACGCTGCTGCGGCAGGAGCGGCTGCGGGTGGCGGCCGTGCTGCTGCTGGCCCTGGTGGTACCGGGCCTTATGGCCACGCAGGGCTGGGACGACCACAACCGTTCGGACCGCTACGTGGCCCTCGATTGGGCCCGGAATATGCTCACCGGCCTCGCGCCCAATGCCATTCTGATTACCTACGCCGACAATGATACGTTTCCGCTGTGGTATGCCCAGAATGTGGAAAACGTGCGGCCCGACGTGCGCGTGGCGGTGCTGTCCTACCTGAACACCGATTGGTACGTGGATCAGATGAAGCAGAAGATCAACGCTTCGCCGCCGTTGCCGTTGTCGCTGGAGCACAAGCACTACACCCAGGGCACCAACGACTATCTGCCCTACGTGGCCAACCCGGCCGTAACGGCGTTGAACGTAAAGGAATTTCTGGGTCTGGTGCGCCAGAACAGTCCCTTGCTACAGGTCCAGACGCAGTCGGGCAAGCCGCTACTGTCGTACCCCACCACCCAGTTTTATCTGGATGTAGATACGGCGGCCGTACGGCGAATGGGCATTATTCCGCGGGCGCGGCGCAAGCAACTGGTGGCCCGCATGCGCTGGCAGGCCAATAAAGAAGCGCTGGAGAAAAACACGCTGGTCATCCTCGATTTGCTGGCTTCTAATAACTGGCAGCGCCCCTTATACATGTCGACCAGCATTCCGCAGCAGGACTACGCGGGCCTGGAGAACTACATGCAGCTGGAAGGGCTTTCGTACCGCATCTTACCGGCCCAAAATCCCAACCCGCAGCCCCGGGAAGTGGGCGTGGTAGCCAAGGATATGCTGCACGACTCGCTGATGCGCCGCTTTTCCTACCGCAACCTCGACCAGCCCGGCGTGTACTACGACGAGCCAATCCGGCGCACGCTGGGGTTGTACCGGGAGCAGTTTGTGCGGCTCTCCCAAGCGTATCTGAACGATGGCGAAACGGCCAAAGCCCGCGAAGTCATCAACCACTGCTTCCGGGTGCTGCCCGACAACTCGGTGGCCTATGATTACAATAGCGCCGACTTTGTGGCCCAACTCGTGCAGCTGGGCGAAACCCGGCGCGCTCACCAGCTGCACGACCTGCTTACCAACCGGGCCGAGCAGTCGTTGGCCTACTACAGCACGCACCATCCGGGGCTGTTTGAGCGCGAAATCGGGGTGAACATCCTCACCCTCCAACACCTCTACCAAGCCGCTGCCGATACCAACGACCAAGTGCGCGCCGCCCGCATTGCAGGGCTGTTTGAGCAGTATTATCCTCGCTCATAACCAGCACGGTAAGGCTCGGCCGGAACTCGTTTTTGACGACTGCGTTAAGAACTGGCATGAGCCGCGCTTTCACCAAAGAGGACGACGTTCAGTCGCCCACCATCATTCCGCCCCGGGCCGCCTTGCCCGCCGGCACGCCCAACTACGTCACACCCCACGGGCTGGAATTGCTGCGCGCCGAGCTGCTCACCCTCGAAGCCGAGCGGGCGCAGGCGGAAGCCAACCGGGACAATGAGGCCGACCGCACCCGCCACCTCTCGCTCTATAACGGCCGCATCAGCGACCTGAGCAGCCGCATTGCCAGCGCCAAAGTGGTGGACCCGCGCACCCAGCCACCCAAAGAAGTGCGCTTCGGCGCTACCATCACGCTGCGCACGGTGAGTGGCGGCAAGACCGGTTTTGAGCGGAAATTTACCATCGTCGGCGTCGATGAAGCTTCCGTGGCGGCGGGTCAGGTGGCTTTCGTGGCTCCTATTGCCCGGGCCGTTATAGGGGTGAAGCTCGGTAAGACGGCTACGCTGCGCCTGGGGCCGAACGAGGAAGTGGTGGAGGTGGTCGCTATTTCCTACGAGGGCGTTTAGCGTGTGTTTGAGAGTTGATAAAACCTGGTTTCTATCTCGCCTGATCTGGCGTGCGCCCAGCCAAAGCGTCTCCCGCTTCGTCTGTCATCCGTCGTCTGTCATCCGTCGTCTGTCATCTGTCATCCTGAGCCTGCGAAGGACCTTCCTCACCTATCCCACCACCCCTCTTAACAATGTGACAAAGCCCTTTACCGCGCAGGTAGCAAAGGGCTTTGGGCGTTGAACAGCGCTTGTCATGTATCAGAGGAAGGTCCTTTGCAAGCTCAGGATGACAGATGGAGTAGCCATACCTCGGCAAACGACCGCCAGAGCAGGCAGGACACTATACTAAAATTGCAAAAGGTGGATTAATCTATTTCTACGCAAAAAGGCCCGCTACATGGTGTAGCGGGCCTTTTTGCGTAGAAAACAGCAGCTTATTTGGCCTCCTGAATTTCCTGCACTGCTTTGTCAATCATCTGTTGGGCCGGCTGCACGATGGGGCCGCTGGTTTTGCGTTCCTTCACGCTCTGCAGCAGCCCAATCAGCGGCTCGGCCGCTCCCTGGGGCTTATATTGAATGGCCAGCGCCTTGATGCGGTCGACGCCCTGCCCGAAGGAGGTCGCATCGTTGAGGCGTAGGAGCATGGTCGCCAGGCCTTCCAGCAGGTCGAAGCGGGCCTGAATGGGCACCGCGTCAAACTTGTCGCGCACAAAGCTCCACTGCGCATCGCCGCCCTGCGCGGCATACACCTCAATAACGGCCCCGATCATACTCTGATTCTCGCTTGCCTCCAGGGCCTTGGCCTGGGCCAGCGCTTTGGACGGTGCTACGGCCCCCAACCCGCGCAGTGCCGCTCCGCTCACCCGGTACGACTCGTTTTTGAGCTGCTGGGTAAAGAGCTTTTCGTCGCGCTTCTCTTTGAGTTTTGCCAACGCCAGCAGCGCTTCCGCCCGAACGGAATTCTGCGGGTCGGTGGTGGCCAGCTTGCGGAGCATGGGCGCGGCAGCCTTCGCTACTGCGGTTTTTTCCAGATTCAGCGCTTCAACAGCCGTGGCTCGCAGGGCGTAGAATTTGTCGGAGAGGGCGGCGACCAGCAGCGTACGGGCAGCGGCCTCATCCTGCTTTCCCCGGGCGGCCAGAATGGCCTCGTACCGGTCCACAAACAGCGGGGCGTGGCCATACTGGTAGGCAAATTCCGTCAGCGGCTTATTATCGGTTTTCTGCCACACCGTGAGCTTGGTCGCGTCTACGTTCACCAGGTCGGGCTTGCTGGCTGCTGGGAAAAAGAAGGTTTCGGTGGCCTGACGCATCGTTACCAGGTGGCGTTCGGCTTTGCCGTTTACGTACACATCCACGGCCAGCGGCAGCTGAAATACCACGCCCGGCTGGGTTTGCTTAAGCGTCACGCTCTGCTGTTTTTTGGCCGCGTCCCAGCCATAGTCGATGCTGACGACCGGGTGGCCGGCGTTGTAGTACCACTGGTTGTAAAACCAGTTCAGGTCGCGGCCCGAGGCGGCTTCCATCGCCAGCCGTAACTGGTGGGCTTCGCCGTTGCCGAGGGCATTCTGCTTGAGATATTGCGTCAGGCCGGCGAAATACACATCGTCGCCGAGGTAGTTGCGCAGCATGTCCTGAATAGCGCCGCCCTTCTGGTAGGTCACGCCATCAAACATCTCCTCTTTATCTGTGTAGTGGAAGCGCACCAGATCCTTGGCGTAGTTGCCGGGGTTGTTGAGGTAGTTGCGCAGGTATTGGGCGCGGTGGGCGTCGGCGGCATCGGCCCCGTACTTATGCTCGGCCCACAAAGCCTCCGAGAAGTCGGCCATCGACTCGTTCACCGTCAGGTTGCTCCAGCTCTCGGCCGTCACGTAGTCGCCAAACCACTGGTGAAACAGCTCGTGGGCAATAACCGACTGATTGTTACCGTATTCCCGGTCGAGCAGCTCGCGGGGGTTCATCTGCAGGAACTCGCCGTGCAAAGTAGCCGTGGTGTTTTCCATGGCTCCGCTCACGTAGTCACGGGTCACAATCTGGGCGTATTTATTCCAGGGATACTCGACGCCCAGGCGCTGGGAGAAAAACTCCAGCATCTCGGGCGTATCGCCGAAAATCTGCTTGGCGAAAGGCGCGTATTTGGGCTCCAGGTAATAGCTCACTTCCTTGCCCCGCCAGGTGTCTTTGTAGACTTTGAAGTCGCCGACGGCCAGCATGAACAGGTAGGGCGCGTGGGGCAGCTCCATCTTCCAGGTGTCGGTGCGCA
>NZ_SRLD01000036.1 GCF_004745955.1 Hymenobacter elongatus | reverse complement strand
TGCTCGAAGAGCTGACTGGTGAACTGGCTGCCCTGGTCGGAATTGAAGATGAACGGGGCGGGTTGGGTGGCCAGCGCAGTGTGCAGGGCCGTGAGGCAAAAGCCCACGTCGAGCGTGTTGCTCAACTTGTACTACTCCCCAAAAACTGGACAGTTTAAGCGGGGTTTGTTAAGCAAATTTGCTCATGGTTGAAGGTAGGGGTTTGGGCGAAGAATTGGGCGGGCGTTTGGCCTTTCAGGGCTTGGTGGGGGCGATGGTGATTGTAGTAGGTGAAGTCGGCCTGGAGCTGCTCGTAGAGGTGGCGGCCATCCGTGGCGGGATTCAGGTACACGCATTCCCATTTGACCGAGCGCCAGAGGCGTTCGATGAAGGCGTTGTCCGTGGCGCGGCCCCGGCCGTCGTGGCTGATCTGGCAACCGGCGGCCAGCAGGGCCTGCTGGAAGGGCTGGCTGGTGAACTGGCTGCCCTGGTCGGAGTTGAAGATAAACGGGGCCGGTTGCTGCTGCAAGGCCCCGTGCAAGGCTTGCAGGCAGAAACCCACGTCGAGCGTGTTGCTCAGCTCCCAGCTGAGCACAAAGCGTGAATGCCAGTCGAGCACGGCCACCAGGTAGAGAAAGCCTTTGGCCATGGGCACGTAGGTGATGTCCGTACTCCAGACCTCATTGGGGGCACTCAGCACCCGCTCGCGCAGCAGGTACGGATAGCGCGTGACGCCTTGGCCAGGCACCGACAGGCGGGGTTTAGGATACACCGGCTCCTGGCCCATGAGCCGCACCAGGCGGCGCACGCGCTTGGCGTTGACGGCGTAGCCCTGCTGGCGCAGGTGGTCGCGCAGGCCCAGCACGCCCTTAAAGTTGTGGCGCGTAAATTCCTCGTCCAGCAGACGCATCAGTTCCAGATTCAGCGCGCTTTCGCCCCGGGGCTGGTAGTAGTAGCTGCTGCGGGCCAGCCCCAGCGCCTGGCAGCGGGCTTGCACACTCCCTTCGCCACTGGCCTGCACCAAGGTGCGTTGCTGGGCTACGCGCATGGCGGCCCCTTTTTTTTTAGCAGCTGGTTTTCCATTTGCAGCCGCCCAATGGCCGCGTAGAGCGGTTCCACGTCGGGGGGCGCGGGCAGCACGGCCGCCGTTTCGGTAAAAACCTGGGCTGCCTGCTGGCGCAACTGCAGCTTCCAGCGACTGATCTGGGCCACGGATAACTGGTAGCGGGCGGCCAGTTCGGCCAGCGGGTACCGCTCCGTCAGGGCGGCTAAGGCCACTTCTGCCTTGAACTCAGCAGTGAAGCGGCGACGGGTACGTTTTGGGTTCATGGCGTTGACTAAGATAGCCACCACAAACTGTCCAACTTTTAGGGAGTACTACAAGCAATGCGGCTGGCGAAGCAACATTGACGTTGACAAGGCCTTAAAAGGGCTGACCCACTTGCAAGCAGACCGCTGCTTGCACCGTCTTCAGCCTAGCTTGAATTACTTGGTGGCCTTCTTCTCCAAGGCCTGGAATAGCTGGTCGGCGGCTTTTTCGATGTCGGTGTAGCCTTGTTGGGCGGCCCGTTCCTTGGCGGCAATCAGCCCGTCGCAGTACCTGATTTTAAAGTCGGCGAAGGGGAATTTGTAGCGGTCCTTTGTGTCTTCGCCGTGGTTGGCGTCCTGGTCAGGGCGTCATTGGCTACGAAAGCTATTGAACGGCAAATATTTACCTCTTATGCTCTGCCAAGGTGAATAGTAGAGTGCGGTAACGCACGGGGTTTGCAAGGTAATACTGTATGTAGACCTTGCAGGCGCACCTTATTTCTGCTCCGTCAGCACAGTGAAATAGAGGCTGGGGAGCATATTGTGGAGGCTCCAGGCGGCTTGGCCATTTTCCCGCTCGAACATGCCCAGCTGCTTCTGGCGGGTGACAGGGATGGAAAAGTACTTGTCTTCCGGGTCCTTCTTTTCACTTTGTAGCCATTGAATGGTAGCCACCACCGGCTGGCCATCCAGCACCACGTCGTAGGGGCGCAGGTCGACGGTGAGCCAGCCTTTGCGGGTGGGCGGGCAGATGAGCTGGATATCCTGGGTGAGTAGGGGCTCGCCGGGGCGGTTGTTCTTCATCGTGTAGAGGTTGATGCGGAAGCGCAGTAGCTCGTACTTATTGTCGGCGAGGTACAGGTGAAACTCCTCCAGATACGTGCGACGCCCGGGCTGCAGCAGGGCTCCTAATTCCCAGCCCCATTCGTCGTCTACGGTGGCTTTGCCACTGCTGCCGCCCATCCAGCGCAGGTCATATGTTTCTTTGGCGCGGCCCAGTCGGCCCGAGCTCACCTTGCGGCGCTGAATGGTGACTTCCTTCAGCAGCTGCTCCTGGGGCTGGAGCTTAAATACGCGCTGCCCGGCGGCCAGGGTAGCAGGCAGTACCAGCCGGGGTTCAAAGCCGACGCAGGAAACGACCAGCGTATCGCGCAAGTCGGGGGGCAGGCGCAACAGGTAGCGGCCTTGCTCATCGGCAGCGGTGCCAATGGCTTTGCCCCGGACCCCGAGAATAGCAAACGGCACGGGCTCATTGGTGCGGCTGTTCAGCACCTGGCCGGTTACGGCTACGGTTTGGGCCCAAGCGGAAGCCGAGAAAAGCAGCAGAAACAAACCAGCCAACAGGCGAGGAAGCATAGAAGCCGGCTAAGAGGAAGCGGAAGAGGTCGCAAAAGTAGCGTACCTACGCTACCGGAGGCAGATTGGACGTACAGGAGCCGCCGCAGGCACCAGCAGAAAGCAGGCCGGACAGCTATAAAAGCGGGCAGCCTAATGGAAATCCATGTTGCCAACAAAAAAAACCGGCCAAAAGGGGGCGCAATCTGCTTGCAGCAGGCCATAGCAAGGGGTCTTCGGTAGTTGCTGGGGCGGTAGACTTGCGAGGCGGCAGCAGCCTGAGGCTCTGGTTCAACTCGACTCGCCCCGACCTATATACGAGTGTGGAGTAGGGCGCTGGCACAAGTAGAAAACCCGATGCCCCACACGCAAACAGCCGGACCACCTGGCGGCAGTCCGGCTGTTTTCAACCCGCATAAGCTCAAAATGAAGCTACGCCGGAATCAGGTTGTGGGGGTTGATGACGAACTTCTTAGCCACGCCGCTGTCAAATTCGGCATAGCCTTCCGGAGCCTGATCAAGGGTGATAACCTCCACGTTCACGGCTTTGGCAATCTGCACCTTGTCGTATAGAATGGCCTGCATGAGCTGGCGGTTATAGCTCATCACGGGCGTCTGGCCGGTGTGGAACGAGTGGCTCTTGGCCCAGCCCAGCCCGAAGCGAATGGACAGGTTGCCTTTCTGCGCCGCGGCGTCTTTCGAGCCGGGGTCATCGGTTACGTACAAACCCGGGATGCCGATGGAGCCGCCGGCGCGGGTGATTTCCATGAGGGAGTTGAGCACGGCGGCGGGTACTTCCTTCTTCGAGTCGGTGCCGTGGCCGCTGGCCTCGAAGCCCACGCAGTCGACGGCGCAGTCGATTTCGGGCACGCCCAGAATCTGGGTGATCTGCTCGGTCAGGGTGGCGTCGAGGGTCAGGTCCACGGTTTCGCAGCCGAAGGAGCGGGCGTGGGCCAGCCGGGCCTTGTTCATATCGCCCACAATCACCACGGCCGCGCCCAGCAGCTGGGCCGAAGCTGCCGCCGCCAGGCCCACCGGTCCGGCCCCGGCAATGTAGACCGTGGTGCCGGGGCCCACGCCGGCCTTCACGGCCCCGTGGAAACCAGTGGGGAAAATGTCGCTCAGCATGGTCAGGTCGCGGATTTTCTCCATGGCCTGGTCCTTATTCGGGAACCGGAGCAGGTTGAAATCAGCGTAGGGCACCATCACGTACTCCGCTTGTCCGCCAATCCAGCCGCCCATGTCCACGTAGCCATAGGCCCCGCCGGCGCGACCTTCGTTCACGGTGAGGCAGATGCCGGTTTTCATTTCCTTGCAGGTGCGGCACCGGCCGCAGGCCACGTTGAAGGGCACCGATACCAAGTCCCCTTTCTTGAGGAACTCCACGTCGTCGCCAGCCTCAATTACTTCCCCCGTTATTTCATGACCCAGCACCAAGCCGGCCGGGGCCGTGGTCCGGCCGCGCACCATGTGCTGGTCGGAGCCGCAGATGTTGGTCGAAACCACCTTGAGAATAACGCCGTGGGTGATTTTCTTGCCCTTGGGGTTTTTCAGCTCGGGGAAATCTATGTTCTGGACCTCGACCTTGCCGGGCCTCAGATACACTACGCCGCGGTTGCCGGTCATAGAATTCGGGATGAAAAGTGGATGGAAAAAGAAATGCGCCGAACGGTAGCTGGCTAGTGGCTGCTCACGGCCCCGACGCCGGCTTCGGCTACGGCGTGGTCGTCTTCTACCGTGCTGCCCGACACGCCAATGGCACCGATTACTTTGCCGCTGGCGTCCTTGAGTGGAATGCCACCGGGGAAGGTGATAAGGCCACCGTTAGAGTGCTCGATGTGGTAGAGCGGGCCGCCAGGCTGCGAAAGCCCCCCAATAGCACCGGTAGGCATGTCGAAGAAGCGGGCCGTCTTGGCTTTCTTGATGGAAATGTCGAGCGAGCCCAGCCAGGCGTCGTCCATACGGGCGAAGGCTACCAGATTTGCCCCGGCATCGACCACGGCAATGTTCATTTTCACGCCCATTTCCAGGGCCTTTTTGTGGGCGGCCAGTACGGCGGCTTGCGCTTGTTCGAGGGTGATACCCATAGGAGAAAAAATCGAGGGAAAAGATGATTACTCCCCCAACAACAGCATTCTCCGGCCTTCGGCCAATGACGCGCGGCAAATTGAGACGATTACTTAGCTCCTTTGCGACGATTGTATACCCGCACTGCTACACTTGCCAGTGCCATTAGTCGGTGTTGCCCCGTTGCAGCTGAGACTTGTTGTTAAATACAGAAAAAGTGAATTTGGCTGTCATGCTCATCTGGCGTCCGCAAAGTCGAAGCAGCTCTACCGCGCAGGTAATCCGATTTACTGCTTCATTAGAAATGCTTCGACTGCACGGACGCCAGATGAGCATGACGTTCTGTTTTTTGGATGTTTGGGTATTTGGGAACAAGTCTACTTCCTAATTCAGGGCCAAGTCTCTAGGGTAAAGTATAGTCCCGGCTCCGGCGAGCAGAGCAAACACCTCAACTAATGACCAGCAGGAAGCCCCGCCGCATACCCGCCTGATCCGGAATCAGAAGGCGACGCCCGGACTCAATACCAACCGCCATGCCACGGCGGCTACTCCGGCCGCCAGTACCAGGCTCCAGGCTATTTTGGTTTTTTGCGGGGCAGGAATGGTGAATTCGAATAGTTCGTTGGCACTGCGCACGGCCATTGGTACTACCAACAAGCCCATCGTCAGAAAATGCAGCTCTTCGTTGCGGCTCAGCTCGGGCCATTTCAGGGCGGCTACTGCTGCGCTGCCGACTATCCAGGGCACCAGAATAGCAGCCACAATCAGCTGCCGGCGGTTGCTATAGCGCATCAGCGTAATAGAATCGTGGCTTTGCAGAAAACCAATGGAAGCGAAATAGCCAAAAACCACCTGCACCAGCCCGCAGAACACTGCCACGATGATATTGGGGATGTTGCCAGCCAAAAACAGCCAGCTCGGAATGTACCACGCGCCCGACTCGGTGAAGGTGTCGCCGACCATGGCTCCCAGCACCAGATTGCAGCCGTGTAAGGCCACCCACAGCAAAAACAGTTTGAGCAGGCCCCGCTTTAGCCGCGCCCGTTTCCAGAACCACAGCCCCGCCACCACGCCCACTATCGTGCAGGCCGCTGGCCCCGCGCCATACACGGCCAGCACGCCGGTGCGCCACCATTCCGGGTCAGTAATGGTGAACTTGATGCTGCTCACGTGCCACACCCCGGGAATGCTCAGGCGCTTGGCCATACCAACCGTTGCTGCCTGGTACAGGCCCTGCATCAGCAGGTAGGTAAGCACGTAGAGTACCACGCTGTTGAGGGCCGTAATATGGGTTTTGGCAGATTGGCCGGACGAAGCGAAAACGGCGGGAGCAGACATGAAACGAGGGCTATAGAAGGGCGTGGGGCTAAAAATAAGCGTTCGGCTGCACACTTACCGTCCTGATTGTTGTAGAAGGGCACAGCGGCCCGAAATAGCATTTGCGGGCGGTTTTGCCTACCTTTGTATCTAGAAAATAAGCCACTAGTGAAGAACATCCGCAATTTCTGCATCATCGCGCACATCGACCACGGCAAAAGTACGCTGGCCGACCGCCTGCTGGAATTTACCAGCACTGTCTCGAAGCGCGACATGCAGGCCCAGCTGCTCGACAACATGGATCTGGAGCGGGAGCGAGGCATTACGATTAAGAGCCACGCCATTCAGATGCAGTACCCCTACAAAGGGGAAATCTACACGCTCAACCTGATTGATACCCCCGGCCACGTCGATTTTAGCTACGAGGTCAGCCGCTCTATTGCCGCCTGCGAAGGCGCATTGCTGATTGTGGATGCCTCCCAGGGTATTGAGGCCCAGACGATTTCCAACCTGTACTTGGCCATCGGCTCGGACCTGGAAATCATTCCGGTGCTCAACAAGATTGACCTGCCCCACGCCATGCCGGAGGAAGTATCCGACGAAATCGTGGACCTCATCGGCTGCGACATCGAGGATATCATTCACGCTTCGGGCAAGGCCGGTATCGGCATCGAGGCCATCCTGAACGCCATCTGCGAAAGGATTCCGGCCCCCAAAGGCGACCCGAACGAGCCGTTGCAGGCGCTGATTTTTGACTCAGTATACAATTCCTACCGGGGCATCGAAGTGCTGTTTCGTATCAAGAACGGCACCATGCGCAAGGGCGACAAGCTCCGCTTCATGGCTACCGGTAAGGAATACGGTGCCGACGAAATCGGTATTCTGGGTCTCAACCAGGAGCCGCGCCAGGAAATGAGCGCCGGCAACGTGGGCTACCTGATTTCGGGCATCAAAGAAGCCCGCGAAGTGAAGGTCGGCGACACGATTACGCATACTGCCCGGCCCACGGCCGAAGCCATTCAGGGCTTTGCCGACGTGAAACCGATGGTATTTGCTGGCATCTATCCCGTCGATACCACCGAGTACGAGGAGTTGCGCTCCAGCATGGAGAAGCTGCAGCTCAACGACGCTTCCCTGGTGTGGGAGCCCGAGACGTCGGTAGCCCTGGGCTTCGGCTTCCGTTGCGGCTTTCTGGGCATGTTGCACATGGAAATTGTGCAGGAGCGCCTGGAGCGCGAGTTCAATATGACGGTCATTACCACCGTGCCTTCGGTGCAGTTTCACGCCACGGGCACCAAAGACCAGCTGCTGACCATCAACGCGCCCTCCGAAATGCCGGAGCCGAACCTGATTAAATACATCGAGGAGCCCTATATCAAAGCTCAGATCATCACGGCTTCGGAGTACGTGGGTGCCATCATCACGCTGTGCATGGAGAAGCGCGGCATCATCAAGGGCCAGAGCTACCTCACGTCGGAGCGGGTGGAGATGAACTTTGAGTTGCCGCTGGGAGAAATCGTGTTCGACTTCTTCGATAAGCTCAAGACCATTTCGCGCGGCTACGCCTCGCTCGACTACGAGCTGATCGGCTTCCGCGAGTCGGATATGGTGAAGCTCGATATCATGCTCAACGGCGAGAAGGTGGATGCCTTGTCGGCCATTGTACACCGCTCCAAGAGCTACGACTGGGGTAAGCGAATCTGCGAAAAGTTGCGTGAGCTGCTCCCGCGCCAGATGTTCGACATTGCCATCCAGGCCTCGATCGGGCAGAAGATTATTGCTCGTGAAACCGTGAAGGCCTTGCGCAAAAACGTTATTGCCAAGTGCTACGGCGGCGATATTTCGCGCAAGCGCAAGCTGCTCGAAAAGCAGAAGGAAGGCAAGAAGCGCATGCGCTCGGTCGGTTCCGTCGAAATACCTCAGGAGGCTTTTTTGGCCGTCCTCAAACTCGATTGATTACTAAGCGCGGCCCCCGAGCCGCGTTTTTTTTGCGCGTGACTGTACCTCATTTTTCACCTCATACCATTCTTGCAAAGGCGTTGTATGATTACCCCCTAATAGATGTCTACTAGCCTCACCAAGAACTGTACGAGCGAAGCACAGTTAGAAAAAATCCGCAAAGGACAAGAGCGTAAGTTCCGGTGGCGGGACGATTGGCCCCAAATGGAGCAGGCCATCCTAACCGAAGGTGCCGCCGCCATTGCCCGCCACGAAGAAACCCACCCCGCTACCCCGAACCCCGACCAAGGACTAGTATAACTCAACCCAACCCCAGCATGACCACCGCTCCCGAAGCTCCCGCCACCTACCGCCTCATCGACGGCAAGCAGACTGCCGAAGACATCAAGGTGGAAATTGCCGCTGAAGTAGCTCAGCGTAAGGCGGCTGGCCAGAAAACCCCGCACTTGGCCGCCATTCTGGTTGGGCACGACGGGGGCTCCGAAACCTATGTACGCAACAAAGTGCTGGCCTGCGAGCGAGTGGGCTTCGATAGTACCCTGCTGCGCTATGAGGACGACATCACCGAAGCCGAGCTGCTGGCCAAAGTAGAGGAGCTGAACCAGGACGCCGACATCGACGGCTTCATCGTGCAGTTGCCTTTGCCCAAGCATATTTCCTCGGAAAAGGTGATTGAGACTATTCGGCCGGAGAAGGATGTGGATGGGTTTCACCCGATGAATATTGGGCGAATGGTGGCCGGGTTGCCGGCGCTGCTGCCCGCTACGCCTTCGGGCATAGTAGAGCTGCTGCGCCGCTACGGGCTGGTGACCGATGGGAAGCATTGCGTGGTTATCGGTCGTAGCAACATTGTGGGTACGCCGGTTAGTATTCTGTTGGCCAAGAACTTGGAGCCTGGTAACTGCACCGTGACTTTATGCCATTCGCGCACCCGGAACCTGGCCGAAATAACCCGTACCGCCGATATTCTGGTCGCCGCGCTGGGGCGACCGGGCTTCGTGACAGCCGATATGGTTCGACCTGGTGCTGTGGTTATTGATGTGGGTACCACTCGCGTGGAAGATGCTACTAAAAAGGCCGGTTGGGCCCTGAAAGGGGATGTTAATTTCGAGGAAGTGGCTCCGAAGGCCAGCTACATCACTCCCGTACCCGGTGGCGTGGGTCCTATGACCATTGCTATGCTGCTGCTCAATACGTTACGGGCAGCCAAGGGGGAGGTATATCCGCGCTAAGCCGTATTTAATTCGGACCGCAACCTTTCGAAATACAGGCGGTTATAGTACTTTTGAGGTCCGGTTGCGGCACAGGGCCGGCATTGCAAAATGCCGGGAAGCCTTGGGCGGCAGCCGGACTTACTTGTTTTTCTTTCGTTTTGCTGCACGTACTTCCTATTACGTCGGCACCCTTGGCCTCCGGGTCGGCGGTGGCCGCCCTGCCCCTGATGGAGCAGTTTTACACCATTCAGGGTGAAGGCTATAATACGGGCCGCGCCGCCTACTTCCTGCGCCTCGGCGGCTGCGACGTGGGCTGCGTGTGGTGCGACGTAAAAGAGTCCTGGGACGTAGATGCTCATCCGCGTGTCACCATTGCCGATATGGTAGCGGCCGTTACGGCATATCCGGGCCGCAATGTGGTCATCACCGGGGGCGAGCCGCTGATGCATGACCTGACGCAGCTAACGGCTGCCCTGCACGAAGCCGGTTGTCGCAACTGGATTGAAACCTCGGGTGCCTACCCGCTCAGTGGGCAATGGGACTGGATCTGCGTGTCGCCCAAGAAATTTAAGGCGCCGTTGCCATCGGTATTGCAGCAGGCGCATGAGTTGAAAATAATAGTCTTCAACAAGAGCGACTTTACCTGGGCCGAGCAGCATGCCGCCCTGGTGGGGGAACACACGCGTCTCTACCTACAGCCCGAGTGGAGCAAAGCGGCCCAAATGACGCCGCTGATAGTAGATTATGTGAAGCAACATCCGCGCTGGCAAGTCTCCTTACAAACGCACAAATACCTTGATATTCCGTAGCTTCCTGCCCTATGCGCTGTCTGCTACAACTTCCCCTTTTGCTGCTATTTGGTATCGGTATTCTACTGCCAGAGCGGGCCGTAGCGCAAAGCAAGCTGGCTAGCTCCAATACCAAGGCTAAAAATCTCTACGACAAGGCGCAGGCGCAGGCCCGGGACCGGCAGTTCGACAAGGCCATTGAAACCCTGACTTCGCTGAATCAAAAGTTCCCGTCGTTGGGCGAGCCGTATGTGATGAAGGGCTCGCTGCTGAAAGCAATGGGCGAAAATCGGGGAGCATTCGAAGCCTACCGCGACGGTCTGACCAAACTCGCTCTCGACCCGGCCCGGGCCCTGGATTACTACGCGCTGGCCGATCTGGCCATGAGTTTTGGGGAATACACCACCGCCGCTGAGAATTATAAGCGCTTCGTCAAGACGGCTCCGAAGGGACAGCGGTTTGTATTTCGAGCCCAGCGGCAGCTGCTCAACTGTGAGTTTGCGCTCAAAGCTATGGCGGCCCCCGTTGGCATCACGCCGACGCGGCTCGCGGAGCCAATCAATACCTTTCGCTACCAATATTTTCCGGCTCTGACGGCCGACAATCGGTTTTTGCTCTACACGGCCCGCCCGACGGTGCAAAGCGACGAAAACCTGTTCATCGCCAAACAGAACAAAGATGGGTCGCTGGGAACGCCGGCCCCCATTTCAGCTGCCATCAATACATCGTACAACGAAGGAGCCGGTACCATTTCGGGTGACGGCAAAACCCTCGTTTTTGCCTCCTGCGACCGGCCCAATGCCGTTGGCAACTGTGACCTCTACATCTCGCGGCGCACGGGCAACACTTGGAGTAAGCCTCTCAATTTGGGTCGCAACGTTAACTCGGTGGAATGGGACTCGCAGCCAACGCTGTCGGCTGATGGCCGGACGCTGTATTTTACTTCTACCCGCCGTGGCGGCAAAGGCCAGGAAGACCTGTATGTGACGACACTACAGGAGGACGGCACCTGGAGTATAGCCCGGAACCTGGGCGAGCCCGTGAACACGCCTGGCAAAGACATGGCGCCGTTCATTCACGCCAGCGGCACCACCCTCTACTACGTCACCGATGGGCTTGTAGGCATGGGCGGGCTGGATGTGTACCGCTGCGAGCTGCAAGCCGCCAGCCGATGGAGTGAGCCCCAAAACCTGGGCTATCCGCTGAACACGTTCGAGAATGAGGCTTCGCTGTTCATTTCTTCCGACAACCGGCGCGGCTTCTGCTCCCGCTCGCGTGCCCCCGAAGCGGGGGTGAAAGCCGAGCGCGACCGGCCCGTAGAGCTCTTCGCCTTTGAGGTGCCAAAACCCGTGCAGGCCCGTGAAACCAGCACCTATACCCAGGGCCGGGTATTCGATGCTATTACCAAAAAACCGATAAAGGCCGATGTGCAGCTGTATGATCTGCTTACCGATGAGCTAACGCAATACGTCACCTCCGATTCGGAGAATGGCGACTACACGGTGGTGCTGAACGAAGGGCGGCAGTATGCCATGTACGCTGCGGCCGATAAGTACCTGATGAAAAGCCTGAGCTTCGATTACTCCGACAAGCACGCCTTCGACCCGCTCACGCTGGATATTTATCTGGAGCCGCTGCGGTCGGGCCGGAGTATTGTGCTCAATAATCTTTTTTTCGACACCAATCAGTTTGACCTTAAGCCTACTTCCCGCACCGAGCTGAACCGCTTGATTCAGTTTATGCGGCAGTATCAGGAAGTACAGGTAGAAGTATCGGGCCACACGGATGACGTAGGAGCCGATACGGACAACATTACGCTTTCACAGAACCGCGCCCGGGCTGTGTACAGCTATTTGGTGGAGCACGGCGTGAAGGCTTCCCGACTGCGCTACAAGGGCTACGGGGAAACCAAGCCTTTAGCAGCCAATGACTCGGATGCGCACCGCCAGCAAAACAGGCGCATAGAGCTGAAGATTCTCTAACTCCTACGCATTGCGTCAGCATGGCTAAGCCTGGCAGATATTCTGCCAGGCTTTTTCTATTGTAGTATATCTTTTTCATTGCATTATTAGGAGTCTGATAACCAGAGGAATAGTCGGTTGTCATAAAAGCATTTGAATAAAATAGTTATAAAAAATCATTGTATTATTAAATAATATAGGTTATGTTTGATCATCCTTCCAGGAAACTGTGTGGGATGAGTAATTCAGCTGTTTTATTCATTTCACCTCATGAATGGAAAGGATGCTTTGCCTACGCACTTACTCCTTACCTCCTTCACCGTTACGAAAATGAAAAAAGTCTATTTTCTCGCTTTACTGGCTCTAAGCGCACAAAGTGTAGCTCTGGCAGCCAACGACACCGATGGCCCTTCGGCCATCCAGGCCCGGGCTACCACCCTGACTCGTACGATGGCCGGCAAGGCACATCTGGACGAAGGACAGTATCTGAAAGTAAAGCAGCTCAACCTGCGTATGCTGACAGAGCTGGACGACCTAAAGACCCGCTTCGCCGCCGACCCCGCTGTGCTGGACCAGCAGTTGGCTACCGCGCAGACGCGCTACGAAATGGAACTGGCTTCCTTGCTACGGCCCGCGCAGTTTGCCGTCTACCAGCAGTCCCGCACCAGCATGACGGCGCTGGGTGGTTCGCGCTAGCTTACTATCATAAAAAAAGCCTGCTGAACGCAGGCTTTTTTTATGGTCAGGATACACTCCCGTAGTTGCTGTGCCAGAGAGCAACTAGTGAATGCTCCACCATATTAAGTAGGAATACACATTTACTGGCCTATGTATAACTACAAGACAATATTGATATTTTATTGTTTTTATTTAATATAAAGAGTATATTTATGTACTAGTCAGCATATTCCATATCGTTTGTCAGTCAGGCTATTAGGAACTGCTTTCAGTAACCTCATTCCCACCTCCTCAACCATCCTCACCGTTATGAAAAAGCTTTACTTTTTTGCTTTGCTGCTCGCGGGTTTTGTAGCTCCTCTATTAGCGGAAGCAGGCCATGGCGACGAACCATCATTAAAAGGCCGCGCCACTGCTCTAACGCGGCGCATGTCGGAAACGACGCGCCTGGATGAGGGACAATATCTGAAGGTCAAGCAGCTCAATATGCGTATGCTGAGCGAAGTGGCCGACCTCAAAGCCCGCTTCACTGGCACGGCCGCTCTGGACGAGCAAATGGCCCAGGCCCAGGCTCGCTACGAGTGGGATCTGGCCTCTATTCTGTGGCCCCGGCAAATGGCTGCCTACACTCAGTCCAAGCTGAATGTGACGGCTTTCAATGGCCGGTAAGTGCTCCATGTTCCCGCAAGAACCCCACAAAAAAAAGACCCGCTGGCCAGCGGGTCTTTTTTTTGTGGGGTTCTTGCGCTACTAGCGCTGCTGTATGCCAACGTAGTCGCGCTCCAGCTCGCCGGTATATATCTGCCGGGGACGGCCGATAGGCTCCTTGTTTTCGCGCATCTCTTTCCACTGGGCAATCCAGCCGGGCAGGCGACCCAGGGCAAACATCACCGTGAACATCTCGGTTGGGATGCCGATGGCCCGGTAGATGATGCCCGAGTAGAAGTCAACGTTCGGATACAGCTTACGCTTCACGAAGTACTCATCGGTGAGGGCGGCTTGCTCCAGCTCCTGCGCAATTTTCAGCAACGGACTTTCTTCCAGTCCCAAAGCCTTCAACACCTCATCAGCGGCTTTTTTGATGATCGTCGCGCGCGGGTCAAAGTTTTTATACACCCGGTGGCCGAAGCCCATCAAACGGAATGAGTCGTTGGAATCTTTAGCCTTGTCAATCCACTTCTTGGTGTCGCCACCGTCGCGCTGAATCGATTCGAGCATTTCTACCACTTCCTGGTTGGCGCCGCCGTGCAGTGGGCCCCACAGCGCGTTGATACCGGCCGAAACGGAGCCATACAGGGACGCATTGGCCGAGCCGACTAAACGCACCGTCGAGGTAGAGCAGTTCTGCTCGTGGTCGGCGTGCAGGATGAGCAGCTTGTTGAGGGCGCTAACTACTACCGGATTGATTTCATACTTCTCCGTGGGGAAGCTGAACATCATATACAGGAAATTGGAGCAATAGTCGAGGTCATTGCGCGGATAATTCAGCGGATGACCCATATTGTTCTTGTACGTCCAGGCCGCAATGGTAGAAATCTTGGCCATCAAACGGATTACGTTCAGGTCAATTTCTTCCTTGCTCAGGTCGGGGGCTACGCTTTCAGGATAGAAAGCCGTGAGCGAGCAAATAAGGCTGCTCAGGATAGCCATCGGATGGGCCGCCGAGGGGAAGCCGTCGAAAATCTTGCGCACATCTTCGTGCACCAGCGTATGCTTGGTAATCTGATGCTGAAAGTCGTCAAGCTCAGCTTGGGTGGGCAGCGCGCCATAAATCAGCAAGTAGGCCACTTCAAGGAAGCTGGACTGCTCGGCCAACTGCTCAATAGGATAGCCACGGTAGCGCAGAATACCTTCCTCACCATCGAGGAAAGTAATGGCGCTTTTCGTGGCTCCCGTGTTTTTGTAGCCCGAATCGATAGTGATGTAACCGGTCTGGTCACGTAGCTTGGCAATATCAATTGCCTTTTCGTGTTCGGTGCCCTCAGTAACGGGGAAGGAGTAGGACTTGCCGTCGAGGATCAGTTCAGCAGACTCTGCCATAGGACTGGGTTAGAGAGGTGGTTGCGGGGCGAAACTAAAGAATAACCGGCAGGCCGGAAAGTGTGGGAGAGAAACACTACACTACAGCTTGCCCCAGAATGTTGTTTGGAAACAAGGCGGCTCAGCATGGGCCGCCGCGCAAATTACGCCCTAGATGGGTTAGTTTCTAATATCGAGGAAAAGTTACCGGGCCAGTTTTGGTCCCGTTTCGTTTCGTAGGCGGCGACGCTACCAGCGGCTTGCTCCAAGGAGCGCGAAGTCAGTAGCATAGGAAACCCTACTTTTCCTGTTAATCAGATACTAACCTATACGGCATGAAGTACAATCTGTTGGGCAAATCAGCGGTGCGCGTCAGTGAAGTCGGTTTTGGCTGCATGTCGTTGGGCCGCGACCCGGCGGCGGCTACCGCGCTTTTGCACCGCGCCTTGGAAGCGGGCATCACGCTGTTTGATACGGCTGACTTATACCAGCACGGCGAAAATGAAGCACTAGTCGGCAAGGCTTTCAAAGGGATGCGCCAGCAGGTGGTACTGGCCACCAAAGTAGGGAATCAGTGGCGGCCTGATGGGAGCGGCTGGGACTGGAACCCTAGCAAGGGGTACCTGTTGCAGGCCGTGGACCACAGCCTGCGCCGGCTCCAGACCGACTATATCGACCTGTACCAGCTACATGGCGGGACGCTCGACGACCCACTGGATGAAGCCATTGAGGCCTTTGAGCGGCTGGTGGAACAGGGCAAAATCCGGCAGTATGGAATTTCATCTATCCGGCCTAGCGTCATTCGGGAGTATGTGCGCCGCTCCCACATGGCCACCGTGATGATGCAGTACAGTCTGCTAGACCGGCGGCCGGAGGAAAGCTGCCTGGCACTGCTGCACGAGCATCGGATCAGCGTATTGGCGCGGGGCAGCTATGCGCAGGGCTTGCTGGCGGGCAAGCCGGCTAAAGAATACCTCAACTACTCGGAAGCGCAGGTTCGGCAGGCGGCTGCTTTGGTAGTAGAAGTAGCTGGTACCTCCCGTAGCCCGGCAGAAGTGGCCGTTGATTTTGTGCTGCGCGAGCCGGTGGTAGCGTCAGCAGTAGTCGGTATTCGCACCGCAGTACAGCTAAGCGCCGCGCTACAGGCCGCACGACGCTTGCCCTTGAGTGCGGCCGACCTGCAAGCGCTTCGCCAGCTCTTGCCCCCGAACGCCTATGAGCAGCATCGGTAAGCTAACGCTTATTTGCCGATGCAGAATTGGGTGAAAATGCTGGTCAGCAAATCATCGGAGGAGATTTCACCCGTTATTTCGCCCAGCGCCGCCAGCGCCTGCCGCAGGTCGGCGGCCAGCAGCTCGGTGCCGCTGCCCGCTTCGATTCCCAGCAGCACGGCATCGAGCGCCTGATTGGTTTGTTCGAGGCTGCGGGCGTGGCGCAGGTTGGTGACAATTGTGCTGTGACCGATGCGGTCCAGTCCTTCGCCACGCACTCGGTCCAGCAGGGCGGCCTGTAATTCGTCGAGGCCGTCGCCACGGGCGGCGGCAATCAGCAGCGTGTCGGGGTGGTTGTGGAAGGCGGCGATTTCCGGGTCAGATGCTACGTCCAGCTTGTTGCCTACGGCCAGCACCGGAATGGTTCGCCCAGGATTTACGGCCTCAATTTCAGCTTCAAGGTCTGCTGGGGTTGTGGTCGTAATATCAAATAGATAGAGAAGTAACGCAGCCTGTAGGACACGCTTTTTGGTGCGCTCTACGCCGATAGATTCTACTACGTCGGCCGTCTCGCGCAAGCCGGCCGTGTCTACGAACCGGAACCGAATACCTTCAATACTTACCTCATCTTCAATCAGGTCGCGGGTGGTGCCCGCCACGGCCGAAACGATGGCGCGCTCCTCATTGAGCAGGGCATTGAGCAGCGTAGATTTGCCCGCGTTGGGCCGGCCGGCAATAACGGTGGTAACGCCGTTCTTGATGACGTTGCCCAACTCGAACGAGCGCAACAGACGCCGCACCAGTGTTTGCACCTGCTGTAGCAATGCTACCAGTCCCGTGCGGTCGGCAAATTCCACATCTTCCTCCCCGAAGTCCAGCTCCAGCTCCAGTAGCGCCGCGAACTTTACCAGCCGCCCTCGCAGCTCGCGCAGCTCCTGGGAAAAGCCGCCGCGCATCTGCTGCAGGGCCACTTGGTGCGAGAGGGCCGAGTCGGCGGCAATGAGGTCGGCTACGGCCTCGGCCTGAGCCAGGTCGAATGCTCCGTGCAGAAAAGCGCGCTTGGTAAACTCGCCGGCTTCAGCCAGGCGGGCCCCGTTGCGAACCAGCAGCCCCAGAATCTGCGCCACGATATAGTCGGAGCCGTGGCAGCTGATTTCCACCACATCCTCGCGAGTGTAGGAATGAGGCCCCCGAAACAGCGACACCACCACCTCATCCAGAATGCGGGCCCCGTCGCGGATGGTACCAAAGTGGAGCGTATGGCTGGCCTGCTCGCGCAGACGCTTGCCGGCAAAGACTGCATCGGTCAGGGCAACAGCGGCGGGTCCGGAAAGGCGGAGCATGGCTATGGCTCCTGCTCCGGGCGGCGTAGAGAGGGCAATGATGGTGTCGGAAAGAGCGGGAGGAAGCGGAAGGGCCACGGGAAGCGGGAAAGCCGGATAAGGGAAAGCCTAAAGGTACGTAACCGGCCCACAGCCCAACAGAGCAGCGGCCAACCCGGCTCACAAACGGCTAACCGGTGATAAACAGATTGCGGCTTACTTCGGCCGAAATCAGGGTAGTTTTCTTGCGGTTGATTATGATTTCCAGGGAATTGTCAAAAGGAACCTTATCCAGTACTTCAATATAGGCACCCAGGCACAGCCCCACTTTGTCGAGGTATTGCAGGAAGGCCGCCGAGGTATTCTTGACGGCTACCAAAGTGCCGTCGGCACCGGGTGCGAGGTCGGCGACAAGCCGGTTCTGGGGGCGCCGGATAGCGCCTTCCTCGGTCGGGATAGGGTCGCCGTGGGGGTCGGTTTGCGGAAAGCCCAGGAACTCATCGAGGCGGCGTACCAGCAGCGGCGACTGAATATGCTCCATTTCCTCGGCCACCTCGTGCACCTCATCCCAGTTGAAACCCAGCTTCTGGACCAGGAATACCTCCCAGAGCCGGTGCTTACGAATGGTGAGCAGCGCCAGCCGCCGGCCTTCGGGCGTGAGCGACACGCCGCGGTAGCGGGTATAGTTGAGCAGGCCTTTCTCGCCCAACCGCCGCAGCATATCGGTCACGGAAGCGGCCCGGGTGTGCAGCACCTCAGCAATGCTGTTGGTGCTGACGTCGGTGCCCGGCTCGGCTTCGGCCAGCTTGAAGATGGCCTTTAAGTAATTTTCCTCGGTGTAGCTAGGCAAGATGGGAGACTTTGAAAGTCAAAATTATGTATTCTGCCTTCAAGTTTGATTACTTGAGCCAGTCGGGACGCATGGCACAAAAAACGAGGTGGCCGACGCTGCTGGTCTGCCACCTCGTGCAAGTAGAAACTTGCGGCCACTCTGCTCCATCAGCGCCGGCCGCCGGGTCGGGATATTACCACTTAATCAGGGCCGAGGCCCAGGTGAAGCCACTGCCAAAAGCGGCCAGACACACCAGGTCGCCCCGCTTGATTTTACCTTCCGCCACGGCTTCGCTCAAAGCAATAGGTACCGAGGCGGCCGTAGTGTTGCCATAGCGCTGAATATTGCTGTATATCTTCTCGTCGGGCAGCTGCATTTTCTGCTGCACATACTGCGTGATGCGCAGATTGGCCTGGTGCGGAATCAGCATATCGATATCAGCGGGTTGGAAGCCATTGTGGTCGAGAGCTTCCTTGATGACCTGCGGGAAGCGGACCACGGCGTGCTTAAACACATTCTGTCCATTCATGTAGGGGTACATTTCCAGCTCGTTGGCTACCACGTATTCCACGCGCTTGTTGCGGTTCGAGCCGGGCTCCCGCACGATGAGCTCCTCGGCGTGCTCGCCCTGCGAGTGCAGGTGCGTGCTCAAAATGCCATGACCCTCGCGGGTGCTGGGGCGCAGCACCACGGCCCCGGCGCCGTCGCCGAAAATAACCGATACCCCCCTGCCGCGGGTGGTGATATCGAGGCCCGAAGAATGAATTTCGGAGCCCACCACCAGTACGGTATCATACATGCCGGTTTTCACAAACTGATCGGCCATGCTTAGAGCGTACACGAAGCCCGAGCACTGGTTGCGCACATCGAAGGCCGGAATAGGAGCCTTGATGCCCAGCTCGCGCTGCAAGAGCACGCCCGAGCCGGGGAAAAAATAGTCGGGAGAAAGCGTGGCAAACACAATCATCTGCACGTCGTCGGGCTGCAGGCCGGCCATTTCCAGGGCCTTACGGGCCGCGTTAGCTCCCATGTTAGCCGTGGTGTCTTTACCTTCCTCGAACCAGCGCCGCTCCCGGATGCCGGTGCGCTCCTGAATCCACTCGTCGGTGGTTTCCATGAGTTCGGTAATGTCGGCGTTAGTAACGACGCGGTCGGGGACGTAGTGGCCGACGCCGGCAATTTCGGAATGACGCAATGTGCTCATATTGGGTTGTGGGAATGTGCAGAACTGGGAGCGGAAAAAAAGGAGGCGAAGATACTAAAATCGGCTACTCATTCCCGCTAACGGCGGGCAAAGGTCGGTAGTTACCGGATAGTATCCAGCAGCTCCCATAATTTAGTGGCTTCGGATGCCCAAAAAACATCCTGTGGAATGCCTTGGGAATAGAAACAAGCCGTGAGCCGGTCGGCCAGCTGAGCCATTGGCTCATCCGGGAAGGACACTGCCAAACCAGCTCCGTGGGCCTGTACCAGCGCGGCCCAGCGCGGGTTGTGGGGCACCAGCACCGGCAAGCCATTAGCCAGGTACTCGAACAGCTTGGTGGGCACGCAGCGCCATGTGCTGTCGTGCCGTTGGTAGGGCAGCAGGCCCAGGTGGCTGCGCCGAATGGCCGCCACGATTTGGGCATGAGGCACCAGCGTGTCGCCCCCCACAAGCGTGACGGTTTCCGGACTGGCTGCTACCGTTGTGCGCAGCTTGGTCAGCACCTCGGGGCGCTGGCAGAAACCAATGATGGTGAGGTGAGCCGCCGGCCAGAAGTGCCGTAGTTTGTGCGTAAGCGCAACGGCCTCGAAAACGCCGTTCAGCGCCGAAATAGTCCCCGAATACAGTAGGTGCAGTGGGGCGTGGCGCGGGGGCAGCGCATGGGCTGCGGCAGCAAGTAACTGACCGGGTTCGGGCTGAAATTTATTTTCCAGAACCACCGTGCGGGAGGATTCGGCGAAAGGCAGCTCATCGGCGTAGCTGTGCTCGGCCAGCAAAATGCCCGCCGCCCGCCGTGCGGCTACCGTTTCTAAGCCGCGTACGACCCCGACAAGCAGGCCGCGTAGCCAGGCAGGGTACACCTGCTGGGTCCGGATATTCAGGGCGTAATTTTCCCGCACGTCGTAGAGAAAAGCGCGTCGGCGGTTTAGCAGCTGCCAGAGCAGCGTGAGCGGGAGCAGCTCCGGGGCATGCACGATAACTATATCGGGCCGCAGGCGTTGCAGCAGTCGCCAATAGCGCCCTTGCGCGCCGAGCCGCTCCCAGCTCAGGCGGCTGCCCCGCAGCAGCGAGTGAAAATGCAGGCCAGGCGGCGCATCGGGAGGCAAGGTGGCCTGACGGCCGGCAACATGCACCGTGTGGCGCTCCCCGGCCCGCGACACGAGCGTGCGGCCAAACTTGCCGTACATGCGCGTGTCGTCCAGCGGCTTCAGGACGGAGGCTAACAGAAAGGTAGTGGGCTGCATCGTTGTCCTCAAAGATGCTAGTTCTGCCGTGTTTTCCCGAAATTGTTTCGGCTTTTTCGTGGGGGCCGGGCAATTGTTTCGCACCAATAAGGTGCTAGTTTTGCGGCATTCATTTCTGTAACCCTTCCGCATGACCGACTTCCGCGCTATCATAGAGGCCGCCTGGGCCGACCGCAGCCTGCTCCAGCAAGCTGCTACCACCGATGCCATTCACGCCGTAATTGAGGAGCTCGACAAAGGCCGTCTGCGCGTAGCCGAGCCCATCGCCGACGGCCAGTGGCAGGTGAATGACTGGGTGAAAAAAGCCGTTATTCTCTATTTCCCTATTCAGCAGATGGAAACCATCGAGCTGAAGCCCTTCGAGTACCGCGACAAAATGCGCCTCAAAACTGACTACGCCAGCCAGGGTGTGCGCGTGGTGCCGCCTGCCGTGGCCCGCTACGGCGCATTTCTGGCCTCTGGTGTTATCCTAATGCCCAGCTACGTGAACATCGGTGCCTGGGTAGGCGAGGGCACGATGGTCGATACCTGGGCCACGGTGGGCTCCTGCGCCCAGATTGGCGCGGGCGTGCATCTGAGCGGTGGCGTGGGCATCGGCGGTGTGCTGGAGCCCGTGCAATCGGCTCCGGTTATCATCGAGGATGGGGCTTTCATCGGCTCGCGCAGTATTCTGGTTGAGGGTTGCCACGTGGGCAAGGAAGCCGTGATTGGCGCAGGCGTCACCATCACCGGCAGCACCAAGATTATCGACGTGACGGGCTCCGAGCCCAAGGAGTACAAAGGCTTCGTGCCGGCCCGCTCGGTGGTCATTCCCGGCTCCTATGCCAAGCAGTTTTCCGCCGGCGAGTTCCACGTGCCTTGCGCCCTGATTATCGGTCAGCGCAAGCCCAGCACCGATCTGAAAACGTCGCTCAACGACGTCCTGCGTGAGCATAACGTGGCGGTGTAGCAAGTGTTAGTGAAGTAACAATCAGTTCTGCTAGAGACAAAAAAGCCCGCTGAGCAGCGGGCTTTTTTGTCTCCGAAAGCGGGGAGGCTTACGCCACCGGCTTCTTCAGCTTGTCGCCAAATACGGCTTTTACCTTGTCTACTTTGCTTTTTACTACAAACTGGCAATAAGGCTGCGAGCCGTTCAGGTTGTAGTAGTTCTGGTGGTACGCTTCGGCCGGGTAGAACTCCTTCAGCGGCACGATTTCGGTTGTGATGGGCTGGTCGAAGGCGTTGGCGGCGGTTAGCTTGCGCAGATAGCCCTCGGCCAGCTGCTGCTGCTGCTCGCTGTGAAAGTAAATTCCCGAGCGATACTGCGTACCAGCATCGTTGCCCTGCCGGTTGAGGGTCGTCGGGTCGTGGGTTTTCCAGAATATCTCCAGCAGCTCCTCGTAGCTAATCACGGCCGGATCGAAGGTAATCTGGATGACTTCGTTGTGGCCCGTCAGGCCGCTGCATACTTCCTTGTAGGTAGGGTTAGCATTGCGCCCGCCGGTGTAGCCCGACACTACCTTTTGCACTCCGTTCAGATTTTGAAATACGGCTTCGGTGCACCAAAAGCACCCGCCGCCAAATGTGGCTTGTTCCATCAGGTTATAGCAAAAGTCTACGTAAAAACAGAAATTATATAAGCGTATTCCGGCCCCGAAGGTTTCAGGTAGCGCCCTATAAACACCGCAAATGCTCTGCTTCTACTCGGGAGGCGCTTCCTGTACTATACATGTGCTTCCTGATTGGGCACCAGGGACTTATGCAAACACAAAAGTCCTTCCCGAGTACTCGGGAAGGACTTTTATTAGTAGCGCAAAGGACAATGAAACCGCTCGTTGGCTGTAGTTAGCGTAGGAAAACGATTCAACTGGCGCGGGCTACGCGAACTACAAAGTTGGCGCTACGGCATGCTTATTTCTTGAACCGCTCGGCTATGACCAGCTCCTTGGTGCCGTGGCCCCAGGAGTAGAAGCCCTCGCCGGACTTGACGCCCAGGCGGCCAGCCATTACCATATTTACCAATAGTGGGCAAGGCGCGTATTTGGGGTTGCCCAAGCCTTCGTGCAGCACCCGCAGGATGGCCAGGCACACGTCGAGCCCGATAAAATCGGCAAGCTGTAGCGGCCCCATCGGGTGGGCCATGCCCAGTTTCATGACGGTGTCGATTTCCTCGACGCCAGCCACGCCCTCAAACAGGGTGATGATGGCCTCGTTTATCATCGGCATCAGGATGCGGTTGGCCACAAAGCCGGGGTAGTCATTTACTTCCGTCGGGGTTTTGCCCAGCTGCCGCGAAATCTCCATGATGCGAGTCGTTACCGCGTCGGAAGTAGCGTAGCCCCTGATTACCTCCACCAGCTTCATCACCGGCACCGGATTCATGAAGTGCATGCCGATGACTTTATCGGCGCGCTTGGTGACGGCGGCAATCTTGGTAATCGAAATCGACGACGTGTTAGAAGCCAGAATAGCCTCCTGGGGCGCGTGCTGGTCCAGGTCGCGGAAAATTTGCAGCTTCAGCTCCACGTTTTCGGTGGCAGCTTCCACCACCAGCGCTACTCCGCGCACACCTTCGGCAATGCTGGTATAGGAAGTGATGCGGCCGAGGGTGGCCGTTTTCTCCTCTTCCGAGAGGCTACCCTTGGCTACCTGCCGGTCGAGGTTTTTGCCAATCGTGCCGAGCGCCTTATCCAGGGCCGGCTGATTGATATCAATGAGGGCCACGGCAAAACCATGCTGGGCAAATACGTGAGCAATACCATTGCCCATCGTACCCGAGCCAATAACGGCGACGTTCATCATGCAAAGCGGAAAAGGAGGGTGGGAAAGAAGAAGGAAACAACAACCGACCAAAAACAGCCGGCCTGCGCCCGCAAAGCTACTCTGAAATAACCGGCAGCCCAAGTTGGCAGGGGTTGCGGCAGTAGCAGAAGTAAAAAAAATGCACGGCTCGCAAATGGCTGTTTGCAGACTGTGAAGCAGGTTTTGCAAGGGAAATAAGCCGGAATTATGTAAATTTTTGAATCACAATATATCCTTTTGAAAAGGCGCGCGTACAAATCCGAAAATCACCTTACCAGCAACTTTCAACCCACTACAACTGCCAGTAAGCTGAAGTGTTTTCTTCTTTCATTTTCCTTCCTTCCAACCCAATCAATCACCACCACCATGGGAAACCTACTGTATATCATCGCTGTAATTCTGATCATCATTTGGGCCTTGGGCTTCTTCGGCGTACTCGGCGCAGGTATGGCAGGCAATAACCTGATTCACGTGTTGCTGGTCATTGCCATCATCGCCATTCTGCTGCGCGTTATTCGCGGTGGCCGCGTAGTGTAACTACGGCCAGCCCTACTTTAGTCTGAAAAACAAAAAGGCGGCTCCCCGTAATGGGGAGCCGCCTTTTTTGTGGGCTATAGCGGCAGTCTTACAGCTTCCACTTCAGGTTATACAAAAAGTTGAAGCGGATAACCGGCTGTCCATACGGTGAGAGCGGACTGCCATCGGCGGTGTAGCCATCATTGAAATTGTAGAGCACGACAATATCGGCTGCGAACCGGTCGCCAATCGGAGTACGGTAGCCTATGCCGGCCAGTGGAGTGCGGTAGTTGCGGGTGACGGGCACGATGGCGGCTTGCGTAGCGCTCACCGGTACCAGATCAAAAGACTCGCTTCGGGTAGCTTCGTACTCAGCATGCGCGAAGAATTGCTGGTAGACGATATACTGCGCAAAAACCTTCAGCCCCACGCTGTTCAGCTTTAGGTTTCCTGCCCCCTGGAAGGAGTAGTTGTTGTAGGAGTAGCTCACCCCCGGCCCTATAGCGAACTTCTCGGTGACTCGGTAGCCAATCGAGGGTCCGATGCTGGCGCTAAACTGCCCAATGCCATTGTAGCTGGAATAGCCCAAGCCGACATTGCCGTACAGAAAAAGCTTGTACACCGGCTTGGGCTGCTCGGCCGAGCTGGTCCCCGCCGGAAGCTCTAAGCCCGAAGGAGAGTTGGAGCCCGGCTGCGGCTGCGGTAGCGGCTGGTCTACCGGTGGTGGCGCGGGTACGGGCACCGCCGGCCGGCTAGAGGGCTGCGCGGGGCGTGGCACGGCACTGCCAGGAGGAGCCGTATTAAGCTGCGGCTTGACGGTGGTGCGGGTCGTATCGGTCTGGGCTTGGGCAGCCGGAGCCAGCCACAAGCCGGTGCTCCCAAGAGCCAGCACTAAAAGGATGCGTTTCATAGAGAGCTAGAACGTACTTAGGATACGAGTTGGTATTTGCGCTGCCGCAGAGCTTTGATCTGGTCGTCGGCCAGATACTCCTCATAGGTCATGCGCCGGTCGATGATGCCGTCGGGCGTGAGCTCGATGATGCGGTTGGCTACGGTTTCAATGAACTGCAAATCGTGGGAATAGAAGAGCAGCGTGCCTTGATAGTCACGCAGGCTGTTGTTCAGCGCCGTAATGCTTTCCAGGTCGAGGTGGTTCGTCGGGTCGTCGAGCACGAGCACATTGCCCGATTCCATCATGATCTTGGAGAGCATGCAGCGCACTTTTTCGCCTCCGCTCAGCACGTTCGACTTCTTCTGCGACTCCTCGCCCGAGAAGAGCATGCGGCCCAGGAAGCCCCGGATAAAGCTCTCGTCCTTTTCGGTAGAATACTGGCGCAGCCAGTCCACGAGGTTCAGGTCGGTGTCGAAGAACTCGGCGTTTTCGCGCGGGAAGTAGGAGGGCGTAATCGTGGTGCCCCACTTCGCGTCGCCGGCATCTGCCTTAATCTGCTCAAACAGGATGTCGAACAGGAGGGAAGCAGCCCGGTCGTCGCGGCTGATAATGGCAATCTTGTCCTTCTTGTCGAGCGAAAAGGACACATTACGGAACACCGGCTGCCCGTCTACCGCCTTGCCCAGGTTCTCGATGGTAAGCAGCTGGTTGCCGGCTTCGCGCTCGGGCTTGAAGGCAATGTAGGGATACTTGCGGGAGCTGGGCTTAATTTCTTCCAGCGTGAGCTTTTGCAGCAGCTTCTGGCGCGAGGTAGCCTGCTTCGACTTAGAAGCATTGGCCGAGAAGCGCCGCACGAACTCTTCGAGCTCCTTGCGCTTGTCCTCGGTTTTCTTGTTCACGTCCTGGCGCTGCTTCAGCACGAGCTGCGACGACTCGTACCAAAAGGAGTAGTTGCCGGGATACATCGTGATTTTCGAGAAATCCAGGTCGGCCATGTAGTTACACACGGCATCCAGGAAGTGGCGGTCGTGGCTGACCACAATTACCGTATTCTGGAAGTTGTCGAGGAAATTTTCGAGCCACAGCACCGTTTCGGCGTCCAGGCCGTTGGTTGGTTCGTCGAGCAGCAGCACGTCGGGGTTGCCGAACAGGGCCTGCGCCAGCAGCACCCGCACTTTGTCGGAGCCGCCCAGGTCGCCCATCATCGTGAAGTGCTTGTCCTCGCCAATGCCGAGGCCCGACAGCAGCTCGGCCGCTTCGTAGTCGGCATTCCAGCCTTCGAGGTCGGCAAAGTCGCCTTCGAGCTGCGCGGCCCGCTCGCCGTCGGCATCCGAGAAGTCGGGCTTGGCATACAGCGCGTCCTTCTCTGCCATCACCTTCCAGAGCTTGGTGTGGCCCATGATGACGGTCTGGAGAACGGGGTGCTGGTCGTAGGCAAACTGGTCCTGCCGCAGCACCGACAGGCGGGCCCCGGCGGGCATCACCACGGACCCCGTGTTGGGCTCAATCTCGCCCGAGAGTATTTTGAGGAAAGTTGATTTACCCGCTCCGTTTGCCCCGATAAGGCCATACACGTTGCCGGGCAAAAACTTAATGGTTACGTCTTCGAAAAGGATGCGCTTACCGTAGCGCAGGCTGACGTTGGAAGTACTGATCATACAGAGGAAAAAGCGAAGAAACGGGGAAAGCGCCGGGTAGTGGCAGGTAAAAATATCTAGCGGCCCGCAAAAATACGCAAAATGCGTGGGGCATTATATTTCCCAGACCCAATGCGGCATTCTAAAGCGTGATAACTGAACCGCTGGCTGCGCCGGCGTGCCTGCCAGCGCCCAAAAAGCTGCGTGAACGAACCAGCGGGAACTCGGAAAAATAAGTACTCACACAACATCCCCGTACAGAATCAAGTATATAAAGTACAACCAGCCCGGCCGAATCAGGAGGTGTGCTTCTTCAACAGCCCATGGCTTCTGGCAGTTCCGCCGCCGCAGTTGTCTTCCTCCTACTTCTTTTCCCCTTCCTGTTTTATGAACAAAGTGACCCTGACTCCCGAAAGAAATGGCGTCCGCTACGGTATGTTCACGGCCGGCGGCATGATTCTGTATTTCCTGGTGGCCTCGCTGCTGCACCTGACCGACCGGGTCGAGTTTAGCTTCCTGAACGGCGCGGTGCTGGCTATCGGCATTTGCATGGCTATTTCGCACTACAAGCGTGTCCGCAACGACCGGATGCCGTACCTGCACGGCTTTGGTACCGGTATTATTACCTCCATGGTGGCCTCGGTCATATTCGGCTTGTTTTTCGTCATCTACACTGTCATCAATCCCGGCATCATGGACCGGCTGCGCGCCTTGGATCTGTTCGGCTTCGACCTGTCGGTGACCATTGCTTTTCTGGCCATACTGCTGCAAAGCGTGATGTCGGGCATGATAATTTCGCTGATAGCCATGCAGTACTATAAGAGCGCCGACCACAAACCACTCGAAGGAATAGAGTAAAACAAACTAACGCTTTAGGAAAGCCGGTTTCAGCCTTTGAAACCGGCTTTTTTTATGTCCTATTTATATCTGATAGGAACTTAGTACCAAGAAGAGGATGTTAATAATAGAGTTGTAAGTTTGACTAAATGAATATATATTTGGACAATATATAGTGAATGAGTTCGCTAAGATTTTTTGTCTTGGCCTCTTTGTCCACCTTTTACGTCTGCTTCCCTTCCACGCACTCCTCACTACGCTTACTATGAAATCCCTATTGCTTGCCCTGTCTCTGTTTTTGAGTGCAGCCGTTTCGGCTCAAGCTCAAATGCGGGATAAATACGCCGAGATGCCGGGTTCCGGGGATGTTTCCGAAGCCCGCGTTGTCGATCTGACCCGTCAGATGGTCACGCAACTGCACCTCAACGAAGCCCAGTACATTCGCCTGCGAGCCGCTAACCGAATCAAGCTGGCCCGTTTGGATGAGATTCAATGGGAATACAAAGCCAATCCTGGTCAGCAGCACTCCAAAATAGCGGAGTTGGAAGCCCAGTACGAAGCCGAATGCAGTCGGATTCTGACGCCTACTCAGCTGAGCGTGTACCGCAATCAGCAGCAGCGCGACTCGGTGCCGACGCAGCCCACGAACGAGGGCGGTATTGGCTAACTATCAGCACCAGTTGACTGGCGCATTCTTCGCATGACACAAAAAAAAGAGGCTCCGCGTTTGGGGTCTCTTTTTTTTGTGTCTGGTCCGAAATTTTGCGCTGTTGTCTACTTAGCTGATGGAGTAGCGTCAGCAGGCGGTTGCATGATGGCGGGCCGCTCGTAGAGAATTTCCGTCACGGTGCCGAGCGGGCCGAAGCGCAGAATCAGCTTGTTGGCTGTGGAGCGTTGGTGGCTCGGCGCGCACTGCGAACCGGGCTCCAGGTAATAGAAATAGGTTTTTTCGGTTTGCTCGCTCAGCTCTTCCTCATCGGGGCGGCCAAATAAAGCCCCGATTGCGTCGGCTCGGGTGCCGTACAGTAGCTCCCGATGCTGCTGCAGCGCCGGCAGCTGGTTGCGGCGCTGGTCGGTACACGCATACGGGTCGCGGCGCCAGGCAGCAGCGTCGAAACCAGGCAGCTCGGGCAAGGAATGACCACAGGCATTTATAAGCAGAGTGCCAAAAAAAACAGGCAATATGTGGCGAAGAGTCATGGCTGAAAAAAGGTCGGGAACCGCCGGCGGGTGAGACGCGTTAGAAGCGCCAAGAAAGATGATACTGAAGTGCTAAAGTACTAGATTTGTATAGCCGCGTTTCCGGTCAATTGTTTTCGTTCTCCTGATAGGTCTATTTCAGCCCATGCCCACTACACGGACTGCCTTCGCGGGCGTACTACTGACCGCACTTACGATTCTGCTCCCAACCCTGGTTCCTGCCGCTGATAACCCGGGCGGGCCCCAAAAAAATACGCTGTCGGCTACTGTCGCGGCTCGGCGGGCATTTTACACGGCGGCATTTGAGCAGCGCATGCTGCTGACGTACGCACAAAGCGGCCTCACGGCCACCGGAATGCCGGTAGATGTTTTTCGGGAGGCGCTTATCGGGTACTACAACTTGCAGCAGCGCGGCTTGGCCTCGGCCTCCAAGCCAGTGCTGACCGTAATCGATTTCAGTCGCTCCAGTCGCCTCAAGCGCCTCTGGGTGATAGACTTGAAGCAGCAGCGGGTGTTGTTTCATACGCTGGTAGCGCACGGTAAGAACACGGGTGAGGAATTTGCCCAGGCTTTTTCGAACGTGAATGGCTCGGAGCAGAGCAGCATCGGGTTCTATCTGACCGGTAATACCTACAACGGCAAGCACGGCCTGTCGCTGAAGCTGCGGGGCCTGGAGCCTCGCTACAATAGCAACGCCGGCAGCCGGGCCGTGGTGGTGCACGGAGCCGAGTACGTATGCGAAGACTTCGTGCGCCAGCACGGCCGCCTGGGCCGTAGCCAGGGCTGCCCCGCGTTGCCAGCCAGCCAGGCCAGCGACATTATCCGGGTCATCAAGGGCGGCTCGGTGATATACGCCCACGCGCCGGCGGCCGTTAACTATACCTCCTCATTTTTGCAGCTGGACCCCGCCCTGGCAGCTTTTGCCCGCAGTCAGGGCCTAGCGCAGCTGTAGATTGGCAAACCGCAACAGATTTGGCCTTGGTTAAAAGTTTGGTACAGAAGTTAAGTGAGCAGCTGTCAAACAGGGCAGCCACACGATAAAATTGGTTCTTTGGTCCGAGAGTCAAATTTGGGTTTATAGCATGCTTACTTTTAGCGCCTGCCTACTCCACG
Source organism: Hymenobacter elongatus (assembly GCF_004745955.1). GTDB lineage: Bacteria > Bacteroidota > Bacteroidia > Cytophagales > Hymenobacteraceae > Hymenobacter > Hymenobacter elongatus. The sequence goes on along the minus strand of NZ_SRLD01000036.1, from coordinate 27,057 downwards.
GCAAGTAACTGATAGAACAGGGTTATGGTGAAGCTCGCTCCTTTGCAACCGGAACACGTTGCGCACTTTTACACGTGGCTCCGCGACCCCGAAGTCATCGAGTATTCGCTCTCGGCTTTCCAACGCATGAAGACCACGGAGCAGATTGACCAGTGGTTTGCGGCCACCTTACAGCAGGCGAGCAACCTGAACTTAGGTATCTATTTGGAGGAAACCAACGCGTTGATTGGCTATGCAGGCCTCTCGGGTATTTCCGTAACGAATCAATCGGGCGAGTACTTCATCTTTATCGGCGAGAAAGCATCGTGGGGGAAGGGCGTGGGTACGGCCGTAACGAAGCAAATCGTTGACATCGCCTTCACCAGCCACCAACTCAATCGGATTATGCTCACGGTTTCCGAATCGAATACGGGTGGTTTGAAAGCCTACACGAAAGCTGGCTTTGTCGTGGAAGGGCGTCTACGACAGGCTGCTTGTCGGCAAGGCGTATTTCACGATAAAATTGTGATGTCCGTGTTAAAAGCAGAATGGCAGCCGCAAGGCGCACAAGGGTACTAGCACCGCCGAGACATTAGTGGGAGGACATTCTGCGCATTCAAGTGCGCTATTCGCCGACCGATGGGAAGCTATTCCACATGCGATTTTTGGCCTACCCTTTTATCTGCATTCAGCGGGTACTCTGTCTTGTCCGGAAATAAGTTGACAGTTTTTGGCCTAAAAACTGTCTCATGGAAGACCATATTCGCGCGCTACTTCAGCGCTTTCAGTACAGCGAGCAGTTCAAAGAAACGGCGGCGTTCCGCATCGTCTTTGGGGGCGAATCGCCCAGCCAGGTGATGGCCGACTTGGATATCCACAACAGCTACACGCTGCGTAACTGGGTAAGCCTTTACCAGCGCAAGGTGCAGACCGGCTTGTTCGTTAACCCGGCTATGACACGAACGCAAAAACGGGACGTGCAGGCCTTAAAACAGCGCAACGGCGAGCTGGAAGAAGCGCTCCAGCAAGCCAACCTACTGATTTTAGCCCTTCACACCATGATTGCGGTGGCCGAGCAAGAGCTGCAACTGCCCATCCGAAAAAAGTCTGGCACCAAACAGTCCTGAGACTTCAGGAAAATGAAATCGTGCGGGTGAGCGTCGGTCACCTGTGTCGACTGTTTGGTGTAAGCCGACAAGCCTTTTATCACCGCCAGCACTTCGCCCAACGGGTGCGTGGCCATTCCTTGCTCGTGCTGGACCTGGTCCTCGCCCTTCGCCGGGAGATTCCCGGTCTGGGTACCCGGAAGCTGCATCTGTTGCTGCAACAACTACTCGCGGCGAGTGGCATTCAAATGGGCGGCGACAAACTGCATCAGCTTTTGCAAACGCACGACTTGATTCTGCGCCAAAAGCGGTCAGTGCCGAAAACGACGAATTCTGCGCACAGCCTGCGTAAGTATCCCAACTTGTTGGTGGACATCGCGCTTACAACACCACAGCAGGCGTGGGTCTGCGACATTACGTACTTGTGCATCGGGTTGGGTTTTGGCTATTTATCCTTATTGACCGATGCGTATTCGAAGCTCATTGTCGGCTACTGCTTGCATCCCCTGCTTGCAGTAGAGGGCTCGTTGAAAGCGTTAGAAATGGCCCTGCAAAGCGAGCAGCCCCGCCCCGATTCCCTGATTCATCACTCGGACCGGGGCAGTCAGTACTGCAGCTTCGCCTACATTCAGCGGCTGCGCCAAGCGGGGATTGCCATCAGCATGACGCAACACGGCGACCCGTACGAGAATGCGGTAGCCGAGCGCGTCAACGGCATCTTGAAGGCGGATTTCCGATTGAACCGCGTGTTTACCACCTTTGACGAAGCGGCCCGTGCGGTCGAGCAAAGCGTGCGCAACTACAACCACCTTTGTCCTCACATGAGTTGCGGGTATCTCACGCCGGCAGCCGCCCACGCCAGTACCGAGCCGTTGCAAAAGCACTGGAAACCCAAAGTGTACAAGACTGCTCAGACCCCAACATCAACCGATATAGCCTAACTTGACAATCTGCTATCAGGACTAGAATCAACCCTTTTCTTCTCACGCAGAAACTGACAACTTTTTTTCAGGATTGGACAATTGGTCAACCCAGAGACGGACTACCACCAAACGGTCAACTTTTTTCAGGACGAGTCACTCAGGGCTACTTGTTCAGTGAAACATCCCTATTTCTGTACAACTCTGTAGACCATCTGCAACTGGGCACATTGGATGGGAAACAGACCAATTTTGTACAGAAAACTTGTTCAGCAATCAAAGTGCATTTAACTCGACAAGCGCGACGCAGAATCTGTACTTTGCTTCTGAAAACGGTTAAGTGATGTTGCTAAATGATTGGTTTTGTGGTGTCAATGTCTTGATAATCCTGGGCTAGTAAGGCTACTAACAAGCTCGCCAATTAACATTTGGACCAGACTTTTAACCAAGGCCAGATTTGTGTTCACAGAAAAACCCAGCCATTTGGCTGGGTTTTTTGCTGCCAGGGGTTGCCGTATCGTGGAAATCAGGCCCGGTCGCTGGTGGTTTTCACGAGGTTGATGCCGGCAAAGAAGAAGATCAGACCCACGGCGAAGGGCACCAGGGAATTCATTTTGCTGAGGCCGATACCGCCAATCTGCAAAAAGCCCAGGGCCCCGGCAATAATGCCGATGATGCCCAGAATTGTCAGAATGGAGCCGAACGCGCGTTTCTGGTTCATATGAAAAGAGGAGTAGCGTAAAAGAAGAAAATCCGAAACCGCATAAAAGCGGTGCAGGCCTGATACGCAGATACCTCGAATTTGGGTATGCCGCCTCTGGCACAACCCTGCTTCCGGCTACGCGTTACAAGCGCAAGGGCCTGTACGGGCCGTTTTTCATCCGCCCATTTTCTACAGCCACACCCCATGAGAGGAGGACTTCGCTACCTGATTGCCCTGATAATTGCCGGGTTTTCGCTAATAACGTACTACTGCAAACGCTCGACCAACGAAGTCACGGGTGAGGTGCAGCACGTGGATATGACCACGGACCAGGAAATTGCCCTGGGCCTGCAAGCCGCGCCCGAAATGGCCCAGCAGTATGGCGGCCTGCACCCCGACCGCCAGGCGGCGGCCCGGGTCGAGGAAATTGGTCAGCAATTGGTGCGCAGCACCAAAGCGGGGCAGACGCCCTATAAGTTTCAGTTTCACTTGCTGGCCGATGAAAGCACGATTAATGCCTTTGCGCTGCCGGGTGGGCAAATATTCATCACGGCGGGCCTTCTGAAGAGCCTGCGTACGGAAGGGCAAGTGGCTGGCGTGCTGGCCCACGAAATTGGCCACGTAGTAGGCCGCCACTCGGCCGAACAGGTGGCTAAGTCCAGCCTGACGCAGGGACTAACCGGCGCTGCCGCCATTGCTATTTATGACCCCGAACGGCCCAGTACGGCCGCCGCCGCTGCTGCCACTGCTATGGTTGCTAAGCTGGTCACTATGCGCTTTGGCCGGCAGGATGAGCTGGAGTCCGACCAGCTTGCCGTCGATTTTACGTCGCAGGCCGGCTACGACCCCCGGGCCATGATTCAGGTGATGGAAATCCTGGAAAAGGCCGGTGGCGAGAGCCGGACACCGGAATTTATGAGCACTCACCCCAACCCCGGCAACCGCATCGGAGAGTTGCAGAAGGATATTGCCGCCCAGTTTCCGCAGGGCTTGCCCTCCGGCTTGAAGGAATAGCCGGTACGTTCGTCTGATTTTCACCTGTGGCCGGGCATACGTCCGGCCACAGTGCGTTTGGCCCCGTAGAAACGGACGTTGACGCCGCTTCTTATTACTCCCGCTCATGTCTTCCTCCCCCGTACTATACCAGCTGCTTTTCGTCCTGAATCCCATTTCCGGGGATATTGATAAGTCTTCGCTGGAGGCAACCATAAAGCACTATTGTGCCGAGCGGGGACGCACGGCAAGTTTTTTTCACACCACCGGAGAGCACGACGAGGAGAAGCTGCGGTACCACATCGGACAGCAGCGCTACGACGCAGTATTCGCCGCAGGCGGCGATGGTACGGTGAGTCTGGTGGCTTCTGCACTGGCAACTACTGATGTTCCGCTGGGTATTTTGCCGCTGGGCTCCGGCAACGGCTTATCGAAAGACCTCGGAATTCCGCAGGATCAGGAGGAGGCGCTCCGCCTCGTGTGGGAGCACCAGGTCCGGGCCATCGACACGTTGCAGGTAGGCGGTACTTTTTGCGCCCACCTCGCCGACCTGGGGTTCAATGCCCTGATAGTTGAGCAGTTTTGCAAGGGCAATACGCGCGGGCCTGGTGCCTACGTGCGCATCGCCATGCAGGAATATCTGGGCTATGAGCCGGCTGTGTACCGCATCACCACCGACCGGGAAACCTTTGTGGGAGCCGTGTTTATGGTCACAATAGCCAATGCCAACACGTTTGGCAGTAACATGGTCATCAATCCGGATAGCCGGCTGGACGACGGCGAATTCGAAATCTGCCTGATAGAACCGTTTCCGGGTACAGCTTCGTTGGGCATTTTATACCAGCTCTACACAGAGGACTTCGACGCGTCCGTTTACACCCGGCGCCTGCGCTGCCGGCGAGCCACGGTGGAGGTAGTTGACCAAACGCAAGTGCTGGTGCAGGTAGATGGCGAGCCCCTGCAACTGCCTTCGCCGGTTCAGGTCACGATGCAGCCGCGGAGCTTGCGGGTGCTGCAGCCGCTGCAGGCGTAGCGGCTGCTGTTGCGGGCACAGCCGCGCCGCTGAGCAGCTTTTTGCGGAATACCTCGGCTGCGGCCGGGCTGTCGGACGCGGGTAGACCCGGCTCGTACGTGCGCAGCCACACATCTCCGTTCTGGTAAAACTCAAGCCCGAAAAAGCCCTTGTGCTCGTGGGTGAACGTAGACTTGCCGCCGTGCTGCACGAAAGCCGTTTTGCTTCCCGACCCACTTACCAGATAATGCCCCTTGCGGTAGTGAAAATACTGCAGGTTGTGGTCGTGGCCGGCGGCGTAGATGATGTTGGGGAACTGGTGCAACACCCGCAGCAGCCGGCGGCGCATTTTGCGGTAGCGCGGGTGTGCCATGTCTTCCTCGGCCCCAATGAGTTGGCGGTACACCGGAAAAAGGGAGCCCAGCACCGGGAGCGGCACATAGGCTCTTTTGTGGGCGGCCGTTAGTGGAAACAAGTGCTGCTTGGCCGTGAACTTGCCACCGTGCAGGGCATTGGAATACAGCGGGTGATGCCCGGCAATGACGATCTGCTGGTGGCGGTTATGCTCTAGAAGTTCGTGCAGCTGCTCGAACGGCTCTGTCTCGTTGAGGGCCGTGCAGCCAAACTCGGGGCCGAGGGGGCGCGGGCCGTGTTGCACCCACCACTGCGTGTTGAGTACCACCAGCAACAGCCCTTCGGCCAACTGCAAGGTCACGGGGCCCGGGCAGCCTTTGGGGGGTAGGTAATGAGCAGCCGGCAGATTCTGGAGCACATACGCTTCCTGGCGCAGCAGGTATTGATAGCCGTCTGGGCGGCCCTTGTTCCAGTCGTGGTTGCCACTCAGAAAAACGACTCTTCCGGCGTAGCTCCGGAACGCATCCAACTGAATATTCATCCGGCGCTCGGCTACCGCCCGACCGGGGTGCGTAGGTGCTGGAATGCCCGTCGGGTACACATTGTCGCCGAGAATCACGACGCCGCTGGCCTCGCCGGCTTCTCCCAGCCACTGCTGCAACAGATTCAGAACCGGGTCGTGGCCGTCGGTGGCCACGGCCCCCAGGTCGCCGACCAGGGCCAGGCGGTAGCGCAGGGCACTGGTCGGGTCGGGCTGGTGGGAGGCCCAATCGGCGGCGGCAGCCGCCACGTACACCTGCCGCCGATACCGGCGCTCCTGCCGATACCGTTGGAACAGCCAGGCTACGACGACCGCCGAGACGGCCACGAGCAGGTACAGCAGAAGGGAAGGAGGACTTGGCAAGTGGCGGGACGAAGAAGGGCGGTAGGGGTACGGGTTTCTGGCTGATGTCGTTTGGGTGCTCCGACTGAAACCGGGCGGCTTTATGCTAGGACCAGGAAGAGAAAGGCTAAAAATTAGGCGGCGTCAGGTTTTTGAAATGCCCATTGAGTCGCGCCCGGTCCTTGAGCCGCTCGGTTTCCATGATTACGGGCAAAATATGCTCCAGGTGTTCCAGCACTATTTCCTGGCGCTCCTGCTCGCTCGTAGCGGCCAGCAGCTGGTATTCCTGGTCGGTGGAGAGGCCCAGGTTGTGGGCCACGTCGTAGATGCGGTAGTTGGGCGGCAAGTCCACAAACAGCTTGCGCAAGCCCAGGGCAGTGTAGAGCTGCTGCACATACTCAGTGATACGGTCCTTAATGGTCAGGTCTTGGCTGGGGTCGTCGCGAATGTCTTCTACGGTGCCGGCGGCGTAGAGCTTGCCGGGGGCCTGGCGGTGAAACTCCCTGATCCGGAACACGCCCACGGCTTTGGTCCGAATGTCGAGCTCACCATTGTCGTAGTGCTTATCGACGCCGAGCAGGCGCATTTCGGTGCCCAACTCACTAACGCCTTCGTTCAGGTAGGGCGGAATGCCAAAGGTGATATCCGACTCCAGACAGTCGCGAACCAACTGGCGGTAGCGGGGCTCAAAAATGTGCAGATTGAGTTTTTCGCCGGGAAAAACCACCAGACTCAACGGAAACAGGGCTAACGTACGGGACATAGAGACACAACAGAGAAACCAACGAAAAGTACGGCTAAAAGCCAGTTGGGTACGGCGGCACGGACATAATTCCGCTATTTTTGCGCGAGGAGCCAGTAAGAAAGCTCCCGATGAATCAGCCTATTTCGGAGAGCGTGACGGACTATAAACGGTATTGGCGGCAAACCTGGCGGGTGGCCTTGCAGGTAGGAGTAGCTTTATTTCTGGTGTCCATTGCCTGGGTGCTGATTTACCGCTGGGTGTCGCCGCCGGCTACCTGGCTTATGCTGGAGCGCCGGGCGCACGCGCCGGTGGGCAAAGGCTACTATGGTATTCGGGAAGAAGAGCGCCGCATCAGCTACGATTTCCTGACGCTCGACGAAGTATCGCCGCACGTGCCGCTGGCTCTTATTGCGGCCGAAGACCAACTGTTTCTGCGCCACCACGGCTTCGATTTCAACGCGCTGCAACGAGCCGTAAAAACCAATATGCAGGATGGCAAGCAGTTGGTAGGCGGTAGTACAATATCGCAGCAGGTGGCCAAAAACGTGTTTTTGTGGCATGGCCGCAGTTACGTTCGCAAAGCCGCCGAGGCCTATTTCACCATGCTCATCGAGCTGCTCTGGAGTAAGCACCGCATCATGGAAATGTATTTGAACGTGGCCGAAATGGGCGACTGTATCTTTGGCGTGGAGGCGGCATCGCAGCGCTACTTCCACAAGTCGGCCAGTGCCGTGACGCCGGCCGAGGCGGCCTTACTGGCTGGGGTGCTACCCAATCCGCTGCGGTTTCGGGCCAGCAACCCCGGCCCGGCAGCCCGCGCCAAGCAGCGCCGCGTGATGCGCAACATGCGCCGCCTGGGCGGCACGACCTACGTGCGCGAGTTGGTTGCCGACTGATTTTAACTGCTTACTATAGGTCTCTCGCACATGAAAAAACTGTTTGTGGCCATCCTGCTCAGCGCCGCCTTGGGGGGCTGTGCTACTACGGCACCTATCAACACGCGCGCCACTATTGAGCAGGTGCTGGCCACGCAAACGGCTGCCTGGAACCGGGGCGACGTGGCCAGCTTCATGCAGGGCTACTGGCAGTCCGATTCGCTGGTGTTCATCGGCAAGCGCGGACTGACCTACGGGTGGCAGCCCACGCTAGACAACTACCGCCGTAGCTACCCCGATGCCGCCGCTATGGGCCATCTCACGTTTTCGGGTCTGCATATCACGCCCATCAGCGCCCAGGCCGCGCAGGTGGTAGGGCGCTGGCACCTGGCCCGCCCCGCCGCCGGCGACCTGACGGGCCATTTTTTGCTGGTGTTTCGCCGCATCAACGGCCAGTGGGTTATCGTCGCCGACCATTCGAGCTAAAAAAGTAGTTCAAACCCGCGTTACCTACCAAGCCCTACTATCGGTGCCGGCAGTAGGGCTTAGCAGGTAACGCGGGTTTGAAATTGAATAAAAAAGCTACGGGAGCGTCCTGCTTGCTCTGTCGTCCACGCTTTCAAAGCATCTCTACTGTCACACTAGAGTGGTTTCGAGGTCAATGGACAGTAGCGCGAACTGTGTAGTTCGCGTCCCCGCGCTGTTCGCATTCGTATTATCGGAGCGGGGATGCGAACTACACAGTTCGCGCTACTGTTGCCCCGTACACTGAATTCGAAACCGCTCCAGGCTGTGTCTGGAAACTCTATTTTGGCAAAACGGCAGTCATGCTTCAACAAGCGGACGCCAGATAAGGCAAGACAAGAAAAAAGATCAGCGTAACACGAGAACGAGCGGTCCACTTGTGCTGCTAAAGACTATCTGAGGCATTGCAACAGGTTACCGAAAACGCTCAGTTTGGCTCGTTGAAGGATTTACGCGCCTTGGTCCTGGGCTTCGCCGGGGTCGGCGGGTGTGGTTTCGTCCTTGTGCTTTTCCTCCACCACGGCCGGAATAGCTTCGCGGAAAATCAGGCCGGTGCGGGCGGCATGCTCGGCGGCCTGCACGGTGTCCTGCACCAGCAGCATCTCCACGTTGTCGCCGCGCAGCTCTTCCGATACTTTCTCTACCAGCATGGCCCGCTCGGGGTGCAGCACGTCGCGGATGTAGATGGCCAGCACGCGGCCGGGGTGACGCCGCACCACTTCGCGGTAAATGTTGGCGTCTTCCTGCCCACTGTCGCCGATGAGCACGAAAGGCAGCTTGGGGTAGGTGAGCAGGATATTGTCGATTTCGCGCAGCTTGTGGCCGTGGTGTTCCGACGTGTCCTTGGCCGACTTGCGCACTACGGAAAAATCGCGCAGCAGGAGCGGGCCGGGCGGAATCTGGTTCAGGGTCAGGAAGTCTTCCAGCAGGTCGTAGAGATTCCAGGGGCTGCTACTGACGTAGAAGAAAGGGTTGTTGCGCTTGCCATTGCGGCCCAGCTGCAGAGCCCGGTAAAACTCGGCTACGCCTTTGAAGGGCAGGCGCGAGCGGGCGTTGCGCAGCAGCACGGTGCGGGCCATGCGCATAATATCCGTTACCGAAGTCTGAATCACCGTGTCGTCAAGGTCGCTGATGATGCCATATTCGGCGTCGACGGGCGGAATCATCACCGGAGCCTGGGCCGACAGGCCAGCGGGCAGCGGCAGCGGCGCGGGTACTGACTTGAGCAGCACATCGACCGGATACCACATAAAATCGATGGGCTCGGGCAACGTCTTCGGCTCCAGATTCAAAGTGAAGTAGCCTTCGTCATCCGTTACTATCGTATGCTCGGAGTTGTCGGTGGGGCGCACGACAACCTGCGCGCCGGCAATTTCATTGCTCTCGAATCGCCGATACATGTTCATCAGGTTGTGCCAGCGCGAGTCGCTCGGATCGGCTTTCCCAATGCCTTTATCGGTAAGCAGGCGGCCCTTCACGTAGAGGCGCGTGGGCGTGCCGTAGCTGCGGTAGGTAACAATCTGGATGGGGTCGAGCAGGCCCAGGCGGGTGCGGGCTCGCAGCATCAGGTCGTCGGCTTTTTCGGCCCAGTCGCCGAGGTGGTTTAGAAGTGACATAGTGCGCGTAAAGAAAGCATACTGTGGCTACGTAGTACGCAGACAGGCCCCCGGCAAGTTGCGCGCAGCGGTGGCCAGCGCCCAAACAAAAAGGCCCGCTACACCAGGTAGCGGGCCTTTGTCACGATAGTGCTGAGGGAGTTACAGCGAATTCTTGAGGTTAATCAGGTTGGTATCCGTCTGGGTTTTGTTCTGGCAGTTAAGCTCTTGCGCCTTTGCCTGAATAGCCGCTACCCGGTTGTTGGGGTCGGGGTGGGTGCTCAGGAAGGTAGGCTGGTTGCTGGGGCTTTCCTTCTGGGCTTTGATAAAGAAACCCGCCGCCCCGTCGCAGGCATACTGCGTGCCGCTGAGGTAGCGTACCGAGTAGTCGTCGGCTTCGGTTTCGAACTCGCGGCCAAACTTGAGCTGCCCCAAGCCGGCGGCAATCTGCACGAGCTGGTTCGGGTTGTCGCCCAGCAGCAAGCTCAGCAGCAGGCTGATGCCGTAGTCGTTTTGCAGCTGCTTGGAGGTGTGGCGGCGGTCGGCGTGGGCAATTTCGTGCCCGATAACGCCCGCCAGCTCGGCCTCCCGGTCGAGGTACTTAATGAGGCCGGTATACACGTAGATATGGCCGCCGGGCGTGGCAAAGGCATTTTTGTCTTCCTTTTCCACAATTTTTACATCCCAGGGAAACTCCGTGCGGTAGGTGAGCTTGCCCGAGTCCAGCACTTTGTTCACCACTTGGTCGAGGGCAGCGTAGGCGGCAGGATTCTGGGTGCGGGTAAGCAGGCGGCCGTATTCGTTGGGCTTCACGCGCATCAGCGAGTCGGTTTGGCGGGCTACCTGGTCGCCGAGGGTGCGGTCGTCTTCAATGGAGAATAGCAAGACGCCGTCGCCGTCTTTGGAGCAGGAAACCGAGCCGAGGGAAGCTGCCGCGAGGCTAAAGAGAAGCCAAGACTTGCGGAATGAGCGATGCATAGGACAGAAATTAGGAAGGAGAGAAGCGGGAATAGACAGGCGAAAGAAAAAACGGTGCCAAAAGTCTTTGGCTCCGATACGCCCCCAAACCGCCCCGCGTTGCCTCCGGCCGCGTTTTTAGGCCGTTCATAACGATATAGGCCGTTTTCAGCGCTGATTTTCGGGCGCTTAGCGTTGGGGCAAAAACATGTAAGCTGGCCCCCGAAGACCGCTCCGACATGTTTGCGCTTCTACCAGTTTATAGAGCATATTCACTAAGTTTGTCGTGCCTTATTGTGCCCATCCGCTCTGGCTTGACCTATAATTTTTTATTGGCTCCTTCCTCTAGTAGGTGTCTATACATATGCGCTCGTGCTGGTCGCATCATCCCTTTTGCTCTACTCTATTTCATGTTTAATTTCCTCTTGCGATTACGCAATCTGCTGCTCATTGGTGGCCTTGCCTGTATAGTAGCCCCTGGTTGCACCCTGCCAGACGATGAAAAATTTCCCCGTTGGTAAGTGGAGTAGATGCAAAAAGAGCGACTATAGAAGAGTTGCAGCTTCTTGTTGCAGCAAAACAGTACGAAGTGCTTCTCGCTGATTTTATAGGCGGAACCGGCCAAGCTACGGGCACGCTGGCTTGGAAGCTGATGTGGCAGGAGGCGCTAATCAAAACGAAGCCGGGAGCTGAAGGGTACGTTTTTGTTCCGGTAAGACCACAGCTGCCCAGCCAGCCGTATGCACTACAAACGGTTGGAGAAAAAAGGTATCTGCGCTTCAAGCGTACCTATAGCGGTTGGGAGTGCAGCTTGCTTTCATTCTTCTACCGTGCGCCACAAAATAAATTGCGTGGATCAGCGGCTACGCCCGGTATGCCTGGTTTTCTGAAAACCTACAGCGGCGACGTGCTCATTGGCTACCTCGGTACGGGGCGGGTAGTGTTATACAAGTATAAAAATGGAAGCAGAGAGCACACGTACGGTAACGGAGGCACCAGCCTACGACCAGGGCAACGTACGCTCACCGGCAACACGGCTTCCTCTCCGCAAGGCACCACTCAATGTGTGGAATATCGTGCTTGCTCATGGCTTCTGACCTGCCCTCGCCCATACTCATTTCCGGAGTTTCAGATAGTGCATAACGACGGAGAAGGTACTTGTATAGAGCCTTGGGGCACTACGCTTTCCTGCGGAACGGAAACGGTCTATCATCTGGGAGCCTGGAATACCTACAGGCTCTGCGATGGTGGGGAAGGTGATGGAGATGGAGACGGAGATGGTGGAGACGATAATGGTGATATTGATCCAGATGATGACAACAATCCTCCTCTTCCCCCTTGCGAAGGCATGAATGCGCAGAACCAGATACCGGCCTTCAAAGCAGCCCAAAATGAGCTGATAGCCAAAACATCTGGAAATGCAGAATATAGCTACGCCTTTAATGACAAGCACGATTTTTCAACATATGTAGGCACTCCTGGTATTCCAGGTAAGCCCGTTGTAAGCATGATTTATGATAAAAGCATTCCTTTAGATGGGATCAGCCATAATCATTATGTTGAATGCTTAGATGTGCATTCGGGTGGTGATTTAAAAGCAATGTTTGATATAATGAAGGACGGGCATATGAGAGATGATAAAGCGTTTACCAGTTCTTTGTTTACTCAAAATGGCGTTGACTATTCAATAATGATTACTAATTATAATCAATTTTTAAATTTCGGAAGTATTTGGTTGCACGATGTAGATGCAGTCATTTCACTTGAAAATTTGTATTACTATGATAGGCCAGGAGGAATTGGGTACAAAAATAGTGCCGTATCTGCCAGTGAAAAAGCATTTCTAAGTATGCTAGATCAGAACGGTGCCGGTATAACAATATTGAAGCATGACAGAGCAGCGGATACCTGGACCACGCTCAGCGTGAATGATCAAAACGAAGTAGTCTCAACTCCTTGCTTATAACACACGACTCGATGAAAAATATATTGCTTTTAACATTGGTATTAGTGCTGAGCACAAATTCTCTCGCCCAAAGAAACTCGGCTGCCAAAGCAGCGCCTGGAGGAGGAGGGCAAGCGCTGCCCCTTGCTTCCGCTTTTCTGGGAACGTGGGAGTGGCACTCCGGAACCGACGTGTTCCGGCTAGTTCTTACGCGTGACACGTCATACCCATTTCCAAATGGTGTACTTTATTCTGTCATCTTAGGCCGGCATTCGTACGTGAAGAACGGGGTGGTTATAGAAGAGACTTTCACGAAATCACCCAATACCCCGCAGGCATGGTCTCTGTTAACAATTCCTCGGGAAGAATGGAGGCTATTTATGGGATTTATGGATCAAAAAAAGGATAAACGTGGAAAAGCAGAAATTATTATTGATCCTGCTACCCCTAATCAAATGAGTTTTTCTTTAAAAGAACCAACGGGCACTGTTTCATTAAACACCGAATATGTAAGAGGATTCACCGTTCCTACTACAATGACCCTTACTCGGGTTCCATAATAACTTAGTTTTAGACGTATTAAACAAAATTGGGAGAGCTATTGGTGAAAATAAATAAAAATGGGCGGTATCAGTAATAGCTATAATATGATGAAAAATGCACTGCTTCTAGCATTGTTGTTGGCGCTAAGCGCGAGTTCTTTCGCTCAAAGAAACTCGGCTGCCAAAGCAGCGCCTGGAGGGGGAAATCAGGTGCTGCCACTTGCCTCATCCTTTCTGGGAACCTGGGAATGGCATTCCGGAACCGATGTTTTTCGGATTGTTCTCACTCGTGACAACGCTTATCCGGCCCCAAATGGGAAACTTTACTCTGTTATTTTAGGGCGTCATTCGTATGCGAAGAATGGTGTAGTTATAGAAGAGACGTTCACGAAATCACCCAGCGTTCCTAAGGAATGGTCTCTGTTAACAATTCCGCGGGAAGAATGGAGGCTAGTTATGGGATTCATGGATCAAACGAAACAGAAGAGCGGTAGTGCGGAACTTATTATTAATCCAAATACACCCAATCAGCTAAGCTTTTCTTTAAAAGAAACTATGGGCACGGTTTCACTGAACACTCCAAATGTAGTAGGATTCACCATTCCCACTGCAATGACCCTTACTCGGGTTCCGTAAGTATTCTTCCTGTTCTATTGGATTTTAGCTACTTCCTAAACAGCTTCAAAGATAGAGCGCGGGGTTAAATGCAGCGGTGTAGCCTGGGACGGGGTTTCTGCGTAGACAGAAACCCGTCGCGCCAACTTCGGCTGGCGGCTCATTTCGTGCCAGCATGCCCACTACTGCTCCCCGCCCCAAAACCAAGAAAAAACACCTGCCGCCCCAGGAAGAGGCGCACATCCTCTACAAAGACCCCGCCCGCCAGGCCGAGCTGGCCGGCCTGCGCTACCTGCCCGATACCAAAGCCGGCATTACCCGCAAAGCCGGCCGCACTGGCACATTCAGCTACTTCGATGCCAAGGGCGAGAAAATAGCCGACGAGAAAACCCTGGCCCGCATCGGCAGCTTCGTGGTTCCCCCGGCCTGGAACGACCTCTGGATTTCACCCAGTGCCAACTCTCACCTGCAAGTGACGGGGCGCGACGCCAAGGGCCGCAAGCAATATATCTATCATCCTACCTGGGACCAGGCCCGGAGCCTGACCAAGTTCAGCCGGCTGCGGGCCTTTGGGGAGAAGCTGGCCGAGCTGCGCCAGCATATTCAGCAGGACCTGGAGCGCCCCACGCTGGACCGGGAGAAAGTAGTGGCCTTGGTGCTCACGCTCATGGATCAGTCGTTTATCCGGGTCGGCAACAAGGAATATGCGAAGAAGAACAAGAGCTACGGCCTCACCACGCTGCGCGACCGGCACGTGCAGGTAGCCGGCGACGAGGTGCATTTCAGCTTCGTGGGCAAAAAAGGCGTGCCCCACGATGTGAGCCTGCACGACCGGAAGCTGGCCCGCATGGTGCAGAAGTGCAAGGAAATTCCGGGCCAGCACCTGTTTCAGTACTACGCCGCCGATGGCCACCGCCAGGAGCTGGAATCGGGGGACGTAAACGAATACCTGCGCACCGTAACCGGTCTGAACCTATCGGCCAAGGACTTTCGTACTTGGGGCGGCACCGTGAAAATGGTGGAGTGCCTGGAAGCCGTGCTGCATGAGGAGCCCGATTTGCCCAAAGACAAAGTGCTGAAAAAGGCCGTGAAAGATGTGGCCTCGGGCCTGGGCAATACGCCCACCGTGTGCAGCAAATACTACATCCATCCGCAGGTAGTCGAGCTGTTTCACTCCGATAAGCTGATCGAATACCTGCGCCGCCACGACGTTGACCCCCAGGAAAACGACCTGCTCACGCCTACCGAACACATGGTGCTGGATATGCTGCAGGAGCTAAGTGTCGCCAGCTAGCATAGTAGCTCCGAGGCACTACACGCAAGAGGCGCTGCCAACTACGTAGTTGGCAGCGCCTCTTGCGTTATGGGACCGGCAATGCGCGGGCGTTAGTAGCCTTCCCGGTCGTAGGCGTGCATTTCGACTCCTGTGGTGGTGTTATCCTTGAAGTCGTGGCCCGGCTCGATGAAATTGCCGCGCTTCGTATCGTAGTAAAACGTCCGTTTGCCGCCGTGCCGCACCCGCGACGTGTTAACGACCGTATCTTCGTTCGGGCCACCATATATGTCGACCCGAATGCCGCGCGTAACCGCACCATGCACCTCAAAAATATCCTCGCCTTCCAGACCATGCAGGGTAATACGGCTGGTTTCGGCCGAGCGAAAGGTGCGCTGGTAGAGGAGCGTATCCGTAGGAGCCTTCTCGTCTTTGTCGACCAGGCGGTACATGCTCACGATTGTCGTCGTATCGGTGCGGCGCTCCACCACGAAGCGTTCGGCCTTGTCGGTGCCGGCTAGCGTTACGTGCTGCGCCAGTAGTCGGTAGAAGGTGTCGGCGGCCTTGGGCAAGTTGGCGCGCCGCGCCCGTAGGGCTGCCGCAGTGCGTGTTCCTTCCAAGGCATATACCGCCGGCGGAAACCGGTGCATCGCTTGGTCGATTACCTCGTCCGTCAGACGGTTCTGCAGGTCCTGCGCCAGTTGCTGAAACTGGGCCCGGTTCACCCCCGACAGCGCCCGCTCATCGATGAAGCTGGCGTTTTTTACCAGCCCGCCCACGTCTTCGTACTGCGGCTTGAAAGTGCGAAACTTGCGCACCGCCCAGCGTCGGCTGGCCAGCCACGGAATCACGCCGTCATTAAACCGATAGAAAACCTGGTCCCGGTCTTTGGGCACGGCCCGGTAGAGCGTACGGTTCGCTTGCTCATACACAGCCCACTGCCACTGGCCCTCGTGCCGGTCCCAGTCGCCGAGCCAGATATCGAGCAGGCGGGCCCGCGCAAACGCCAGCTGGTCGATCTGGTGCGTTGGGTTGGCGTAGCGCTCCTTCAGCATCTTGTCACTATCAACTAAGTCGCGGGCCGCTCCGAAGGCCGGCGTCAGGTTTTCCCGGCCTTCGTACTTTTCCTCCAGCATCACCACTTTACCCTGAAATAACCCGCCCGAAGCGCCCAGCCCGGTTTCGTCGGGGCGCACATAGTAGGCGCGCGGGTTGGTGTGTAGCACTCCGGCAGCCTGGGCCAGCGGCGGCACCACGAACGCCCCAAACGGATTGGCCGCCGACGTCGCATCGCGCACGATGTTCAGCAGAAACGACTTGCGGGCCACTTTCGGCAACGTTTTGTAGGGATCTTTGTCGAGGGTGCGCAGGGCATACTGCCGGCCCTGTAGCCCGAGTACTGTTATGCTGATGCTTTGGAAGCCGCCTCCCATTTTGCCGGCCCGCAAGCCCCCGGGTACGGTCGTGCCCAGGTCCAGCACGGGCAGCGTGACGGGCGCGGCCCAGACGTGGCGGTAGTGCTTGCCCCAGAAAAAAGTATGGATTCCTTTACGTTGGTAGTGCCGCCCCACGGTCACACGGGCGCTGTCGGGTGCCGTAGCCGTGGCGGGGTCGACTCGGGCGTCGGTCTGAAAATAGCTTGGCCGAACGCAGGCAGAAGAGCACAAGAGGAGCAAAAAGCAAGCTAAACGGTAGGTCATAGGGGCGGGGAAAGGCGCGGCTCGAATCCTTGAACGAAGCTGCGCCATAAAGGTGAACAGCCAAGCCAGCACAACCGCTGGCCGCTGGTTTGCGCTATAAGGTCAGGATTGGCCCCGGCCAGTCATTCTTTTGCTCCTTCTCCTTCTCAATACGTGCGTCTTTCTCACTTCGTAAGCCCTAGCGCGGCTGCCACTGCGCTAGGCGGTGTCTTGTTGCTGGCCTCCTGCTCGGCTCCGGCCGCGCCCGCTGGGTCCCCGCCCGTCATTGGCCCCGACTCTACGGTGCGCGTGGCGGCCGGCCCGCAGTATATGCGCGGGCCCATCCACCGGTTTTTCTGGGGCAAGCACTACCGCCGCGTCTGGGCCGTGCCCGTGGAGGCACCCGTCTTCAACTTGGGCACGGCCGTGCCCGGGGGCCTGAAGCCCTTGCAGGAAGGAGGCAGCTTCCAGACTAAAAACCTGCGCCTGCTGGCTCCCAACGGCGTGCAATACGTGTTGCGCTCCGTCGACAAAGACGCGACCAAAGCGCTGCCCGAGGGAATGCGCGACGGAGTCATTGGCCGGCTCATGAAAGACCAGACCAGCGTAATAAATCCCTACGGGGCCTACATTGTGGCGCCGCTGGCCGCCGCCGCCGGCGTGTACCACACCAACCCGCGCCTGGTGTATGTGGGCGACGACCCGGCCCTGGGCGAGTTCCGTCAGAGCTTCGCCAACGCGCTTTACCTTTTTGAGGAGCGGCCTGAGGGCGACCAGCGGGCAGTGAGCAGCTTCGGCCGCTCGGCCAAGGTGGAAAGCTCCCGTAAAGTATTTACCAATCTGGTCTATAACCCCCGGCACCGAGTCGATGCGCGGTGGTACTTGCGGGCGCGCCTCTTCGATATGTGGCTCGGCGACTGGAGCCGCCGCGAGGATCAGTGGCGCTGGGCTGGCTTCCCGGCGGCCGGCGGGGCCACGGTTTACCGCGCCATTCCGCGCGACCGGGACCACGCTTTTTTTAAGTTCGACGACGGCTTACTGACCCACATCATCGGCTGGGTGAAGTCTAACTACCAGAGCTTCCACCAGAAAATCCGCCTGGCCGACGTGGAAGGCCTCAACCGCGCAGCCCGTCCCCTGGATAAGTCGTTGCTGGTGTACCTCACCGCCCAGGACTTTCAGCAGGTAGCCGACTCGATGCAGCGCAGCCTCTCGGACCAGGTAATTCGGAACGCGCTGGCTGTGTGGCCCAAGGAAGTGTATGCGGAAGCCGGAGCAGAGTTTGACAAAAATCTGCGGGGTCGCCGCGACCAGTTCGGGGCCGTAGCCGCCCGGTTCTACGAGTTGCTGGCCCAGGAAATTGAAATCCCGGGCACCGACCAGCCCGAGCGGTTCATCATCGAGCCCACCGGGCCGGGCATGGTGCGCGTCAGCCACTTCAGCCTGCACGCAGGCCGCCCCGATAGCCTCGTGGGCCAGCGCACGTTCGATTATCGCCAAACGCGCTCCATCAAGGTGTTCGGGTTGGGCGGCAACGATGTATTTGAGCTGCGCGGTCTGCCCGATCATCGCCTGACGGTCGGAATCTACGACGGAGCCGGCCAGGACATAGTGGAGCTGAAAAGCGTTGCCGGGCAAGCCGATAGGCCTACCAATGTGGTAGTGTACGATAGTGGCGACGGCAATACCATTAGCGTAGCTAAACCCGTGAAGGTGGAAAGCTACGTGCCTGCTGCCACCGAATTTGACGCGGCGGGCTGGCTGCTACGCCACCGGCTGTTTTAAAGGCTAACCGCTGCTGCGCCTCACTTTCAAGTAGTTGCACTCAGGGTGTTCAGGCGCAGCAGAGCCACTGTTCGGCTGCCCGGTTATCGTCGAAATACCGCACTGTCAGCATCGTTGGCTCCAGCTGCTGCACGACACGCGTGGTGGCGAGTCGGTTGGCAGCCGCGTATGCCTGAATGATGGCGCAGTGCCGGTAGCCAGCTTCCCGCACCGCCCGCGGGGCCCAGTCCTGAATGAGCCACTGCTGGTCGTCGGGCTGAATGGGCGGCATCAGCAAATGGTCGGATAGAACTTTGGAGAAACCCCGGCTGCGCAACAGGCGCAACACGTGCTCATACACGGCCCGCAACGAACTGCTGCTGATCGGGACCGGATTCCAGTCGATGCGCGCATAGCCGTCGGCGTGCTCGATAACCGTGGCCAGCTCGTTGTGAAAGTACAGGGACGCGTTAGAGGGATACAGTAAATTAGCCATAAATGCACGGTGCAGAAAGGAACGAAACAAAAATTCGGCAGGTGCAATAGATCTGTACAGAAGGAGGGTAGAGCGGGAAACCAGTATACGGGTAATTATTGAGCTTAAAGCGCGGCTTGAGCTTTTTATTTTGCGGAGATTATTCGGGTTAGAGCCCGCCGCTTACCGCTCCTGGAGGGCGGCTCCATTGCCGGGCCCACGGGCCGGTTTAGTGCGGCTGGAAGGCGTAGGCATGGGTGCGCACCCAATGACGGGCGTCTTCTACATGACTGAAATAGGCCGTGCTGAGCGGAGCCAGCCCCGTAGCGTTGTGCATCACATGGGTTACGCCCTGCCGGTTGAGCACGTCATCGGATTCTACGACGGCCATGTTCAGAATATCAAGCTGGGAAAACCGGGGAAACCAATCGGTATTGATCCACTCCTGATCCTTGGGCCGGATAACGCGCATCAGCTTCAGGTTGCCGATCCAGGCCCGTACGTGGTACTGCTCAGCCAGCCGCAGGCCGGTATCCAGGCCGGTGCGCAGCTCCGCGCTGTTGGCAAAGTCCAGCCACTCCAACTCGAGGGCGTGAGCGAAGCCATCATGGGAAATCTGCAGGTAGGGCGTTGTAAACAGTGTTTGCATAGCAGTAGGAGTTTACGAGAGCGGAAAGGACGGAAAAACGGCTCAATTAATATAGTTAATATTATATGAACATCCGGGTCTGGCACGTAAAATTTACGCCGTAAAAACTAAAAAGCCTGCCCCCTCACGAGGTAGACTTTTTGATGCGAAAGGGTTGCAACTATCTGAATACCTTGACTTTGTCCTTGTGTTTGGTGCGCAGATATTGCCGAATAATCTGCTGCACGTCCTTGTTGTCATTGTAGCGCACGATGATTTCCTTGAAGTCGTTGAGCTTGCGGGCCGAGAAGTCCGAGTCGACGTAGCCGAAGCCCAGGTAGCGGCCGTGCTCCACTACGACGACGGTTTTTTCGTCTTCCCGGCGTCCCTGGCCGATGATGACAAACGAGCCGTGCTCGTACGTAAAGCTCTCCACGGCTTCCTCCACACGCTTGTTGTATTCCTCGGGCGCTTCCAGGCCCAGGCAAGCGCCCAGGCAGCGGTGCACCTGATAGTCGAAGCAGGCCCCCGGGGTTTTATACAAGTCGCAGAGCTTCTGGCAGAGGTTGAATTTGGCCACTTTGTGAAACAGGAAACCTTTGGCCTTGTACTGGTTGCCGAGGGCAATGAGCGGGTGCGACTCGGCGTGGTCGTCGGCCTTGCCGTAGTACAGGCGCTTGTAGCCGTTTTCATCGGTGCGCAGAAAAATGCCCGCCGGAAACACCGACCGCCGCTGCGCCCGGTTATAGAGTGGCTTCATCCGCTTGATTTCCGCCGACTCGTACAACAAGGCCACAAGCTCCGAGCCGGTCAGCTCCCAGGTGATGTCCGAAATGCTATTCTTAAACTCCAGCGACTTGCGCGACTTGTAGTCGACGGCGAAGTGCTGCTGAATACGCTTATAGATGTTGATGCTCTTGCCCACGTAAATCACCTCGCCCTGCTCGTTGTGGAAGTAGTACACCCCGGCCGTTTGGGGCAGGGAGGCTACTTTGTCAGGTGTAATATTAGGCGGCAGCAGAGCCGTGCGAATTGCTTCCTGCACCGCCGCCAGCCGCCTAGGGCTGGGCTGCTTGACGGGCACCGCCCCCGGCTGGGTTGCCGGGGCCGCCTTGGGTGGGCGGCCCGATGGAGCCAGAGCATCGACGGAGGCCAGCGTATCGGCCGGCGACAACGCCTGGTTGCGAAGGTCCTCATCCTGCTGGCTGATTTTGAGCAGCCGGTCGAATAGGATGGCCGTGGCGGCCGCGTCGCCGGCGGCACGGTGCCGGCCTTCCAGCGGTATCCCGATGTTCTGGCACAGCTTGCCCAGGCTGTAGCTGGGCTGGCCCGGAATCAGGGAACGGCTCAGGCGCACCGTGCACAGCGTTTTGCGCGAGTAGTTGTACCCCAGGTCGGCAAATTCCTTCTTCAAAAAGGAGTAGTCGAACCGCACGTTGTGGGCCACGAACACGCAGCCTTCGGTCAGCTCCACGATTTTGCGGGCTACTTCGTGAAATTTGGGCGCGTCGCGCACCATAGCATCGGTAATGCCCGTGAGCTGGGTGATAAAGAACGGAATAGACCGGCCCGGATTCAGTAGCGTATCATACTGGTCAACGACTTTTTCGCCGTCGTGAATAAAGATGGCTATTTCCGTGATGCGGTCCTGGGCAGGCTGTCCCCCAGTAGTTTCAAGGTCGATTATAGCGTACAAAAGCGGGGCGAATTCAGGAGAAAATAAGATGCGGCGGCGGTTTCGAAGTCAGCATAGCCACAGGGCCCGCTACCGCGCCCTGCCCCCAAAACGGCTTTAACAAGATTACTAACAAAGATAACATACCCGATGGTTGCACGCCGGGAAGTTTGCCGAACCAGTGCTGCTAAGACAGCGGCAGAGACAAGGTAAACGGTAGCGCCGCACTATCGGATTGCGCTAGTACCGTGGGTATCTCAAACGCAAAAAAAGCCCGCCATTGCGGGCGGGCTTTTCACTGAAAGGAAGTCTCAAATGCCTAGCGGCTGCCTTTCTGCTGGGTTACCCAGTTCTTTGCCGTCAGGATTTCGCTGTGCTGCTTTTCGATAACGGTACGGGCTTCAGCCGGTATTTCGGTCGATTTCAGGGCCGTTTCGTAGGCGGTCAGGGCCGTGGCTTCGCCAGTTTCGCACTCGCCCAGAATGGCCGAGTCGTTTTGGCCCGTCACGGTCGATTTGATGTTGATCCAACCCCGGTGCAAGGCCGCGGCGGCATCGGTCAGCACGCTTTCCACGGTATTGGTATCGTCGGTATTGATGCCGAGCTGCTGGGCGTGCTGCGAGAGCTGCGAGGCAAACTGAGCACGCTGCTGGCTGAACTGGCTCAGCTTCGACTTCAGGTCGGGGCTGGTGACGCCTTCCGCCGCTTCCTGGTAGCCTTTGGAAGCGGTTTTGTTGATTTCTACGAGGTCATTGTACGCGCGGGCGGTTTCTCCGGTGATTATTGCCATAAAACAAGAAGACGTTAGGTGAAAGTAAGAGTGCAGACAACCAGCGGTGCGCTGCTGGTCTGTACTTGTATACTTTCCGCCGTGCAGTGGGGTTGCCCAAAGCGGGTTATAAAATTTTGCTTAGAGAAGGAGGCATTAGCCTGTTACCCAAAAAAATACCCCTGCTAACACTAGTCGGCAGGGGTGCGGAAGAAGCGGGGCGCAACGCCCCGCTACCCGGCTTCCTTGGTCTTGCGGCCCATGATTCGGTCCCACCAGCTCAGCTCTTTGGGGTTGGCTTTGGTCGAGTCTTCGCCCTCGGCCGTGTCGCCGAGCAGGAAGCCCCAGGGCTCCGTCGTCTTGCTGGCATCGAGCACCACCTTAATAACGGCGATAATCGGAATGCTCAGAATCATGCCGGGCGTGCCCCACAGCTCATTGCCCAGAATCAGGGCCAGAATAGCGGCCAGCGGGTTGATGCTCACCTGGGAGCCCGTAATCATGGGCGTAATGAAGTTGCCTTCCAGAAACTGCACCACCACAAATACCCCGATAACGCCTGCGGCCTGCAAGGGCGAGCCGGTTTCGACCAAGGTAATAATGGCCGGAATAGTGGCCCCGATCAGGATGCCGATGTAGGGAATGACGGCCAGCACCGAGGCAAAAATGGCGAAGAAGATGGCAAATTTTACCCCCAGCACCAGCAGCCCAACGCCGTTGAGTATCGCCACGATAACGATAACCTTGAGCAGCCCCGAGATATACGCCTGCACCACGGTCTGAATACTATCGACGGTATGCAGCACGCCCGTGCGCTTATCAGGAGCCACGAAGCGAAACATGAACTGGCGCAGATGGTCGCGGTAGAGCAGCAAGCAGAAGATGTAGATGAGCACCTGCAGCAGATTGCTGATGGCCGAGGTCGTCACGTTCAGGGTGGTGCCCAGGTAGGTGCCGCCCGATTTCTTCAGCGCCTTTATCGTCGATTCCTTTACGTCGGCAATGGTCATGGGCTGGTAGCCAAACCGCCGGTGGGCCCACTCCTGGGCCTGGTCGAAGAACTCCATGGACTTGACCTGGAGCTTGGGCAATTCGTCCTTAAACTGCGTGAGCTGGGAGCCAAAACCGATGATGATGCCCGCGAACAGCAGCATCAGCAGGAGCAGGCAAATGATGATGGCCCACACCCGCCCCAGCCCTTTGGCTTCGAGCCACCGGCAGATGGGCAGCAGCAGCAGCGTGAATACGGCCGCGAAGGCCAGCGGCAGCAGCACGTCGTCAAGCACTTTGAGGGTGTAGACCAGCAACACCCCGGCCAGCAGCATAACCGTGAACTGCACGATGGGGCGCTGCTTTACTTCCGGCTGGGGTCTGTGACCCGAGGGCGGCAGGTTGTGTTGGGTAGCGGGAGGGAGCATAGTGCTAAAGTAATTGGAGAGGAAAGAGGGTAAAAAGAGTGCTTGAAAGTAAGGAATGCTGATTTTTGCCGGAACCTTGGGCTTGGGTAATAGGTTGTGAAGCGTCTGGTTGCTAACTTGAGTAGCGAAAGAAACGCGCGGGAAAGCTCTATTTTCTGCGTTATTTTACCTCAAATTTGAATTCCGCAACATTCCATGGCTGACGAAAACCTACTCCTTGCTGCTATTCCCGACCACGGCTACACCGAGGACAGCATCCGTTCCCTGGACTGGCGTGAGCACATCCGGCTGCGCCCCGGCATGTATATCGGGAAGCTCGGCGACGGCTCGGCCTACGACGACGGCATCTATGTGCTGGTAAAGGAAGTCATTGACAACTCCATTGATGAGCACGTGATGGGCCACGGCCGTACCATCGATATCAAAATCTCCGACCAGCGCGTGCAGGTGCGCGACTACGGCCGGGGCATTCCGCTGGGCAAGGTGGTGGATGTGGTGAGCAAAATCAATACGGGCGGCAAATACGACTCGAAAGTCTTCCAGAAGTCTGTGGGCTTAAACGGGGTCGGTACCAAAGCGGTTAACGCCCTGAGCAATTACTTTCTGGTCCAGAGCGTGCGCGAGGGTATCATGAAGGCCGCCGAGTTCAGCCAGGGCCAGCTCGTGCAAGACCCCAAGCCGGTGAAAAGCTCCCAGCGCAACGGCACGCTGATGGTGTTTCAGCCCGACGAGACGATTTTCAAGAACTACCGTTTCATTCCGGAGTACCTCGAAAACCAGATCTGGAACTACGTATACCTCAACGCGGGGCTCACCATCAACTTCAACGGCCAGAAGTACTACTCCGAAAACGGCCTGCTCGACCTGCTCTCCCGCAAAGCCGATGCCGACAGCCTGCGCTACCCCATCATTCACCTCAAGGCCCCCGACATTGAGCTGGCCCTGACCCACGGTAACGACTACGGCGAGGAATACTACTCCTTCGTCAACGGTCAGTACACGACGCAGGGTGGTACGCACCTGGCGGCCTTCCGCGAGGCGGTGGTCAAGACCGTGCGTGAGCACTACGGCAAAGAGTATGACGCCACCGACATCCGAGCCTCCATCATCGCCGCCATTTCGGTGCGGGTGCAGGAGCCGGTGTTCGAGAGCCAGACCAAAACCAAGCTCGGCTCCCTGAATATGGGCGAGGATGGGCCCACGGTACGCGGCTTCATCCTCGACTTCATCAAGGAGCACCTCGACAACTACCTGCACAAGCACCCGGCCGTGAAGGAGGCGCTCAAAAAGCGCATCGAGCAGAGCGAGCGGGAGCGCAAAGACATGGCGGGCGTGAAAAAGCTGGCCAACCAGCGCGCCAAGAAAGCCAACCTGCACAACCGCAAGCTGCGCGACTGCCGCTTCCACCTCGGCGAGGGCAAGCAGGAGGCCGAAGCCCTGACCACACTCTTCATCACCGAGGGCGACTCGGCGTCGGGCTCCATCACCAAGAGCCGCAACGTGGAGACGGAGGCCGTATTCAGTCTCCGGGGCAAGCCGCTGAACTGCTTCGGGCTCAAGAAGAAAATTGTGTACGAGAATGAGGAGCTTAACCTCTTGCAGCACGCGCTCAACATTGAGGAAGGCATCGAAAATCTGCGCTACAACCGCGTGGTTATTGCCACCGACGCCGACGTGGACGGTATGCACATCCGGCTGCTGCTGCTCACGTTTTTCCTGCAATTCTTCCCCGACCTGGTCCGTAACGGCCACGTGTTTATTCTCGAAACTCCGCTGTTTCGGGTGCGCAACAAGAAGACGACCATTTATTGCTACAACGAGCAGGAAAAGCAGAACGCTATGCGCCAGCTGGGCCGCAACCCCGAGGTAACCCGCTTTAAGGGTCTGGGCGAAATCAGCCCCGACGAGTTCGGCAAGTTCATCGGCGACAACATCAAGCTGGAGCCGGTCATTCTGCAGTCCGACCGCTCGATTCAGCAGGTGCTCACCTACTACATGGGCAAGAACACGCCCGCCCGCCAGGAATTCATCATCGACAACCTGCGCCAGGAAAAAGACCTGGTAACCTCCGACGTGCTGCCCGTGAGCGAAGTGGCCGAGGAGGATATGGCCTTCGCCTAAAACATGTAGCGACGCACCGTTGCGTCCGTGCACCGTTCTGATACAGCAAACGCCCCACCTGACTTAGCGTCGGGTGGGGCGTTTTTTATACTTGCAAGAGGCAGCAGGATAGCGGAAAGCGTATGAAGCTGTTTAGAAAGTCAAAAGAACGTCCTGCTTGATCTGGCGCCCGCGAAGTCGAAGCATCTCTACCGCTTCGTAGGAACCACTTGACGGAGTGGGAGAGAGGCTTCGGCAAGCGGACGCCAGATCAAGCGGGACTGAATCGACTTTTTATAAAATTCTCACTCCATCTCAGCCAGCATAGGTGGCCGGTGCGCAATTCGTTTTTTGTCTGCAAGTTGTGTTCTCAGAAAGGACCAGTACCCGTTGCTTTTGACCTAGCAGTATGCCCGCGTCCGAATCCCTGTACGCTCAGTTACAAGCCCTGATTCCGCTGACAGCGGAGGATTTCGCGGCCTTTGCCGCTGCCTTGCAGCCCCGGCAGCTCCGCAAGAAGGAGCTGTTGTTGCGCGAAGGCGAAATCTGCCAGCACGTGGCCTACATCGAAAGTGGCTGCCTGCGCTATTTCTACACCGTAGAGGGCGAGGAGCATACCGGGCAGTTCTTTTTCGAGCACGGCTGGTATACCGACTACGACAGCTTCCTGCGCCACGTGCCCTCCACCCAGAACATTCAGGCCCTGGAGCCCTGCCGGCTGTGGCTGCTGCCCCACGCCGACCTATACCGCCTCTATGCCGAGCGGCCCGTGTTCGAGCGTTTTGGGCGGCTCATGGCCGAGCACGCCTTTCAGGGCTTGCGCACCCGCAACGACGCGCTGCTGAATCTGACGCCCGAGCAGCGCTACCTGCGCCTAGTGGCCGAGCGGCCCAAAGTAGTAGCGCGCGTGCCCCAGCACTACATTGCTTCCCACCTGGGCCCCAAGCCCGAAAGCCTGAGCCGGATTCGTAAGCGGCTGCTGGACAACCGCCGGCTTTCTTAACTCAAGTCATCGTTTTGGACCCCGGCCTGACCGGAACTTTGGGCAGTTCATTTAGTCCAACTAATCACCAAAACCTTGCTTGCCATGAAAACTGCCCGATTTTTTCTTGCCACTGTCTTAACGTTGGCGGCTGTGCCGCGCGGCGCCCACGCCCAAACCCAGACCAAGCAAACCGTGTACGGCGAGGTGGGTCTGGGCTTCGGCCAGGCTCTGTTTTTCGGCGACATCCGGCAGAAGCTCCGGGCCGCCATTGGAGCCGATGATTTTACGCCCAACGCCGGGGGTAATTTCCTGGTGGCGTTCTATGTCGCACCGGCCACGTGGCGCGGGTTGGGTGTGGGGGTGCGGGCCAAGGTTTTCGGGGCTGGTGGTTCGCCGGGAGCCAGCGGGGAAGAGTATAGACTTGTTCCTGAATAAAGCGAAACGAAAAAAGGACGTCATGCTGAGCCTGTCGAAGCATCTCTCCCGCAACAGTACTCTCAACCATGCGAACGAAGCGGGAGAGATGCTTCGACAGGCTCAGC
>NZ_SRLD01000035.1 GCF_004745955.1 Hymenobacter elongatus | reverse complement strand
CAACGGCGCACAGCGGGTCTTGACCTTGCGCGTCTGCGCGATGAGTAACCGATGGCAGCTGGTACGCCAACACATTGAACCCTTCAACACGGCCAGGGCGGCGTAGCGACAATTTGGGTTGCACCCTCCGACTTCCTCCGAATATATTAACTCCTCAATAGTACTTACCCCAGCATTGCCAGCACCCGACGTGCTAGCATATAACTGTACCCAGCTACGAGATTGGCATAGCGCTGATGATGTTTATCAACGCGGGTAAGTATATACATTACAAGATTTTCTTGACGAAAACGATGGAAAAACGCGTTCCGAAATTATCTATCAGAGGGGTGTTCAAATTATCACTAAAACAGTCGCAGGAGTATCCGTTGAAATTGCCAGACTTCCTTATGGACCTAGAATTCGATATATAAGAGACCCTTTGAATCCAGATATTGTCATTAATTTACGACATATGCTGGTAGTTGGCCCCCAAGGGAGTACAATTGGTGAGAGCTTAGAAATTATACAATGGTTGAGTAGTGATCCTGCGGTGAATTCTAGTGCTGGCAACCATCAGGATTATTACTCAAACAGACTAGGATATGATTTTGTCTTCTACTATGGAGCAGATTTTACTCCTAACGGGTTAGGAATAAATTATCTATTCTATTTGAAAGCTTATCTAACTAACCCTTTGTATAGATCTAGGAATGTTGATCCAAAATTTGTTAATCAACGTTGTCCATAGAGGAATTTTCTTTATCAATAAAATTTTATACAAATTTTATTGATAAATCATTATAATTTATTATGATACTATAGGAACCGCAAATATCACTCTAAAAACTCCTCTCTTTTTACATTGTGTTTTACCACAATACTTTTCGGTTTATGGCAATTCGTCCTCGTTGGTTTGCAGTAACCCTATCCGTGTTGCTAGGGTTATTCATGTTGTTGGCCATAGGAGCTGCTTCAGTCTATTTCATCTTCTTTTCTGGGGCCGAAGCGCGCCTGGGAAAGGCAAACGCGCTTAATTCCTATAAGGTAAAGAAAGGCATGAGCAAGCAAAGAGCGTTGCACATCATGGGACCTCCTAAAAAAACAGAAACCCGCTTAACGGATTCTAGTACGGTGTATCTGTACACGACTGCGCCCCTTGCCTCCCATGAAATTGCTATTGTAGTGGGTCAAGACAGCTTGGTTGCCGCAGTCTACCATGGGTACTAATGTGCGTGTGCACAGAACTACGGGCACGTACTACACCGAGCGCCCGCAAAAACTAAAGTGCTATAGCCAGAGTTAGCGCTCTATGCACATCACCCTTCGCACTTCCGTCGCGCAGCCGCCCGCGCAAGTATTGGCCGGCTTCACGCGGGAGCTGTTTCTGGCCCTGGCACCGCCGTTTCCGAAGCTCAACCTGTTGCGCTTCGACGGCTGCCTGCGCGGCGACCAGGTAGAAATTGAGCTGGTAAGCGGGCCGCTGCGCCAGCGCTGGACCAGCCTGATTACGGACCACGGCCAGCTGCCCGACGGCACGCTCTACTTCGTGGATGAAGCCCAGACCGCTCCCGCGCCGTTGCGCTACTGGCGGCACCGCCACCTTATGGAGCCCGGCCCGAACGGGGGCAGCACTATTGTCGATGCCATTGAGTTTCGTACGGCCTCGAAGGTGCTGGACGCGCTGCTGTACCCGGCCATGTGGGCCCAGTTTGCGTGGCGGCGGCCCATCTACCGGCGCGTGTTTGGGGCACCGGCACCGGCTTACGCGGGCTGAGGCACGGCTTAATACCTGAGCTGAGTGTGCGGCCCGGGGAAAGCCAGCCGAAATAAGCCCGGCCATGAACCCATGTTCCGCCGGCGGCCACAGGACTTTGCCGTACCTTTGCGCTTTCTTGTGTCGTCTGAATTTCTGCTGTATGCCCGCCATTGTCACTCTCAAATCCGGTAAAGATCATTCCCTGCGTCGTTTCCATCCGTGGGTGTTTTCGGGGGCCATTGCCCGGTTGCAGGGGGAAGTAACGGAAGGCGAAGTGGTGCTGGTGCAGGCGGCTAACGGCGAAGTATTGGGTATGGGCCACTACGCGCCCGGCTCCATTGCGGTGCGCATGCTCGATTTCGGACCGGAGGCGGCCCTGCCCGACGCCGCGTTCTGGGAAGCAAAACTCAGGAATGCCTACCAGCTGCGCCAGAATCTGGGCCTGACCGGCAGCGGCAATACCAATGTGTTTCGCCTGGCCCACGCCGAGGGCGACGGCATGCCCGGCCTCATCATCGACGTGTATGGTGATGTGGCAGTTATTCAGGCCCACAGCGCCGGCATGTATCAGGCCCGCCCCCAGATTGCCGCCGCCTTGCAGGCAGTGCTGGGCGATAAGCTGCGGGCTATCTATGACAAGAGCGCCGAAACCGTGCCAGCCAAAGCCGCGCCGGACGCTCAGAACGGCTATTTGCTTGGTCAGAGCACAGGCTCCGAGCACGTTGTATATGAAAACGGGCAGCCATTCGCCGTTGATTGGGAGACGGGCCAAAAAACCGGCTTTTTCATCGACCAGCGCGACAACCGCCAGCTGCTGGCCCGCTACGCGCCCGGCCGCCGCGTCCTGAATACGTTCTGCTATACGGGCGGCTTCAGCTCCTACGCCTTGCAGGCCGGGGCCGAGTTGGTACATTCCGTGGATAGCTCCAAGCGCGCTATCGAGCTGACGGAGCGCAACGCGGCCCTGGCCGAAGCAGCAGGTGCCCCGGCCGGTCGGCACGAAGCCTATGCCCAGGATGTGTTTAGCTTCATGAAAGGCAGCCAGGAACAGTACGACCTCATCGTGCTCGACCCACCCGCGTTTGCCAAGCACCTTTCGGCCCGCCACAACGCGCTGATGGGCTACAAGCGCCTGAACGCGGCCGGCATTCGGCAGATTGCGCCGGGCGGGCTGCTGTTCACGTTCTCCTGTTCGCAGGTGGTCAGCGCCGAGCTGTTTGAGGGCGCGGTGCTGGCCGCTGCCATCGAAGCCGGCCGCCCGGCCCGCATTCTGCACCGCCTCACCCAGCCCGCCGACCACCCGGTGAGCCTGTTTCACCCCGAAGGTGCCTACTTGAAAGGACTAGTGCTGGCCGTGGAATAAGCAGCCCAAATGGCTGTTCCGTACCGTGCTTCCCGCGGGGGTTGCGGCAAGTAGCTTCCCGTACTGGGGAGCGGCCTTGGCTGCGTGGCATCCGCGCGCGAACTGACAGTATGGCTACCAAAACGGCTCAGCTGTTGGCCCCGGCACCATGTTTTCGGGTTGCGCGCTCAGAACAATTTGCCGGGCAGTTTGTGGAAGATAGTACCAGTCCTCTCTACGCGTCGAAAAGCATGCTGCTACACGTGGCAACTACTGCGCTGAAGGCTAGAATCTCACTGAGCAACTCGTAATCATCCTTGGCGCGCAAACCTAAAACCAGCAGTTCCCTCAAACAGTCTGCTGCCATCATCGGGGCCGGCATTGCCGGCATTGCTACCGCCGTGCGGCTGGCACTGAAGGGCCACGCCGTCACGGTATTCGAGGCCCAGGGCACATTTGGGGGCAAAATGCACCAGTTCGACCTGCCCGGCGGCTACCGCTTCGACGCCGGCCCCTCGCTGTTTACGCTGCCCGCGCTGGTCGATGAGCTGTTCCGGCTGGCCGGGCGCGACCCACAGGCCCACTTCCGCTACGAGCGCCTCGACCCGATTACCCAGTATTTTTTCGCCGACGGGACCCGCCTCACGGCTTGGGCCGATGCGGCGCGGTTTGCCCAGGAAATAGAGCAGAAGCTTGGCACGCCGGCGACCGATGTGCGCACGTTTCTGGACCGCAGCGGCGCGGCCTACGGGGCCACCGAAAGCACCTTTTTGCACAAGTCGCTGCACAAAGCCAGTACCTATTTCAGTGCCGACGTGCTGAAAGCCGTGGCCGCGCTGCCCGGCCTGGGCCTCACGGGCACCATGCACCAGCGCCACGCCAGTACCTTCGCCGATCCGCGCCTGGTGCAGCTCTTCGACCGATTTGCCACCTACAATGGCTCCGACCCCTACCAGGCCCCGGCCACGCTGAGCCTGATTCCGCACCTGGAGCACGGCATCGGGGCGTTTTATCCCGAAGGCGGCATCTACAGCATTGCCCGCAGCCTAGTGGAGCTGGCCGAAGAGCTAGGCGTCGAATTTCGCTACGGCGAGCCGGTGGAAGAAATTCTCACGGCGGCCGGGCAGGTTACGGGGCTGCGCACGGCCCAGGACGTGTACGATTTTGGCTTGGTCGTCAGCAATATGGATGTGGTGCCGACCTACCGCCGCCTGCTGCCTGCCCAGCCTGCTCCCGAGCGCACGCTCAGCCAGCCCCGCTCGTCCTCCGCCCTGATTTTTTACTGGGGCGTGGCCCACAGCTTCACCGAGCTGGACCTGCACAATATCTTCTTCTCCCAGGATTACCGCCAGGAATTCCAAGCTATTTTCGAGCAGAAAACCGTGGCGGCCGACCCGACAGTCTACGTGAACATCACCTCCAAGAAAACGCCGGACGACGCGCCGGCGGGCCACGAAAATTGGTTTGTGATGGTGAACGTGCCCCACAACCAGGGCCAGGACTGGGACGCGCTAATCCAAACCACGCGCCGG
Organism: Hymenobacter elongatus; assembly: GCF_004745955.1. GTDB lineage: Bacteria > Bacteroidota > Bacteroidia > Cytophagales > Hymenobacteraceae > Hymenobacter > Hymenobacter elongatus. Next base: position 52,824 of record NZ_SRLD01000035.1, on the reverse strand, counting down.
GCCGTACTGGACAAAGTGGGCCGGGTGCTGGGCGTCGCCATTGAGCCGCTGATTCGGGCCGAACAGGTCTGGGACCCGCGGGGCATCGAGCAGCTTACTTCGTCTTTTGGCGGGGCGCTGTATGGCAGCAGCTCCAACAATCCGCTGGCGGCTTTTCTGCGGCACCCCAATTTCTCGGGGAAGCTGGAAGGACTGTACTTTTGTGGCGGCAGCGTGCATCCCGGCGGCGGAATCCCCTTGTGCTTGCTGTCGGCCAAAATCGTGGCCGGCCTCATCAATTAGTACTGAACGAGTAGTACTTACTAGGTAGATGCGGGCCAGTGCTTGCGTTGCGGCCCGCACTTCCTTACTTAGTACTTGCTACCTGCCAATCTTCTTCCAGTGTCTGCTTCCGAATCTACCCAACATCTGCCCGCGCCTCCGGTAGCTCCCGATACGCGCCTGCGGCGCTTACGCGTGGCGCAGGGCATCCTGCTACTCTTCCATGTCACCGGCTTCGTGGGGCTCGCCTTCTCCCAGAATCCGGCTTTCTACCTGCAGTTCGTACCGCTGAATCTGGTGCTGACGGCCGTGCTGCTCTTCGCCTTTCAGCGCGACCGAAGCTTCGCCTTCCTTAGCTTCTGCCTGACAGTCGTCGTCGTGGGTTTCTTCGTAGAAGTAGTCGGCATCCGGACCGGGAAGATTTTCGGGCAATATTCTTACGGGGCTACGTTGGGCTTCGCGTGGCTGGGCGTCCCGCTCATCATTGGCCTCAACTGGCTCATGCTGACTTATATGACTGGCATTCTGGCCCGCTATCTGCCCTTGCCGGGCTTCGTACGGGCCGTAGCAGCGGCCCTGCTTATGGTCGGCATGGATATCTGTTTGGAACCCGTAGCCGTACGCTACGACTTCTGGACCTGGGCTTATGACCTAATTCCGCTGCAAAACTTCAAGGGCTGGTTTGCGGTGGCGCTTATTCTACAGGTCTATTTCAACCGCACCGATTTTGAGAAGCGCAATCCGTTAGTGCCTTTCGTGTATCTGGTGCAGCTGCTGTTTTTTTTCGGGCTTAGCTGGTTTATTCGCTAACTTTCGTCCGCTCACTGCCTTGCCTCGCCTACTATGAGTCTTACTTTACGCGACACACTACTGGAAGAAGCCCTTCAGCTTTTTCAGACCCAGGGCATCACGAATCTGTCGTTGGAGCGGATTATGACCAAGCTGGACATTTCGCCCGCCACCTTTCGTGAGATGTTTCACGATAAAGAAGACTTGGTTCTGCAAACCATGCAGTATGATATTGAGCGGCAGAAACGAGAGCATGTCGAACTGTTTCAGCGCGTGCCTAACCCGGTAGGCCGCCTGCTGAGCCTCCTTGAGCTGGGCATCCGCGACCTGCGCAAAATTTCTTCCCCAGCCTATTTCTCCGATCTTGTGCAGCACTATCCGCAGGTCTGGGCCGTAGGTATGCAGCATCTCGAAGACTATTCCTACCCCCAGACCCACAGCCTGCTCAACGAAGGCGTAGTGCAAAAGCTGCTGCGGGGCGATATCAACATTGCGCTGGTGAGCAAAATCATCATCGAGCAGCTGAACATGGTGCTCAACGAGCAAGTGTTCCCGGCCAGTCGATACAATGTGGCCGAGGTATTCCGCAGCGTGTACCTGTATTATATCCGCGGCCTGTGCACCGATGAGGGTATCAAGGCGGCCTCCTCGTACTTCGCTCGTATGTAATAAATCACAAAAAAGGAGCCCGACGGGCTCCTTTTTTGTGGGGGTACTGAGGTTCTGCTAGCTGATGGATACGCGTACCTTTTTGGTGTACTCACGCAGGGCATCTTTAAAATCAGCGCCCGTATCCTGGATGTGGTTCAGGATGAAGATGGCGGCAAATACGTGGGTGAGCTGTTCGCCCTCGTCCTCGCCTTCCACCGCAAAGGCCGGCTGCTGCTCATCAAGCAAGGCGGCCTCGGCTTCCACCAGCGCGTCCAGCGTCTGCGATTCTACCAGACGCTTAATAGCCGGAATTTTCATAGGTCAGAGCTTAGTTCAGGCGGTTAATCAACTGCGCCACGGCTTCTTCCTTGCTGGCCGACACGGTATCAATCAGGGCACCGTCTTCGAAAATGGCAAAGAAGGGCAGGGTCGTTACGTTGGCCAGCTTCCGGGCGGCGGGGCTGGTTTCGGCGTTTACATCCAGGAAGGTAATGTCCTGATTATGCTCGGCCTCGGCCATCCGCTTGAATTTGGGCGAGAACAGCCGGCAGTTGCCACACCAGTCGGCGTAGTACTTCACGACTACTTTTTTATTGGTTTCGAGTAACTCCTGGAAATCGGCATCAGATGCTTTCGTAACGGGCATTGCAAAGAGGAAAGTGATGTAAAAAAGAATGCAGCCAGATAAGAACAGTTCTTATCTGGCTGCAAAGCTAAAGCACTTCCGCCGGAAAAAAGTTTGTCCGGGAGCGAATATTCCCGAACTCAGGGGCTATTCCCGCACCAAGCGAGTGCGCAACACTTGCCCATCGACGACGGCCGTGAGCAGGTACACGCCCACGGGCTGCTGGGCATCGAAAGTTGCTGGCAGCTGGTTTTCGCCGGCTTGCAGCAGCATGGGCACCTGGCTCACCAGTCGGCCCAGGGCATCGTGTATCGTCAGCTGAATGGTTTGGGCCCTGGCGGCCGTCAGATGCACGGTGTACTGGCTGCGGGTGGGATTAGGCGCGGCCGTCAGGCTACCAGCTGTCTTCTGGGGGAAGCTCACGGTGCGCACCGGCGAGTAGTGGTCGGTGCCATCGGTGTCGCGCTGGCGTAAGCGGTAATACTGCACCGAGCCCCGGCGGGCAGCCCCCAGGTCCGTGAACTGGTACTTCTGCGCGCTGCTCGTGGTGCCTCTGCCGGCCACAAAACCCAGACGCTGAAACGTCTTGCTGTCCACGCTGACTTCCACAAAGAAGCCTTCGTTGTTCAGCTCCGACGCCGTTGCCCAATTCAGGAACGCTTCTGTTTCCTGGGCCCGGGCCGTAAACTCACGCAACTCCACGGGCAGAGGATTGTTCTGGTCGGAGGAGGCGAAGATGCCGTAGGTATTCTGCAGGTCGGTGGTCACGGTGTTGGCCGTCGTGTTCACGGCTCCCTGCGGACTTTCCCAGGTGGTGCCGTTCCAGCGCTGTAGGCGCAGGCGGCCTTCTACGATGGTATTGGGCGCCGTATTCCACTCACTGTCGCGGTAGCCCAGCGCCAGGGTCGAGGTAGGAACCAGCGTGTAGTTGGTCGGCTGCACCACCCAGTAGCGGTCGAGGGCGTAGTTGGGGTTGCCTTGCAGGGCCGTGATGCCGGTGGGCAAGGGCAGGTTGTCGGGGCTGGTAGCGTAGGTGGCAAAGGAGAGCATGCCCGTGCTGTTGCCAGCAGCCGTAATGGTGGCCACTATTGGCACGGCGGTGCTGCCCGTACCCATCGGAATGGTGTAGGTGCCGGTGTTGGAGCCGATTACCCAGTTCAGCCGGCCGTAGCCCGCCGAGGGCATCGACTCACTGACCAGCGTGCCGGTGGTCCGGCTCAGGGCCGAGGCCGCGCCATTGTTGAGCGTCAGCACTTTCGAGTTCAGCTCCAGCTGCGTAGCCCCCAGCGTGAGCACGCCGGCGCTGTTACCCACCGACGCATCGGTAGTCAGGCGCACCGGGCCGGTGGCGCCGCTCACGTCCAGAGTGTGGAAGGTGGTAGCGGTGCTGCCCCCGATTTGCTGGGTACTGGTGCCCGCTAGTTGCACCGTGCCGGTAGCGGGCGTGAGCACGCCGCTGCCGGCGTTGTTGGTCCAGTTGCCGGTCAGTCGGAGGGTCCCCGCGTTATCAATGGTGCCGCTGCCGCTAATGAGAACATCACCGACCACCGACACCTGCGCCCCGGATTGAATGCTGATAACAGCTCCCTGGCTGGAAAGCCCCTGGCCTGCCGCAGGGAGAATGACCAGCAGAATCCCACCGAGTAGTAAACCGTGTTTCATGGTGTAAAAAGGAGGGTGGAGCTAACCGCGCGGCGGAAAAATGCCTCGCAGCGCAATGCAGTAATTGAGCGCCAGATACGGCTGCATGTTGTTATGAGGAGCGCTTTCGGAGACGGCTCCGCCGGCGGAAGAGCCGGTGCCGGAGGGCTCATACTGGGGCTCGCCGGAGCCATTGCTGGCCAGATAGGCGTTGTCGGGAGAGCCTAGCGTGCCCAGCTCCGTGCTGTAGGTGAGGGCCAGCGTATGGGTGTGCGCCGGCAGTTCGCTGGTTAGTAGCGTCACGGTGCTGCTCCCGCTTTGCTGCCCTAGGTCATAGTTGCTCAGCCCGGGGCCCTGGCCCTGGCCTACTGCCACCTGGCCCTGCAGGTTGGGCAGGGCGAAGGTCGATTTGCCGTCTCCGCCGTAATACGTGCCCAGCAAGGAAAACAAGGCCGTATTTTGGGAAATAGGCAGTAGCTGGCCATTACAGAAAGCCCAGCCTGTGGGCGCGAAGTTGAAGGGAAAAACACATATTTCCCCCACGAAAGCGTCACCACCCCCAAGGGTACCGGCGGCAGCCGGGGTGGCGCGGCCCAGCAGTGCCTGTAGCGGCCCCAACAGGAAGCTTCCGGCCACCAGCCCGGACAAACGCTTGAGCAAGCTCCGGCGGGCCGGCTGGGCCGGCGGCGTAAACGACAGATTGGACACGGCTAGTTTTGGCTGGGGAAAATGCCCTGTAGGGCAATAACGTAGTTGAGGCAGAGGAAGGGCTGGCGATTCTCGTGGGGCTGACTGCCGCCCGCACTGCTGGAAACGTTCACCGTTGGCGCGGTTGTGGAGCTGGCCAGCACCGTATTGCTGCTGCCGCCATACTGGGGGGCGCCCCCGCCATTGTCGGCCAGGTAGTGATGCACTACGGGGCCCGCGGTACCCGACAGGGCCGTGGTGCCCACGGCCGTGCTGACCTTCAGGCCGTGCATGTGAGAGGGTATCTCGCTGGCCAGCAGGGCATGCGCTTCTGCGCCGCCTTTTTGGCCCAGCACCAAACCCTGCCCGACATGCGCGATAACCCGGCCCCGCAGGTCGGGCAAGGCGAAAGTAGTTTGACCATTTCCGCCATACGTGGTTCCCAGCAAGGCAAACAGCGCCTGGTTCTGGTTGATGGGCAGCAGCTGCCCATTGCAGAAAGCCCAGCCTTTGGGAGGAAAGTTGAAGGAGACCAGCATAATCTCCGACAGGAAAGGCTCATATGTTTGGGGTGAGGCCACGCTTTGCATCGGCGAGGCCGCTGCTGACCGGCTGTTGCCCAGCAACAAGCTCCCGGCCAGCAGGCCACCCAGATTTTTGAGCCAGCCCCGCCGCGAGGAGCCGTTTACAGGCAAATCAATTGGTGAAGACATGATGCTAAAACTTAGGTCTGTGATGGGTAAACACCATACAGGGAGATGATGTAGCTGAGCGCCAGGTAGGGCTGCATGTTGTCGTGGGGCTGACTGCCGCCGACCGAGCCCAGCGTCTGCGCGGGCTGCGTCACCAGGCTAGCCGCCGACTGCGTGTACTGCGCCGAGCCGGAGCCACTGTCGGCCGGTACGGCTCCCTGCGGCGAGGCCGAGGTGCCGGGTGCCGTGCTGGCGGCTGGCTGGTGCGTGTGCGCCGGCAGCTGCTGGGTGGTGAGCGTCACGGATTCCACGCCGCCCTGCTCCCCAATTACATAATTGTTAGCCAGTACTGGGCCCTGGCCCTTGTGCACAGGCACTCGCCCCCGCAGGTCGGGCAGGTTAAAAGTTTCTTGGCCGTCGCCGCCATAGGTAGTACCAATGAGGGTAAACAAGACATCATTCTCAGAAATCGGCAGTGTGCTGCCATCACAGAACATCCAGCCCGCGGGGGCAAAGCTGCCGGCGAAGAGGGCTATTTCTCCTACATAGGGATAGCCGCCGTTGGGACGCATAGACACCAGCTGGCGGGGCTGGGGGGCGGCCCCAGGCCGCAGCCAGTTTTGGATTCGTTGGAGCAAGGAGCGACGCGGCGGCACGGGGCCGGGCGCGGCAGTAGAAAAGTCAGCCATGAAAAGCGGAGCTCAGAAAAAATGCGGGAAATACGAATCAGCCAGGGCCGGCTACGACTCGCGGCGCCAGGCCCCGTTGGTATAGATATACCGAGCCCCGTATTTAGACAAAATATTACCCGTGCCACTGGCCGACACCACCGTCAAAAAACCATTGTCGTTGTTGACGATAACCAGCCGCTGGCCTTCTGTGCCCGCACCCAGCGTGACTGCCCCATTGCCACTGTTGTTGTCGGTATACACCAGGTTGGTTACCGCTGGCGCCACCGTAACGGCCCCCGTGGGGGCGGCGGCCGTCGACATGCTTTCGGCGTAATAAGTACCCACCCCGACGCTGGCCCAGCCCGTGGACGTGTACTGGTATAGGCCGGGCGTGTTGTCGTTCTGCACAATCAGCAGCCCGACGGCGGGCGTCGCAATCAGGTCGCGCTGCGCTTTGGTCATGCGCGGCGGCAGGAAGCCTTTGGTGGTGCTGCTCACGTCCAGAATAGCCGATACCGCCGTGGCGGCGCTGCCCACGCCTACGGTGCCCATGCCCTTAGGCTGCAGAATCAGGTCCTGGTTGGCGGTGGAGCCGGCGGCGTACACCGAGTTGGAGCCGATACCGACGCCCTGGGTAGCATCCGACGTGCGAAACTCCGCGCCGTTGGTGGTGGTCAGGGCCCCGGTAACATAGAGCGGCTTGGCCGTAGCATGAGTGCCCGTGCGGGCGGCCGTGGCCACGTCGAGCTTGTTGGCCGCCGTGACGCCTACGCCCACGTTGCCGGAAGCATCGACGCCCAGGCCGGTGGTGGCGGCTGCGGCGCCGGTGAGCAGCTTGCCGTTCAGGTTCAGGTTGGTGGTGGCGGTGTGGTCACCGAGGTTGTCGGCTACGAGGCGCACCCAAGCCGTAGCGGTGCGCTGGTAGATGCCCGGCGTATTATCGGTTTGGTATACCAGCAACCCCTCGGCGGGCGTGCTAATCAGGTTGCGCTGGGCTTGGGTCATGCGCGGAATCAGCAGGCCCTTGGCGGTGCTGGTAAGGTCCAGCACCGCCGACGCGTTCGGCGTTTCGATGCCGATGCCAACGCTACCGGTTTGCGCGTATACTGATGCTGAACTAGTTGCCAGGGCTGCTACCGCCAGCAAACGAAACCGTAAAACTTTGCTCATACTCCGGGAAAAGTAAACCGCGCACACTTGTGCTAAATATGAGTACAAACATAGAGACTATATATAGGAATATCAGTATTTAATTGCTTAATCAGACAAAAATAAGCTGAACCTTAACAACCGACTTGGTGGATCAGCGTATAGAGGCGGTTGCTCCTTCCAGCTCAAGCCTTCTTATGCGTCAGCTCCTGTTGCTCAGCCTGAGCCTGCTGCTTTCGGCCTGCGGCCCGGCCGACTCCTCGCCCGTTGCACGCCGCCCCGTGGTGACTCATCGTACTATGCAAAACATCATTTTCTTCGGCAACAGCCTCACGGCCGGCTACCAGCTACGGGCTAGCGAGGCCTTTCCCTCCTTGCTTCAAGCTCGAATTGACTCGCTGCAACTGCCTTACAAAGCCTTCAACTACGGTGTGAGCGGCGAAACCACGGCTGGGGGTCGACAGCGCGTGGCCAGCGTGCTGGCCCGGCAGCCCGTGGATGTATTCGTGCTGGAACTGGGGGCCAACGACGGCCTGCGCGGTATTCCCGTCCGCGAAACCACCCAGAATCTGCAGGCCATCCTGGATCAGGTGAAATTGAAGTATCCCCAGGCCCGCATCGTGCTGGTAGGGCTGGAGTTCCCCTTCGACCTGAGCGCGCTGGGTGGCCACCAGTACGGGCGCTACGCAGGTGAGTTCAAAGCACTATTCCGGGATCTGGCCGATAAAAACAGTGTGCCTTTCGTGCCGTTTCTGCTGCAAGGCGTTCTGGGCAAGCGCGAATTGAACCTGGCAGACGGGGTGCACCCCAACGCGGCCGGCCAGCAGATACTGGCCAATAACGTGTGGGCAGTGCTGTCTGGCGTGTTGGAACTGTAGCCCCGACCCCAGCGTGGCTTCCCCAGTGGGGCTCGTGGCGGGCAGCACAGGCTGGCGCTTGCCCGCAGGTGGCAGCGCCTACCGAGCACTTTAAATAACCGGTATCAATGAAACACTAGTATTCCGTGAGCGGCACACGCGCACGGTGCTTCAGCACGCTGTTTTGTCGCCGCGAAACGCTCTCTATGTGCCGGCAACTCAACAAATGGGATTCAACAAATAAGGGCACTACGACTGTTCTTATTTTTTTGTTCAACATTTTGTGTCTAAAAGTTAAACATTGAATAGAATATTGTCTTTATTACATCATACGTCAACCCCCAAATCATTTACCCCATGAGAACCATGTTACTTGATGTCATGCGTATTCCGGTCGACGACCCGGTAGCTTTTACCTTTTTCACGGGATACATGGCCATGTTTGCGGCGGCCATATTCTTTTTGTTTGAGCGCAGTACGGTTGCCGACAAGTGGAAAACTTCGCTGCTGATTTCGGGCCTGATTACCGGTATTGCCTCCGTGCATTACTACTACATGCGCGACTACTACGTCACGACCCACGAAACGCCCATTGCCCTGCGCTACATCGACTGGACGCTGACCGTGCCGCTGATGGTGGTGGAGTTTTACCTGCTCGTGCGAGCCGCGGGGGCCAAAGTCAGTCTGCTCTACAAGCTGATTGTGGCCGCCGTTGTCATGCTCGTGTTCGGCTACATCGGCGAGGCCTTCACCGACGGCACGATGGGCCACTCGGTACTGTGGGGCTCTTTATCGACACTGGGCTACGTCTACATTCTGTATTCGGCCTGGTTCGGAGAAGTCGCGCAACTGGCTGCGGCGTCGCAGTCGGAGGCGGTGCGCAAAGGCGTGCGAGCCCTGGCGTGGTTCGTACTGGTCGGCTGGGCCATTTATCCCATTGGCTACATGGCCATGCCGGGCGGCTGGCTCGGCCCCGATGGAGCCGGGCTGCTACGCCCCCACGACCTCGACCTGTTGTACAACATCGCCGACGCCATCAACAAGATTGGCTTTGGTCTGGTCGTGTATAGCATTGCCCGCAGTGAGTCGGCCGTAAAAGTAGCGCCGGCTTCTGCTACCTCCGTGGTGTAGCCTTTGGCGGCCGCCCAAGGCGCGCCGTGCACATCGGCCCACGAAGGCAAATAAATAACAGGCCGTTGCACTATTTCTTCTGTGCAACGGCCTGTATTGGTTGTAATCTACTCTGCCATGCCTGCTTCTTCCGACGCTTTCGCCACTGCCTGGGCCTACCGCCGCTACTCCTACGCTGCGGTAGCAGGCTCCACGGCCCTCGGGTTTTGTTTCCCGGCGCAGGCTGGGCTGCTCCTCGGCCTGCCCCTGGCGGTAGGCATGGTGGTGCTGGGCATCGCCCACGGGGCCTGCGACCAGCTGGTGGTGCCCGCTGGCCCGCACCCGGCGGAGGCCGTAGTGAGCGGCTGGCGGTATTGGCAGCGGTTTTTGCTCAGCTACCTGAGCCTGGCCGGCTTGGTAGGCGTGTTATGGTGGGGCTGGCCGGCGGCTACCGTGGGCATCTTTTTCCTGCTCACAATCTGGCACTGGGGCTCTGCCGACGCCCCGGCTGCTGCGCAGGTTTCGGCCAGCTGGTGGCTGGTCCACAGCCTGTTGCGGGGCCTGCTGCTCTTTGCCGTGCCCGCTTGGTGGTGGCCTGCCGAAACGGCCGACATCGTGAATAGCCTGCTCACCTTCACCGGCGCTTCCATAGTGCCCCAGCCACAGTTTGAGCTGTTCACCACCGGTCTGGGCCTGGTCGTATTGGCCGGGCACGGGGTACTTTGGGCGCGCTACGCCAGCAGGCGCCAGTGGGCACTGCTGCAAACGGAGCTGGTTGAAATTCTGGTGCTGCTGGCGCTGCTGCTGGCGTTGCCGCCCCGGCTGTCGGTGGGCGTGTATTTCGTGTTCTGGCACAGCCTGCAGCACGTGTTGCGCCTGACGGGCTGGCTGGGCTACGCTGCGTCGGCGGGTGGACTGGCCGGCGCGAAGGTGGCGCTGCTGCCGCAGCTGGTATTTTTTCTGCGCCGGGCAGCTCCGCTGCTGCTCGTCAGCTGCGCGGCCTTGCTGGTGCTGGGTCGCCTGCTGCTCGACCGGCTGACTACCGAACACGCCTGGTTTAGCCTGGCGTTGGTCGTGGCATCCATCGTGACGCTGCCCCACGCGCTGCTCGTGACGGTGGTTATGGATGCCGCCCGGTGGCGCGGGCCAGAAGCCCACAGCCGGCAGATGGCTGCTGCGGGGCCAACAGCCAAGCCCTGATGCGAAGCCCGCCGCTGCTGCCAACGCACAAGCCAACATCGAGTATCTGGCAGCGATGGTCTCTCATTCAACCTTTTGAAAGCGGTTACTCCGGATAAAAAGCAAGGCCCGACTTCTGATGAAGCCGGGCCTTACGTTTTTCTGTACATCAAGTACCTGAGGCTTCAGCTCCTCTACGCGTTGTACATCTTCTCGTAGTATTCCGTGGCCATGCGGTGCGACTCAAACTGGGGCTCTACTTCGCGCATGGCCGTTTTGGCAATGGCCAGGAAGGCGGCGGGCTCGTCGTAGTAAAGCGGCAGAATTTCCTGCTCCAGCACGTCCAATACGCCTTTGGCTTCGGTGTCGTCCTTCACGTGCTCGGGCTCGTTGAGGTTGGCCAAAGGCAGCATGAAGCCGTTTTCGCCGTGGCGCACGAACTCCGGAATCCAGCCATCCGGGATGCTCAAGCTCAAGCAGGCATTCATGGCGGCCGTCATACCGCTGGTGCCAGAGGCCTCGCGGGGAAAGCGGGGCGTATTGAGCCAGATATCGGAACCCTTTTTCAGCAACGCCGACAGGCCCAGCTCGTAGCCGGTAAGCACGGCACAGCTCTTGAACTGCTTGGTACGCTGAATAATATCGTTGAACATCCCGATAGCGCCGTAGTCCTTGGGGTAGGGCTTGCCGGCCCAGATGATCTGTACGGGCCGGTCTTGGTTAGCGACCATCTGAGCAAACCGCTCAAAATGGCGCAGAATCAGGTCGGCGCGCTTGTAGCCAGCGAAGCGCCGGGCCCACACGACGGTCAGCACGTCGGGGTCGAGCAGGGTGCCGGTCTGGTCGGCCACGAAATCGAACAGCTCCTTTTTCAGCTCCCGCTTGCGGGCCAGCAGCGCCTGGTCATCGTTGGCTTCCAACGCCGCGTGCAGGGCCGGGTCGCGCCAGTAGGTGCCGTTTTGGGCGTTGGTAATCGGAATAATCGGGCAGATGCCTTCGTAGCTGCCCCACATGTCGTTGGCCACGATGCCGTGTACCTTCGATACGGCGTTGGCTTTGCGCGCGAAGCGCAGGGCGGTGAGCGTATAGTTCAGGATGTCACTGTGGTCTACGCGGGCCACGCGGCGAATTTCGTCGGCCGGAATGTTGCCGAAGAAGGTCATGTCGGTGAGCAGCTTCATGGCGTGCTCCTCATTGCCGGCCAGTTCGGGCGTGTGGGTCGTGAAGACGAGGCGCTTCTGCACTTCTTCCAGGCTGCGACCGTGCTTTTCGTAGAGGTAAAACGCCAGCGGCAGGCCGTGGCCTTCATTGAGGTGGTAGGTGTGCATACGCACGCCCAGCAGGTCGAGCAGCTTGCCGCCGCCCACACCCAGCACGATAGACTGGGCCACCCGCGCCGCCGTATCGGCGTCGTAGAGGTAGTGGGTGATGGTGCGCGAGATGTAGTCGTTTTCGGGAATGTCGGTGGTCAGGAAGAACATCGGGGCCGTGCCGAACGTGTCGGGCGCCAGGTACAGAGCTTTCACCTTCACTTCTGCCCCGTGAATGGTGATAGGAAAGATTAAGCCGGTGTCTTCGAGGAAGGAGTAGGACTTGAGGCGGAAATCGGCCCGCATGGTCTGGTCTTCGTTGCGGCCCTGGTCGTAGTAGCCGTAGGTCCAGAGCATGCCGATGCCAATCAGGTTCTGCTTGAGCTCGTAGGCCGAGCGCATGTGGGAGCCGGCCAGGAAGCCCAAGCCGCCGGAGTAGGTTTTTAGCGCCTGATCCAGAGCGAATTCCATGGAGAAATACGCCGCTTGCGTAGCAAATTCAGGGGCGGGAGAGTATGGTTGAAACTGAAACGACATGGGAAATTAGAAGGGAGTGAATCTGGGTGGCAGGTGGTTATCCGGCGTAGCGGGCGACTAAGGTCAGCACAATCTGGCCCAAAAAAAAGCCTTGATTCGAAGAAACGCAGGACAAACGTTTGCACCAGCTATTGTACTTTTTGGTTCAGAGGCCTTTGCTTCGGGAGCACTGCGCAAGCGAAGGCACGCCGCTGCCAGGCAAACGAGAAAAAGCGGCACGGGTCGAGCGAAAAGTCATACGAAGGCCGAGCAATACCGGATATCTTATTCCTATAACCTGTTCATATTCTAAGCTTTGGTAACGAAACCATAACCTGGCAACCGCGTTACCCACCTGCCGCCGGGGCTAGCTTTGCCCCGCGAATTCGCTCCCTTTCCCACTCCCAACCAACCCTTCTGTATGAACCCTTCTTTCCGCTGGCTGGCAGCCTCGCTGCTGAGCCTTTCCGTATTGTCGTGTGCCAAGCCGGAGCTGGAGCCCAGCGCGGCCCCAACGGCCACCAGCAGCACGGCCACTGTGGCCGCCACTGGCTTTCCGGAAACCTTCGACACCGGCACCAAATCGGCGTACACCACCGGCTCGGTTGCGCTGAGCTCGGGCTCCTGGACACTGAACGACGCGCTGCTCGGCACCACCTCGGCCGACCCCAAAACCGGCACCCAGTCGGTACGGATGCGCAATGTGGGGTCGTTGACGATGAACTTCAACACCACGGCCGGCGCGGGCCTCGTCACGGTGCAGCACGCCGTGTATGGCACCGATGCCGCCTCGGCCTGGGAGCTGTGGGCCTCCGCTACCAGTGGCAGCACCTACACCAAAGTAGGCAGCACCATCACGACCAGCAGCACGAGCCTGAGCACGGCCTCGTTCACGGTGAACCTGGCCGGCACCGTGCGCCTGCAGATTCGCAAAACCTCGGGTGGCACCAACCGCGTGAACTTCGACAACCTGACCATCGAGCAGTACGGCGGGGGCGGCACCACGCCGCCACCTACCGGCACGGCCAAGAAATTCCTGTTCGACGGCTCGCACGGCGAGCTGGCCGGCAATGCCGATTGGGTGCTGGACGTGAACAGCGGCGTGGCCTCGGCCATTCCTACCCCGGCCCAATCGGGCATCACCAGCACCACCCCGGAAACGTACTGGACCGGCGCTATTTCGGCCTGGGGCGTAGCGCTGGTGAAGCTGGGCCACACCGTGGAGCAGCTGCCCGCCGGGGCCCGCATCACCTACGGCGATGCGTCGAACACCCAAGACCTGACCAAGTACAGCGTGTTTGTGGTGGATGAGCCGAATACGGTGTTTACGGCCGCCGAGAAAACCGCCATCCTGGGCTTCGTGCAAAATGGGGGCGGTCTGTTCATGATTTCCGACCACATCATCTCCGACCGCAACAACGACGGCTGGGACTCGCCCGAAATCTGGAATGACCTGATGAGCAACAACTCGGTGCAGGCCAACCCGTTCGGCTTCAGCATCAACTTCGACAACATCGTGGAAAACAGCAGCAACGAGTTGGTAAGCGCCACCAACCCCATTATGAACGGCCCGCTGGGCACCGTGTCGCAGCTCTCGTTTCATAACGGCGCGACGATGACGCTGAACCCCACAGCCAACAGCACAGTGCAGGGACTGGTGTGGCGCAGCACGGCCGGGCAGGGCAACACGCTGGCCATGGCCGCCAGCAGCACCTTTGGCACCGGCCGCGTGGTTATCGTCGGCGATTCGTCGCCGGCCGATGATGGCACCGGCTCGCCGGGCAACACGGTGTACGACGGCTGGAATGAAAACCTGAGCCACTCGCGCCTCCACCTGAACGCCTCGCTCTGGCTGGCCAAGCAATAGCGCAATAAATGACGCAACAAAAAAGCCCCGCTGCCGATTGGCGTCGGGGCTTTTTTGTGTGAAATCGGGATGCAAACACGTTTTTATAAGTTTGTAGTAAGGCGCTTATTGCACACTGTGGCTGCTAAAGTTACCTTGCTGCTTCTCTTCCCCGCTGACCTGATTTCGCGCATGAACTTCCCCGCCTTTCTGCCCCTGCTCGCCGGAGCCTTGCTGCTCGCCCAGCCGCCAGCGGCCACGGCCGCCAACCCGCCTGCGGCCCCGGCGGCGACGCCCGCCAAAGCCGCCATCAGCCGAATCGACCCGACGTTTTGGTGGGTGGGCATGAAAAACCCCAAGCTGCAATTGCTGGTGCATGGGCCGGGTATCGGGAGCAGCACCGTGGCGCTGCGCTACGCCGGGGTGACGCTGGACGGTGTGCAGAAGCTGGAAAGCCCCGACTACCTGATTGTCAATTTGACCATCAGCCCCGCGGCCCAACCCGGCAAGCTGAACCTGGAGTTCCAGGGCACCAGGAAGGTGAAGTATAGCTACGAGCTGCGCGCGCGCACCACACCCGGCGACAAAACCAAGGTGCAGGGCGTGACCAGCGCCGACTTTGTGTACCTGCTCATGCCGGACCGCTTCGCCAACGGCGACCCGAAAAACGACAACATCAAAGGCATGCGCGCCCCCGCTGTGGCCCGCGACTCGATGTATGCCCGCCACGGCGGCGACCTGAAGGGCGTTGAGCAGCACTTCGACTACCTCAAGGAGCTGGGCGTCACGGCCATCTGGCCCACGCCGGTGGTGGAAAACGACATGCCCAAGGCCAGCTACCACGGCTACGCCCTCACCGACTATTATAATGTAGACCGCCGCTACGGCACCAATGAGGACTACGTACGCTTTGTGCGCAATGCCCACCAAAGCGGCCTGAAGGTGATTCACGACGTGGTGCTCAACCACATGGGCAGCAAGAACTACCTGTTTCTGGAGCAGCCCGCCGCCGATTGGTTTCACCAGTGGCCCAGCTTCACGCGCAGCAACTTCCGCGACGCGGCCTTCAACGACCCC
This sequence comes from Hymenobacter elongatus, assembly GCF_004745955.1. Taxonomy (GTDB): domain Bacteria; phylum Bacteroidota; class Bacteroidia; order Cytophagales; family Hymenobacteraceae; genus Hymenobacter; species Hymenobacter elongatus. The sequence continues at coordinate 37,763 of NZ_SRLD01000035.1, read as the reverse complement.
TACGCCGCCGACAGTGACCGGAAGCTGTACGGCGACGGCTGGTTCGACACCACGATGCCGGATCTGAACCAGGCCAACCCGCTGGTGGCTACTTACGTGATTCAGAACTTTATCTGGTGGGTAGAATACACGGGCCTCGACGGCTACCGCATCGACACCTACCCGTATTCGGACCGCAACTTTCTGATGCAGTGGGGTGAGGCCGTGGCCAGTGAGTTTCCGCAGCTGGGCATGTTCGGTGAAACCTGGGTGCAGGGCAACGGCCAGCAGGCGTTCTTCGCCCGCAATATTCTGCCGCCGGTGAACGGGTTTAAGTCTAACCTGCCCGGCGTGACGGACTTCCAGAGCCAGTATGCCATCAACGAAGCCCTCACCAAAGATGCCGGCTGGACCGACGGCATTGCCAAGCTCTACTACGCCCTGCAGGGCGACTGGATGTACGAGGATCCGATGCGCAACGTGGTATTTCTGGACAACCACGATTTGAGCCGCTTCTACTCCGTCATCGGCGAGGATTTGGCCAAGTACAAGATGGGCCTGGCCTGGCTGCTGACCACGCGCGGCATTCCGCAGCTGTATTACGGAACCGAGGTGCTGATGAAAAACTACAGCAACCCCGACGGCCTGGTGCGCGAGGATTTCCCCGGGGGCTGGGCCAGCGACACGAAGAACTACTTCACGGCCGCGGGCCGCACGGGGCCGGCGGGCGAAGCCTTCAGCTACGTGAGCAAGCTAGCCAACTACCGCAAAACCCACCCCGCGCTGCACTCGGGCAAGCTCATGCAGTTTATTCCTCAAGATGGCGTGTATGCCTACTTCCGCTACTCCGACGCGGGCACGGTGATGGTGCTGATGAACTCCAACAAAGACGAAAAGCCGGTGGATATGAGCCGATTTGCCGAGCGGTTGAATGGCTTTTCGACGGCTACGGAGGTGACGTCCGGGGCGACGCTGGCCAACTTGAAATCGGTGCAACTACCGGCCCGCACGGCGTGGGTGCTGGAGCTGAAAAAGTAGAAAAGCGGAACGCATTGCCGCCGTTTCGCGTCCAATTTTGTAGACTATCCTTCCTCATTTCTACCAAACACCACTAGCGCTGTCACCCATGAACGACCTCACCGATAAAGTTGCCATCGTCACCGGAGCCAGCCGTGGCATTGGGCGGGCCGTGGCCCTGCTGCTGGCCATACAGGGTGCCCGGGTAGTATCCGTGGCCCGCTCGGCCGACGAGCTGGAAGAGCTGGCCCACAAAACCAACGGCCTGGCCGTGCCAGCCGACGTGGCCGACGAAACCGACGTGCAAAACGTCATCAGCGAAGCCCTGCGCCACTACGGCCGGATCGATATTCTGGTCTGCAATGCGGGTGTGGGCAGCTTCAACCTGCTCGAACACTTCCCGGCCGACGAGTGGGACCGGATGTTCGACGTGAATGTGAAAGGCACTTTCCTGTTCTGCAAAGCCGTACTGCCGTATTTCAAGGCCCAGAAAAGCGGCCACATCGTGGGCATTACCTCCGACGTGGCCCGGCGCACCTTCGAGCACGGCACGGTGTACGGAGCCAGCAAGTTTGCCCAGGACGCCATGCTGGGCTCACTGCGCAAGGAAGTCCGGGCCCAGGGCATCAAGGTCAGCACCATTTATCCGGGCCTGGTCGACACCTACTTCAACGAGGCCAAGCCGGGCAGCCTGGAAACCGAGAAAACCCACCTCAAGCCCGCCGACATTGCCCAGGCCGTGCGCTACGTGCTCGAAGCCCCGCCCCACGTCGTCGTCGACGAGCTCATGATTCATCCCCTGACCCAGGAGTGGTAGACCGGCAAATAAGGAGACCAGGATGCTTGCCGGGCAGGCCGCGCGTGGGCAGCCCCCCCCAGTTTCGCACACTTTCACCATCTCCCTAGTGCCTCTTTCCCTATCTTACCAGCACTATGAAAAAACTGCTGTTGCCAGCCGCTGCCGCCAGCTTGGTTCTGGCCTCTTTCTCTCTTCCACTTCCGAGTTCCTTTTACACCGTGTCCGAGCCCCTTTCTCTCGCCGACCCGAATACCACCGATGAGGTGCCCCAGGACAACAAGCTGGTAATTTACCAGGTGATGACGCGCCTGTTTGGCAACAAAACCGCCCTCAACAAGCCCTACGGCACCAACGTTGAAAACGGCGTCGGCAAGTTCAACGACATCAACGACGTAGCGCTGCAGGCCATCAAAAAGCTGGGCGTGAGCCACGTGTGGTATACCGGCGTACTGGAGCATGCCACCATGACGGACTTCACCAAGGCCGGCGGCCCCGGCCCCGACGATGCCGATGTCGTGAAAGGCCGGGCGGGCTCGCCCTACGCCATCAAGGACTACTACGACATCGACCCCGACCTGGCCGTGGATGTGAAGACGCGTAAGCAGGAGTTTGAAGCCCTGGTGAAGCGCACCCACGCCAACGGTCTAAAAGTCATTATCGACTTCATTCCCAATCATGTAGCCCGCTCGTACGTCTCGAATGCCAAGCCCGTAGGCACCATCGACCTGGGCGAGAAAGACGACAAAACCAAGGCCTTTGCGCCCAACAACAACTTCTATTACCTGCCCGGCAAAACCCTGGTAGTGCCCAAAGCCGGCAACCCGCTGGGCGCGGCCCTGGGCCCCAAAGAGGACGGCAAGTACACGGAAACGCCCGCCAAGGCCACCGGCAACGACATTTTCTCGGAAGCGCCGAAAGTGGATGACTGGTACGAAACCGTGAAGCTCAACTACGGAGTGGACTACCAGAACGAGCGCAAAACCTACTTCGAGCCCGTGCCCGATACCTGGCTCAAAATGCGCGACATTCTGGTGTACTGGGCGCAGAAAGACGTGGACGGCTTCCGCTGCGACGTGGCCGAAATGGTGCCTGTCGAGTTCTGGGCCTGGGTGATTCCGGAGGTGAAAAAGGTGAAGCCCGGCATCCTTTTCCTGGGCGAGGCCTACAACCCCAAGGAGTATAAAACCTACCTTGAGAAGGGCAAATTCGACTTTCTCTACGACAAAGTAGGCCTCTACGATGGTCTGCGCCGCCTGATGACGGGTAGCGGCACCACCGAAGATATTACCAAAGTGTGGAGCGAAGAAAGCCGGGGGTTTGGCTCCCGCATGCTGCGCTTCCTCGAAAACCACGACGAGCAGCGCATTGCGTCCAAGGAGTTTGCCGGCGACCCACGCACCGCTATTCCGGCCATGACGGTATCGGCCACGCTGGGCTCGGGGCCCGTGATGCTGTACTTTGGCCAGGAAGTGGGCGAGCCCGCCAACGGGGCGGAAGGCTTCAGCGGCCAGGACGGCCGCACCACCATTTTCGACTATTGGGGCGTGCCTCAGCACCAGAAATGGATGAACGGCGGCAAGTTTGACGGCGGCAAGCTCGACGGCGGCCAGAAGCAGCTGCGCGAGTTCTATTCCCGCCTGCTCAACCTGAGCAGCAGCAGCGAGGCCATTCGCACAGGCAAGTTCTACGAGCTGCAGGATGCCAACAACCTGGGCAAAAACTACGACCAGCGCCGCGTATACAGCTATTTGCGCTACACCGACAAGCAGCAGCTGCTCATCGTTGCCAACTTCAGCAAAGACATTACCCTGACGCCTACCATCCGCATCCCGAAGGAAGCCATGAAGGCAATGGGCCTGGACGCCAGCAAGTTTTACACCTACACCGACCTGCTGAACAACTCCCCGGCCACCGAAAACCTGACCATGACGCTCACCCCGCTCAGCGCTTACATCTTTGAGATTAAGCAGAAGTAGTAGAAGAATAGAACTCGGCAGTAAAACTCGTGCCGGTTTCTTACTGCTGAGCTCTCTATTCTAAGTTCTCACTTCTGGGCTCTCCATTCTAAGTTCCTCCCCTAAAATTCCCCCATCAATGGCAACCAGCGTAGCGGCTCCGTCTGCTGACACCCGCACCAAACCCCGCCTGAGCTTCTGGCAAATCTGGAACATGAGCTTCGGCTTTCTGGGCATCCAGTTCGGCTTCGCGTTGCAGAACGCCAACGTGAGCCGCATTTTCGAAACCCTGGGCGGCACCGAAATAGCCCTCTACTGGCTGGCCGCGCCCCTCACCGGCATGCTGGTGCAGCCCATCATCGGCTACATGTCCGACCGCACCTGGAGTCCGAAGTGGGGCCGGCGACGCCCGTTTTTCCTGGTCGGCGCCATTCTGGCCTCGTTTGCATTGTTGGTAATGCCCAACGTGACGGCCCTGTGGATGGCCGTGGGCATGCTCTGGATTATGGACTCCAGCATCAACATCAGCATGGAGCCTTTCCGGGCGCTGGTCGGCGACCTGCTGCCGTCGGAGCAGCGCACCACGGGCTTCGCGGCCCAAACGTTCTTTATCGGCATCGGGGCCGTGGTGGCATCGTCGCTGCCCTGGATGTTCACCAACTGGTTTGACGTGCCCAATACGGCTCCGGCCGGCCAGATTCCGCCTTCGGTGAAGTATGCGTTCTACATCGGCGGCGTCGTGTTTTTTCTGGCCGTGCTCTGGACGGTGCTGCGCACAAAGGAGTATCCGCCGGAAAACATGGCGGAGTTTGAGGAGGAAAAGCGCCGCACAGCTGGCTTCCTGAACGGCGTTCGGGAGTCGTTTGCCGGTATTTTTCACATGCCCAAAACAATGGCCCAGCTGGCCATCGTGCAGTTCTTTTCCTGGCTGGCGCTGTTTTCGATGTGGATTTATACCACTCCGGCCGTTACGAGCCACATCTACCACACCACCGACGTCACCTCCAAGCTCTACAACGAAGGGGCCGACTGGGTGGGCGTCTGCTTTGCCGTCTACAATGGCGTGTCGGCTATTGCGGCCCTGCTGCTGCCCGCTATTGCCCGCGCCACCAGCCGCCGCGTCACGCACTTGCTCTGCCTGGTAGCCGGTGGCCTGGGCCTGATTTCGATTTACTTCATTCAGGACCCCAAGATGCTGCTGCTCTCGATGGTAGGGGTGGGTATTGCCTGGGCCTCTATTCTGAGTGTGCCCTACGCCATGCTGGCCGGAGCGCTGCCCGCCAACAAGATGGGCTATTACATGGGGGTCTTCAACTTTTTCATCGTGATTCCGCAGGTGGTAGCCGGCCTGATTCTGGGCTTCTTCACTAAGAATGTATTCGACGGTGAGTCGGTGTATACGCTGGTGCTGGGCGGGATTTCGATGATTATTTCGGGCCTGCTGACGTTGCGCGTCAACGACGCCGACGACATCCGGCTGCCGGAAGAACCCACCGCGCTGGCCAACCCCGCCTACGACTCGCCGCTACAAACGAACCCGCAGGTGTAGGCCATTGCCTGTAACAGAAAAGCCTCTTCCGTCGCCGGGAGAGGCTTTTTTTATTCTATTTACCAGCCAAGGCATTCCGTACTGACACAGCAGAATTGCTACGAGTGGGCGCTACTGCTCCAGCACCGGCACGCCCAGCCACTGGTAGGCCGTTTGCTCTTCAATGAAAGCGCGAAAGGTCGTTTCCTGGGGCGGAAGCCGGCTAGTAATTACCTCCTGATTATAGGGTGTGACCAGGTAGGCGACGCGAAATGCCGCTTCTGGCAGCGCTTGGGTCATGTCCCGCCGAAAATCAGTCAGCACCCAGCTGAAGTCTTCGGATGAAGCCAGCCCCCGGATGCGCAGGTCAATCAGCCAGTGACCAGCGCGATGCTGGCGGGCAAAATCCAGGGACGTGGTGTAGCCCTCCCGATGCTCCTGGGAAGAAACCAGCCGCTTCCAGCGCATAAACAGGATGCGCAGATCGGGGCGGTAGGACAAGCGCAGGTACTCAAGCTCGGTGATGGGAAGAACCACGAAAAGCAGTGCTTAATAAGAAGGAGAACTCCAGAGAAACAACCCCAAGCGGTGATGCCTGGCACCCGCATAACACGCGGGTGGGTAGGTTATGTTTCAAACCACAACCGCCGCTGCTGATTGGCAGAGGCGGTTGTGGCTGCTTGAAGTGCGAACTGCCGTGCTGCTAGCGGGCGGCCTGGCTTTTTTCCCGAATGGCCTTAAACTCGGAGCCGGGCTTCCACTGCGGAAAAGTGGTTTCGGCGGCCAGGCGGCTCCCTACGCGGTAGAGCAGGCGGGCATCCCACTCCATGCCCCGGAAATCGGACTCGGGGCTATACTCATCGGAGGGCTGATGGTAGTGCTTCGCCTCGAACTCCTCGCCCATACGACGCGCGTAGGCTTTGCCCTTCAGCCAGCTGTCGGCGCTGCCGCTGGCGTAGAGCGAGGGCACGCCCACGTGGGCAAAGCTGAAGTGGTCGGAGCGGAAGAAATAGCCTTTATCGGCGTTCTGGTCGGGCTGGATGTAGCGGCCCTGCTCCTGCGCGGCGGCGCGGGCGTAGTCGTCCAGCTCCGATTGGCCGTAGCCGATAACGGTCAAGTCGCGCATGGGACCCAGGTTGGGCAGGTCGTCCATGTTGAGGTCGGCTACGGTGCTGGCCACCGGAAACAGCGGGTGGCTGGCGTAGTACATCGAACCGAGCAGGCCTTGTTCTTCCCCCGTTACGGCCAGAAACACGATGCTACGGCCGGGCTTGTCGGGGGCCTGCTGGAAAGCCTTGGCAATGCTGAGCAGAGCTGCGCAGCCGCTGGCGTTGTCGGCCGCACCGTTGTAGATGGAGTCGCCCGCCACGGGGATGCCGACGCCCAAATGATCCCAGTGGGCCGAGTAGACGATGTACTCGGTGGGCCGGGTGGTGCCGGGCAGCACGGCCACCACGTTCTTGGATTCTTGGCGGCGCAGCGTGTTGCTGATGCTGGTGCTGGCTTGCAGGTTCAAGGGCCAGGCCTTGAAGCCAGGCTTGTTGGCGGCGGCGTAGGCTTCGTCGTAGCTCTGGCCGGCGGCCGTGAACAGCTTTTTGGCCGCGTCCAGGGTTAGCCAGCCGGCCACCTGGCATTTGCTGGCTCCTTTGTCGGCCATCTGGCCGTAGAGCTTGGCTCCCGACCAGCTATTCTGCACCACCGACCACGGATAGGCCGCCGGCTTGGTATCGTGCACGATGAGCACGCCGGCAGCACCGTGGCGGGCGGCTTCCTCATATTTGTAATCCCAACGGCCATAGTAGGTCATGGCTTTGCCTTTGAAGAAAGTGGTGTCGTTGGCCGCGTTGCCGGGGTCATTCACCAGCACCACCACGGTTTTGCCTTTCACGTCGAGGCCGGCGTAGTCGTTCCAGCCATATTCGGGGGCCACCACGCCGTAGCCGGCGAAGACCAACGCCGAGTTCTTGACCGCTACTTTCTCCTTTTCCTGCTCGGTAAAGGCCATGTAGTCCGTTTTATAATTCAGCGTGAGCGGCTGCTGGCCCCCGCTGATCTGCATGGTAGGCGCGGGCGTACCGGTGATTTCGACCAGTGGCACTTTCTGGAAGTAGGTGCCGTCGGGGCCGGGCTGGAGGCCGAGCTTTTTGAACTCATCGGCCAGAAAAACGGTGGTTTTCTGCTCGCCCACGGTAAAGGGCCTGCGCCCCTGGTAGGCATCGGAAGCCAGTACCTTGATATAGTCGCCGATGCCTTGGGCCGTGATGCCGTCGTTGGGCGAGGCGGGCAGAGTCGTATCGGCGGGCATGTCGGCGGCGGCGGGTTGCCCGGCGGCCGTATCCGGCGTACGGCTTTGGCAGCCGGCCAACCCGCTCAGCAGCAAGGCACTGCCGACAAGCAGAGAAGAGGGGAAAAAGCGCATGCAGCAGAGGAAAGGGAGCGAAGAGGGAGGCGAAGGCAATAAGGCGTCAAGGTGCCAAAAAAGCGTCGTATTGCAAGTGCTAACCGCTTCGCGACAGTGGCCGTACTCTACCGGCACCGGAGTTGTTTGCACTGCATCGGCACGAGCACTGCCTGGCTATACAGCGCTGTCGTGGCGACCAGGTTGTGTCTGAGAATTGTAGGACAGGCATGCTTGCTCTGGTGTCCGTGCAGCCGAAGCAGGACGGTATTTTTGCCTGTACCCATCATGAAGTGAGTTGCAAGAGCGATGTAGAGACGCGACGCTTTGCGTCTCGGCGTTGAACGATGCCTTCGCGGCGCGGTCCCGGAGACGCGAAGGGTCGCGTCTCTACATCGTTCGCCCAATTTTCGCATCTCACTTCGTGACGAGTATAAATGGAGTCTTCAGATACAGCCTGGAGAATGGAGCTGCCGGATGTGCACAGGGCGCTAGCTAAAAATCAACCGAACTTCTGGGTCACGGTTTCCCGTTCAAGGCGCACGGGTGCGTAGCCGCAACACAGAGCTGCTATCTGTTGCATCGGGTAGCGGGTTTGTCGGGCGCAGCGTAGGTAGTACCCACGCCGGGCAGCGACCTTCCAAACCCCACCGTAACGCAGTACCTTCCCGCTTCCTTCCAGATTTTCCTTTCTATGCGTAACAACTCTCTTTTGCTGCTGGGCCTGAGCGCCTTTCTGACGACGGCCCCGGCTCTGGCGCAGCAGAAAAAACCAACGTCCGCCGCTGCCACGGCTTCTGCTGGCGGCACCCGCCTCGTGGAAAAAGTGACCCGCAAGCCCGGCGAGCTGGTGATTCCCTACGAGAAATACGTGCTGGCCAACGGCCTGACCCTGCTCGTAACCGAAGACCATTCCGACCCGCTGATTCATGTGGACGTGACCTACCACGTGGGCTCGGCCCGGGAGCAGATCGGCAAGTCGGGCTTTGCGCACTTCTTTGAGCACATGATGTTTGAGGGCTCCGACCATGTGCCCCAGGGCACCTTCGACCGGGTTACGCTGGGGGCCGGTGGCAGCAACAACGGCAGCACCAACCGCGACCGGACCAACTACTACGAAACCATGCCGAGCAACCAGCTGGAGCGCACGCTGTGGCTGGAGTCCGACCGCATGGGCTTTTTGCTCGATGCCGTGACCCAGAAGCGCTTCGAGGTGCAGCGCGCTACCGTGAAAAACGAGCGGGGCCAGAACTACGACAACCGCCCCTACGGCCTGGTAAGCCAGTATGTGGCCAAAGCGCTGTATCCCTACGGCCACCCCTACAGCTGGCTCACCATTGGCTACCTCGAGGACCTGGACCGCTCGAACGTGGACGATCTGAAGCAGTTTTTTCTGCGCTGGTATGGCCCCAACAACGCCACGCTCACCGTGGGCGGCGACGTGCGCCCGGCCGAGGTAGTGGCCTTGGTGGAGAAGTATTTCGGGACCATCAAGCGCGGACCGGCGGTGCAGGACATGACCCTGCCGACGCCCAAGCTGACCCAGGACCGCTACGTGAGCTACTCCGACAACATCCGCTTTCCGCTGGTGCAGCTCGTGTTTCCGACGGTGCCCCAAAACCACCCCGATGAAACCGCGCTGGACGCGCTGGCCGAAATAATAGGAGGTGGCAAAAACTCGCTGCTCTACCAGAACCTCATTAAGCCCCAGAAGGCGGTGGCGGCCCAGGCCGCGCACCCCACGGCGGAGCTGGCCGGCGAATTCACGCTTTCGGCCCGCGCTTTTCCCGGCAAGGGCCTCGACAGCCTCGAATACCGGGTGCGCCAAAGCCTGAGCGAGTTTGAGCGGCGCGGCGTGCGCGACGAGGACATTCAGCGCTTTAAAGCCAGCCGGGAAGCTACCCTGGTGACCAGCCTGGGCAGCGTGAGCGGCAAGGTGTCGCGGCTGGCGGCCAACCAAACCTACAGCGGCAACCCCAACTACCTGACCGTAGAGCTGCAACGCCTGCGGGCCCTTACCAAAGCCGATGTGCAGCGGGTGTACACGCAGTATATCAAAGGCAAAAAAGCCGTGGTGCTGAGCGTACTACCCAAATCGACCCCCACCGCACCAGCCCGGCCCGATAACTACACCGTCAGCAAAGAAGCCTACGAAGCACCCGCCGATGAGTACAAAGGCCTGACCTATGTGAAGGCCACCGATACCTTCGACCGGAGCAAGATGCCCGGCGCGGGCGCTAACCCGGAGGTGAAGGTGCCGGCTTTGTGGCAGGAGCAATTTCAGAACGGCCTGCGCGTGATGGGCACCCGCAGCACCGAGGTGCCGCTGGTAAATATGCTGCTCACCATCCGGGGCGGCCACCGCCTGGAGCAGCTGGACCCCGGCAAAGCCGGCGTAGCGGCCCTGACGGCCTACCTGCTCAACGAAGGCACCCAAAAGTATACCAGCGAGCAGTTTGCCGCCGAGCTGGAACGCCTGGGCAGCTCTATTACCATCAGCCCCGGCACCGACAATACCACCGTCAGTGTGCAGAGCCTGACCAAGAATCTGCCCGCCACGCTGGCCCTGCTCGACCAGCGCCTGCTGCACCCCCGCTTTGACGCGGCCGACTTTGCGCGCCTTAAAAAGCAGCAGCTGGAAGGCATTGCCAACCAAAGCACCCAGCCCACCGTCATTGCCGACAAAACGTACGCGGCCCTGCTCTACGGTCCCGGCGACATCATGAGCGTGCCCGTGATGGGTACTACTACCACGGTGCAAAGCCTCACGCTCGACGACGTGAAGCAGTTTTATCAGCAGTACTACGGTCCCGACCTTTCCCACCTCGTCATCGTGGGCGACGTAGAGCAGAAGGACGTGGTGGCCAAGCTGGGCTTTCTGCAGGGCTGGGGGCGCAAAGGCCTGCGGCTGCCGGCCGACAACCCCAGCAAGCAGCCCGACAAAACGCGCATCTACTTCGTCAACAAGCCGGATGCCGCCCAGTCGGAAATCAGGATGGGCTACCTGGCGCTGCCTTACGACGCGGCCGGCGAGTACTACCGCGCTACCCTGGCCAACTACCTGCTGGGCGGCTCCTTCACGAGCCGCATCAACCAGAACCTGCGCGAGCAGAAAGGCTACACCTACGGAGCCCGCTCGGGCTTCCAGGGCACGCGCTACGCCGGGCCATTCACGGCCCAGGCCGGCGTGCGGGCCGATGCCACCACGGCTTCCCTGGTCGAGTTTGGCAAGGAAATCAAAGGCTACACCACGGGTATCAGCGACGAGGAGCTGCAGTATCTGCAAACTTCGGTGGGCCAGAGCGACGCGCTCCGGTACGAAACGGGGCAGCAGAAAGCCGCTTTCCTGGCCCGCCTGCTCGAATACGACCTCACTCCGGACTTCGTGCAGCAGCAAAGCGCCATTTTGCGTGGCCTCAAAAAGGAAGACGTACAGGCCACTGCCAAAAAACACCTGCCCATCGATAACATGTACATCGTCGTGGTCGGCGACCGGGGCAAGGTGTTCCCCGGCATCACGACGCTCGGCTACGAAGTAGTGGAAATGGATGCCGAGGGCAACCGCCTCAGCAAATCGGTGCCGGCGGCCGGCACCGTAACGGCTGCTCCTGCCGCTGCCCCGGCTCCCGACGCGAAGACCGTGAAAAAGGCCAAATCCAAAGCCAAGTACGAGGACGGCCGCAAAACCAAGCGCAAACAGAAAAAGGACGATGATAGCGCCAAAGTGAAGGAAAAAGGCGAGTAGCTTTTATCCGCTTCTGGCTGGTTGGAAAGCCCGGTTCTGCGCAGGCGCTTTTCCTTACCCAAAACTTAGAAGCCCTCCCAGCCATGCGGCCGGGAGGGCTTTTTCGAACGGTTGCGTCGCTGATTTGCTGCTCTTCGAGCGGAGCCAGGCACCCCTGGCCGATAACAAGGGCCCGCCCCCTGGCCTGCACCACGCCGCAGGCGGGACACCACCATGACCTGTTTGACATCGAAACCTTATTTGACGAGTTGTGCACGCTGGTAGAAGTGGCCCACATAACACTCGAAGGGCTGTTTCTGAATGCTTACAGTGGCTTCGCTGCCTATAGCTTACGCGACGACTGCTTCCGTCGGGGCATTGAGGCCAACATTGCCTACAAGCCCCGTTCGGGCCAAAGCGAGGAAGCCGCTAACCAATATTGTGATGAAAAACTCTACCGCCACTGCACGGCCATTGAGCGCACCAATGCTTGGGTAGATCGGTTAAAAACCCTGCTCGTGCGCTACGAAACCAACGTGGACAACTGGCTGGCCTTCCACTTTCCGGCCTTTTCTGTCCTGCTACTCCGTAAAATACCCCAAAGAACAAACCCTAAACAGGCTCCTTTTATCGAAGCTGTTTAGAAAGTCAAAAGAACGTCCTGCTGATTGCGGTTGGCGACTTTCTAAACAGCTTCATCATTTCAAGAGAAAAATCAGCTGCCGACTGTCACAAATTCACTACTTCTACGCTTTGCTTGTTGCTTATCACTGACCCTACATCAGTGACAGCCTTTTATGTTTGCCGAACTATATAAAATATATTTAACCATTTCACTGATTAATACAATGGTTATTTTTAAGCATTCTGTCCTTTACGCCGGGTCTGGGTTTCTCTATGTTTGAAGCACCTCCTGCTAGTAGGAGACACCAACCAAATTGTATGCTGCACTCGTTGCCTTCGTGGCCATCGCAGGAATGGTTAGCGCCAGCTCTACGGCCACTGCGCAGGGCGGCTTGACCTGCCCCGGCAGCGGCCAAGCTTGTGCCCGGACTACCGACGGCATTGTTTTCACCAAGGGCCTGGATCAAATCGAAGTATCCGAATAACCTACGCTGGCGTGAATAAGAAAAGGCTGGAATTGATTCCGGCCTTTTTTTTACTCCCCAATGCCCGTTTTCCATGAAAAAAATAGCCGGAATTCTACTCCTTTGTTTTATTGCTATTGGAAGTATGACCTGGGCTTTCCGCAAAAAGGAAACTGCCCTGGAAACCTACTACAATCGGACCGTCAAAAGCGAGTATGGCCGGCAAACGGCGGCGGAGCTGGCATTTTGGCCCGGTAGCCTCCTGCTATCCGGCCACCGCCTCTATGCCGTGAGTGCCCAAAGCCCCGAAGTGTACGTGTACAGCCTGAGCCTGCAACCCGTCGGTAAGCTGCGGTTTCCGGCCAGCCTGCGCATGGTGCTGAACTTCTCCGTGCAGGGCGATACGGCCTACGCCACCGACGGCACCCAAATGATGGTAGCCCTCAACATGCGCACCTGAGCGTACCGGATTAAGAATTTAAAGTCCTTTCATTTCTCCCGCTTTATTCCGCTGAATGCCGGTTCCTATTTAGTCAAGGGCCCCGATCCGGCGCAGGCGGAGGCCAAGGATGACATGTTCAAAGTCGTCGACGCCCGCAGCGGTACGCCAACGATGATTCACCCCTTATTAAGCGCCTGGGTGACCACGGCATGAATTCGGACGGATTTTTCATTCAGGGTAAAAACGGCTTTATCTACAGCGTATCTTATTTGAATAGCAACATCTATGCGTTCGACGCCGCAGGCCGGTATTTGCGCACGCTACATACCATTGGCCACGCCGATAAACACTACGAAGTCGGCCGCGTAGGCGAATTCTATACCTTCAAAGAGCCCACCAAGCGCTTAAATGTGGCCGCCGCTGCCGATTCCCTTCTTTATGTGTATTCCCGGGTTAAATCGACGACCAAAAAGAAATATCCGCACGAGAGCTACATCGACACCTACGATCTGCACCGCAGCTACGTCGGCAGCATTCGGGTGCGCAAAAATACCGGCAATGGCTTCAGCGCCCTGGCCGTCACCGGCGACTCGCTTTTTGTAGCCGAAGGAAACCAGTTGGTGCTTTACAAAAAAATGTAATCCGCGCATGAAAAAGCTTTTCCTTCTTTCCCTGCCGCTGGCTATTTTATTTGCCTATGCCGGTCTTGTCAAAGGCCTGGATGTTGAGCTGTTTCAGACTCAGCTCAGCAAAAGCCCGCTTATTCCGGCCTTTGCCATTCCGGCCGTGTCCTACCTGGTTCCACTGGCCGAGCTCTTGATTGCCGTCGCCTTGTTTACCGACCGGTACTTTAAATGGGCCATCTACGCCAGCCTGGGGCTGATGGCTTTTTTCTCGATGTACCTGGGTGCCCTCGTGGCCCTGTTTCCCAAGGAGTCGATACCCTGCTCCTGCGGCGGGGTGCTGGGACAAATGGGCTACCCCCTGCACATCGCCTTCAACGTGGCTTTTACGCTGCTAGCCACCTATATCTGTCTGCAACTGGAAAAGCAGCTCACCCCTGAAGGGCCGAACCATGCGTAGCCGGCTGGCCGGCGGCTTGCTGGTGGTGGCGCTGGGGCTGGGCTCATGGCGGGCGCGGGCCCAATCGGGGGCGGCACCTGTCGTCCACGGCATCATCCTGGACGACTCGCTGCGCACCCCGCTGGTGGGCGCCAGCATCGTGGCGGACGAAGGAAGGCACTCCGTTCTGACGGGACCGCGCGGCGTTTTTACCGTGCCCGCCGCAGCCTGACGCTGGCCGTCAGCAGTCTGGGCTATGCGCCCCAGCTGCTGCGAATTTCACCAGCGGCGCAGCAGGATACCGTCCGTCTCTTGCTGCGGCGCAGCAGCCTGCTGCTGCAGGAAGTGGTAGTGGACGGCAAGCGCGAGACGATAACCGTGGACATCGATAAGATGACCGTGGACGCTAGTCGCTTTCAGGGCAGCTCCGCCGCCAGCGCCGACAATCTGCTCAACCTCATCCCGGGTGTCAGCGTGGGGCCGCAGGGGGAACTCAAAATCCGGGGCGACGGCAACGTGCAGATTCTGGTGGACGGCGTGCCCACGCCGATGAACAGCCGGCAGCTAACCGACTGGCTGCGCAGCCTGCCCGTGAGTGCCATCCGGCAGATAGAAGTACTTGCCCCCAGCTCTGCCCGCCTGGACGCCGAAAAAACCGGCGGCGCCCTGAACATCGTGCTGCAGAAGAAACTGCTGGACGGCTACCGCGGCAGCATCAACCTGGGGGCGGGCACCCGCTTCAACCACCAGGCCTCGGGCAACCTGCTGGTGAAAAAGGGCCGGGTGAGCTCCACGCTCAGCGCGGGGCTTTACACGCACCCCAACGGTGGGCAGCTTTCGGCCGAGCGGGTGGGCACCACACCCCAGGGCCAGCCTTACGCCCTGCGGCAAAGCGGCGGCCGCACGGCCTACGACTACTCCCTGAACGTGGGGGCCAGCACCAACTGGGAAGTCGATACCACCCTGCTGATTTCCACCAAGCTGTTCGTGGATGGCTTCACGCTCTGGTCGCGCAACGACGTGGCGTATTCCGGCCGGATTGCCTCCGACGAGCTTACGTCCTTCCGCATCCGCCAGCTGCGCGACCTGTCCAACACGGGCGTGTCGGCCAGTGTATCGGCCGACAAGCAGTACGCGCGCGGCCGCCGGCTAGTGGCGGACGCGCTGTACAGCTACCGCACGGAAACAGTGGATAACACGCTCTACCAGGACGAAGCCTGGCAGGGCCACGACGCTTTTCGCAGCTACAAGAATGAGACGGCCGTGCAGCTACGCTGGGAGCAGCCCATGGGGCCGGGCGGCAGCTGGGAGGTGGGTACCCGGCAGGTGGCCCGCCTGAGCCGTTCGACGTATCCTGGCGCTACCGTCGGCACCGGCGAGCAGGTGCTGTTCGACCAGTACACGAGTGCCCTCTACGGCCTGCAGAACATGACGCTGGGCAAAACCAAGCTGCAGTACGGGCTCCGCGCCGAGTACGTGGGCAACCGGTTTTACTCCCGTCAGGAGCCCGAATACCGCAACTCTTTCCTCAATCTTTTCCCGAGCCTGGCCTTGTTTCGGCCCCTGAGCGAGAGCCTGAGCGTGCGCCTGAGCTACACCCGCAAAACCCGGCGCCCCGGCATCTCCTACCTCAACGCCTTCCAGGACCGCCGCGACCCCAAAAACATAGTCACCGGCAATACCAGCCTGACCCCGGAGCTCAAGGACCTCCTCGACCTATCGGCCACCCTGCTGCGCAAGCACTACAGCCTCAGCGGCAGCCTCTACCACCGGCGGACCCGGGATGCCATATTGGCCTACATCATTCCCCGCACCGACGACGTGGTAGTGACAACCTACGGCAATGCCGGCACCGAAATCGTGACGGGCCTCGCGCCCAGCCTCACGCTGCAGCTGGGCAAGCTTAGCCTGAACTCCACGTTCGACTTCTCCCACTACCAGGCCACCAACCAGGCCCTGGGCCTTTCCAACGCGGGCTTTATGGCCGGCGTGAATGCCACGCTCAACTACCGGTTTAATAAAAGCTGGTACGCGGTGCTGACGGGAAACTACGACACCCCGCGCATCCTGCTCAACGGCACGGCCACGGGCTGGAACACGGTGGGCGTGGTGGTGCAGCGCTCCATCAAGGACAAGTACCTGCTCACCCTCAACGCCCAGGACGTGTTCAACACGTCCCATTTCGTGAGCCGCTACGTGGCCGACACCTTTACCTACACCACCGACTACCGGCCGCAGTTCCAGTCCCTGGTTGTGAGCGCCACATATCGCTTCGGCAAGAAATTCAAGTATAAGGAAGGCCAGTCCAACCTGAAGCTGGACGACGTCGGCGAGAAGAGCAACCGGTGACGGCCGCCAGCCCCCGGTGAAAACCCTTATCTTTTTGGCCCGGGCCCGCCCCGGCTTACCCCAGCCCCAATGCATACTCTCCGACTATTTCTGCTCTGTGCATTGCTTTTGCCAGCCGGCACGGGCCGGGCCCAAAACTCCGCGTACCGTATTGTGGGCCGCATCAACGGCCTAGCGGACGGCACCCGAATGTATCTGATTGACGGCAGCCGACGGAAGTTTATCGACTCGGCCACCGTGCGGGCGGGGCAGTTTACCCTGACGGGCCAGCTGCCCGAGCCGGTTTTCGTGTACCTGCACGCCGGCCGGGGCCAGGCCAGCCGAAAAATGACCGACATCCTGCTGGACAACCAGCACCTCACCGTGGAGGGCAGTCAGCCGGAGTACGACAGCGTGCGGGTGCGTGGCTCCCTCATCGACCAGCAGTGGAAAGCGTGGCTGCAGGAAGACCGGCAGCTCGGCCACCGCTGCCACCAGATTGACCGGTTGCGACAGGCGCTGCTCGCCAAAAACGACCGGGCCGCCGCCGATGCCCAGACAGCGGCGTTGCGGGCGCAGCAGCAGCAGCGCGTCCGGCTGCTCAAGGCCTACGTCAGCCGCTACCATGATTCGGCCACGGGGGCGGCGCTACCCACCTTCTGCACCCTGAGCGACTACCTCACCCGACGTGACTACCTGGAGATGTACGCCCTGCTAACGCCAGTCTGGCAGCAGTCGACGCTGGGCCAGGAAATCCTGCGGCAGGCCACCCAAAAGGGCAACTAGCGCGGTTTCGGGGCCAATGGCTAGTAGCGCGAACTGTGTAGTTCGCGCTACTAGCCATTGACCCCGAAACCGCGCTAAGCTGGTCATTACGGGCCGTTGCTGGGGCAAAAGCCTGCTCCGCGCCGAGGCCGGGTACCGCTTCGGCACCACCGGCAACCACTTGCTGGGCGGCGTAGTATTCGGCAATGCCCAGACCGTACCGGAGAATCTGCACTTGGCTTCCGGCACCCTGGCCACCCAGCCCGACCAGGTAGTGCCCGCCGCGGGGGAAGGCCTGCGGCCGAACCCGAACAAGGTGCCGCGCACCAACCTCTCCATCGACTACGGCCTCGGGGCCGACGGTGCCTGCGGGGTGGCTTTTAACCTGGGAAACGTCTTTTAAAGCCTATTCGAACAGGCCGTCAAGCTCATCTGGCGTCCGCTTGTCGAAGCAGCTTTACTGCGCAACTAATCAGGGTTACTCCTGCGGTAGAGATGCTTCGACAAGCGGACGCCAGATGAGCTTGACCGTTCTTTTTTTCCTATTCGGATAGCTACTTAGAACAACGGTAGCCGCGACGCATTCCTGCGGCTCGTCGGCCGCGTCCGTCGTGCATCGTTCAACGAGTAGCCGCAAAGCTGCGGCGCTATACCATTCTGACGGATCGTAGGCCCGCCGCCACCCTGGTATGCAGCCCTCGTGAAAAGATGCGGGTGCATCCGAAGAACTCTGCCGGGCACCCGTGAAAAGTTAGGACGCTTCCGCTGAACTCTGTGGGACTACCGAAAAAGGTCGGGGGCCGGCCAACCTTTTCCGGCGGAACAATTTACCCCCGGCCAGTTGTCGTTGGAGGCAGGGAAGAGGCGTGCAGCCTTCGCCGCTTTAATCCGTATCTTTCCCGGAGCCACTTATGGGCTCTTTTCGTGTATTGGACCAAGAATTCGTGCCTATAATGACTACCAATGCGCCGGCCCTGGAGCAGGTCTTGGCGCAGCTGAATGCCTTTAAGCGCAAGTTTTATCTGAACCTGCTGGTGCGTGGCGCGCTGGTGGCAGGCGGCCTGCTGCTCACGCTGTTTCTGGTATTCAACGCCCTCGAATATTTTCTGTACCTGCCGACCTGGGTGCGGGGCGGGCTGCTGTTCGGCTTTCTGGGCCTCACCCTCTACGCCTTCGTGCGCTGGATCTGGCAGCCGCTGGCCGCCCTGACCAACCTGCGCCGCCTGCTCAGCGACGAGCAAGCCGCGCAGCGCATCGGGGAGCTGTTTCCGCAGGTGCAGGATAAGCTGCTGAACGCGTTGCAGCTGCAGGGCCAGGCTCGCGAAAATGCGCTGGTGGCGGCCAGCTTGGAGCAGCGCGCCGGGCAGCTTACGGGCCTGGAGTTCTCGCGGGGTATCAACATTAAAGCCCAAAGCCGGCCGCTGTGGAAGTATGTAGCTGTGCCGGCGGGCGTTATGCTGCTGCTGCTGCTGCTGTACCCGGCCTTGTTTGTGCAGGGCACCGAGCGTATTTTCAACTACCGCCGCGCTTACGCGCCCCCGGCGCCGTTTCGGTTCGTGGTAGAGAACAAAGACCTCAAAGCCTTCAAAAACGAGGATTTCAAGCTGGCCGTGACGGTGGAAGGCGACGTGCTGCCCAACGAAATCAACATCGTGTATGGGGGCCGGCAGCGGCGGCTGACCAAAGCCAGCGGCAACCGCTACACCTATGAGTTCCGGCAGGTGCAGCGCGACGTGGAGTTTCAGCTGGCCGCGGCCGGCTTCACCTCTCCCGACTACGACTTGCTGGTGCGGGAGCGGCCCAACCTGCGCGATTTTGCCGTCTACGTTACCTATCCGGCCTATATCGGCAAGCCCGCCGAGGCCATCCGCAACTCCGGCAACCTGACTGTGCCCGAAGGCAGCACCGTACGCTGGGAATTTGCGACGGCCGCCACCGACGAGTTGCAGCTACTCTTCACCAATCCTACCGAAACCGTGACGGCTACCGCGGCGGGAGAGGATTTTGAAGCGTCGCGCCGCATCTTGCGGAGCCAGGAATATGCCGTGCGGCTGCGCAACGCGGCCAGCCTCAACCGGGACCCGATTCAGTACCAGATTACCGCTATTCCGGACCTGGTGCCGGAAATTACGGTGGAGAGCTTCGCCGATACTACCTCGCTGCGCTACCTGGCCCTGGGCGGGGCCGTGCGCGACGACTACGGTCTGAGCCGCTTGCAGTTGCACTACCGCGTGACCTCCAAAGCGCGGCCTAATGGCGACTACAAAACCCGCTCCCTAGCCCTGCAAAGCGGCCCGGCCCAGAGTTACGCCTACCAGTGGGACCTGGCACCGCTGAATCTGAAGCCCGGCGACCGGGTAGAGTACTTCCTGCAAGTATGGGATAATGACGGCGTACATGGGCCAAAATCGACGCGGACGCGGGCGGCGGAATTTCGGCTGCCCTCCAAAACGGAGTTGCGCGAGCAGATGAATGCCCAGTCGCAGTCGGTGCAAAGCCAGCTGAGCCAGGCGGCGGAGAAGTCGAAAAAGCTGGAGCGCGAGATGGCCAAGACCGAGGACAAGCTCAAGACCAAGCGCAACCTGAACTTCCAGGATAAAAAGCAGCTGCAGGACATGCTGGAGCAGAAGCAGCAGATGGACCAGCAGATTGCCGACATGAAGAAGCTGTTTGAGGAGCTGACCCAGAAGCACGACCAGCTGGACCCCAAGAGCGAGGAGCTGCGGGAGAAGGCCGAGGAGCTGAAAAAGCTGATGGATACGCTGCTCGACCCCGAAACCAAAAAGCTCTACGACCAGCTGCGCAAACTGCTGGAGGAGCAGAAAGCACCCGACACCCAGCTCCAGAAAATGCTGCAGCAGCTCGAAAACAAGGAAAATACGCTGCAGAAAGAGTTGGAGCGCGCCCTGGAGATGTTCAAGCAGCTGCAGTTTGAGCAGAAGCAGGAGCAGGCGACCGAGAAGCTGGAGCAGCTGGCCAAAGAACAGGAAAAGCTGGCCGAGCAAACCGAGAAAAACGACAAGGATAACCAGCAAAAAGGCGACTCGAAACAGGAGCAGCAGCAAAAGCAGGAACAGCTGAAGCAGGAGCAAGCCGAAAAGAAGCAGGAGTTTCAGGATGTAAAAAAAGACCTGGAAGACCTTAAGAAGATGGACGAGCAGCTCGACAACCAGAATGGGGCCGACGACATGAAGCAGGACCAGCAGGACGTGGACCAGCAGCAGCAGGAAAGCCAGGAGGAGCTCGCCAAAAACCAGAATAAGAAAGCCAGCGAGAGCCAGAAGCAGGCCGCCCAGAAGATGCAGCAGATGGCCCAGAAGATGAAGCAGCAGCAGGAAGAGGACCAGGATGAGCAGCAGCAGCAGAACATCGACGACCTGCGCGACATCCTCGACAACCTGATTACGCTCAGCTTCGACGAGGAAAATCTGATGAAGCAGTTTCGCCAGGTCGACCAGACCGACCCGCGCTTTGTGCAGCTCGGCCAGCAGCAGCGCAAGCTGCGCGACGACGCGGCCATCATCCAGGACTCCCTGTATGCGTTGGCCAAAAAGGTGTTTCAGATTCAGAGTTTCGTGACCCGCGAAGTAGGGGAGATGAACGGCCAGATGGACGAGTCGCTCAACCAGATTCGGCAGCGCAACGTGGGCCGGGCCACCAACAGCCAGCAGCTCGCCATGACCAGCATGAACAACCTGGCCCTGATGCTCAACGACGCCTTGCAGCAACTGCAGCAGCAGCAGCGCGAAGGGCAGCAAAGCAAGCAGAGCGGCGGCAAGCCCGGCGGCAAAAAGAAGAAAAAAGGCAGCTCGCCCGGCGAGGGTCAGATGGGCAAGATGCAGCAGCAGCTCAACCAGCAGATTCAGCAGCTGCAGCAGAGCGGCAAGACTGGGCGGGCGCTTTCCGAGGAGTTGGCAAAGCTGGCCGCACAGCAGCAGATGCTCCGTGAAGCCCTCAAAGAGCTCGACAAACTGCAGCAGGGCAGCAAGGAAGGCAAGGGCCAAAACGGCGCGGGCGGCACCGGCGAGCTGAAGAAATTAATGGAACAAACCGAAACCGACCTCGTAAACAAGCGGCTAACGGAGCAGACTGTGCTGCGTCAGCGCCAAATCATGACCCGTTTGCTGGAAGTCGAGAAATCGGCGCGGGAGCGGGACCAGGATGACAAGCGCGAAGCCCAAACCGCTCAGAGCCGCCCACCGGTATTTCCGCCCGCTTTCGACAAGTATAAGCAGCAGAAAAATCGACAAACGGAGCTGCTGCGGACCACTCCGCCGGCCCTCACACCGTACTATCAGCGCGAGGTGAGTGAATATTTTCAGAAAATGAAATAGTCTTCCGCTAATTTTACCGCTCTGCTCGCTTTACATACCTATGAAACAGGTTAAAATTCAGATTCCTTCGCTCGTTGAGAATATCCGTGTTGTAGAAAGCTTTATCGACAACTCTAAGGATACTTTCCACATCGAGGATGATATTTATGGCAATATCATGGTCGCCGTGACGGAGGCCGTGAACAATGCCATTCGCCACGGCAACAAGTTCGACAAGGACCGCAACGTATATCTGTCGCTCTACGTGGACAAAGACCGGGTAACGTTTGAGGTCGAGGACGAAGGCGATGGTTTCGATTTCACCGACTTGCTCGATCCCACCGCGCCCGAAAAC
Organism: Hymenobacter elongatus; assembly: GCF_004745955.1. GTDB lineage: Bacteria > Bacteroidota > Bacteroidia > Cytophagales > Hymenobacteraceae > Hymenobacter > Hymenobacter elongatus. The sequence continues at coordinate 16,010 of NZ_SRLD01000035.1, read as the reverse complement.
CTGGAAAACCCCGGGGGTCGTGGTATCTTCCTCATCCGGCACCTGGCCGATGAAGTTGAGTTCACTAAGGAAGGCCGCAATGTGCAGCTCACCTTTATGCTCGCGCCCGTCGAAACCGACGAGTCTTCCGAAACCGATACCATTTCCTCCGACCACGCGGCATGAACCAGCACCCTCCCGGAACGGAAGATGACCTGACCAGCGGCCTGCCCGAAGACTCGCACGAGTCGCACGGCATCGAGTTTCTGGTAGAGGATGTCGTGTTTGAATTGGCCGAGGCCGAAGCCCTCACGTCCTGGATTGAGCGTATCGCCGAGGTGCACGAGCACAAAATCGTGCAGCTCACTTATATTTTCTGCTCCGACGACTATCTGCACCGTGTCAACGTCGAGTACCTCGACCACGACACGTACACCGACGTCATCACCTTCGACAACGCCGACGACGCCGATATCATTGAGGGCGACATCTTTATCAGCGTAGATAGGGTGCGGGAAAATGCCACGCAGCTGGGAGTTCCGTTCCATGATGAGCTGCACCGCGTGATGATTCACGGTGTGCTGCACCTGCTAGGCTACGCCGACAAAGACCTGCTGAGCCAGACGGCCATGCGCAAGAAGGAGGACTATTGCCTCTCGCTGCGTACGTTTTAACTTGCCGCCAGCCGGCTTTTCCAGCCTTACTTTTATAGAAACGCCCGCACGACTGCGGGCGTTTTTTGTTTCTTAGAAGCTGTTTGAGTTATTAAAAACGGTCATGCTGAGCGCAGTCGAAGCATCTCTCCCGCTTCGTTTGAGCAGTGCAACGAAGCGGGAGAGATGCTTCGACTGCGCTCAGCATGACCGTTTCAGAATTTTCTTTCTAACTCGAACAGCTTCTTAGCCAGACCAAAAAGTGTTGTTGTGCAGAACGTCATTCCTCGGCTGCGCTCGGAATGACGTTCTGCTTTCCACCGACCGTTGATGTTTCTCTTAGCACTCCATGTCCGCCACGCCTACTCATAACCTTATACTGCCTGGGCCAGCACTGGATTTTTACCTGAGCCAGGGCTACTACCGGATGCATCAGGACTTATTCACCTGCCGCTTCCTGCCCATCGACGAAGGCCTGTACACCGTGCATTGGCTGCGCCTGGTGCTGGCCGATGTGCACTACGGCCCCGAGCAACGCCGGCTGTTGCGCCTCAGCAAACGATTTGCGGTGGAGTTCCGGCCTTTCCACCTGACCCAGGAGCTGGAAGAGCTGTACGCGGCCTACCTCAGTTCCATCACCTTCGATGCGCCGCCCAGCGTGGAGTCGTTTCTACTGGCCGGGGCCGAGCATAACGCCTTTCGCACTACCGTAATCGAAGTGCGGGATGGGAGCCGGCTGGTTGCGGCCGGTATTTTCGACAGCGGGGCGCGCAGCCTGGCCGGGATTATGAACTTCTACCATCCCGACTACCGCAAGCACAGCCTGGGCAAATACCTGATGCTGCTCAAAATAGAGCATGCCCGACGCCAGCAGCACCGCTACTATTACCCCGGCTATGTGGTGCACAACTATCCCAAATTCGACTACAAGCTATTCCCCTGCCCGGCCGCAACGGAAGCCTTCGACTGCCGCAGCGGCCGGTGGCTTCCGTTTTCCTGGGCCGATGTAGCGCGGCAATCGGCTGAGCTGCTGGCCGATTGGCAGGCGGAGGACCTGGAAGAGGAAACTGGGGAGTGAATGGGCTGCTGCGCAAAAACAGGATTCCTGCTTATCTTTGCGCACGTTCTGAGCACGTTGCGTATTTGCTTTCAAAAAAGCCACTCGCCCAAACGAGCGGCTTTTCTTTTATCCAGCTCTCCTTGCATGCTCTTTCTCGCAATTTCCGGTAGTCTGCGCTCTGCTTCCACCAACTCGGTAGTGGTGCGCAGCTTGGCGGCCCTGACGCCGGGCGGCGCACAAACGACCGTGTACGAAGGACTAAACGACTTGCCTCACTTCAATCCGGACCTCGATGGCCCGCAGGTAGCCGAAGCGGTGCTGGCTTTCCGGGCTGCTCTGCAGCAGTGCTCGGCGGTGCTGATTTCCAGTCCGGAGTATGCGCATGGAGTGCCGGGCGTGCTCAAAAATGCGCTGGACTGGGTGGTGAGCAGCGGCGAGTTGGCCGGCAAGCCTGTTGCGCTGTTCAATACTTCACCCCGGGCTACGCACGCCCAGGCGTCGCTGATCGAGATTTTAACGACCATGGGGGCCGAGGTGCTACCAGCCGCGTCGCCGACCTTGCCCATAGCCGGGCGCGGCCTCACCGAAACGGCTATCGGGTCGGATGCCGCGCTGGCCGAGCCGTTGCGGGCCGCATTGGCCCTGGTCTACCAGCGCACTCAGGCCACTGCAGCAGCGACTTCCTAACCCACCGGCACTCTATCCTCTTTCCCGCTGTTCATCCGGACAGTGCTTAGCTTTCAACCCCCGCTGCCATGTTTCAGCAAGAAGAATACGATGTCATTGTAGTAGGAGCCGGCCACGCCGGGTGCGAAGCCGCCGCCGCCGCCGCCAACCTGGGCTCTAAGGTGCTGCTGGTGACCATGAACATGAACACCATTGCCCAGATGTCGTGCAATCCGGCCATGGGCGGGGTGGCCAAGGGCCAGATCGTGCGCGAGGTAGACGCGCTGGGCGGCCAGAGCGGCATCATCACCGACAAGACGATGATTCAGTTTCGGATGCTGAACCGCTCGAAAGGCCCCGCCATGTGGAGCCCCCGGGCGCAAAGTGACCGGATGCGCTTCGCCGAGGAATGGCGCATGACGCTGGAGCAAACCCCGAACGTGGATTTCTGGCAGGAAGCCGTGACGGGCATCGTGGTGGAAAACGATACGGTGGTGGGCGTCACGACCCAGCTCGGCATCGAGTTTCGGGGTAAGTCGGTGGTGCTGACCAATGGTACTTTCCTCAACGGCCTGATTCATATCGGCGAGAAGAACTTCGGCGGCGGCCGCGCGGCGGAGAAGAAAAGCACCGGTATCACGGAGCAGCTGCTGGCGCTGGGCTTCGAAACGGGCCGCATGAAAACCGGTACTCCGCCCCGCGTGGACGGCCGCAGCCTCGACTATTCCAAAATGGAAGAGCAGGCCGGCGACGAAATGCCGAGCAAGTTCAGCTACCTCGACACGCCCGCGCTGGTGAAGCAGCGGCCGTGCTACATCACCTACACTAACCCCGAAGTCCACGAAATCCTTAAGGAGGGCTTCGAGAAGTCGCCGATGTTCCAGGGCCGTATCAAGGGCCTGGGGCCGCGCTATTGCCCGAGTGTGGAAGACAAAATCAACCGCTTTGCCGACAAGGACCGCCACCAGATTTTTGTGGAGCCCGAGGGCAGCAGCACCGTGGAAATGTACATCAACGGCTTCAGCTCCTCGCTGCCCGAAGACGTGCAGTACCGCGCCCTGCGCAAAATCGTGGGCTTCGAAAACGCGAAGATGTTCCGCCCCGGCTACGCCATCGAATACGACTTCTTCCCGCCCACCCAGCTGGGCCTGACGCTGGAAACCAAGCGGGTGAAAAACCTGTATTTCGCCGGCCAGATCAACGGCACCACGGGCTACGAGGAAGCCGCTTGCCAGGGCCTGATGGCTGGTATCAATGCCCACAACAAGGTGCATGGCAAAGAGCCGTTCATTCTGAAGCGGAGCGAAGCCTACATCGGCGTGCTCATTGATGACCTGGTGAATAAAGGCACCGACGAGCCCTACCGCATGTTCACCTCGCGCGCCGAGTACCGCATTCTGCTGCGCCAGGACAATGCCGACCTGCGCCTCACGCCGCTGGGCCACGCCCTGGGCCTGGCCTCGGAGGGGCGCATGACGCGGGTGCAGCGCAAGCAGCAGGAAACAGCCGAAGTGGTGGAGCTGCTGAAGTCTTTCGCCATCGAGCCCGCCGAAATCAACGGCCTGCTGGAAGAGCTCGGCACGGCTACCATTCACGAGCGGACCCGCGCCGTGAACCTGCTGCGCCGCCCCAATGTGGAGCTGGAGCACCTCACGCGTACCCTACCCGCCCTGACGCTGGCCCTGGGCCAGTACCAGCCCGACAGCCTCGAACAGGCTATTATTACTATCAAGTACGAGTCCTACATCGAGAAGGAAAACCAGCAGGCCGCCCGCGTAGCCGAGCTGGAGAACTTCGTGATTCAGGGCCGCCTCGACTACCAGCAGATGCCGGCTCTTTCGCACGAAGCCCGCGAGAAGCTGCTGAAGGTGCAGCCCGAAACCATTGGGCAAGCGGCCCGCATCAGTGGCGTCTCGCCGGCCGATATTTCGGTGCTGATGGTGTACCTTGGCCGATAATTGAGACGTGGGAACTCAGAATTCAGAAGTTAAGGACGGAAAAGCAGTTGCTGCTCCCTCCGGCTTCTGAGCTCTGAGTTCTCACTTCTTACTTCTAAATTCAAAAAAGCGTGTCTTACGAACGTCTGGATAATTGCCCGGTCTGCGGCAAAAGCGAGTTTCGCAACAAGCTGGTCGTAGAAGACAAGTCCGTCAGCAAGGAAAGCTTTGCCATCGTGCAGTGTCAGAATTGCACCTTTCAGTTTACCAACCCGCGCCCCGACGTCGAGGCCATCGGGCGCTACTACGAGTCCGACGACTACGTGTCGCACAACAGCACGGCTACCGGCGTTATCAACCAAGCCTATAAAGTTGCGCGGTTTTTCACCATGCGCCGCAAGGTGGCGTTGGTCAACAAGCTGGCACCGCGCAAAGGCAAAATCCTGGATTACGGCTGCGGCACCGGGCATTTTCTGACGGCCTGCCGCTCCGATAACTGGCAAGTGGCGGGCGTAGAGCCTAATGCCCGCGCCCGGCAGGAGGCGACGGAGCGCGTGGGCCAGCCCATCGGCAACGAGAGTTTGGTGACGTTCGCAACGGGCTCCTTCGATGCCATTACGCTTTGGCACGTACTCGAACACGTGCATACGCTGAACGAAACGCTGCAACAGCTCGTGCGTCTGCTGAAGCCCGACGGCGTGCTCATCATCGCCGTGCCCAACGTGGACAGCCTCGACGCCCAGCACTACCGCCAGGACTGGGCTGCCTACGACGTGCCGCGGCATTTGTATCATTTCAGCCCCAAAACCATGAAGCTGCTGCTCAAAAAGCACAAGCTCACGGTGCCCGAAACCCTGCCGCTGCCCCTGGATGCCTACTACGTGAGCATGCTCAGCGAGAAGCACCGGGCCGAGCGGGGCGGCGGATTGCTGAACGTGCTCAAAGCGGGCTACAAGTCCAATAAGTACGCCGAAGAACACGAAGGACTCTATTCGAGCGTTATTTACGTGGCGCACAAGCGCTGAGCTATGCGTGCCGGGCTGCTCCTGCTCACCATTGGGTTGCTACTGCCCGGCTTCGGCGCTACGGCCGCCGATAGGGGAGGGGAGGCGGCGGGCTTCCGGCCCCTCCTGAACGCTTCGGCCCACACGCTACACCGGCCGGCCTTCGTTATGCTGCCCGATACCACTAAACCGATACTCCGGCCCGATTCGGTGGTTGCGGCACCGGCGCTGGCCTGGCAGCCCACCGTAGACGACGCCGACAAGCCCACGCGCAAAACCAGCCTGCGTATAGCCGTTGCCATTGCTGTTCTCACCGTCACCACGCTTCTCCTGTATAATGTCCGTTCGCGCTAACCTGCTTTTTTTGCTGACCGCCGGGGCTGTTTTCAGTGGCTGCGCTTCCGTAAGCTCGCCCGAAGGCGGCCCACGCGACACGACGCCGCCGAAGCTCACCGGTACGTCGCCGGTGCAGGGCGCGCGCAACGTGCGGCAGCAGGTAATCCGGCTGGAGTTCTCGGAAGCGGTGCAGGTGAAAGACCTGGTGAAGAACCTGATTGTAGCTCCCGTGCTGGGCGATGACGACAAGTACAAGGTGAAAGAGGAGCGCGACGCCATTTCGCTCATCTTCGAAAAGCCTTTTCAGGCCAATACCACCTACACCTTCAACTTCCGCGAGGCCGTAACGGACATCACCGAAAACCTGCCCGCTCAGAATGTCGCCGTCACCTTCAGCACGGGGGCCCAGCTCGACTCGGGTTCCGTACGCGGCACGGTTACGAGCCTGCTCAGCGGGGAGCCGGCCGCCGAGGTATCAGTGGTGCTCTATCCGGCGGCCGATACACTCACCATCCGGCGGGGCAAGCCCTACTACCTGGCCCGCGCCGACAAGGCCGGGGCATTTTTCCTGAAGAGTCTGAAAGTAGGCCGCTACCGCCTATTTGCCCTGGCCGACAAAAACCAGAGCGGCCGCTACGAAGAAGGCGAGCAGATCGGCTACCTGCCCGAGCCCATTACGGTGCGGCCCGGCCTCGACTCGCTGCGGCTCGTGCTGGTGCGGCCCGATGCCCGCCGGCCTATTATTTCCAGCCAGCAGAGTGCACCCACACAGTTCAAAATTTCCTTCAACGAAGGACTACGCCAGGCCACGCTGGCGGCCCTGGGTGCGCCGCCTGTCACCGCTAGTGCGCCCAATGCGCTCAACGAAGCCGTGCTGCTCGGCGACCGGGGCCGCAGCGTCACGCTTTTCCGCACGCCGGCGCTGGCAGAAGGCCGCTACGTGCTGGCCGCCACCGACAGCCTCGGCAACACCGGCCGCGACACTATCAACGTGAAATTCCCGGGCACCATCACCGGCACTGCGCGGCGGGCGGCACTGTATTCGGTAGAAGGAAACCCTCGGGACGTGTACCGCCAGGGCCAGGTCAAATTTCTGTTTGCCGAGCCCCTGCGGCCGTTTACCAAGCAGCCCATTGGTACGCTGCTGGAAGACTCGACTACCCGCAAGCCGATTCGGGTGCCTCAGGAAGCGACGCTGAGCCCCGACCGGACCCAGCTGACCATCACCCTGAACACGAAAGCGAAGAAGACGGTCAGCATCCTGCTCGATTCAACGGCTGTGACTACCATCACCGGGCAGCGGCTGGGGCTGCGGGCCCTCCAGCTGCCGGTTAGCGAACAGTCGGCGGTGGGCAGCGTGGCCGGGGTGGTGCAAACCCGCTACACCCGCTACCAGGTGCAGCTGCTCAATGCCACAAGTCAGGTAGTCGCCTTTCTGGAAAGCCCTAAAAATACCTTCCGCTTCGATAACCTGACCCCGGGCAACTACCGCCTGCGGGTCCTCATCGACGCCGATGCCGACGGCACCTGGCGCGGCGGCGACCCCAAGCTCATTGTTCCCGCCGAGCCCGTGTATCTGGCTCCCGCTCCGATTCAAGTGCGGGCCAACTGGGAAGTAGAAGACCTAAAGCTGGTATTCTAACCTTCGTGGTTTCCTCACAAGCCCCGGGCTCCGGCTGCTACGTGCAGCCGGAGCCCGGGGCTTTTACTGTAGAGCGGGGTCTTGTGCTGGCAGCTCTACCCAAGCTGTGGTCGGCTTTCCGGTAAACACATTGCCGCAACAGACAACTAAGCGAACAGCTCCAGTGCGTAAGACCGCGTCTAGTTGCCGCTTCCGGCACCCCAAAATAAGGGTTCCTCTCATCGGGCGGAGCTCGGTCGGCATTTCGGGCTTTTTCCTTGCTTAGCAGCACCGGTTTGGCCGGGCTCAGCAGCTATCCACATGGGGGGCTTTCAGGATCAGGCAGCTACGGGCTTTCCACATTTTTTTCCACAGCTGCACTGGTCAGGTCGGTAAACCTGGGGTAACCTGTGGATAATGCCAGGGAAACCTGGGGATAACCCGTGGACAAGTTGCGGACAAGTTTATTTGCCCACGCTGACGCCAGCACAGGGGCGCTTGTCCACACCGGCGTGGTGGATAAGGGTGGATAACTTCCCACCAAAAACACCCTAATCCACACTGGCCAAACCCTGTGGATTGTGGATTCGTGGATAACCTCGTGGATTGTGAATAATTCTTGTAAGCTATTACAATACATGCTTTTACTATCCACACACCCTGTTGATAGACGGTGTATAAGCGTTGTGTTTTGCACAAGTTATCAGCCCTGTGTATAACTATATTTTCTTATCCACTTATGCACACCCCCAACGAGTGGGGACAAAGAGAAATCTTTTAAAAATTTAATTCAAAAGTTATTAACCCTGTGGATAAGCTCGGGTGGTTTCCAAAAAGGAAAAACCAGTTGAGGAAGAATGGTCTTTCGCCACAGCCCGCTGGCCTGGCCTTCGTCGGGTAAACCCAGGGGCGGCGAGGTGAATAGGAACTGTTCGGCTGTACTCTTCTAGGCTGTGTGGACAGGAAGAAAAAAGAACGTCCTGTCGAGCAACACGAGACATCTCGCGTGCTGCCGTAGGAGTAGTCATCCAACGACCACACGCGAGATTCTTCGTTCGCTGCTTGATGCGCAGAATGCTCAGCATGACGTTCAACATGCATTCAGGCCTGCTTTTTCGATTACTTTCTACATGCCCTAGGAAGCCGGCGCGGCTATAAGCCAGCAGATTAAGTGAATAAGAATTTGATGATCAGGTTATTATAAACATTGGTTATCCACTTTTCCACAGGATGGGAAGTGGAAAAGTGGATAAGCTGGTCTGACCCCCCGATTTAGCCGTATGTAGATTTTCAAGCTGCTCGCTCATGCCGTTCGACTACGACCTGGACTTCAAGATCACCGACTTTCGCCGGCACCCCGAGCTATACCGCGTGGGCAAGGGCGAGCAGGGCGTGCTATTGGTAGAGCCCTATAAGTCGGAGATTTTGCCGCACTGGCGCTTCCGCACGCCGGAGGTGGCCCAGGAGTCGTCGGAGCAGATATACCGGCTGTTTCTGGACTATCTGCGGGCTGAAGATTTTGTGGGGGCCGATATGGCCCGCAAGTTCATCCAGATGGGCTTCACCCGGGCGCGGCGCTACGCCAACCACCGCGGCGGCAAGAAGTACGACGGCCCGGTGCCCGCCGATAAGAAGGGCCAGAGTGGAGCTCACGGCCGGGCCGAGCTGCCCCGCACCCCCGAAGACCCGGAAAAGGCGGCCGCTGCGGCCATCTTCAAGGCCAAATGGGACGAGGCCAAGCGCCACCCCGACTACGTGCGGCAGCGGGCCGAATTTGAGGCCCGCTACGGCAAGTGAGTCGTGAATACCTACCTTTAAAGCTGGAATTCAACAGCACCGAGTTCACACACCCAACCACCGAACAGAACCAGCTATGCAAACGTCACAACCACAACCCACCAGCACCGAGGAAAACGAAATCATTCTGGGAACCGGCATGGGGCCGCTGAAATTCGGCGCTACCCAGGACGAAGTACGGGCCCTGATGGGAGAGCCGGAAGAAATTGAGGAATCGGAAGACGACGATGAGTTTGAGCACCAGGCCTGGAATTATCTGGAGGAAGGCTACTCGCTGTACTTCGACCGCGAAGACGACTACCGCCTGAGCTGCATCGAAACCGACCACCCTGCCCTGCGCATTTTCGGCCAGCCTATTCATGGCAAAAGCGTGCAGGAAATTCAGGACATCATGCGCCAGAATGGTCTCGAGTCGACGGAGGTAGAGCACATGGACACGGGCGAAACCCGGCTGTCTTATGAGAAGGAGATGATTGATCTTTACTTTGATGAAGACCAGCTCCAGTTTGTTAATTTCGGCGTCTTCATCAGCGAAGACCTGGAAGTGCAATGGCCTTCGTAACCACGGAGTTATCCACAAAACAACGGAAATTGCCTGTGGATAAGTTGATAACTATCTAATAGCCCGAAGTTTTAGTGGATAAATACGGGGCGTTTGGTAAATACCAGTAGCAGCTAACGCCCTTACGAAAACTTCCCGCAACAAAAAAGCCGACCTATACCAGGTCGGCTTTTTTGTATCATTCCAGGAAGGATCGACTTACATGAGTGCTCTGAACAGCAGAAATAAGCTGCCCGACAAGAACATTGTGACGGGGAGAGTAAGTACCCAGGCCAGGGCAATATTGCGTACCATCTGGGGGTTCAGGTTCTTAATGCCGCGGTTGGCCACCATCGAGCCCGCAATGGCCGACGACAATACGTGGGTGGTGCTGCTGGGCAAACCGTAGGCGGTAGAAATGCCAATCATGGTGGCCGCTACCAGCTCCGACGATGCGCCTTGGGCGTAGGTCAGATGCTCTTTGCCGATACGCTCGCCAATGGTTGTTACGATGCGCTGCCAGCCGATCATCGTGCCCAAGCCCAAGGATACTGCCACGATAAGCAAGACCCAGGAGGGAGCATAATCGGTGAAGGAGCGCATGTTGGTAATGGCGCGGTCGTAAGTGGCACGGTCGGCAGTGCTCAGGCTTACTTTGTCGCTGCCGAGTAGTTTCTTGGCGCGGTTAGCCGTCAGCAGAATGCCTTTCCGAATCTGGAAGCGGGCGTCCTGGGGCAGCTCCTGCAGGCTGGTTTTGCCGGCGAATATGGCGTCGAGGCCGTCGGTCTGGGCTTTGATTTCGATCAGCGCCTTCTGGTCGGCCGGGCTTAGCTCGGCAGGGTTCACCCGGCTCATCACCTGCTCAATCTTGAGCAGGGAGTCGCGCATATCCAGCGGGTTCTTGGAGTTGTCGAGGGCAAAGAAGGTGGGCACGATGCCGATGAGGATGAGCATAATCAGCCCCACTCCTTTCTGGCCATCGTTGGAGCCGTGAAAGAAGCTCACCAGCGTGCAGGTCGCAATCAGGATGAGCCGGATCCAGACCGGTGGGGGCTTGCGCTTGTGGGGCTCTTTGAAGATGGTTTTGTTGGCCACAAAGCGCTTCAGCAGAAACATCATGACGATGGTGAGCGAGAAGCCGAACAGCGGGCCGATGAGTAGGGCCAGGCCGGTTTCGCCGGCTTTGCTCCAGTTGACGGCCGCGTCGGGGGCGTCGGGCAGAAAGCTGAAGGCAATGCCCACCCCGAGAATGGAGCCAATCAGGGCGTGGGAGGAAGAGGACGGTAGTCCGTAGTACCACGTGCCCACGTTCCAGATGATGGCCCCGATGATAAGCGCGCCCACCATGGCAATGCCGTGGTACACGTTTTGGTCAACGAGGCTTTCGACGGGCAGCAGGTACACGATGCCCATAGCCACCCCGATGCCACCGACAAACACGCCGATGAAATTCCAGAAGGCCGACCAGACGACGGCTACCCAGGGCCGCAGGGCGTTGGTATAGATTACGGTAGCCACGGCGTTGGCCGTATCGTGGAAGCCGTTGACGAATTCGAAGGCGCAAGCTGCTAACAGACAGGCTAGTAGCAGTAGCAGCACATGAGGCTCTAAGCCAAACATAAAAGGGGGATTAATGAGAAATCGGTTTTCATGCGTTCAAAGGTAGATGCACCTTTAGGCGGGGCAAGATTATGAAATTGTTACGCCAAAGTGACATATCACCCTGTTGCTTGCGCTTAACGCAGGAACCGATTGGGGGTTGGCACTGGCCTCAATCGATTGAGCTTGAACCCCTCAGAATAACCGCCGGGCAGTTGCTGCTGCGTTTGCGTGACCTACATTCTGCGTGGGCTCCCACGCTTTCTGCTACTTTTGCCCCCTCTACTAGTACTGAGTTCCCGAATTTATGAGCAACGCCCCACAGAAGACTGCCGCCACGGCCGAAGGCACCCTGGCCGACATTGTGTCGCACGCCAAGGAATATGGTTTCGTGTTTCCCTCGTCCGAAATTTACGACGGTCTGGCCGCCGTGTATGACTACGGCCCGATGGGCGTGGAGCTGAAAAATAACCTTAAGCAGCTCTGGTGGCGCGCCATGACCCAGCTCAACCAGAACGTAGTGGGCATCGACGCGGCCATTTTCATGCACCCGCTCACCTGGAAAGCCTCCGGCCACATCGACGGCTTTTCGGACCCCATGATTGACAACCTCGACAGCAAGAAGCGCTACCGCGCCGACGTGTTGCTCGAAGACAAAGCCGCCGAGTACGAGAAGAGCGGCGAGCTGGCCCGGGCCGAAACCCTGCTGGCCGAGATGGGCCGCCTGCTCACCGCCGAAGACCTGGCCGGCGTGAAGCAGCTTATCATCGACGAGAAAATCACCTGCCCCGTCAGCAAGACCGGCAACTGGACCGACGTGCGCCAGTTCAACCTGATGTTCTCGACCCAGATCGGGGCCGTGGCTGGTGATTCGAGCCAGATTTATCTGCGCCCCGAAACGGCGCAGGGCATCTTCGTCAACTTTCTGAACGTGCAGAAGTCGGCGCGGCAGAAGGTGCCGTTCGGCATTGCCCAGATCGGCAAGGCCTTCCGCAACGAGATTGTGGCGCGCCAGTTCATCTTCCGGATGCGGGAGTTCGAGCAGATGGAAATGCAGTTTTTCGTGCGCCCCGGCACCGAGGGCGAGTGGTACACGCAGTGGAAAGAGACGCGCCGCCGCTGGCACGAGGCCCTGGGGTTGCCCGCCGACAAGCTCCGTTTCCACGACCACGAGAAGCTGGCCCACTACGCCAAAGCCGCCGTGGATATCGAGTACGAATTCCCCTTCGGCTTCAAAGAAATCGAGGGCATCCACTCCCGCTCCGACTTCGATTTGACCCAGCACCAGACGCTGAGCCGCAAAAAGCAGAACTACTTCGACAACGACCTCAACCCCGAAACCGGCAAGCCCTACGGCAACTACGTGCCCTACGTGGTGGAAACCTCGGTGGGTGCCGACCGGCTGTTCCTGGCCACGCTCTGCCAGGCGTTTCAGGAAGAAACCATCGTGGAGGGCGAAGGGGAGGAGCAGAAAACCAAAACCCGCAAGCTGCTGCGCCTGCACCCGGCCGTGGCCCCGGTGAAAGCCGCCATTTTCCCGCTGGTGAAAAAGGATGGCCTGCCCGAGAAGGCCAACGAAATCTACAACAGCCTGCGCCACGACTTCCGCCTGGTAGTCGAGGAAAAGGACTCTATCGGCACGCGCTACACCCGCCAGGACCTCATCGGCACGCCCTTCTGCATCGCCGTCGACCACCAGACGCTGGAGGACAACACCGTGACGGTGCGCCACCGCGACTCGCGCGAGCAGACCCGCATGCCGATTTCGGAGCTGCGCGCCTACATCGGCGAGGCCGTGAGCTTCACGCGCATTTTCGAGCAGCTGTAGGCTCTTTTTCGGCTGGCGTCCTTGATCTGCCGGCCACCGTGCGAAGCAGAGTGAAGGACCTTCCTCCCCTTAGTGGCGCGTCTTATCCAATGTTCAAAGCCCTTTACCGTCGTGTAAGGGGCTTTGTGCGTTGAAAGGCCTTTGCTGGGGCAGGTGAGGAAGGTGCTTCGCAAGCTCAGGATGACAGACGTATTTTGGCGTACGTATCACTGCTGGCGTCCTCACCATTCTACCAGCAAGCCATTCCTTACCTTTGCTAAATTTTAGCGGCCTATGTGGAGTAAACTCGCCTTATTTACGATTAAGAATCGGCGGATTCTGGTGCTCCTCCTGGCCGTTATTACCGTGTTCATGGGCTGGCACGCCCGGAAGGTCGAAATGACCTACGATTTTGCCCAGGTCGTGAGTCCGGATGACCCGGACATGGTGTATTTCCAGCAGTTCAAGCGCACCTTCGGCGAAGACGGCAACGTATTCGTGCTGGGATTGCAGGACAGCAGCGTGTACAAGCTGGGCAACTTCAACGAGCTGCGCAGCCTGACCGACACGCTGGGCCAGGTGGAGGGCGTGAGCGGCGTGCTGTCGGTGACCAAGCTCATCAAGCTCGAAAAGGACACCGCCAACCAGAGTTTCAAGGCCAGCCCCATCTTCCGGCAGTTTCCCCAGACCCAGGCCGAGCTGGACTCGCTGATGCGTATCGTGAACCGGCAGGAGTTCTACAAGGGGCAGCTGATTTCGCCCACCACCGGAGCCACGCTGCTGGCTTTGACTATGGACCCCAGGTTCCTGAACTCCTCCCGGCGCGAGGGCGTGATGAAGGAGATTCTGGGCCACGCCGAGCGGTTTCAGCAGAAAACCGGCATCCGGATGCACTACGCCGGCCTGCCCTACGTGCGCTCCACGATGACGACCAAGGTGGCCGCCGAAATGAAGCTGTTCGTGGCCCTGACCGTGGCCATGATGGCCGTGACCCTATTCATGTTCTTCCGCACCTGGTCGGCGGTGGTGTTTCCGCTGCTCATCGTGCTCATCGTGGTGACGTGGTGCATCGGCTCCATGGTGCTGCTGGGCTACAAAATCAACCTGCTCACGGGCCTGATACCGAGCATTATCATCGTTATCGGCATTCCCAACTGCACCTACCTGCTTTCCCGCTACCACTACGACTACCGTAAATCGGGCAATCAGGTGCTGGCCATGACGCGGGTAATCAGCAAGATCGGGCTGGTGACGCTGATGAACAACACCACCACGGCCATCGGCTTCGTGGTGTTCTGCTTCACCAACATTGCCATTCTCTACCAGTTCGGGCTGGTGGCCACGGTCAATATCTTCGTGGCCTTCATTGTCTCGTTCATTCTGATTCCCATCGTCTTCACCATCCTGCCGCCGCCCACGCCCAGGCAGCTGGAACACCTCGAAGCCGCCCCGTTGACCAAGCTGCTGGAGTTTTTCGAGCACCTCGTGCTCGAGCGCCGGGGCACGGTGTACCTGGTAGCCGCGGCGCTGGTGGTGCTGTCGGTGGGGGGGATTCTGAAAGTGAAGTCGGTGTCGTACATGGTCGACGACCTGCCCAAGGACAGCTCGGTGAATGCCGACCTGAAGTTCTTCGAGCAGCACTTCAACGGGGTGATGCCCCTGGAAATCGTGGTGGATACGGGCACCAAGCGCGGCATCATGAAGCTCAAGAACCTGGAGAAGATTGACCGGTTCGAGAAGTACCTGCGCACCCAGCCGGTGCTCACCACGCCCGTCAGCATCGTCACGTTCCTGAAGGCGTCGACCCAGGCGTTCTACAACGACAACCCCGAGTACTACCGCCTGCCCGACAACTCCGAGAAGAACTTCATTCTGAGCTACCTGGCCCACTCCCAGGGCAAGGGCGGCGGCATGGACAGCAAGCTGATCCGCTCCTTCACCGACTCCACGGCCCAGCGGGCCCGCATCTCCCTGAAGATTGCCGACATCGGCTCCCGCAACCTCGACACGCTGCTCACCAACCAGATTCAGCCGCAAATCCAGCAGATTTTCAACGGCACGGGCATGAGCGTGAAGCTCACCGGCACCACCATTCTGTTCACCAAGGGCAACGAGTACCTCATCAACAGCCTCAAGGAAAGCCTGCTCATCGCCTTCGGGCTGGTGGGGCTGGTGGTTCTGATTCTGTTCCGCAGCATCCGGGCCGTGTTCTTCACCCTGCTGCCCAATCTGGTCACGCTGGTGCTTACCGGCGGGCTGATGGGCTACTTCGGCATTCCGCTCAAGCCCAGCACGGCGCTCATTTTCAGCATTGCCCTGGGCATCGACGGCGACAACAGCATTCATCTGCTGGCCAAGTTCCGCCAGGAAATGGCCGCCAACGGCCACCGGGTGCGGGCCGCCATCAGCACCACGCTCAGCGAAGCCGGCACCAGCATGATTTACACCAGCATCGTGCTGTTTCTGGGCTTTTCGGTGTTTGCCTTCTCCGAATTCGGGGGCACCAAGGCCCTGGGTTTGCTCATGTCGGCCTCGCTGCTCATCACCAACTTCTCCAACCTGATTCTACTGCCTTCCCTGCTCGTTACCTTCGAGCACGGCAAGGACGAGGACATCGATAAATCCTTCGTCCAGCACTTCGACGACACCTACCAGGAAGAGGACGACGACGTGGACATCAATCTGCGCCGCATCCCGCTGCAGAAAAAGCTGGATTCGTAGCCCCCTCTCCGACGCCTCACCCCCTGGCCCCCTCTCCGGAAAAGGAGAGGGGGAACTAGCTCTAAAAATAAACTCTACCTCTACCTCTATAGCATTGCCTCTAGCTCTAGTCCCCCTCTCCTTTTTCGGAGAGGGGCTAGGGGGTGAGGCGACTAGAGGCTAAGCTTGACTTTAGCCCTACGCGGCCCATGCCAGGGCCTCTTGCCAGATGTGGAGTTGGTGGCGCGGGATTTTGAGCAGGACGGTGTCCTTGGGCGAGTTGTCAAAAAGCGTTTCGGCCCATAAATAG
>NZ_SRLD01000034.1 GCF_004745955.1 Hymenobacter elongatus | reverse complement strand
TTCGACTAACCGCACGGCCTCCTGGCGGAAGGCAATAGCATAATTCTCATTTTTGGCCCGGCGTGGGGGCCGCTCGGTTTCGGTCATACATCAACTGAGTGATGTATAGCCCTAGCCGGACGAGACATCACGCGCTTAGCGTCCTGAGTCGCTACTCAGATTGTCGGTTCCGGTGCCGGGCCCATGACGCTTGCCCGTCGAAACAGCAACGCCGCGCCTATCCACAGCACGACGAAAAAGGCATTCACGCTCAGGATATCCACGATATTCCCGGCTTCCTCAGAGGCAACCTGGTGCGGCCCAATAAGCAGCGCAAGCACGGCGACACCGATTTGAGCGAGGGCCGTTGCGAGCAATGTGCGGGCCATGCCACGCGGCCGGAAACGCGCGGCGAGGGCCCCGCTGATTGCGACGGCAAGCACCCCGCCATACATCAGGTTGGCCGGGTTATTCTCGCTGCCGATGAGCCCCACGGCCAGATTCGTCCAGACGAGCAACAGCACCACCGCCACCGCCGCACCCACGGCAACCCGATAGGCAGTGTTGCCTCCTTTGCTCGCCACCACCTCATAGGTGAGCCCAGTGCCAAAAAGCAGCGTGCCCGCCACAGCAAAGTCAAATAAGTCCCAGACTACTTCCTTGGTAAACTGCATTGCTACCAGGGGTATCAGCAGCAGGAATCCAATAGCAAGCGCAATGCGCGCAATATTTCGGGGTTGCATGGTCATGGCAGTGCTTTTTGTAGTAGTAAAAAAAACAGGAACGAAGCGCAGCATGTATCCCCGGCTGGTGAGCGCCACTGGCGGCAGATACCCAAGGCAAGGAAGTATGAGCGGGACGATGCAAAGAAAACAAAAGAACTTTGTATTTCAAAGTAATCATAAGTAGTTGTCGTCAGCCTTTGGGTTTTGAATAGGCATCAGGCATTTTGCGGTGTCCGAAGTTGCCGTTGCTACCCGTTGCGGCAGGTCCTGTTCAGTTTCGTCTTGGCTTGTAAGCGCTTTTTATGAGCTGGGACTCAACCTGCGGCTGGAGCAGGAAGCGCAGCGCCAGGTGGGCTAGTAGCGCGTACGCCAGGCCGGGCAGCAGAACAGCCGCGGCGGCGGGGTGGGCATGTCAAAAAAACTGTTTACATACTGGAAACGACCGTTCACAGCATGTAAAAGGGCTTATTAGCTTATTTGAACCACCGTTTTCTTGAACGAATCGTTGCGTTAGTCAACTAACCAGAAGGAAGCCTAGGCTACGTTGGCTCAATCGAGAGACGACGCCATGAACCGTTTGTGACGGGTGTACCGTCCAGCAGTGGCTGCTAGCAAGTGCGGGAACACCTTTTCCAAGGGACTTTTGACCAACAATGAGGTCAGGTAATAAGTCTGTCCGTGACACTGTATTTTCAGGTAGTGGTAGGACTGAAAGGCATAAATCTCCCAATCTATTTGCAGGTACACGCCCCCAGCAGCATGTAACTCGACTGCCTCTATTTCCACGTACGGCAGCACGACTGTTGCTCCCACATGCGTCAGTTCCAGCCGGTCGTCAAAGGCGGCGACGCTCGTGTGGCGATTGCGCAGGTAATACTCCCCATGCACGTAAAGCCCAGGAGCGAAGTACGGAGCCATTGCTAACAAGATAAAGCCCACCGGCAACGCATAAGACCCCGTCACAGCCAAGAGAAATCCCAGCGCCACGAGCGAATAGAACAGGTGCTGCAGGGCGTACAGGTGCGTGAGTGGCGTGATAGCAAAGGGGCGCATCCAGTAGAAGCAGACAGGGAGAAATGTACCGGACAAAGGTGTGCTAAATGCGCCGGCAGGCAAAACCCTCCTTTCGTCAAACGCTTAAAGGTAAGCCTAGTCCCCGCTAAAGTACCATAATCTTAGTATAGGGGTAGTAAGGGCAAAAGCTGCCCTTATTCCAAGACCCCGCTTATAACTCCGATTATGTTAAGGGACAGAATCCAGATAAGGGAGGCAGTAGTTGCACTTCCCCACTGCCCCCAAAATTCTGTTTTGCTTTAGCTACCATTGTCCCTATCTGCTAGATAGAGTACTCAGTTCAGCAAGATATCCCAAGGCAACCTATTATTCCGGGGCAGAACAAATACCTGCCACTAGGTTATGCCAACTACTTGAGGCCTAGCGAGGTCGCTGTTTGGATTTGCGCTTAACTTTTTTTTGTGTCTATCGGGGCCGCAGGGAGCGTTTTAGTGGCCGCATTCACGCCAGTCAATCGTTCTTGCACTTGGTCGTAGCGGGTGACATCAAATGCTTTTTTGGTGCGGTACACCTTACCAGTTTCTTGTTGCAGGAGCACGTAAAGGCTTTTCTCAACATCCGGGTATACCCGAAATTTGGAAAAAGCGGCGTACTGCTCTGCTTGGTCTCCGCTGTAACGGATAAAGCCTTGCTGTCCGTAGGCCAGTTCACCAACCTGATTGCTTGCCAAGGTACTGCCCTCGCTAGGTTGTTGAGAAGGCTTAAGAAAAAACAAACCGACCGTATGTTCGTCCAACTTAACATTGGTTGTGGAACTCATACCGGTTTCTCCTACCCAGCCCCCGTACGTAATCAACTCGACATTAGAGCCCGTAACTTCTCCTTTAAAAACTCTGTAGACTTCAATTGTGGTAGCCGTGTAAATGGATGTGTGTTCGCGATTCCAAAAACTGCGAAAAGCAGTGGGCCGGCCTTCTACAATCAGGCTGGCTTGTTGGGTTAGTTGAGGTAGCTTGACCTCATGTGACACGTCCATTTGCGGGCTGCGCAACTGCTGTGCCTGCCCAGGACTACCACTGCCTAAGGCAATACATAATAGTGAGAGAGGAAGGAGTGTTTTCATACTGAAAAACGCTTAGAAGGTGGAAGTTCAAAACGTGTGCCGCAGGTGTGTAGAACAGACAGCAGGAAGTTTGGCCTTGGTTAAAAATTTGGCACAAAAGTTAAACGAGCCGTTGCTTGCCGGTCACCCGGCGCTGCCTGGTTCACGCTCACCACTGCGCGGCGTTGGGCCCAGACAGGTACACCTTGCCGGCCCCAATCAACAGGTGGCCGTTATGCAGGTAAAAATGGGGCCGGAAAGTGGGACCTCTTACGCATTCTGATGGCCCCACCTTGTTGACCTGTTCGGTACCCTCATCGCTTCTGCCTACATCAGGGCCAACGACTAACACTTCGACCCACGTTGAATAGATGACGGCACGCTGGAGTGTTAGCAGTTGCGCAGTTGTCAAGGCGAGTTCGACTTCTCCGGTAAACTATGGGAAACCTCGCTAATTTGACGTAGAAGTCTTATTCATTGTCAAGTGGAAGCTGATTTCCAGCCCGTCGTTTAACTTTTGGACCAAACTTTTAACCAAGGCCGAAGGTGCTGTTTGCCAGCGCATGAAACCAACAGCGTCTAAGAAATGCAATTACATTGTACGAACGTTTGCTTCTATGAACACGCGCCTGATTCGGGTAGGCAATTCCCAGGGGATTGTACTGCCCAAGAAGTTATTGCAGCAGTACCACGTTGCCGGTGAGGTCGGCCTGCAGTATTGATACTTATTACGCGAGCCATCAGCCAGCGCCGCCACTAGCACTTTACTTTTTTCCTGTCGTGCTTGATCTAGCGTCCGCTTGTCGAAGCATACAGAAACCAGCCTTTTTGTACGCCTCCAATCATGCACTGAAAGTGGGGGCAAATTTGGGGGCAGTCAGATGATATCTATATTCTACCATAGCTTAACACAGCACACAAAAAGTCCCGCCACACTATATAGAGACCTTTTCACTAAGCTACGTTAAGCCCCAAAACAAAAAAAGCCGCCCCACCCGGAACGGCTTTTAGTGAAATCGGGAACCGGAGAAAATTCCCACCCAACTCCGGCCCGATTCTAACCCCTGGGCTTAGTGCCGGAACAATAGTTCGCGGTACTTTACCAAAGGCCAGTCCTCATCGGCCACCATCAGCTCCAGCTTATCGACGGAGCGGCGGATGGGGTCGAAATGCATTTTTACCGTGTCGCAGTACGCTATGGCACGCTCCCGGGTATCGTCAATCTTGTTGGCCACCTTGCGGGCATTCACCATCTCATCCACCTGGGTCTTAATGGTTGAAATGTGGCGCGAAATGGCTTTTATCGTGTCAATCGTCACTTGCGCGTGTTCGTCGTCGAGGCCGATTTCGCGCAGGCCGCGCACGTTGCTGATCAGCTTGGTCTGGTAGGCCACCGCCGTCGGAATGATGTGATTGACAGCCAGGTCGCCCATCACCCGGCTTTCGATCTGAATCTTCTTGATATAGTCTTCCAGCAAGATTTCGTGGCGTGCGTGCAGCTCCACGTGCGAGAAGATGTTGTGCTGGGCAAACAGGTCGGCGGCATCTTCGCGCACCAGCGCATCCAGGGCCTGGGGCGTGGTCGGAATGTTGCTCAGGCCGCGCTTTTCGGCCTCGTCCTTCCACTCGTCGGAGTAGCCGTTGCCTTCGAAGCGGATGTCTTTGGAGGAAATAACGTACTCGCGCAGCACCTCCACGATGGCCACTTCCTTCTTTTTGCCCTGCTCGATGAGCGCATCGACGGAGTCCTTGAACTCGATAAGCTGGTTGGCCACGATGGTGTTGAGCACCGTCATCGACGAGGAGCAGTTGGCCGACGAGCCCACGGCCCGGAATTCGAACTTGTTGCCGGTGAAGGCGAAGGGCGAGGTCCGGTTGCGGTCGGTGTTGTCGAGTAGAATGGCTGGAATCTTATCGATGCCCAGCTTGAGGTAGATGTTGTCGCCTTTGTCGAGCGGCAGCTTGGCCGTGCGCTCCAGCTCGTCGAGCACCGAGTTCAGTTGCGAGCCCACGAACACCGACATGATGGCCGGCGGCGCTTCGTTGGCGCCGAGGCGGTGGTCGTTGCTGGCCGAGGCAATGCTGGCCCGCAGCAGGTCGCCGTAGCGATGCACGGCCTTAATGGTCGTGATGAAAAACGCCAGGAACTGCAGGTTTTCCTTGGGCCGCCGACCGGGAGCCAGCAGGTTGACGCCCGTGTCAGTGCTCATTGCCCAGTTGTTGTGCTTGCCCGAGCCGTTGACGCCCGCGAAAGGCTTCTCGTGCAGCAACACCTTCAGGTTGTGCTTTTCGGCCACACGGTCCATAATGTCCATCAACAGTTGGTTGTGGTCCACGGCCAGGTTGGCATCCTCGAAGGTGGGGGCGCACTCGTACTGGTTGGGCGCTACCTCGTTGTGGCGGGTACGCAGGGGAATTCCCAGGCGGTTCGACTCTTCCTCGAAGTCCAGCATGAAGGCGTGGACGCGGCTGGGAATCGAGCCGAAATAGTGGTCTTCCAGTTGCTGGCCTTTGGCCGGGGCGTGGCCAAACAGGGTGCGGCCGGTCATCACCAGGTCGGGGCGCGCATCGAACAAGGCTTTGTCGACCACAAAGTACTCCTGTTCGATACCCAGCGTGGTCGACACGCGGTTCACGTCCTTATCGAAGTACTGGCACACATCCAGCGCCGACTGCTCCAGGGCCGCCAGCGACTTGAGCAGCGGGGCCTTGTAGTCGAGGGCTTCGCCGGTGTAGGCCACGAAAATCGTGGGGATACACAGGGTTTTGGCCCCGGCCGTTTCGATGATGAACGCGGGCGAAGTCGGGTCCCAGGCGGTGTAGCCCCGGGCTTCGAAAGTATTGCGGATGCCGCCGTTGGGGAACGACGAAGCATCGGGCTCCTGCTGCACCAGCGCCGACCCTTTGAAGTTCTCCACCGGGCGGCCATCGGAGTTCAGGTCAAAAAAGGAGTCGTGCTTTTCGGCCGTCGAGCCGGTGAGGGGCTGAAACCAGTGCGTGTAGTGGGTAGCGCCCTTGGCCATGGCCCAGGTTTTCATGGCCGAAGCCACGGCATCGGCCACGGAACGCTCTACCGGAGCGCCCTGCTTGATGGCTCCTTGCAGCTTCTTGAAGTATTCGCCCGGCATGGTGGAGCGCATGGCATCCAGGTTGAACACGTTTTTGCCGAAACTATCGGAACGGCGCTCGTCGGACGTAGCAACAGCCACCGGCTTACGCTGAGCGACTAGCTCAAGGGCTTTAAAGCGAAGAATTGCCATGTAGTATAAACAGGGAGCAATGGTTGGGAATTGACAAAGGCAAAGGTACGGGCATGTACGCATCATTTGCAAGCGCCACCTTTCAAATGATAGGGGTTTTCACAAAAAAGTCGTATTTTCACTTAGCACCCCCTTATTGCAGAGGGCTATTATTCATATTTTAGTCGTTTTATCCAACCAACGCCCTCCTACCCTCATCTATATTCGGGCTACCTTCGATTAACAACGAATTCCTCCCGCAGTTTCGTCCGCCACGGGCTTTCACCCTACCTTTGGGGCGTGAGAAACCGCTTTGCGTTCCAGCCGCGCTATTTCCTGTTCTGGCTGGTATTCTTCGTCAGCACGAAGGCTGTTTTTTTGCTGTACCACTTTCCCAAGGCGGCGGCGCTGCCGGCGGGCAGTCTGCCGCGCGTGTTCGGCTACGGCCTGCGGCTCGACGCCTCGGCTACGGCCTATTTGAGCCTGGTGCCATTTCTGCTGCTCGTCATCGGCAGCGCGCTACCGCCCCGCTTCTTTCCCACCCGCCTGCTGCAGTTCTACACGGCCGTACTAGGTGTGGTCGTGGCTTTTTTTGCTGTGGCCGACCTGGAGCTGTACCGGGCCTGGGGCTTCCGGCTCGATGCCACCCCGCTGCAATATCTTGACTCACCGGCTGAAATGGCGGCTTCGGCCGGGAGTGCCCCGCTGCTGGTGATGGGGAGTATGCTGGCCGGGGTGCTGGTTTTGGGCTGGTGGCTGTATCAGAAAATCGTGGGACCTATCCCTACCCTGCCACCGGGTTTTGGGCGGGGCCGGGCCGTGCTGGCCAGCGTGCTGTATCTGGCGCTGCTGATTGTGCCCCTGCGCGGCGGCGTGCAGCAGATTCCGATTAATCAGAGCGACGTGTATTTCTCCAGTGTGCCCTTCGCCAACCACGCGGCGCTGAACCTGCCCTGGAACGTGGTGAATGGGCTACTGCTTTCTGATGGGGGCCCCAACCCCTACCAGTTTCTGCCCGACTCGGTGGCCGCCCGCACGGTGCGGCAGCTCTACGCTCCCGGCCTAGCCGCCGATACTGCCGCTGCGCCCCTGCTGCGCACGGCGCGCCCCAACGTGCTTTTCATTATCCTGGAGAGCTTTACGGGCAAGTTTGTGGGCAGCATCGGCGGCGAGCCGGGCGTGACGCCGAACCTCGACAGCCTGGCCCGCACCGGGGTTCTTTTCACGAATATCTACGCCGCCGGCGACCGGAGCCAGAAGGGACTGGTGGCGCTGCTGAGCGGCTACCCCAGCCAGCCCACCACCAGCATTATTAAATATCCGCGCAAAACGGAAGGACTGCCCCACCTCAACCGCTCGCTCGAAGCGGTGGGCTACCGCTCGCATTATTACTATGGCGGCGAGTTGTCGTTTGCCAACATGAAAAGCTACCTCGTGGCGGCCGGCTACGACCAGTTCACGGAGCGGGCCGACTTCCCGCTCCGCCAGCAAAACTCCAAGTGGGGAGCCCAGGACCATGTGCTTTTCGACCGGGTACTGCAGGACTTGCGTACGCAGCCGGCCCCGTTCTTTGTCACGGCTTTCACCCTGAGCAGCCACGAGCCGTTCGAGATTCCCATTCCGCGCCAGTTTCCGGGCACCGACGAAACTGCCCTGTTCCGCAACTCCGTGTATTATGCAGACTGGGCCCTGGGGCGCTTTCTGCACACGGCCCGGCAGCAGCCCTGGTGGGATAATACGCTGCTGGTACTCGTGGCTGACCACGGCCACCCACTGCCCGGCAACGACGCCAATGATACCCCCCGCAAGTTTCGAATTCCGCTGATGCTGGCCGGAGGAGCACTGCGGCCAGCAGCTCGGGGGCGCGTCATCACCACCATCGGCTCCCAAACCGACGTGGCCGCGACTCTGCTCACCCAGCTGCGGCTGCCCACGGCCTCGTATACCTGGAGCCACGACTTGCTGCGGCCCTTACGGCAGCCATTTGCCTTCTACTGCTTCACCGACGGATTTGGCATGGTGACGCCAGCCGGCACCGTGACGTATGACAACGTAGCGCGCCGCGTTATTGCCCGCGACTCGACCGTTGCCACTGCCCAGGTGCGCCAGGGTCAGGCGTATGAGCAGGTGTCGTTTGGGGAATTCCTGGCTAAATAAAGCAGCTACTCCGGGCAACTTTTTAGGGCGGCCTTCCCGTAGAGAAGCTCATGCAGGAGCTCATTTTTGTTTATAACGCCGATACGGGGCTGGTCAATGGCTTGCTGGACCTGGCCCACAAGGTGGTGTCCCCGGCTACCTACAAGTGCTCGTTGTGCGCCCTGACCTACGGAGCCCGGATGCGGCCCGAGTGGAAGGCCTTTCTCAACTCGTTGCCGGTACGCGCCCGGTTTTTTCACCGGGATGATTTCTCGGCCACGTACCCGCAGCTGGCCGCAACGAATCTGCCGGCCGTATTCCGGCAAGCCACCGGCAAGAAGCCAGCTCTCTTCGTATCAGCTGCCGAGCTGAACCAGACCGATTTACCGGGGTTAATGCACCTGCTGCAGCAACGGCTGTCTGCCGTCACGGCTCCATAACTGGTAGCAATACTACGCCCGGTGCACTCGGCAGCACACAGAATTGTGCGTTACCAGTGCATAATTTCGCTTGGCAACACCTTGGGATATTGCTGCGTAATGCGTTTTAGGCTGATGCCAGTTGGGTTTTGCTGCGAATTTCCTGCTGCGTCCCGCCTTAGCCGCGAAGCTTTACTACTACTATTTAGTAGATGATTAATAGCTAATACGTTTTCCTTATCGTAAAGCCTCCTACTTTTGCGGTTGCTTATACCTGTCCATGTTCCGTAGCCTGTTCCTCTTCCGACGCTTGCTGGCGACGACCTTCCTGGTCGTCTTCGTCAACGTGTTCGTGGGGCAGTGCTACTGCGCGACGGCCAGCCCGGCCCGAAGCACAGGCGCGGCGGCAGCTCCCCAGCCGACCCCAGCCAAGCCGACCCATCCGGGGTGCCACGGCCACACCGCCGCCACGGCCAAACCCCAGAAGAGCAAGACCACTCAGCCGCACAAGTCTGCGGGCAAGCACGACTGCTGCAAGGACAAATCGGCGTCGCTGCTTTCGTCGCTGACCATTCCGGTTGAGAAGAGCGTGCTGGTGTTGGCACCCGCGCTGCTGCCAGCGGCTACCAGCTTCACGTTTCAGCCCGCCGCCGCGGCCTGGGACCGGACCGGCGCGGTGGTACTAGTGGCCCGGCAGCACCTGCCGCCCAAGATACCCGACATCCGTATTTTCATTCAGTCCCTCACGGTCTGAATCTCCTGACGCGCTACGGCTCGCGCCGGCATGGCTTTGCTATGTCCGGGGCGGGCTTTTTCGTTTGTGTGTCCGCTGGCCATTGCCGCCCCTGATTTCCCCTTGCTTCCTGGTTTTGTACTGTTCCGCGCCTGGCTTCAACAGCTGGCGACGGTCGTCATCCCACCGTTTCGGGATGCCAAGGAAAACCAGTCGTTTTGCACCATCATTTTTCCTCTCATGTACCGCATTTCTGTTTCCTTACTAGCCTGCATCAGCTTGCTCACGGCCGCCGGCTGTTCCTCCGATTCGGCTTCCAGCAGCCCCACTGATACCGTAACCACTCCTACCGACGGCCCCGCCGCTGGCACTGCCGACCACGGCGGCGGCCACACCTACGCCTGCCCCATGCACCCGGAAGTGACCAGCACCAAAGAGGGCGAAAAATGCCCCAAGTGCGGCATGAATCTGGAGCACAACGATAAGGTGGCCAATGGTAAAACGTACCAGATGAAGTTCGAGGCGCAGCCCGCGCAGCTTACGGCCGGGCAGCCTGCTACGCTGGCTTTCACGCCCCAGGAGGCCGCTAACGCCGCCGCGCCGGTGCCGCTGGCCGTGGTGCACGAGAAGAAAATCCACCTGATTATCGTCAGCAAAGACCTGTCACAGTTCTACCACGAGCACCCCGAATACACGGCTCAGGGCGACTACAAGGTGAAATACACCTTCCCGAAAGGTGGCGACTACGTGCTGTTTCAGGACTACACACCCACGGGCTCGGGCCACCAGCTGGGCCGCCAGCCCCTCACGGTACAGGGCCCGGCGTATGCGCCGGTAAAGTTCAAGAACGACGACATGCAGTGGGAGCAGGATGGCTACCAGGCCACGCTTGCCTTCGACAAAGCCCTGACCGTGGGTCAGCTGCTGGGCATGAAAATCACCATCAGCAAGGGCGGACAGCCGGTAACCAATCTGGATAATTACCTCGGGGCGCTGGGCCACGTGGTGGTTATCAGCGAAGACACGGAGAGCTACCTGCACGTGCACCCCAACGACCAGGCCGACAAAGGCCCAACCATCGGCTTCAACACCAACTTCGAAAAGCCTGGCCTGTACCGCGTGTTTCTGCAGTTCAACCACGCCGGTCAGATTCATACCGGCAACTTCACGATTAACGTGAAAGCCTAACCCCATTTCCATTCTTTTCTCCTACCCTCTACTCCAGCACCCATGAAAAAATCCGCTTTTTTACTCGCCGCCCTCTGCTCGGGCACCTTGCTGCTCGCCAGCTGTGACAGCACCAAAACCACCGAAACCACGACTACCGACACGGCTGCTACCGGCACCATGGCGGACTCGTCGGCCATGAGCGGCGACATGGCTGGCATGGACCACTCCCAGATGACCGATGGAGCCGGGGCCTCCCCCCTGATGGCGTCGATGAACGACATGATGGGCAAGATGGACGGCATGAAGATGAAGGGCAATACCGACCACGACTTTGCCCACATGATGCTGGCGCACCATCAGGGTGCCATGGCAATGGCTGACATCCAACTGCGCGATGGTAAAGACGCCACCATGCGCCGGATGGCCGAGCAAATCAAGGCCGACCAGCAGAAAGAAATCAGCGAGCTGGAAGCTGCCGCCACCCGCCTCGACAGCGCCCCGACCAACTACAAGCCGATGGACCCCGCCGACCCGTTCACCAGCAAAATGAAGCTGTCGATGGACGGCATGATGCAGAACATGCCCAAGCCGGTAGCTAACCCGGACATGAACTTCAACATGCTGATGACCGTGCACCACCAGAGTGCCGTGGACATGGCTAAAGCGGAGCTGGCTCACGGCAAAGACACCAAGCTCAAGGCCATGGCCCAGATGATGGTGGCCGCCCAGGAAAAAGAAATTGCCGCCTTTAAGGAATGGCACAACAAGAACGGCGACAAAATGTAGCCCAATACCCCGCGCATGAGACTATCTCACTTCACTAACCTCTCTCCCATGAAATTCTCCCAGATTTTGCTTGCCGCGGCTTTGCTGACCGCTCCTTTTGCTACCTCGGCCCAACACAGCCACAAACCCGGTGTGGCGGCTCACGGCCACAAAGCGGCCGGCGAAACCCACGGCCACCGCGCGCCCCACGGCGGCACGGTACGCACCGCCGGCAAGTTTCACATTGAGCTAGTGCAGCACGCCGACGAAGTGCATGTGTACCTGCTGGATGGCAAGGAAGCCACGGTAGCCACCCAAGGCACCACGGGTACCATCACGCTGCTCACCACAACCGGCAAAACCAGCCGCTTGGCCCTTACGCCCGTAGCTGACCACTTCACTGCCAAGGTGCCCGCCGGCATGACCGTACGCACCGCCATTGTGAGCTTCAATGCCACCGGCAAATCGTTGAGCGCGCGGTTTGAAAAGCTGGACGCGGCCAAAGCGGCCCAGGCCAAAACCATGAGCTATGCTTGTCCCATGAATTGCGAAGGAAGCGCCAGCAACCAGCCCGGCAGCTGCCCTAAGTGCGGTATGGCCTTGGTAAAAAAGCCCTAATCTGATGCTTGGTCCGGCCCCGGCTGAAGTGGAGCCGGGCCAAGTCCTTCCTGCTGCCAGGCACGGACGGCCAGCCCAGCAACTAGCCACGCTGGCCGTCCGTGGAGCAGTCAAATTGCTTTAGAATGAACGATATCCGAATTAAAACCACGCTTTCGGCCCTAGCCTTGCTGCTGGTGCTGGCCAGTGCCGGGCCAACGTGGGCCCAACGCCTGGTAGTGCCGCTGGACAGCGCCGAGAACCAGGCGCTACGGCGGCACCCACGGCTGCGGCAGTCGGCGGCGGAAATAGCCGAGCAGCGGGCCCTGAAGCGCGGCAGCTTCTCGCCGGCCAACCCCGATTTTCTGTTTTCGGCTCCTACCGGGGAGCAGTGGGCACCCGGCGTAGTCCAGACCATCGACTTTCCGACGGTGTATCGGCGACAGGCCCAGGCGGCCCAGGCCGGCATCGGTTTGGCTGAGCGGGGCCTGGACGTGAACCGCGCCACCGTGCGCCGCGATGTGCGCCTGACGTACCTGAACCTGCAGTTTGCCGAGGCCCAGCTACGCCAGCTTACGTACCAGGATAGTTTGTTTCAGACCCTACAAAAGGCGACCGAGCGGCTTTTTGCGGCCGGTGAAGTGACTTCGCTGCAACGCATCAGCACGGCCGCCGAAGCCCGGCAGGTGCTCAACCAGCTGGAGCAGTCCCGCGTGGACTTGAGTGCGGCGCAACGGCGGCTGGGGCTACTGCTGGGCTTACCGGCCGGCACGGAGCTGGCTTCAGAAGCGGATCTGCGCCAAACCGGCCCCGCGCTGGCCCAAACCGGCACGGAGCTGCTGAGCACGCTGCCCACATCCGACAGTGCCGCCGTGGCTGCCAGCCCCGCGCTGGCCTATGCGGCCCAAAACCTGGCCCTGAGCCAATCGGGTATTAGTCTGGTGCGGGCGCGCCGCACGCCGGCCCTCACCGTGGGCTACCAGAACCAGGCCTATGACAACTCGGCCATCAAATACCGGTTTCAGTTCGGCGTGTCGGTGCCAATTTATTTCTGGACCTACCGCGCCCAGCTACAGGCAGCCACGGCCCGCAGCACCGCCGCCCAGGCCCAGCTACAGGTACAGCGCCTCGACCTGGGCAGCCAGTACCAGCAGGCGCTGGCCGATACGCGCAAGTTCTCGACCTCGCTGAGCTACTACGAGCAGGCCGGACTGGCGCAGGCCGCCGCCATCATCAGCCAGTCGCAGAGGCTGTTTCGGGCCGGCGAAATCAGCTACCTCGTCCTGATTCAAAGCCTGAACCAAGCCTTCACCATTCAAAACGCCTACCTGGCTACCATCCGCGACTACCGGCAAGCCATTGTTGAACTCAATTACCTGCGGGGCCAAGAACCATGAGAAACCTACTATTAATCCTGCTGCTGGGCCTGTTGGGAACGGGAACGGCGGCTGCCCACGGCGGCGAAGACCACGGCGACGCGGCCAAAGCCGGCACGGCCGCCGGGGCCACCTCCTTCTCGGTGGCGGCGCTGTCGGAGCAGTTTGAGGTGCTGTTGCGCTACGAGCCGCTCACGGGTGGCAAGCCCGCCGACCTGCGCCTGTTCCTGTCCGATTATGCCACCAACGCCCCCGTCAAAGGCGCGAAGCTCACGCTGACTAACCCGGAAGATGCTGCCCTGAAATGGACCGTGACGGAGCACGAACCAGGGATTTACTTGGTGGAAGGCGAGTTTCCGGCCAATAAAACCTACAGCTTCACAGCCAATATCGTGGCGGGTGAACGAGCTGACTTGCTATTGCTGGAAGGCATAGCCGTGGGCAAAAAACTACCCGTGGCCGCCGCTCCGGTGGCCGCCACGCCTTCCTTTTTTGGCTCCTGGAAAAACCTGCTGCTGCTGGCCGGGGCCTTCTTGGCGGGCATTGCCCTCACGGCGCTCCTCATGCGCCGCCGCGCGGCTGCTCCCCTCACTCCTACCTCTGCTGTGTATGAAAACCAAGCATAAATACCTGGCTGCCACGGCTGTGGCCGGCTTACTGCTGGCCACGCTGCTGCCCCCGCCGGCCCCACTACTGGCCCACGGCGGCGAAGACCACGGCGACGGAGCCAAGCCCAGCGCCGGGGTGGCCCTCACCGACGAAATCAGTCTACCCAAGGAGAGTCAGTACCTTTTTGGGGTACGTACGGCTTTGGTGGCCTACTCCAATACCTACACTCGTCTCACGCTGTACGCCACGGTATCAGCGGCGGCAGGCGGTGAGGGCCGGGTGGTAGTGCCCCAAACCGGGCGCGTCGTCAGTTTAGCGGCGCAGGTGGGCCAAACCGTGCGGGCTGGTCAGACGCTGGCCGTGGTGGAGCAAACGCTCGACGCCACGCAGCAAATTGGCCTCAGCACCGAACGGGCCAACGCCCAGGCCGAGCTGCGCGCGGCCCAGCAGGACTACGCCCGCCTGCAAACCATTGCCGACATTGCTGCCCGCAAAGATGTGGTAGCCGCCGAATTGCGCCTGCGCCAGGCGCGGCAGAACGCGGGTATTCAGAACGGTCAGGCCAGCCAGCGGCGCGTATCCATCACCTCCCCCATCAGCGGCACGGTGGATGTATTCAGCCTGGCCGTGGGCCAGCAGGTAAGCCAGGGCGACGAGCTGTTTCGCGTCATCAACCCCGGTAAGCTGCGGGTAACGGCAGAAGTATTTGCCCAGGATTTGGGCAAAATAACACCCAGCGCGCAATTTCGGGTGGAAGGCCTACAGGGCCAAGCGGGTGGTGCACCGGCCCGTTTGGTAGTATTTTCTAACGTTGTGAACCCCGTGAATCAGGCCCGCCAGCTTATCCTGGAGCTGGATGCCGCAGGCAATTCGCAGTTCCGCGCCGGCCAAGCCGTGAACGTGCAGGTGGTGGGCCAAAGCACCGGCGGCCAACAGCAGCTCGTGGTGCCCACCTCCGCCATCACCGACCTGAGCGGTAAGCCGGTCGTATTCGTGCACGGCGAGCCGGAGCAGTTCAAAATCCGCTACGTGCAGCCCGGCCCGGCCAACGGCCAGCAAACGGTGCTGCTCGGCGGCGACGTGAACGAAAACGACCGGGTGGTGACGGTGGGCACTTACCAGCTTAAGTCCATCTATCTGAACCAGTAAGACCGACAAACACCCCTCCTCAGCTGATAGAGGGTGTTTCGCTCAACCTGCTCCAATCCCATGCTCGATAACATCATTCGCTTTGCTCTGCAAAACCGCCTGCTTATGCTGGCCTTTGCCGTGGGCCTGCTCATTGCTGGCACGTACACCGCCCGCCAGCTGCCGGTAGACGTACTGCCCGATCTGGACCGGCCCCGCGTGACCGTGTTTCTGGAAGCCGCTGGCATGGCCCCCGAAGAAGTGGAAGCCCTCGTGACGCTGCCCGTGGAAACGGCCCTGAACGGCGCTACCGGCGTGGCCGCGGTGCGTTCTAACTCAGCCATTGGCCTGGGCATGGTGTTCGTGGAGTTCGACTACGGCACCGATATCTTCACGGCCCGCCAGATTGTGAGTGAGAAGCTACAAACTGTGGGGGAGCAGCTGCCGACGGGCGTGGCCCCGGTACTGGGCCCTATTTCGTCGGTGATGGGCCAGATTATGCTCGTGGGCCTCTCGGGTGGGGCTCAGACGAATGCTGCCGACCTGCGCACGCTGGCCAACTACACCGTGCGCCAGCGTCTGCTCAGCATTCCCGGCGTGGCCCAGGTCATTCCCATCGGCGGCGACAACCTGCAATACCAGGTGCTGCTCGACATGCCGCGCCTCAACGCCGTGGGCCTCACCATCACGCAGGTAGAAGACGCGCTGCGCCGCTCTAATCTGAACACCACCGGCAACTTCTTCGACCGCAACGGCTCGGAGGTGCTCATCCGCAACCTGGGCCGCCTGCGCTCCGTCGACGATATCAAGAACATCATCGTTGGCTACCGCGAGGGCTCGGCCATCACGGTGGCGCAGGTGGCGAGCGTGGAGTTTGGAGCCCGCTTCAAGCGCGGCGACGGCAGCGTGAACGGCCAGCCGGCCGTAATTCTGAGCATCGAGAAGCAGCCCGGCGCGGCCACGGTGGGCCTGACGGAAGCAGTAGAAAAGGCGTTGGTAGAGCTCAAGCCTTCGCTGCCTAAAGATGTGCGGGTGAATACGCGCCTGTTTAAGCAGGCCGACTTTATTGAGTCGTCGATTTCCAACGTGGAGGAAGCCCTGCGCGATGGTGCTATTCTGGTGGTCATCGTGCTGTTTGCCTTCCTGCTGAACGTGCGCACCACCTTTATTTCACTGGTAGCCATTCCGTTGTCTTTGCTCGTCACGGCGCTGGTATTTCGCTTTGCGGGCATCAGCATCAACACCATGACCCTGGGCGGACTGGCTATTGCCATCGGCGAACTGGTGGACGACGCCATCGTGGACGTGGAAAACGTATTCCGCCGACTGCGCGAAAACCAGCAATTGGCCAACCCGAAACCGGCGCTGCAAGTCATTTACGCGGCTTCTTCGGAAGTGCGCAACTCCATCGTTTACGCCACCATCATCGTGGTGCTGGTGTTTTTGCCGCTGTTTGCGCTCGAAGGCATGGAAGGCCGCATTTTCGCGCCGCTGGGCATTGCCTACATCACCAGCATCGTGGCCTCGCTATTCGTGTCGCTCACCGTCACGCCGGTGCTGTGCTACTATCTACTGCCCAGGATGAAGCAGATTCGCGAAGCCGAGCAGGAAGGCCGCCTTATCCGCTGGCTGAAGCGCAAGGATACCAGTGTGCTGAACTGGGGGTTGCTGCACCCAAAACTGGTACTGAGCACGGCCGGCCTGTTGTTTGTGCTGGCCGCCGCCCTGGTGCCCTTCTTCGGCACCGAGTTTCTGCCCCCCTTCAACGAAGGCTCGCTCACGGTGAACTTCTCGGCCCCGGCCGGCACCTCGCTGGCGGAGTCGAACAAGCTGGGTACGCTGGGCGAGCAGCAGATGCTCAAGATTCCGGAAGTGGCCTACACGGCCCGCCGCACCGGCCGCGCCGAGCTGGACGAGCACGCCGAATCGGTGAACAATTCGGAAATCGAAGTGGCTTTCAAAACCGAGGAAGAGCTGGAAAAGGAAGGCCTGGAAATGCGCAGCCGCGACGAAATTCTGACTGACATGCGCGAAAAGCTGGGTCTGATTACCGGCGTAAACGTGAACATCGGCCAGCCCATTTCCCACCGCCTCGACCACCTGCTGAGCGGCGTACGGGCCCAGGTGGCTATTAAGGTGTTTGGCAACGACCTGCTGGAGCTGCGCCGCTACGCCAACGAAGTCCGCAATGCCGCCGCCACCGTGCCCGGCGTGGTAGACCTGCAGGTGGAAAAGCAAGTGCAGATTCCGCAGCTGCTGGTGCGCCCCCGCGACGCGGCCCTGCGCGCCTACGGCCTCGACCGTGGCAGCGTAGTAGCCACGCTCGAAACCTTGTTTCAGGGCGAGGTGGTATCCCAAATGCTCGATGGCCAGCAGCGCTTCGACCTCATCGTGAAACTACCCGAAAACCAGCGCAACGACGTGGCCACCATTGCCCAGACCCGCATCGAAACGCCCGCTGGCGCCCTTATTCCCGTGAGCCAGGTGGCCGACGTAAGCTACGAGCCCGGCCCCAATACCGTGAACCACGAAAACACCCAGCGCCGCATCAGCATCTCGATGAACGTGGCTGACCGCGACCTGGGCTCCACGGTGAAGGAAGTGCAGGCCCGCATTGCGCAGCAGGTGAAGCTGCCGCCCGGCTACTACCTCACCTACGGCGGACAGTTTGAAAGCCAGCAGTCGGCCTCGCAGAAGATTTTGTGGCTCAGCCTGTTCTCGCTGGCCGGCATCTTCCTGGTCTTGTTTTCGCACTTCAAGTCGCCGCTGATGGTGGGGCAGATTATGCTGAATATCCCGCTGGCGCTCATTGGCTCGGTGGTGGCGGTGCTGCTCACGGGGGGTACGTTCAGCATTGCCTCGCTGGTGGGCTTCATTACGCTCACCGGCATCGCCTCGCGCAACGGCATCATGATGATTTCGCACTACATCCACCTCGTGGAGCACGAGGGCGAAAAGTTCGGCAAGGAGATGATCGTGCGCGGCTCGCTGGAGCGGCTGGTGCCCGTGCTGATGACGGCCCTGGTGGCCGCCCTGGCCCTGGTTCCGCTCACGCTGGCCAAGGACGCGCCGGGCAAAGAAATCCTGTATCCGGTAGCCACGGTGATTTTGGGCGGCCTGCTCTCTTCCACCTTCCTCGACATCATCGTGACGCCGGTGGTGTTCTGGCTCGTGGGCGAAAAAGCCCTGGCGCAGTACCGGCGCGGGCACGGCGAAGTCAGCCTCGATGCGCACCCGCGGGAGCTGGACGCCGCGCCGCTCACGCCGCTAGCCGACCAGAATTCCAGTCGGCCCGCCGGGGTCTGAGCCCCGTTCTTGCTTGCGGGTATTTGTCCGGCGATGCTGGATTATATAAGCTTCAAGCCGAATTGTGCATAACGAAGTAGGAGGTATCAGAGTAAGCATACGGAAGCTTTTACCCTTAATCCCCTTTTATCATGCCCACCCACAACCAATCCTTGCTCGACGCCCTCAACGCTTGTATTGCTGCCTGCGAGTACTGCGCATCTTCTTGCTTGAAAGAGGAAGACGTGAAAATGATGGCCCGCTGCATCAGCATCGACCGTGACTGCGCCGACATGTGTGCCCTCACGGCCCGCTTTGTGGCCCGCGGCTCGGAGCACGCCCAGCACGTGATGCGCGAGTGCGCCGAAATCTGCAAAGCCTGCGGCGACGAGTGCGAAAAGCACGGTGCCCACATGCAGCACTGCAAGGAGTGCGCGGAAGCCTGCCGCCGCTGCGAGCAGGCCTGCCGCCAGGCAGTGGCTGCCTAACGTATTTTCACTGCCATAAAAAGCCAGTCTGTCACCACGCAGGCTGGTTTTTTTATGGCCGTAGTGTTGGCGTACTCGGGTGCCAGCCACCGCCATTTTGGCCAACACACTTATCTGCATTCGTGAACTTTGTAGTTCGCTTTACCCGTGCACCGCTCCTAAAATCACGCTAACGTAGTACCCGCTATGCGTTATGTTTGTGTCGCTTCGTATAGGCGCATGTTCGGCAGACACCCTGCTTTTTCGGTAGGCCCGCTCGATATGGCAACGTACCTAGTGCCACTACTTATCCCATCTGAGCTGGTCAGCAACATCTACCACTGGCCACAGTTAGCGGTACGGCGTCCACGGACTGCGAAACCGCGCTAGTCTCCTGATGCGGACCCGGCAGAGCGACGCAATTTTCTGAACGTGTTAGACTTAAACCACTCCAGCGGATGTTCGACCGGCTGATTTATTTCTCCATTCACAACAAGCTTATCATCGGGCTGCTGACCTTGGCCCTGGTGGCCTGGGGAGGCTACTCACTCAGCCGGCTGCCGATTGACGCGGTGCCCGATATTACCAACAACCAGGTGATTGTGTACACCGTGGCGCCGTCGTTGGCGGCTACGGACATCGAGCGGCTCGTCACGTTTCCGGTGGAGCAGAGCGTGGCTACCATTCCGGGTCGGGAGGAAGTCCGCTCGTTTTCGCGCTTCGGCCTCTCGGTGGTTACTATCGTGTTCGAAGATCAGGTAGATGTGTACTGGGCCCGGCAGCAGGTGGCCGAGCGGCTGCGCGAGGCCGAAAGCCAGATACCGGCCGGCGTGGGGCGGCCGGCAATGGGCCCGGTAACGACTGGCCTGGGCGAAATCTACCAGTACTTGGTGCGCGCCAAGCCGGGCTACGAAAAGAAATACAGCCCCACCGAGCTGCGCAGCATGCAGGACTGGCTGGTGCGCCGGCAGCTGCTGGGCACTCCCGGCGTGGCCGACGTCAGCTCCTACGGTGGCCTGCTGAAGCAGTACGAAGTGGCCCTCGACCCCGAGCGCCTACGCTCGTTGGGCGTAACCATCGCCGAGGTGTACCAAGCCGTGGCCCAGAACAACCAGAACGCCGGCGGGGCCTACCTCGACCAGAACCCCACGGCCGCCTTCATCCGCACCGAAGGACTAGCCGCCACCCCGGCCGACATCGGCCGCATTGTCGTCCGCAGCACCGCCAACGGCTTGCCCGTGCTGGTGCGCGACGTGGCCGAGGTGCGCTTGGGCGCGGCCGTACGCTACGGTGCCATGACGCTGAATAATCAGGGCGAAGTCACGGGCGGGCTGGTGCTCATGCTCAAGGGAGCCAATGCGGCCGAGGTTATCCGGGCCGTGCAGGCGCGCATGGCCACCATCCGCAAAACCCTGCCCGAGGGCGTAACCGTAGAGCCGTTTCTGGACCGATCCACGCTGGTGGGCCGAGCCATCACTACCGTGAGCACCAACCTGGCGGAGGGCGCGCTGATTGTCATTTTTGTGCTCGTGCTGTTTCTCGGCAACTGGCGGGCGGGGCTGGTAGTGGCCTCGGTGATTCCGCTGGCCATGCTGTTTGCCGTGAGCCTGATGCGGCTGTTTGGCGTGTCGGGCAACCTGATGAGCCTGGGTGCCATCGACTTCGGGCTGATTGTGGACGGGGCCGTAATTATTGTGGAGGCCATTGTGCTGCGCCTGCACGGCGGGCAGCTGCGGGTGGCCGGCAACCGCCTCGCTACCGCCCAGATGGACGAGGAAACCTACCACGCGGCCAGCAAAATCCGCTCCTCGGCCGCGTTTGGCGAAATCATCATCCTCATCGTGTACCTGCCGCTGCTGGCCCTGGCTGGCGTGGAAGGCAAGATGTTCCGGCCCATGGCCCAAACCGTGGCCTTTGCCATCCTGGGCGCTTTCATTCTCTCGCTCACCTACGTGCCCATGATGGCCGCGCTGGCTCTGAGCCGCTCCACGGAGGTGAAAAAAAACTTCGCTGACCGCATGATGGCCTTTTTCACCCGCCTCTATCACCCGCTGCTGAAGGGCGTGCTGCGCCACCCGGCCCTCACGCTGACGGGCGCGGCCGGGCTGCTGGTGGGCGGGTTTCTGCTGTTTCGCACGCTGGGCGGCGAATTCATCCCGACGCTGACCGAGGGCGACTTTGCCGTGGAGATGCGCACGCTCACCGGCTCGTCGCTGAGCTACACGGTGGAAAAAGCCCAGCAGGCCGGGGGCATTCTGAAGCGGCAGTTTCCGGAGGTGAAGCAGGTGGTGGCCAAAATCGGCTCGGCCGAAATTCCCACCGACCCCATGCCCGTGGAAGCCGGCGACCTGATCATCGTGCTCAAAGACCAGGCAGAGTGGACCTCGGCCGACAACCGGGAAGCCCTGGCCGAGAAGATGGCCGCCGCCCTGAGCGTCATTCCCGGCGTCACGTTCAGCTTCCAGCAGCCCATCCAGATGCGGTTCAACGAGCTGATTTCGGGCGCTAAGCAGGATGTGGTGCTGAAAATCTACGGCGAGGACCTGCAGCAGCTGGGCGACTACGCCCGGCAGGCCGGCCGCCTGGCGCGCCAAACCCAAGGGGCCGAAGATGTATATGTGGAGCAGGTGACGGGCCTGCCGCAAATTGTGGTGGCGCTAGACCGTGGCCGACTGGCCCAGTTTGGCCTGAACGTGGCCGACGTGAACCGCACCGTGCAAACGGCCTTCGCCGGCGAAGTAGCCGGCCAAGTGTTCGAGCAGGAGCGCCGCTACGACCTGGTGCTGCGCCTGCGCGCCGACCTGCGCCGGGACATCAATAGCGTGCGGCGACTGTTTGTGGCCGCCCCCAACGGCCGCCAGGTGCCGCTGGAGCAGGTGGCCACCGTGGAGCTGCGCGAGGGCCCGAACCAGATTCAGCGCGACGATGCTAAACGCTACATCACCGTGGCCTTCAACGTGCGGGGCCGCGACGTGGAAACCGTGGTGGAAGAGCTGCAAAGCAAGCTCGACCGCCAGCTGAAGCTGGCTCCGGGCTACTTCACCACTTACGGCGGGCAGTTTGAGAACCTGCGCCAGGCCACCGAGCGGCTGCGCATTGCGGTGCCGGTAGCGCTGGGGCTCATCTTTGTGCTGCTGTTCTTTACCTTCCGCTCCTTTAAGCAGTCAGTGCTGATTTTTACGGCTATTCCGCTCTCGGCCATCGGCGGGGTGCTGGCACTGTGGCTGCGCGGCATGCCGTTCAGCATCTCGGCCGGGGTGGGCTTCATTGCGCTGTTTGGGGTGGCCGTGCTCAACGGCATCGTGCTCATCGGCTACTTCAACCAGCTTAAAGCCGAAGGCGTGACGGACCTGATGGAGCGCATCCTGCACGGCACCGAAGTGCGCCTGCGCCCGGTGCTGATGACGGCCACGGTAGCTTCATTAGGCTTTTTGCCCATGGCTCTGTCACAGTCGGCCGGGGCGGAGGTGCAACGGCCGCTGGCCACGGTGGTCATCGGCGGGCTGGTGTCGGCCACGCTGCTCACGCTGCTGGTGCTGCCCGTGCTGTATGCGCTGGCGGAGCGCCGCGCCGCCAAGCAGGTGCCGGTTTCGGCCAAAGCAGCTACCCTAACGGCCGTGTTGCTGGTAGTGCTGCTCTTGCTACCGCCGCAGAGCCAGGCGCAACAGGTGCCGCTAGCGGGCCCACTCACTGCCTCCCAGGCCGTAGACCAGGCGCTGCTCACCAACGGCACGGTGCTGGGCGGGCAGCGCGCCCTCGAAGCCCAGCAAGCCGTACGCCGTGCGGCCTATGATTTCGGGCGCACCACCTTGCAGGGCAGCTACGGCCAGTACAACTCCGCCAACCACGACAATCAATTCACCATCAGCCAGTCGCTGGCTCTGCCCGGGGTGTACCGCCGCGCCGCCGCCCTGGCCGATGCCCGCATTGCCGGGCAGCAAGTTCAGCTGAGCCAGGTGCGGGCTGAGCTGCGCCGCCAAGTCCGCCAGAGCTACGAGCAGGCCGTGCACGCCCGCCACCGGCTGCGAGTGCTGCGCGGGCAAGACAGCCTGTACACCGAATTCCTGCGCGCCGCCAACCTGCGCTTCAAAACCGGCGAGGTAGCCCGCCTGGAGCCCGCCACGGCCCTGGTGCAGCAAGGTGAAATCCGGACCCAGCTGCTGGCCGCCCGCACCGACTTCCGCGTGGCACAGCGGCAGCTGCAGGCCCTGCTGCAAGTGGCCGCCGCCGTGACCGTGGCCGACAGCGTACTACGTCCGTTAGCGCTTCTGACGAGTGCCGCGCCTGCCGATACGGCCGCGCTGGCCCGCAGCCCCCAGACCCAGGTGCTGCGGCAACTGGTGGCCGAGCGCCGGGCCGAAACCCGCGTGGAGCAGGCCCGTGGGCTACCCGAGTTTACAGTGGGCTATTTCAACCAGTCGCTCATCGGCTACCAGCAGGTGGGGCCGGGGATGGAGCGCTATTACGGCCCCGGCACCCGCTTCCAGGGCGTGCAGGCGGGCGTGGCCGCGCACCTGTGGCGTGGGCCACAAAAGGCGCGGGTGCAAGCCGCCCGCCTGCAGGAGCAAGTGGCCCAGGCCGGCCTCGAACGGGGCCAGGCCCAGCTGGCAGGCCAGATAGACGAGCTGCTGGCCCGGCACGACGAGCAGCAGCAGCGCCTGCGCTACTTCGAAGAAACTGCCCTGCCCCAGGCTACGGTCATCACCCGGCTGGCCACGCTGGGCTACAAAGCCGGCGAAACGGGCTATTCTGACTACCTGCTCCACCTGGAGCGGGCCCGCCGCCAGCGCCTCGACTACCTCGATGCGCTGCTGCAACACAACCAAAATGTCATCGAGCTGGAATACCTGCTGGGCGCGCAATAGTCCGCTAATTGAGCCGGAACGCTCAGCTAAGCGTTATTCTTAGCGTGAAAATGTGCCTCGGCTTTTACTACCCCAGCAGGACACCAAACTTCAATTTCACCGCTTCCATAATGCGTCATTTACCCCTGTACTTGTTGCTGTTGAGCCTGCTAGCCAGCTGTGGCACCAGAGAAGAGTCTGCTAAAACGGAAACTGCTGCAGCCACCACCGTAGCGGCTGCCGAAGCCGCCGTGGCCGACCGTGTTACGCTGTCTGCCGCCGAGCAACGGGCCGGCAGCATTCGACTCGGCAGCCTCGTGGAGCGGCCCATGAGCGGCGGCGTGAAGGTGAACGGCGTGCTCGACGTGCCCCCGGAAAATCTGGTGTCGGTGAGTGCGCCGCTGGGCGGAATCGTGGACCGCACCACGCTGCTGCAGGGCACAAAGGTGCGCGCCGGGCAGGTGCTGGCCGTTATCCGCAACCCCGATTTCGTGCAGCTACAGCAGGACTATCTGGAATCGCGCAGCCAACTCACGTTTGCCCAGGCCGAGTACGAGCGCCAGGCCGAGCTATACCGGCAGGAAGTAGCCCCCCAGAAAAACTACCAGCGCGCCCAGGCCGAGTACGAGGCGCTGCAGATTAAGACCAATGCCCAGGCCGCCCGGCTGCGGCTGGCCGGTTTGCCCCGTGGCGGTGCTATTGTGAGCACCACCGCGCTCCGGGCCCCGGCCGGCGGCTTCGTGAAGGCCGTGAATGTGAGCGTGGGTCAGAGTGTGACGCCCACCGACGTGCTGTTCGAAATCGTGGACCCCGAGCACCTGCATGTGGAGCTGATGGTGTTCGAAAAAGACATTCCGCAGGTGAAAGAAGGCCAGCTGGTGCGCTTCTCGCTCGGCAATGACTCGGTGGGCCGGGAGCGCACGGCCCACGTCTACCTCATCAGCAAAACCATCAGCGACGAGCGCACCGTGCGCGTGCACGGCCACCTCGACCGCGAAGACGAGCAGCTGCTGCCAGGCACCTTCGTGCGGGCCGTCATCGAAACCAACCGCCTCACCGTGCCTACGCTGCCCGAAAAGGCCGTGGTGCAGTTCGGCGGGCTTGCCTACGTATTTGTGGCTGAAAGTGCTGCCACTCAAACCAGTTCCGTCACCTACCGCCTGGTGCCCGTGACCCGGGGCGTGAGCGAAGACGGCTACACCGAAGTGCGTCTGCCCGCCGCCGAAGCCGGCAAACCCCTGCGCTTTGTCGTAGAAGGGGCGTACTCCTTATTGAGCAAGCTCAAAAACGCCGAGGAGGAAGAGTAAGCCTTGCTGGCACTGCCTTTTTCACAGTCGTCCCCTACTCCTTATCCTGTCGATTCTACAGCCGCGGTTGGTGTTTTTTCTGGCTGGTCTCGGCGCAATTGAGTTTGCTGCGTTTGGCAAAACCTACGCCGTGTACGGCGGCATTTTTATCCTCATATCCATTGCCTGGGCCTGGTAGTTCGACGGCTTCCGACCCGACTGGTTCGACGGCATCAGCGGGGCCATCTGTTTCGTGGGCATCGGTGGTGTGGTGTGGTGTGGTGTGGTGTGGTGTGGTGTGGTGTGGTGTGGTGTGGTGTGGTGTGGTGTGGTGTGGTGTGGTGGCCCCGGCCCCGGCCCCGGCCCTGAACGAGTAGAAACGGTAGCCTGTTTACCAGCCGCTGCCGTTAGGGATAAGTGGCTTTAGTGCTGCTTCCCGCTTTCATTGTCTTGCGCTGCTTCTCATGCCAAACCCGACATCTGCCAACACCAACGAGGAGTTGAATACCGCCAAACAGGTGCGGCCCGAAAACGTGGGTGCCCTGAGTCGCGCACAGCT
Source organism: Hymenobacter elongatus (assembly GCF_004745955.1). Classification (GTDB taxonomy): domain Bacteria; phylum Bacteroidota; class Bacteroidia; order Cytophagales; family Hymenobacteraceae; genus Hymenobacter; species Hymenobacter elongatus. The sequence continues at coordinate 32,333 of NZ_SRLD01000034.1, read as the reverse complement.
CACGTCCGGGGCGGCGGCTTCGCCGGAAGGGCACGACGTGCCCGGCCACGACCACAGCGCCCACGACGACCACGAAGGTCATGACCATGGCCCGCCCGGCACTCGCCCCTACCTCGCGCCGGCCCTCAGTCTGGGGCTGCTGCTGGCCGGCCTGGCGCTGGACTATTACGCTACTGTTTTCTTTACGGGCTCCGTTCGGCTGCTTTGGTACGGGCTGGCAGTGGGGCTGGTGGGCTGGAAAGTGATGAAAGCCGCCGTGCTCAGCATTCCCAGCGGCAACGTGTTCAACGAATTTCTGCTCATGAGCCTGGCCACGTTCGGAGCATTTGCCCTGGGCGAGTACCCCGAGGGCGTGGCCGTAATGCTGTTCTACACCGTGGGCGAGCTGTTTCAGGACGCGGCCGTGAACCGGGCCAAGCGCAGCATTCGGGCCCTGCTCGAAATTCAGGCCACCGAGGTAATCGTGGTGCGCGGCTACCAAAGGCTGGTACTCGACCCCAAAGCCGTGCAGCTGGGCGATACCATCGAGGTGCGACCCGGCGAAAAAGTGGCCCTCGACGGCACCCTCACCACCGGCCCAGCCAGCTTCAACACCGCCGCCCTCACCGGCGAATCTGTTCCCCAAACCAAGCAAACCGGCGACGTGGTGCTGGCTGGCATGATAAACCAGGAAGCACTGGTGCAAGTGCTGGTAACGGCCACGTACCAAGACACCAAGCTGGCCAAAATTCTGACCCTGGTGCAGCATGCGGTGGGCCGCAAGGCCAAAACCCAGCAGTTTATTACTCGGTTTGCCCGCGTATACACGCCCATCGTGATGGCGCTGGCGGTGCTGCTGGTCCTGGTGCCGTTGCTCGTAGTCGACGACTACGTGTTTCGCACTTGGCTGTACCGGGCGCTGGTGTTCCTGGTCATTTCCTGCCCCTGCGCGCTGGTTATCAGCATCCCGCTGGGCTACTTCGGCGGCATCGGGGCGGCTTCGCGGGCGGGCATCCTGTTCAAGGGCTCCAATTTTTTGGATGTGCTGCGCGAAATCGACACCGTGGTGCTGGACAAAACCGGCACGCTCACCCAGGGCGTGTTTGCCGTGCGGCAGGTGTAGCCCGCCCCCGCCACCGAAGCCGCCCAGCTGCTCCGGCTGGTGGGCGCGCTCGAAACTAAATCCACGCACCCCATTGCCAGGGCCGTGGTGCTGCACGTGGGCGCGGCGGCGGCCGGCGTCCCCGTCGACAACGTGGAAGAAATAGCCGGCCACGGCCTGCGCGGCCAGGTCGACGGCCGCGCCGTGCTGGCCGGTAACACCAAGCTGCTCACCAGATTCGGCGTACCCTACCCGCCGGAAGTTGACCAGGTGGCCGATAGTATCGTGGTGGCGGCCATCGACGGGAAGTACGCCGGCTACCTCACCGTAGCCGACGCCCCTAAGCAAGACGCGGGCCGGACCGTGCAGGAGCTGCGGGCCGACGGTATCACCAAAATAATCATGCTCTCGGGCGACAAAGACAGTACCACTCAGCGCGTGGCCAACGAGCTAGGAATCGACGAGGCGCACGGGGACTTGCTGCCCGAAGACAAGGCCCGCTACGTGCAGCACTACAAGGACGCGGGTCGCAAGTTGGCCTTCGTGGGCGACGGCGTGAACGACGCGCCCGTGGTGGCCCTGGCCGACGTGGGCATTGCCATGGGCGGCCTGGGCGCCGACGCCACCATCGAAACCGCCGACGTCGTTATCCAAACCGACCACCCGAGCAAGATTGCCACCGCCCGCCGCATTGCGCGCGCCACGCACTCGGTGGTTTGGCAAAATATCTGGCTGGCATTTGTGGTGAAGGGCGTGGTGCTGGCCCTCGGGGCTGGCGGCTTGGCCACGATGTGGGAGGCGGTATTTGCCGACGTAGGCGTGGCCCTGCTGGCCATTCTCAACGCTGTGCGCATCCAGCAGATGAAATTCTGAGCCGAGCGATAGGCTGAATTTTTACTACCCCGCAGCCTGATACAGAACATTTTTTTTCAACCACAGCGATGCTCGCCAGGAAACCAAAGCGCGGCTGGCGTTGGTAAAACGACTACCTTTGCGGGCCTGTTTCACCGCTTCTGGCCGCTTGCTGGTTCCGTGCTATGGGTTTCAAAACACCACCCCCACGGAACATAGCAGAACGGGCCGCAAGCGTCTGCGGCCGGCCCCGACCCAGTGTTATGGCTCGTCGCTAGTGGTCAAGTAACAAAACAAAAGTGTCCTTTTGCCCGGAATTACCGGTTGTTGGAGGCACGCTGTATATGGAAACCAAAAAAGTTGCCTTTTACACGCTGGGCTGTAAGCTCAACTTCTCCGAAACGTCGGCTATCGGCCGCCAGTTTGAGGAGCGCGGCTTTCACAAAGTTGCCTTCGAGGACGCGGCCGATATTTACGTTATCAATACCTGCTCCGTCACCGACCACGCCGACCGCAAGTGCCGCAAGGTGGTAAAAGAGGCCCTGAAGCATAACCCCGAGGCTTTCGTGACCATCGTGGGCTGCTACGCGCAGCTCAAGCCCCAGGAAATTGCCGACATCCCGGGTGTCCACGCCGTGCTGGGTGCCGCCGAAAAATTTCAGCTGGTCGATATTCTGGCCGGCTTCGAAAAACCCGCGCCCGGTCAGCCCGGCCAGGTCTACGCCTCTCCTATTGCCGCCGCCACCGAGTTTCACGCCGCCCACTCCTACGGCGACCGCACCCGTACGTTTCTTAAGGTGCAGGATGGCTGCGACTATTCCTGCTCGTTTTGCACCATTCCGCTGGCCCGGGGCAAAAGCCGCTCCGGCAGCGTGCAGAGCGTGGTGGAGCGCGTACAGAAGCTCGCCGAAACCGGCGTTAAGGAAATCGTGCTGACGGGCGTCAACCTCGGCGACTTCGGCTTGCAAGGCCCCGAGCGGGAGCGGCAGGAAGATTTCTACGGCCTGGTACAGGCCCTGGATACAGTCGAGGGCATCGAGCGGTTTCGCATTTCATCCTGCGAGCCCAACCTGCTCACCGACGAAATTATTCGCTTCGTAGCTCGCTCGCAGCGCTTCATGCCCCACTTTCACATTCCGCTGCAAAGCGGCTCCGATAAGATTCTGGGCCTGATGCGCCGCCGCTACCGCCGCGCCCTCTACGCCGAGCGCGTAGCACTGATTAAAGAAGTAATGCCCCATGCCTGCATCGGGGTGGATGTCATCGTGGGCTTTCCCGGTGAAACGGAGGCTGATTTTCTGGAAACCTACCAGTTTCTAAACGAATTGGATATCAGCTACCTGCACGTTTTTCCGTATTCGGAGCGCGAGAATACCCTGGCCCCCACGCTGCCCGGCCGCGTGCAGGACCGCCACCGCCACGACCGGACGACGCAGCTACGGAGCCTTTCGGAAAAGAAGAAGCGGTTCTTCTACGAACAGCACCTCGCTACGGCAGCTCAGGTGTTATTCGAAGACGACGTGACGAATGGCCAGATGGAAGGCTTCACGCCCAACTATATCCGGGTGGTAGCCAAATATGATCCACTGTTAGTAGGTGAGGTAAAGCATCTGCGCTTGGCAGCTGTCAACTCGCAAAACGTTATGGAGGCCGAAGAAATTGGCGTGGATATTTTTCATCACTGATATCCCTTGGGGTTTCCACAACATATAAAAAGGCCTGTCAATTGATTTGACAGGCCTTTTTATATACCCAAATGAGAAATATATTATTTAAACATTTGTTGCTTCATCAGATCCATCATTTGTTGCATCATCCGTTGCTGCTCCTGCAAATGCTGGTTGCGCAGCTCAGCCATTGCCAGTTGATGCGCCATCTGCTGCGTGTATAGCGCAGTCTGCCAACTGGTATCAGCTGGTGCGGCGGCCACGCTTGCGACGGCAACCACAGCCGGCGACGGCTCGGCACTGATGGGGGCAGCAGCAGCGGCTGTACTAGGAGGAACAGGCTGAGCAGGCACAGTATCTGGCCTGGTTTCAGCTTCGATGGCATCCTGAGCCATTATTTTATCGGGTGTCTGCGGTAGCTCTTTTGGTACGGGCGAAGCACTGGCTGCTACCGGCAGCGGAGCCTTAGTAGCTGTTGAAGCCGCAACAGGGCTAGCGCTCTGCATTGGCCGGCTCCGATGCGTAGCTTGGTCAGCACCGGTGGCAACCGCCGGGTCGGTGGCAAGCATAGGGCCAACGCCTTGAAGAACCCAAGTCTTTGATACATTTGGGTATACCTCAAATACCTTACACAAAAGGTCAAATCCGGGTTTATTACGCTCATCCACAATGTGCTGAATAACCGTCGCCGTCTTTTCCAGAGAGGTGGCAAAGGCATTCTTACTTATACCCAAATGAGATATAAGCTCACTAAACCGCTCTCCTACTGTTGTTGAGACTTCCATATACCCAAATGATTTTCATGATACCGAAAAGCAAATATACACCCAAATGTTTAACAACGATTATTCATTTCCCCTTTGCCAGCTAGGCGGTTATGGACAGTAAGAAAAAAGAATGTTCTGGTCGAGCAAGGCGAGACATCTCGCGTGCTGACGTATGAGTAGTAATTCAACGACCACGCGCGAGATGCTTCGCTACGCGCCGCATGGCGTTCTTTTTCCCTACTATCCACACACCGGTAAAGCATGGTAAGGCCAGTAGTATAGCGCGCTTGCGTAAATGACTTATTCGATTCTTCGCCGTGGTGCTCCTACCCTACTTCTCTTTCCTCTCCCGACCATAGCAAACCTCATCCACCTATCATATCTGAAGGGATGAACAGGTCGGCGGCAGCTATTGTAGCTGAACGATTTTATCAGGCTGTTGCTACGGTTGACGAATACTTCGTCAGGCAGTTGGTTAGGCCGAGTCCAATTCATTCCGCCTCAACTGGGCTCGCCACGCATCAGTGTGTTGGGCCAGCATATCCACTTCACTTAACTCGGCGCAACGGCGGCCAAACTACAGCGACACCTCTCGGCGCACGAGTTCCAGCAGTTGCGGATACTAGTGCGCTTTAGGCAGTTGCTACAGCACAGTGCGCGCTAGCTCCGGATACAGGGGAGAGCCGGCGGCGGCAGTACCCAAGCCCGCCAAGTCGTGCCGTACGAGTAGCTCGACCAGTGCCGTAAACGCAGATCCAAACCGCTGCTCCGCCTCGTACACGTCTGGAATCTGGGCGTACAGGAACTGCCGCCGCTGCTGCGCCAAGAGCTCCTGACGCAGCTGAGTTTCATCGGAGCGCCGCTGGGAGTTGCCGTTTACGGCCCGGCTTAGCAAGGATACTAAAACGAAAAACCGAACATACTACTGGGCTTATGTGCGCTGAAGACCCGCCCGTTTGCGGCAGTTATTACTCGTAGCGCAAGGACTCAATCGGGTCGAGGCCGGCGGCTTTGCTGGCCGGGTAGTAGCCCGAGGCCAGGCCCACGGCAATGCAGATAGCCAGGCCCATCGTCATCCAGAACCACGGCACGAGGAAAGCTCCTTCCCCAATAAAGAGGGAAATAGAGTTGCCCATCGTGACACCCAGCACGATTCCCAGCAGGCCACCGAGCACGCATATTACGATGGCCTCGATCAGGAACTGCTGCCGAATCTGGCGGGAGGTAGCCCCCAAAGCCTTGCGAATACCGATTTCGCGGGTGCGCTCCGTCACCGACACCATCATGATATTCATCAGGGCAATGCTGGCCCCGAGCAAAGTGATGAAGCCCACCAGGCCGCCGCCCATGCGCAGATTACCCGACAGCGAATCGAGCTTGCCGGCCAACGAGTCGCTGCGCTCCACCTCGAAGCTGTCTTGCTGCGCCAGCTGGTCGTGGCGCACGGCGCGCATGATGCCGGTGGCCTGGCCCGTGAGGTAGGTTAGGTTTTCGGGGTCCAGCGTCGCGGTTTTAATGTCGTAGGTCAGGGCCCGCTGCCGGGGCATCTGGTTGCCGGTTTCCAGCGGAATCAGCACCATACGGTCGGCCCCGCCGCCGCCCATGGTGCTGCCGCTCTTCTCCAGCTCGCCCACCACCTGAAACCGACGACCCAGCAGGTAGATATACCGGTCGACGGGGCTTTGGTTGGGAAACAGCTTGTCGGTAATTTCCTTGCCCACAATGGCCACATTGGTACCATTGTCCAGTTCGATCGACGAAAAAGCCCGGCCCCGGGAGAGGTTATAATTCTGAATCTGAAGGTAGTTCTCGTCGCCCGCCACCACGTTCATATTGGGGTTGGTTTTCTGACCTTCGGCCTTCACTTCGGCGGCTCCGGCAATGTAGGCCGAAATGCCCACCTGCCCTTCGTCCCCCAACTGCTCCTTGTACTGCTTGGCTTGCAGGTAGGTAATGGCCGGGTAGGTTTTGCCCTGCACGCCGCCGCGCCGGACGCGGTTGGTGTAGCCCTTGGCTTTCATCTCGAACGAATTGGCACCCAAGCTGGCAAATGTCTGATTCAGCGAGTACTTGATGGCGTCGATGGCCGTCAGAATGCCAACCAGCGACATGATGCCGATGCTCACGATCAGGGCCGTAAGAACGGTACGCAGCAGATTACTGTGAATGGAGCGGAAAGCCTCCTTGATGTTTTCGAGCAGGTGCATAGCAGCGACAATAATCGTCCGGGCGAAGCGGCTAAAAATGGTTTAATCGAGCGCAAACGCTGATTTGGCCTCAATAGCTGGTTTCGCAAGGTAACCGCTTTCCGGCAAACTCCGGCCTGTTTCGCTACATTTGTTTAGGCCTGTTTGCCCAACCTGGCAACCCCGACGGAATTCTGCGGGTCTGTTTGTTGTACGGTTATTTTACCTTCCCCCCTGACTTAGCAGAACCCGATGGTGCTGAAGCGAATTCTGCCTCTTTTGCTGCTGGTTGCGGCGTGGCTCGGCGGCCCGGCCGTGGCGTGGGCCAACCATGTTTTTATTCCCATGGACCAGGTGCAGAAAGAGCATCTGAAGGCCTACGGCATAGCCTACTGGCTGCTGGCCCGGCAGGTAGAAGTCGACTGGCTGCTGAACTACCGGGGCGGCAGCTTTGCCTGCGAAAACGCCCAGGGGCTGGAAAATGAGCTGGCCGTGCGGGGCATCACCTACCAGGTGATTTCGGAAGCGCAGTACGGCAGCATTCTGGCCGAAATAGCCGAGCCCAACGCCAACATGGACATCATGAAGCTGGAGAAGGCCCCCAAAATTGCGGTGTACACGCCCAAGGGCAAGCAGCCCTGGGACGATGCCGTGACGCTGGTGCTGAGCTACGCCGAAATTCCTTATACCGAAATCTACGACGACGACGTGCTCAACGGCGTGCTGCCCAAGTACGACTGGCTGCACCTGCACCACGAGGATTTTACGGGCGAATACGGCAAGTTTTATGCCTCCTACCGCAACCGCCCCTGGTACCAGCAGCAGCAGCGCGACGCCGAAGCGGCTGCCAAGCGGCATAATTTCGCAAAGGTGAGCCAGATGAAAGGTGCGGTGGTGACTAAGATGCAGGAGTTCATTGCCGGCGGCGGCTTTCAGTTCGCTATGTGCTCGGCCACCGACACCTACGATATTGCCCTGGCTGGCCTGGGCCTGGATATGGTGGAAAGCATGTACGACGGCGACCCGGCCGACCCTACTGCCCAATCCAAGCTCAACTTCAACCGCACCCTGGCCTTTAAGGACTTCCAGATCGTGCGCGACCCGTACCAGTATGAGTACTCCAACATCGATATGCAGCCCGGCGAGCGGGGCGTGTACGAGGACAACGACTATTTCCAGCTCTTCACCTTCTCGGCTAAGTATGACCCCGTACCGACCATGCTCACCCAGAACCACGAGAAGACGGTGAAAGGCTTCATGGGTCAAACCACGGCGTTTCGCAAGCAGCTCATCAAGTCGGATGTGGTGATGATGGGCGATAATAAGGCCTCGGGCGAAGTACGCTACATGCACGGCACGCTGGGCAAAGGCACCTGGACGTTCTATAGCGGCCACGACCCGGAGGACTACCAACACCTGGTGGAAGAGGAGCCGACCGACCTGTCGCTGCACCCCAACTCGCCCGGCTACCGGCTGATTCTGAACAACATACTGTTTCCAGCAGCCAAGAAGAAAAAGCAAAAAACCTGAGTTGGCCCGGCCTTTTTCTTTCATCTTTATCTTGTCCTATTTCGTGTCAGCTTGCTTGGCGCGAAACGGGTTTTCCTCTGCTTATTACGTAACTCTCTGCTTATCTGATGGTCTTTTTATCCTCTCCCCGTATTATCATACTGCTTACGGCCGTCACTCTGCTGCTCACCCCCTTCGGCTGTATGAAGAAGTCGGACCCCACCCCCACGCCGCCAGCGGTGGCCACCACCGGCTCCCTGGAAGGCACCGTGCTTCCGGCCACGGCCCTTACGAAGGTAACAGCAACTTCCAGCGGCGGGCTCATGTTTCCAGTCCTGCCTGACGCCACCACGGGTCTGTTCAACCTCGCCAACCTGGCTCCCGGCCAGTACACGCTGAGCTTCACTGCCGCCCCCGGCTACACGGCCCCGGCCAACCGCACCATTACCATTGTGGCCGGCCAGAAGGCCGGGGCGGGCACCGTCACGGTCAGCTCCGACGGTACCGTCCGCAGCGGCACCATGAGCTGGACCACCGACGGTATCCAATACAGCTCCGGCACCATTACCGGGCAGGTAGATGATGCGGGCCACATTCTGAGCCTCACGGCAGAGGCCAGCAACGGCACCCGGCGCGACCAGTTGAGCCTCACACTTCACCGGAGCTTTTCCGGCAACGGCACCTACCGGTTGGGCGGTACGTACGAAATCGGCCAGCTGGTGCGCCTGGACGGCGGCATCCGCACGGGCGCTTTCCTGGCCGATGGCAGCGGCACCGTTACCATCACCACCTACAGCGTAGCCAACGGCACCATCAGCGGCAGCTTCGGCTTCAATGGCACCGACCCCAGCTCGTATCCGGCCAAGTACGCCACGGTAACCAACGGCACATTTGCCCTACGCTTTTAGGACCCGCCCCGATTGATTGCCTGACCCCTGCCGCTTCGTGCTGGCGGGGGTCAGCATTTTTTCGCCTGTGTTCGGGCCTCGTTACGTATAGTCAGCCATCGTCCGGTTTCTACCTAACGCCTTTCCAATGAACTCCGAACACACGAACTACGGCCTGTCGGCCAGCCAGGAAGAAACCCGCCCGATTGAGGAAATGCGCAACCCGCTGCCCCGCGCCGTGCTGCGACTCAACAACCACGTGCTGCTGGACGGCGAATGGAATTTTGCCCTTGATGCCGACGACAGCGGCCTGCGGGATGGCTGGCACCTGGGCCACAACTACGAGCATAAGGCCCAGTGGCCGGGCTCCATCGAGGCCCACATGGCGCAGGCCAAGGGGCAAAGTCAGCCGTCGGGGTGGCAGGATAAAGTGGTGGCGTGGTACGAGCGGGAGTTTACGCTACCCGAAATCGAAGCGCCGTTGCTGCGCTCCATGTTTCAGCTCACTTTCGGGGCCTGCGGCTACGAAACGCGGGTGTGGCTCAACGGCCGCCAGCTGCGCACGATTGAGGGCGAAGACGTCCATTACGGCGAGTACACGTCATTCTCTTATGAACTGCGGGAAGAAAATCTGCACCTCGTCAATCGGCTTACGGTACGCATCGCCGACACGATGGACGCCGAAACCACCCGTGGCAAGCAGGAGTCGCACATTTATAAGCGCGGCGGCATCTGGTACCAAACCTACACCGGGGCCGTACGCAGCGTGTGGCTCGAAATGGTGGAGCGCAACCGCCTCCGCTCCCGCCTGGGCGTCGATAGCGTGGTGGAAGACCAGCTGGTGCGCTTCAACATCGCCACCCGCATCCACGACCCGGGCCCCTACACGCTGCGTCTGCAGGTGTTTGAGCAGGGCCGCAAAAACGGAGTGCCGCCGCTGTTCAGCTCCGATTTTCCCCTGCGCCTCGAAGCCGGCCAGAAGCAGCAGCGCGTGGTGATGGAAATGCCCGGTGCCCGGCTCTGGTCACCGGAAACCCCGCACCTGTACCAGCTCGTGGCTCAACTCATTGATTCGGATGGCTACGCGGCCCAGATCGAAACCCACTTTGGCCTGCGCAAAATTGAGTCGCGGGGCAAGCATGTATACCTGAACAACAAGCCAACCTACCTCGACGGTATTCTCTACCAGCCCGGCACGGCCACGTACGAGGAAATGCAGCGCCACATGCACGCCATGCTGGCGTTGGGCTGCAACCTGGTGCGGGTACATATTGCCGGTGTCGATCCGCGCATTTATAACCTGGCCGACGAACTGGGCCTGCTGCTGTGGGTGGAAGTGCCGAGTCCGCACACCTCCAGCCCGCGCAGCCGCCAGAACCACCGCGAGGAGCTGCTGCGCATGCTAGCCCTGATTGAGTCGCATCCCTCGGTGGTTATCTGGAGCCTGTACAATGAGGACTGGGGCTGCCAGGATATTGCCACTAACCCCGAAACCCGCCGCTACATCACCGATACCTACCACTACCTGCAGATTGAGCACCCGCAGTTTCTGGTTGTTGACAATGATGGCTGGCAACATATTTCTGCTGAAGGCCGCCTGAAGTCCGACCTACTCACGGCCCACCTCTACACCCCCGACCTTCCCCGCTGGCGCGACCTGCTCGACCGCCTCGTGCAAGGCGAGCTGATTGGCGTAGCTGCCTTCCCGCTAGTTATCGGCGATGCCTTCTTCTACCGGCGTCAGAAACCCCTGATTGTGAGCGAATGGGGCGGCTTTGGCTTTGCCGATTATGGCGGCCCCCAAGCCGGTGAGGAGCGCACCGAGCGTATCCGGCAGTTTAAGCAGGAGCTCCGCTCCCGTCCCATTGCCGGCGACGTATACACGCAGGCCACCAATATTGAGGATGAGCGCAACGGCGTTATCGATCCGCACACCGGAGAACTCTCAGTGCCGGCGGGGCTGCTCAACTCCCGACAGACTCAAGGGCCAGCCTAAGGCAAGTGATTCGGCAAGCCAAAACAGTACTTCACAAACGCGAAAAAGCCTTGCATCTGCCTTTCCAGCAGATGCAAGGCTTTTTTTGAGATTCCAGTGTACCGCCGCTAAGCGCAACAGCGGCTGGTCAGCTACTTGTCGAAATGCACGAACTGACGGGGAAATTCGGGAATCTCCTTGTTGCTGTAGGGGTCCACGTCCAGCGTCAGCTGAATCACGACCGGCTGTCCCTTATTCACCCCATATGCCAGTATCTCATAGGCCATGCCCTTGTCGGTGGGGTAGCCAAACTTGTAGGCTTTGGCGGGCGTATTTTGAATGAAACACGCTACCTCTTGCAAGTCAATTCCTTTCAGCTTTTTCATCCGGTCCTTACTATACTCGGCCGGTCCGCTGCGCAGGTCCCCGTAATTGACGTACATCAGCATGATGTCGAACTCCTCGGAGCGCACCTGGTAAGGCGACACCAGCGTGGCACTGGCCGGCACGGCATACTGCTGACCACAGAAGTCTACTTTGGGCGGGGCAGTCTGGCCAAAAGCCAGTCCCGTCGTCGCAAAAAGCAAAAGCAGCAGGGCGTATAACGCTTTCATATACTGGGGAGTACGACGGTTTGGGCAAAGACTACGCGAGATGCTCATCTTTCGTGCCAACTAATGATTCTGGTTGCTGCTTCACTTAGTGCATGCGGTCGTCGCGCACGGGCAGGTTGGTAATGATGTCACCTTCTATCTTCAACAGCTCCTGCAGCCGCACATCCACCTCCTTTGGGTCGCGATATTCCTTGGCCAGATCTACGTAGCTCACGAAATGGGCGGCTTCCGACACCATCAGCTCGTAATAGAATTTACTGAGGTCGGGGTCAGGAATGTGCTGCCAGAGCAGCTTGAACCGCTCACAGCTCCGGGCCTCAATCAGGGCGCTTACCAGCAGCATGTCCATGAGCTGCCGGTCGCGGTGGTCGCCCCGGCGCACGTGGGTCATGAGCTGCACCACGTAGTCGTCGCGCCGCTGCGGGCCCAGGGCAAAACCGCGCTTGCGCAGCTCCAGCAGCACCCGCTCGAAGTGGGCCCATTCTTCCGCCACCAACGCCGTAAGCTCATCCACAAGACGGGTTTTCTCGGGATACTTCACGATGAGCGAAATGCCGGTACTGGCTGCTTTCTGCTCGCAGTACGCATGGTCGACGAGGATATCCTCAATATTTTTGCTGGCAATATTCACCCACCGCGGGTCGGTATTCAGCTTGAGCTTAAGGATGGTTTTCTCCTTGAATTCCGGTGCTTCCATATCTTATGCACGCCGGGATGGCGCGTAGTTTCCCAGTAACTTAATCAAAAAACTGCCACTTGATACCCAGCTGAAACCGCCGGGGCAGTCCCGTGTACAGAGGCGAGGCGAAGTAGCCATTACCGAAGTCGTAGAGGCCTTGGTTGACGTAAGCCACTTTCAGGAAAACGGACACCGTTTTGATATCGGTAATGACAAACACATCGGCCACGGAATAGTTGCGGGCCGTGAAGCGGTCCTGCAAATAGAATTGCTGGGTGCTGGGGCTATAGTCGTAGGGTTTGAAGCCTGACTGGTAGTAGACCTCAGCCCCGATCTGCCCGAATAACGCCTTCTTGAACAGATAGTTCTGGTAATACACTTTGCCATTGGCCACCAGGCCCGGGATGCGCAGCCCCTGCCCGTCGCCGCCGATGGTACCGGTGGCCTGATTGTCGAAAAAGAACCTACCCACGTTGAAACGGTGGCGTAGCGCCCCAATCAGCAGGGTTTTGGCCGTCGGCAACTGCGCGGGCCGGCCCTCCGTCTTGAAAAACACTTCTACGCCTTTTTCCGCGGAGGAGGAATCCTGCTTGTAATACACCAAGTCGTTGATGTTCACCACGCTGCCGGAAAGCTCCACATACTGCCGGCCCAGCTTCTGGCTGATGCGGCCCGTAATCTGGTTGACGAGCGTATTGCGGAATTTAGTAGATTCTCCCGTGTAGTCCCACCGGTAATGGTTACCGCTGAACTGCTGTTGGGTCAACGTTGGCGCGTAGGAAGAGCTCAGAAACTCCCCGCTCAGGGGGCCCAGCCGGGCCGAGGCGCGCACCCAGTATTCGCTCAGTCCTTTGCCCTCGGGCACGGTTTGCACGGCTAGTATTTCGCCCGCCGTTTCGATGGCCACCAGACTACGGTAGCGGAAACCAGCGGTGCCGCCCAGAAATACCTGGCCGTATTGCGGCGCAGTCGGCAGCGTGGGCCTGATCTGGCCCACACCAGCGGTTTCGTAGTAGCTACGAGCGCTGAGCTTGGCATCCCGGTAGCGGCCGTAGAGGCGGTATTCCACAGCGGGCGTGTGGCCCATTACGCCTATCGTATTTTCCCACTGGCGATACTCAGCCCGGTCGTTGGTCAGCGTGGGGCTCAGCAAGGCGCGCGGGTAAAACTGCAGGCGGTTCGTGAAGGGGTCCGTTATCAGCCGCTCGTCGCTGTATTTGTTGAACTGGCGCTTCCAATCGACAATATGGTAGGCCGTGAGGCCCCGGCCCAGCAGCCGGTAGGTTTGTACCAGGCGCACCTCATCCCGGTCATCCACGTTCAGCGCCTGCGTCAGATTTACCCGCTCCAACGCGTAGTCGAACAGGTTGCGCGTGCGTAGGCCACCAATCGTATCGGCGGGCTGGTAGCGAATACCGCCCTGCTCGGCCGCCCGGTGCCGGGCCGTACTCACGTTGAACAGGCCGTGGTAGCGGTCATTGTTGCTTTGAAAGCGGGCAAACAGCAGCACGTTGGAATGCTCGGCCAGCCCTTCGCGCCCGTTGGTTTGTAGGGCTTTGTTGGAAGCAAACCGTTCGTAGGCCAAGCCAATATTGGTGTTTTTACCAATGCTGCGGGTGTAGGAAAGCTCAAAAACCTGCTCGCCGGCCCCACTCTGAATGAAGCGAAAAAACGTGTAGGGCGAGCGGGTGTCGTAATACGGAATAGTGGCCGAGTTGCGCACGTACTTGTCGAAGGCGTTGCGGCCGAAGCGGGCCCCAAGCGCCAGGTTGGGCTGCCAGAGCAGGTGGCGCGAGGCCGTCCCCACGTTGCCCAGATCCTGCTGAAACGTGCTGTCGTGAAACCAGTAGCGGGCCTGCATCTGGTTGGTCAGGGTGGTATCGATAAGACGGCCTTCATACTGCTCGCGCAGAATATCCTCCTCCCGGATGATGCGGGTCGTTTTCGCCCCGTAGAGCACCTTAGTGGAGTCGTCGAGCACCTGGGCCCGCACGGCGGCCGGGCCCAGCAGAAACAGGCCGAGCACCAGGCCCGGGAAAACACGACTCAGCGGGCGGAAACGAGGCAACGGAAGGAGCAAATCAGACAACAGCGTGGGGCTGAAATAAAGGAGAAAGTAGCTGCCGCAGCTGGGCGGCTCCATCGGCCAGAAACTGAACCTGGATGGGAATATAGAAAATCGGCAAATGGGCAACTACCGACCGGAGCCCAGGCTCCAGCAAGCGGGTAGCATCCTTTTGCGTGGTCAAAACGCACTGTCCCGGCCGTAATTGCGCGGCAACGGCCGAAATATCGGCGGCACTGAACGGATGGTGGTCGGCAAAAGCGGCATGGTGCACGATGCGGTAGCCAGCCTGGGTTAGGTAGTCGCGTAGCGGGCCGGGCTGCGCAATGCCTGTCAGCAGCACAATATCGGCCCCGATACCCGGTTCTTTTCCCCCAATCGATACCGGCTCGCCATAGCTGTAGGTCGAAAACAGCACCGGCACCTGCGGGCGGGCGTAGCGGCGGATGCGGGCCGTAATAGCCGTCTGTTCAGCCGCGTCAAGTTCAGCCGCGCACTTCGTAACGATAACCACATCGGCCCGGTCGGCACCGTGGCGGCTTTCCCGGAGCCGGCCAGCCGGCAGCACATAGTCTTGGTAGAAAGGTCGCTGCTGCTCCGTTAGCAAGATATTCAGGGTGGGCCGCACGCGCCGGTGCTGGTAGGCATCGTCCAGCACCACAGCCATTGGGGCGGGCTGCTGGCCCAGTAGAGTCGTTAGGCCCACGCGTCGGTCTTCGCAGACTGCCACCGGTACCCGACCCTGAAAATCCTGGTAGTGCTGCAGGGGTTCGTCGCCGATGGTGCCCGCCGTAGCCGCCGCATCAGCCCCTACATAGCCCTGGGTGTGACGGCCATAGCCCCGGCTCAGAATAGCGGGCTGCTGCCCGGCCAGCAGCAGCTCCCGCACCACCCAGGCCACGTGCGGCGTTTTGCCGGTGCCGCCCGCCCGCAGGTTCCCAACGCTGATAACAGGCCGTGCAAAAGCCGTTGATTTCTTTATACCACTGTCGTATAGCCAGTTGCGCACGCGCATCACCCTGGCATAGAGCCAGGCAAAGGGCAGCAGCAGAAAAGCGAACGGGTGAGGCATAGCGCGGCGGCGGAAACGCGGAGGCGCAAAAGTACGCCTACTTACGCAAGGCGCGAAACAAAGCCCCCGGCGGCCAGCGGTTCTGCTGTGTCCTTGTTCATTTTCCGGAACAGTTGCCACGCGCCGGGCGCTTGCGTATGCCAGGGCGCTACCTTGCCCGCTATGTCCACCTTCGCCACCCGCCTGCTCCATTTTCTTACTACGTTTCCGCTGCCCCAGGCGCTTCCCGATGAGGCCGTGGCGCTGAGCCCGTACCAGGAAGCCACACCGCTGGCACTACTCACGCGCTTCACGCAGCACTACTATCAGGACAACCGGCCGCGAATCGCGCTGTTGGGCATCAATCCGGGCCGGCTTGGCAACGGCCGCACCGGTGTGGCCTTCACCGACCCCGTGGCGCTGGCCGACAACTGCGGCATTGCCAACGAGCTGCCGCGCCACCGGGAGCTGTCGAGCCGGTTCGTGTATGAAGTCGTAGCGGCCATGGGTGGTCCGGCGGTGTTTTACCAGGATTTCTTTCTGGGCTCCCTCTATCCGCTGGTGCTGCTGCGCCACGGCCGCAACTATAACTACTATGATTCGCCGGACCTGACCAAAGCCCTGGAGCCCGATATCCGGCTTTCGCTGCGGCGGCAGGTGCTGGAAGTAGGCCTGGCGCAGCACACCGCCGTGTGCCTGGGCCGCCGCAACGGCCAGCATCTGCTGCGGCTGAACGCGGAGCTGGGACTATTCGGCCAGATTCACGTGCTCGATCATCCGCGCTACCTGATGCAGTACAAGCAGCGCGAGCTGCCGCAGCACGTGGCCCGCTACGTGGCGGTCCTGAATGAGTGCCGGGCTACTACCATGGCCGCGCACTAACCAGACCTGTATCTTTGCCCCATGCCGACCGTTGCCGACCTTGCCCGCGTTCTTGAAAAAGTCGCCCCCCTCGCCTACCAGGAATCCTACGACAATGCCGGCCTGCAGTGCGGCGACCCGCAAGCCGACGTCACCGGCGTACTCATTGCCCTGGACTGCACCCCGGCGGTAATCGACGAGGCGCTGGCCCGGGGCTGCAACGTGGTGGTAGCCCACCACCCGGTGGTTTTTCGGCCGCTCAAGCGCCTCACCGGGGCCACCGAAGTCGAGCAAACCCTGATAAAAGCCATTAAGCACGATGTGGCCATCTACGCCGCCCACACCAACCTCGACAACGTGCTACCGGGCGTAAACCGCAAGCTGGCCGAAAAGCTGGGGCTAACGAATCTGCGCATTCTGGCTCCCCAGAGCGGCACGCTGGGCAAGCTCATCACCTACGTCCCGACTACGCACGTCGAGGCCGTGCTACAGGCACTCTACCAGGCGGGCGCGGGCCAAGTGGGCGACTATTCCGAGTGCAGCTTCCGGGTAGAAGGTACCGGCACCTTTACGCCCGGCGCGGGCACTGCGCCGTTTATCGGGCGGCGCGGGCAGCCCGAAAGCGTGCGGGAAGAGCGCGTCGAAGTATTGCTGCCCCTGCATCTGCACCAGGCGGCGCTGCGGGCGTTGCGGGCGGCTCACCCCTACGAAGAAGTTGCCTACGAGCTGGTGAAGCTGGAAAACACGCACCAGGATGTGGGAGCCGGTATGCTGGGCGAATTGCCCGAAGCACTGTCGCCAGCCGAATTCCGGCAGCACCTGCGCACGGTGTTGCAGGTGCCCGTCGTGAAGCACACGGCGTTTGCGCGGCCTATCAAGACGGTAGCGCTGTGCGGCGGGGCGGGCAGCTTTCTGATCGGGAATGCCCGTCGGGCCGGGGCCGACGCGTACGTCACGGGCGACTTAAAATACCACGAGTACTTCGGGGCCGAGGGCCAGCTGCTGCTCTGCGACGTGGGCCATTTTGAAAGTGAGCAATTTACCGGGGAAATCTTCCGGGATTTGCTTGCCGCCAACTTTAAAAGTACTTTTGCGGTCTTAATTGCTGAGACTTTCACCAACCCTGTCCGTTATGATTTCTAACCCTTCCACGGAAACCACCGTCGCCAGTAAGCTGGAAGCCCTTCTGAACCTGCAGCGCCTCGACTCGCAGCTTGACGAAATCCGGCGCGTCCGCGGCGACTTGCCCGAAGAAGTGCGCGACCTGGAAGACGAAATTGCCGGCTATGAGGTGCGTGTACATAAGTTTGATGAGGAAATTCAGTCACTGAACGACCAGATCAAGCAGCGCAAGCAAAACGCGAAAGATGCCGACGGCCTCATCAAGAAGTATGAGGACCAGCAGCAGAACGTGCGCAACAACCGCGAGTACGAGGCTATTGCCAAGGAAATCGAGCTGCAGCGCCTGGAAATCCAGATTTCCGAAAAGAAAATCAAGGAAGGTCAGTACCAGATTGAGGTAAAGAACACCGACATTGCCGGCACCAAGCAGCGCCTGGAAGAGCGCAAGAAGGACCTGACCAACAAAAATACCGAGCTGCAAACCATCGTGGGCGAAAGCGAAGCCGATGAGCAAAAGCTGCTCGACGAGCGCGAAGGTGCTCTGAAGCCCATCGAAGACCGCTTGCTGACGGCCTACACCCGCATCCGGGGCAACGTGCGCAACGGGTTGGCCGTGGTAATGGTGAAGCGCGACGCTTGCGGCGGCTGCTTCAACACCGTACCGCCCCAGCGCCAGGCCGATATCATCTCGCACAAGAAAATTATCGTGTGTGAGCACTGCGGCCGGGTGCTGGCCGACGTAGACGTGAAGCCCGTCGTTTAAGTACAACGCTTCGTTCTTCGAACGTAAACCAAAAAAGGAACGGCCTCTCAGTCGTTCCTTTTTTATTGCTCCCTTCCTCGCGTGCCGCTCTTTCCAGCCACCATCCGCATCCTCCCAGGAACCTGGCTAGCGCTGCTGGGGCTGCTACCGGCATTTCTGCTGTGTGCTGCCGGCCAGCCCCAGCATGATAGCACGGCCCCACCCCAGGCGGCCGGCAGTACGCCGGGGCCCGTTGCCGCTACGAGCCTTTCGGCTACCTCGCGCCGGGCCTACGCCGAGCTGCTTAAGCTGCGCGTAGAGCCGGCGCGGGCTATTCTGCGCGACGAGCTGCAGCGGTTTCCGACCAGCGCCGGGGCCTTGCTCGTTGCCGACTGCATCGATTTTACCGAGCTGATGGTGCTGCAAAACGCGGCCCGCTACGAGGCCGTGGTGCTGGCCCAGGACCAGCGGCTGGCAATTCTGGACGAGTCGGGGGAGCGGGGGCCGCTGCGGGAGTATGCGCGCGCCGAGATTCGCCTGCACCAGGCGGCAGCCCAGGTAACGTATCAGCACGAGGTGCAGGGCGCGTGGAGTTTACGCCAGGCCTACCAGCAGCTGCAAGCCGTGGCCAAGCGCTATCCGGACTTTATGCCGGCCCGTAAAACGCTGGGCATGTGCCAGTTTATGATTGGCTCGCTGCCGGCGGGCTACCATTGGTTTCTCAAGTTGCTGGGGCTGCCGGGCAGCGTCGCGGCTGGCCTCCAGAACCTGCGGCTGGCAGCCCAGCACCCCCACGATTTTCAGCCCGAAGCGCGCATCGTGCTGGCGCTGGTGGAGGAGACCTACTACAAGAAGGCGGAAGAGTCGGCCCAACTCGCGCAGCAGCTGGCCACTCAGCAGCCCGACAACCTGCTGTTCAGCTACCTGCTCATCAGCATGCAGAAGCGCCTGCACCATACCGATCAGGCCCTGGCGGCCTACCGCCGCCGCCCCACGGGCCCGGGCTACTTGTCTGTGCCCTACCTCCACCACATGGCCGCCGACCTGCTGTTGTACCAAGGCCAGTATGGGGCTTCGTTGCGCGCCAACCAACAATTTCTGCGCGAATACCAGGGCGCCCACTACCGTAAGGATGCCGCCTTCAAGCTCTACCTGGCGGCCTGGCTGAGCGGCGAGACGGCCACCGCCGAAAGCTACCGGCAGCAGATAGCGGCCGGGGGCCGAACGATAGTAGAGGAAGACGCCTATGCCCAGCGTTTCTACGAAGGCAAGATTCCGTTGAGTCGCACCCTCACCCGCGCCCGGCTTCAGATTGACGGCGGCTACTACCGGGCAGCCCTGAGCACGCTGCACGGCTTGCCGGCTTCGGCCCTGCTGCGCGACCGACTGGAAGAGCCCTACCGCCGGGCCCGCGCCTACCATGGCCTCGGCCGCCTCGACTCGGCCCGTCTGTTTTATACCCGCACCATTGCCCTGGCCGGCAAAACCTCTTACTACTTCGCGCCGCAGGCGGCGCTGCAAATGGGCTACTTGTGCCAGGCCGACGGCCAGCTGAATATGGCGCGGCTCTACTTCCAGAAAGCCCTGGATTCGCCCAAGCACGAGTACAAGAATAGCACGGATGCCAAGGCAAAAGTGGCCCTGGCGGGTCTGCCCGCCACGCAGCTTCGCTAGCGGCGGGCTACTTTTGCAGCCTTGCTCCTTTCTGCCAGCATCTTCCACTAGCTTCTGCTTTGTCCGTTCAGCTCGCTCTTGCCGCTTTGCCCGTTTCTGCCAGTGTATTTCGGGCAAAGGCCCTGCACTGGGCCGCGCGCTTCCGCTTGTGTGCCTACTACGAATCGAACGAGCTGGAGTACCCCCGTGGCCCTTTCACCCGGCTCCTGGCCCTCTCCGATGCCGGCGACGTTTCGCCTTCGTCCCTGGAAGAGTTGCGTCGGTGGCTGGCGCTGCCTAGCCCCGGCCCGCGCTGCGGGTTTCTTACCTACGACGTCAAGAATGAAATCGAAGACCTGCACAGCGACCATTTCGACGGCCTGCAATGGCCGGCCCTGCATTTCTTCGTGCCACAAACCTGGCTACACTGGCACGACAATAGCGTAGAAATACACGGCTATACCGCCGGCGTGCTGGAAGCTATTCTGGCTACGGAAGTGCCGGCTGCTACTCCCCCAGCCGTAGCGGCTATGCACCCACGCTTGGCCAAAACCGACTACTTGGCTGCCGTGGAGGCCGTGCGGGAAAATATTCTTGATGGCGAGGTCTACGAGCTGAACCTATGCCAGGAATTTTATGCCGAGCAAGTGGCATTGGACCCCGTCAGCACGTTTTTGCGCCTGAATGCCGCCTCGCCCACCCCATTTGCGGGGTTTTACAAATGGCAGGACCGCTACCTACTGTGCGCTTCGCCCGAGCGGTTTTTGCAGCAGCAGGGGCCGCAGCTGGTATCTCAGCCCATCAAAGGCACCATCCGGCGGGGTACTACGCCGGCCGAGGATGAGCAACTGCGCGCCCAGTTGCTGAACGATGAAAAAGAGCGGGCCGAAAATCTGATGATCGTCGATTTGGTGCGCAACGATCTGGCCCGCGTGGCCCAGACCGGCACCGTGCGGGTGCCCGAGCTGTTCGGCCTATACCCGTTTCGCCACGTCTGGCAGATGATTTCGACCGTGGAAGCGCAGCGACGCCCCGCGTGTGACCTGGTTGATATTTTGCGCGCCGCCTTTCCCATGGGCTCTATGACTGGGGCGCCAAAAATCCGGGCCATGCAGCTCATCGAGCACTACGAGCGCACCCGACGGGGCCTCTACAGCGGCAGCATTGGCTACGTGTGGCCCGGTGGCGACTTTGATTTCAACGTGGTCATTCGCAGCCTACAATACCACGCCGGCACCGGCTACCTCAGCTTCCAGGTCGGGTCGGCCATCACCTACGACTCCGACCCGCAACGCGAATACGACGAATGCCTGCTCAAAGCCCGCGCTCTGCTCGACGTGCTGGGCGCGGTAGTGCGCTAGCGAAACGGCAGGTTGCTGTTCTGGCGGGCCACTTGCAGCACTAAGCTCCGGCCCAGACCAGCACCAGGGCGTGGTGGTAGCCTGCGAATAGACGCGGCAGCTTTTGGAGTATCCCCACTAAGCCCAAATCATCATTTAATCCAACACTTCTCTTTTTAGCCGCTGCTCGAAAGCTTGTAGAAACTGTCCCACGTGGTAGCCGTCGGCTAATGCGTGGTGCACGTTGACGGCCACATTCATCCAGGTGGTGCCGTTTTCCTCATATGTTTGGCTAAAGGAAATCTTGGGGCAACTATCGGGGTGACTGAAGCTGCGGGCGTGAGTGAGGCCGGTGAAGCGCACCCAGGGAATAGCTGAACAATGCAGCACGTCGGGGCGGCCGGTGGTGGGGCCCAGGCGCAGGCCCGAGCTGGCCTGCACGGCTGCTATTTCGGCCGTGGCGGCGGCCACGAAGCCGCTCAGCTCGTCGTGCTGCTCGATGAAGGAAAAGGCAAACGTGTGGTCGGGGCGGCCGAGGGTGGCGGAGGCGTGGACCCGGTCGTAGCGGTACACCTGGCCGTCCTCGATGCGGGTGCGGAACTCGGGCACTTCGTTGGCCGCCTGCACGGCGTGGTGCAGGTAGTACAGAAAAAACGACACCCCAAGCCGCTTGGCTTCGGCCTGGGCCCCGGTGCAGTTTACCGGCGCGACCAGCCCAAAAAAGGGTTCTTCAAACGCCGAAAAGAAGGCAAAATGCTCGCGCCGGTTCCAGCTGGCTAAGTCGATACGCTGTTTCATGGGCGGCAAGTTCGGTAACTTTACGGCCTGCGCGAGCTTGTCACGCAGTTTTATCCTGCATTTTCTGCCATGCCCGCTGCCCACCTCATTGCCTTCGACGCCGACGATACGCTCTGGTCCACCCAGCCGCACTTCGACCAGGTAGAGGCCCGCCTACTCGAAATCATAGCCCACTGCGGCGAGCCGGCCCACCTCACCGAGCAGCTCAACGCCGTGCAGCGCCGCAACATGCAGCTCTTTGGCTACGGGGCCAAGTCGTTTATGCTCTCGATGATTGAAACTGCCATCCAGCTCACCGACGGCGCCGTGACGGGCCACGACATCCAGCAGATTATCGACCTGGGCAAGGACCTGCTGCGCTACCCTATCGAGCCCCTGCCCGGCGTGGTGGAAGTTCTCACCGAATTGCGCCGCCGTGGCCACCGCCTGCTGGTGCTTACCAAAGGCGACCTGCTCGACCAGGAAAGCAAGCTGGCCCGCTCCGGCCTGGGCGACCTGTTCGACCATGTCGAAATTGTGAGTGAGAAGGACGAGGCAACTTACCAGCGCCTGCTCAGCCGCCACGCCGCCCGGCCCGAATACTTCGTCATGATCGGCAACTCGCTCAAATCCGACATCATTCCGGTAGCCCGGCTGGGTTTTCGGGCCGTGCACGTGCCCTACCACGCCAACTGGATCTTCGAGCGGGTCGAGCCCGAGCAGCTGGCCGGGCTGGATTTTCACACCGTCCAGGACTTGCGCGAAGTGCTAGACTACCTGCTTTAGAAGCTGTTTGGGTTAAATCTTTAGGCCTCTGAAACGATGTAGCATACTTGCGTCTCGTCGACCGCGCCGATACAACGAGTTTCGTTCAACCACGAGACGCAAATATGCGTCTCTACGCCGTTCTGACTGTTCTTACGCTAACTCAAACCGCTTCTTAGACTTAGACAAAAACGGTCATGCTGAGCGCAGTCGAAGCATCTCGCAGGCTGACGCCAGATTACTAATCAAACGGTGCCACGCGAGATGCTTCGACTGCGCTCAGCATGGCCGTTCCAATTTAAAGGAGTGAACTTGCCTACAGGACAAGCCTCTGCCATTCTGTCATTTTAGGGCCAAAAAACTTACCTTTGCCCACCTTCTGTGTTTGTACTACTTATGTCGCAGCAACTGTTCACCTTAGATTTTCTCGATACCCCTACTTTGCCGGCCGCCGACCACGAGCCGGCCCAGGACGTACGGGTGAGCCCGGCTACCCGCACGGGCCGGCAGCGCAAGCTCTACATCGAGAGCTACGGCTGCCAGATGAATTTCTCCGATTCCGAAATCGTGTCTTCCATCCTCTTCGATGAAGGCTTTGATACCACCGAGCAGCTGGCCGAGGCCGACCTGGTGCTGCTCAACACCTGCTCCATCCGCGAAAAGGCCGAGCAGACGGTGCGGATGCGCCTTTCCCAGATCAACAGCCACAAGAAGCGCAACCCCGGCATGCTGGTGGGCGTGCTGGGCTGCATGGCCGAGCGCCTGAAAAGCAAGTTTCTGGAGGAAGAAAAGCTGGTCGACCTCGTCGTGGGCCCCGATGCCTACCGCGACCTGCCCAACCTGATCCGGGAAGTGGACGGCGGGCAGAAGGCCGTAAACGTGCTGCTCAGCCGCGACGAAACCTACGCCGACATCACCCCGGTGCGCCTGAACTCGAACGGCATCACCGCCTTCGTGAGCATCATGCGCGGCTGCGACAACATGTGTTCCTTCTGCGTGGTGCCCTTCACCCGGGGCCGCGAGCGGAGCCGCGACGCCCACAGCATTGTGCGCGAATGCCAGGACCTGGTGGCTGCCGGCTACAAGGAAGTGACCCTGCTGGGTCAGAATGTGGACTCCTATAAGTGGACGTCGGAAGACGGCGCTGAGTTCGTCAACTTCGCCCAGCTGCTGGAGCGCGTGGCCCTGATTAGCCCCGAGCTGCGGGTGCGCTTCTCCACCTCCCACCCCAAGGACATCACCGACGAAGTGCTGCACACCATGGGCCGGCACGAGAACATCTGCAAGTACATTCACCTGCCCGCCCAGAGCGGTAACTCACGGATTCTCAAGCTGATGAACCGCACCTACGACCGCGCCTGGTACGAAGACCGCGTGCTGGCCATCCGCCGGATTCTGGGCCCCGGGTGCGCCATCAGCACCGACATGATTTCGGGCTTCTGCTCCGAAACCGAGGAAGAGCACCAGGACACGCTCAGCCTCATCGACTGGGTGCAGTATGACATGGCCTACATGTTCTTCTACTCCGAGCGCCCCGGCACGCTGGCCGCCCGTAAGCTTGAAGACGATATTCCGCTGGCCGTGAAAAAGCGCCGCCTCCAGGAAATCATTGACCTCCAGCAGAAAAGCAGCGCCGCCCGCAACCAGCAGGCCGTGGGCAAAATGCACCGCGTGCTGGTCGAGAACTTCTCCAAGCGCAGCCAGGAGCACCTCAGCGGCCGCAACAGCCAGAACCAGGTCGTCATTTTCCCCAAGAAGCACTACCAGAAAGGGGACTACGTGAACGTGTTCGTCCACACCGGCACGGGCGGGTCGCTTTTGGGCGATTCGGTGGAGTAATGGTCAGTTGCACTATCAAACGTGACAACCAACTACCAGAATTGCTTACCGCACTGGAAAGCACATTTGGGATAGTTCTTTCTCCGGCGGAAAAGGTTGAAAGTTCGATTGGAACAACGCTTTATCCCTTCTTCGAGGCAAACTCACCTTTGGACAACCTAAAAATCAATGCGTTTGCAGACATCTGGTTTCCTGATGAACTTGACATTCATGTTACCGGAGCGCAAGAACAAAACCTTCTTTTCTGCATCGTTATCGACAAATGGCCTGGCATCGTCTTACGGCGCACTAGTTGGCTCTCGTGACGCTCCATCTGCTACAGACGCAAGCCCAGAAAATAAAATGGATAACACCCGATATCCCATCGTTATTCTTTGGAGCGCTGACGATAAAGCGTTTATAGCCGAAGTTCCCGATCTGCCCGGCTGTCTGGCCGACGGTGCTACGCAAGCCGAGGCCCTGGCTAACGTGGCCCTCATCATTGAGGAGTGGCTCGAAACTGCCAGCGAGTTAAACCGCCCCATTCCGGTGCCCCGGGCCCGGTTGCGCTACGCATGATCCTCCATTATACCACCCATGGTATGCAGAAAGCAGACAGTCTCACTCTCCACAGATGGGAAACGCCGTGCTCCGATGTCAGAGAGATTTTCTGGTTTAGAACTATCGAAACGCTCCTGCCCAATTACACGGGTTCCAAACTGTGCTTCAGTATTCGTGATAAGAAGCAGATCTACAACTTCATTTTCACGTGTTATGAGGTCTATCAAGTAACTGATGAACGGTATTTGCTGCACTACTGGGAAGTCACAAATCGGAATTTGGACCAGCGCATCGGTACCACGTTTATCGTCCGGAACTCCCAATGGCATGAATCCTTTACTGCCATGCGAGAACAGGCTGTCGGTACACTTCACCACTATGTTATTAGCTCCAATGATTCCTGCCTGGAAATTCTGACGAATAGTTTACCAGAAATCAGAGTTTCTGATTTACACGATGATCCATTCTTTATTGACTCTGATAGTGGTTCTTTAAAATAAAGTCCTGCGCTATTCGTCTTTCTCCCGAAAACCAACTTCCGACCTTGACACCTTCCGAAATACAATCTATCAAGCAGCGCTTCGGCATCATCGGCAACGCGCCGGCGCTGAACTACGCCATTCAGGTGGCCACCCAGGTGGCACCCACCGACATGACGGTGCTCATCAGTGGGGAAAGCGGCTCGGGCAAGGAATCCTTTTCCAAGATTATCCACGCCCTCTCGCCGCGCAAGCACGGACAGTTCATTGCCATCAACTGCGGCGCCATTCCCGAGGGCACGATTGACTCGGAGCTGTTTGGCCACGAGAAAGGCTCCTTCACCGGGGCCCAGGAAGCCCGCAAGGGTTACTTCGAGGTAACCAACGGCGGCACCATCTTCCTCGACGAAATCGGGGAAATGCCGCTCGGCACCCAGGCCCGCCTGCTGCGGGTGCTCGAAAACGGCGAGTTCATCCGCGTAGGTTCTTCGAAAGTACAGAAGACCGACGTGCGCGTGGTGGCCGCTTCCAACGTGAATCTGCTCGACGCCGTGCGCGAGGGCAAGTTCCGCGAAGACCTCTACTACCGCCTGAATACGGTACCGATTACCGTTCCACCACTGCGTGAGCGAGGTGATGATATCTACCTACTATTCCGCAAGTTCGCTTCCGATTTCGCCGAGCGCTACCGCGTGAAGCCTATTGCGCTAAGCCCAGAGGCCGTGACGGAGCTGCAACGCTTCAGCTTCCCCGGCAACATCCGCCAGCTCAAGAACGTGGCCGAGCAGATGTCGGTGCTGGAGATGGAGCGCGAGGTAGACGCGGCTCGTCTGCGCCAATACCTGCCGGCCGAGCAGAGCAGCCGCCTACCCATGCTGCTGAGTGCTTCCGGTACCCACGGAGCCGACGCTAACACCTATTCGGAGCGCGACCTACTCTATAAGGTGCTGTTTGACATGCGCCGCGACATGACCGACCTGAAAAAGATGGTGCTGGATCTGGCCTCCGGTCAGCGCCCGGCCGAAGCGCAGGAGCTGGTGCGGCAGAACAGCCATTTGTTCAACAATCTGAATGTGGCTCCCGCGTACGAAAATGGCCGCCTCACCCGTTCTTCTCCCTCCGACGGGGGCGCGACGGAATACTTTATTTCTCCGCGACCGGAAATAACGGTGGAAGACGCCGCGACTTATGAAGATGAGCCGCAGCGGGTGGAAGACATTCCGCACGAAACGGAGGAGGAAACCCTTTCCCTGGAGGCCAAGGAAAAGGAGATGATTATGAAGGCCCTCAAAAAACACCACAACAAGCGCAAATACGCCGCCCACGACCTCGGGATTTCGGAGCGCACGCTTTACCGTAAGCTGAAACAATATGACCTGGAGCAACTATAGCCGGCTGGGCGCGTGGCTGGTCGTGCTGGCCTTTCTGCCGCTGCTGGCCGGCTGCGGCGTGTATTCGTTCACCGGTACCAGCATCGACCCGACGGTCAAAACCATTTCGATTCAGACGTTTCAGAATACGGCCAGCAATGGACCTTCCTTTCTGTCGCAGCGCTTTACGGAGGAGTTCAAGGACTACTTTCAGCGTAATACTTCCCTGAAGCTGGTGCCGCGCGACGGCGACCTGCAGTTTGAGGGCCAGATCGTAGCCTACGACTTCGCGCCGGCGGCTATTCAAAATCAGAACGGTGTCGACCAGGCGGGCGTCAACCGCCTGACGATGCAGGTGCGGGTGCGCTTTACCAATACCAAAGACCCCAAGCAGGACTTCGAGCAGACCTTCCAGGGCTACGGCGACTTCCCGGCCACGCAGGATATTGCCCGCATCAACAACGACCCCACGGCCCTGCGGCGCATCACGACCAACGTCATCACCGACACCTTCAACAAGTCGGTAGCCAACTGGTAATGGCTACCTGGCGTTGGTTTTCCTCGCAACCGTGGGTTTCCTGGGTAAATTGATGCACTTTTGCCGCCCCACAAACTAGCGGCGCTTGTCCCGCATCCAGAGCTGGTACCGGGTTTCCGGCCCGAATGGCTGGCCGCTTCCCCTACTCACCACCTTCGTCTATGACCCGCGCGTCACTGTTGCAAATTCTTGATCATGTAAGCGTAATTTCGGGAGCCGAGATTCGTGAGCTGGAGCAACTGGCGGCGGCGTTTCCGTACTGTCAAACGGCGCATGTGCTGCTGGCCAAAGCCGCGCACGACCAAGGCAGCATGCTGGCCGGCCAGCGTTTGCGCCGGGCGGCTACTTACGCCGTCGACCGTCAGCTGCTCCGCCAGCTCATCGAAGATCCGGCCTTGTTTGCCAGCGCGCAGTCGGTAGCAACTGCTCCCGATCCTACTGCTGAGCGGCCATTCGATCCGGAGCCTGAAGTGAACTGCCTGGCCACTCAAGAATTTCCCGCAGCGTCAGAAACTGCCTTGTCAGCGCTTGCCGCCATCTTGCCCATCGGCGACAGCGCTTCCGCTGAAGCTTCAGGGCCAGTTGAGATGGTCGTGGAGGAGCAGTTGCCACTCCCAGTGGTCGAGGCTCCGACAGCATTATCGGATGAGGAACAGCCCGAATCCATAGTTCAGGCAGAACCAGTAGCGGTTCAAGACCAGGATCAGCCATCCTCTTCTGCTTTCCTTCTCGCTGAGCCCACCACCTCTGAGGAAGAGGCAATACCCGCCGCAGAACAGCCGACCGCCCCAGTAAAATCTACTGAAACACTAGCTGAGCTCAGCGTAACCGAAGCGGTTTTACCCGTCGATGCCTCCCTGGATTTGACGTCGGCAGCCGTAGAAGTGGAGACTATGTACACTCCGGCACAACCCGAATCTTTTCTTGAGGCACCAGAAGACAACTATGTTACTGAAGAACTAGTTACAGTTATAGAACAACCTTCAGAACTGATATCTATAGCGTCAATAGTTTCAGAGGCCGATACCCTTACCGACGAAGTAGCACCGACAGTAGAGGACGAGACGTTACCACCCGTAGCGCCGCCCATTCGGCCACCGGTGGAACGCGGTTCCTCCCGCTTTGAGTTTGGCCTTGGCCTACCCGATCTGGTGCGACAGGCAGTGTATGAATTGCCAACGCTGGAGCCCCAGGAAGAAAGCCCCGCCGTTGAGACGGAGGCCACGCGTGCAACTGGTTTTTACGGCGATGCACTCGTCGGGTACGCCCTTGGGGACGGCGGCAGCCGCTTGGGCTATTGCTTGCAGCCCACAGATGCCTTCACTGACGTGCTGCCGGGTACGCCGTTTTTTGCGCCCGATGCGCTGCTACAGGAGCAAACGCCCCGCTACCAGCCGGCCTCGCCGCCCGCTCCTTCTCCATTCGATCTGATCAACACGTTTTTGCGCACCCAGCCCCGGCTCCGTGCGCCGGCGGTGCTGCCGGCAGCCGAAGAACAGGCTGATTTGTCGGTGCGCAGTACGCGGGGCGTACCCGATATTGCGTCCGAAAGCTTGGCCAAAATCATGGTTCGCCAAGGCAAAATAGAGAAGGCCATTGAAATATATGAGCGGCTGATAGTGCGTCAGCCGGAAAAAAAGGCGTATTTTGCCGACCAAATTCAACAACTGAAACCCACTGAGTAATGTATCTTGCCCTTATCATTCTGATCCTTTTCGTGTGCTTGCTGCTAGCCTTAGTGGTGTTGGCCCAAAATCCCAAAGGGGGCGGATTATCCAATCAGTTTGGCTCCGGTGGTGCTGCTAACCTAATGGGGGTGAAGCGCACGGGTGATTTGCTGGAGCGCCTCACTTGGGGTTTCGCCATCGGCCTGATGGTCCTCACGCTGGGCACCCACGTTCTAAATGGCACTTCGGATGCGGCCGGTCCGACCCGCAGCGTAAACCAGCAGAAAGCCTTGGATACCCGCCTGCCCGCCACCCCAGCACCAGGTGCGCAGGCCCCGGGAGCCGCCGCGCCAGCTACGCAACCAGCTGCCGCACCCGCTACGGCCCCTGCTACCGTTCCGGCTCAATAAGCATTTCGCCTACTAGATTAACCGCTGGCTCTCCCGAGCCAGCGGTTTTTTTGTGCGGTATTTCATCGTCACTCGGCTGTAAAAATACTGCCGGTAGACTACCGATGCCGTAGCTTACTGGTAGCAGCTACCTCACTCCAGCCTGACACCTTGGACAGGACTTGGTGCAAAGGTGGCGTGAAATAGGGCTTAAACGTGTTCATTCTGTCAGGTTTGTAGAGGATGGCACAAGAAGTGTTGCCTGCGGCCTCAGGTTCCAACAACGAAAACCTTTCACCCAAAACGAACAATATGTCACTAAGCATGAAACCGCTGGCCGACCGCGTCATCATTGCACCGGCTGCTGCTGAGGAGAAAACCAAATCGGGCATTATCATTCCCGATACAGCAAAAGAGAAGCCCCAGCGGGGCGAAGTAGTGGCGGTAGGCGAAGGCAAAGTAGCCGACAGCGGTACGTTGATTCAGCCGCAGGTAAAAGTGGGCGACCAAGTGCTGTATGGCAAGTATGCCGGCACCGAAATCACCATTGAGGGCACCGATTACCTCATCATGCGCGAGTCCGACATTTTCGCCGTTCTGTAGAGTACCCTCTCCTTTCGACTTAATTTCCAGTAAAACATAAGATGGCTAAGAACATCCAATTCGATACCGACGGCCGCGACAAGCTGAAGCGCGGCGTAGACAAACTGGCGAATGCCGTGAAAGTAACCCTGGGTCCGAAAGGCCGCAACGTGGTTATCGACAAGAAATTCGGCGCGCCGACCATCACCAAAGACGGTGTGACGGTAGCCAAAGAAATTGAGCTGAGCGACCCGGTAGAAAACATGGGTGCTCAGTTGGTGAAGGAAGTTGCTTCCAAAACCGCTGACCAGGCTGGTGACGGCACGACGACGGCAACCGTACTGGCGCAGGCCATTTACACGGCTGGCTCGAAGAACGTAGCTGCTGGCGCTAACCCAATGGACTTGAAGCGTGGTATCGACAAGGCTGTAAAGGCCGTAGTTGAGAACCTGAAGCAGCAGTCGAAGAAGATTGAAAACTCTTCGGAAATTGCCCAGGTAGGTACCATTTCGGCCAACAACGACGCCGAAATCGGCCAGATGATTGCCGATGCCATGGACAAAGTGGGCAAGGAAGGCGTTATCACCGTGGAAGAAGCGCGTGGCACCGAAACCGAAGTGAAAACGGTGGAAGGCATGCAGTTCGACCGCGGCTACCTCTCTCCTTACTTCGTGACCAACCCGGAGAAGATGGAAGTAGAGCTGGAAAACCCCTACGTGCTCATCTACGACAAGAAAGTGAGCACCATGAAGGAGCTGCTGCCCGTACTCGAGCAGGTAGTTCAGACGGGTAAGCCCCTGGTTATCGTGTCGGAAGACGTGGACGGCGAGGCTCTGGCTACGCTGGTAGTAAACAAGCTGCGCGGCTCGCTGAAAATTGCGGCCGTAAAGGCTCCCGGCTTCGGCGACCGTCGTAAGGCGATGCTGGAAGACATTGCGGTGCTGACCGGCGGAACTGTTATTTCGGAAGAGCGCGGCTACAAGCTGGACTCTGCTACGCTGGAATACCTGGGTACGGCCGAGAAGATCATCATCGACAAGGACAACACGACCATCGTGAACGGTAAAGGTGAGAAAGCCACCATTACTGCCCGCATCAACGAAATTAAGGCGCAAATCGGCACCACTACGTCGGACTACGACAAGGAGAAGCTGCAGGAGCGTCTGGCGAAGCTTTCGGGCGGCGTGGCCATTCTCTACATCGGCGCTTCTACGGAAGTAGAGATGAAGGAGAAGAAGGACCGCGTCGACGATGCGCTGCACGCTACTCGTGCCGCCGTAGAAGAAGGTGTGGTTCCCGGCGGCGGCGTGGCCCTGGTGCGCGCCCTCGACGCGCTGGATGCTATTGACACCCACAACAGCGACGAGCGTACTGGCGTGAACATCATTCGCACGGCCCTCGAAGCTCCCCTGCGTACCATTGTAGCCAACGCCGGTGGCGAAGGCTCGGTAGTCGTGCAGAAAGTGCGCGAAGGCAAAGGTGACTTCGGTTACAACGCCCGCGAGGACCGCTACGAGAACCTGATGGCCGCCGGTATCCTCGACCCGACCAAAGTAACGCGCCTGGCCCTGGAGAATGCCGCTTCGATTGCCGGCCTGCTCCTGACCACCGAGTGCGTGATTTCGGACGAGCCGGAGAACGAGAAGGACCACGGCCACGGCGGCGGCGGTGCCGCCGGCATGGGTGGCATGGGCGGCATGATGTAAGATCAGCCGCTAAGCTTCTCGCTTAGAACAAAAAACCTCGCTGAACTTCGGTCCGGCGGGGCTTTTTTGTGGGCAATTTCCAAGCAGTCACTTTTTGCGGACGAGTTGGTGGCTGAATCCAATTAGCGCCAGTACGCTTCCCAATGACACCCAAGCCAGCTACTTCATCCGTTCGTAATCAGCACACAGGTCGCGGCCCGATACTACTGATAGGCAGGGGTCGTTGCTGACTTCATATTTCAGGCTGACCTGGATATTGAGCATGCTCAAACTACTATACAGCACAATTAAGCTAACGCCCACAATCAGCCAAATATGCACACGGTCTGACATCAGGGGACTTTAAGTAGTCGTGCAGAAGTAAGGGTATTGGATTTAGAACGTCATGCTGAGCTTGTCGAAGCATCTTTACCACCGTAGTAAATCAATTACTGCTGCGGTAGAGATGCTTCGACAAGCTCAGCATGACCGTCATTTTTGCTACGGTTACTTTTACTTGAGTACTTAGAGCCTATCCAAATAGGCAGTTATACCAGGTGATTCGAGCGCAAGCAAAATGGAGCATGGCCAGATAGTTTTCGGGTTTTTTGGCCCAACGAATCAGCAGGTGGCGGAAGCGGTTGAGCCAGG
>NZ_SRLD01000033.1 GCF_004745955.1 Hymenobacter elongatus | reverse complement strand
GGCCCAAGGCACGCAACTCCTCATACTGGGCGGCGGCTAGCGCCAGGTAGGCTTCTTTCGTCATGGGGCAAGTAGATTAGACCAGACCCTAAGTTACCAACCCAACGCGTAGTTTTGAATTACACCCAGGCATTTAGAAAACAACCGTCAAACAACGTTCCAAAACTGTGCGGTTTAGCTAGACCACCTCAAAATTGTATTGCAAGTTAATATTGCTATTTTTACCATTCAACAGAAATTAGGTTTTGAGAGACAAAAGAGATGAATACTAGTTACTTTGAAATATTGAGTTGCCTGTTGTTTCCTGCACTTATTTTCATTCTACTGTTGCGGAATCAACTAATACAATTTAGAATAATGTTGAGGCTTCGAACTATTGGCACACTAACAACAGGAACGCTTATAGGACTAGTTGAAGATCATGATAGTGATGGCCATGCTTTTTATCATCCTGTAATAGCATTCATTCATGAAGATATAAAAGTGAACTTCAAGTCAAATTTAATGTTGCGAAGCAAAAAAAATGAAAAAACAATCTATTCTGTTATTTACGACAAGAACAACTTATATTTAGCCGAAATTAATTCAACTGAGGCAATGTTCTCAAATACTATATTCATACTTACTGCATCAATAATATTTCTTATCATTGCAATTTGTTTCTTATTGAATAATTTTATTTAAAATATTGATTTGCCATTTTGCCAATGCTTTACATGCATAATAATTCTTTTTTCTTTTTAACCTCATCTGTATAAAAAATACTGAGAGATTTAGTGAAATTCGCACATGCCTCATCTCTGTTATTTAGTTTAATAAGGCATAATCCTAAGTGATAGTAAGCAGCATGATCCTCTTTATTAAGCATCAGAGAGAATCTAAGGTCTTGTATCGCCTCTCTGTAATTTCCTAAATTTTCGTATAATATACCTCTGTTAAAATACGCATCTTGATAATTTACATCTATACTTATTGCTTTGCTTAATAGCTTTAATGCAGTAACAGTATCTCCATCAACTGCAGCCAATGCTCCTTTGTTAAGATTAGCGTAAGCATAATCAGAGTTTATATACAATGCTGTATCAATATACTTGCCTACTTTTTCACTATTCCCCATCTGGCCGTAAATCATACCGATCATATTATATGCTATATAATCTTCAGGGTTGTTCCTTACAACGCATTCGTAGGCTACAAGAGCAGACTGATAGTTGCCTTTGATAAAATTACTCTGGGCTTGCTGTAAGCAATCGTCGTTAGAACACCCCAGCAAAAGCAAAAGAAAGGAAAGGAATTTGGGTTTATTTTTCATAAAGCTAGTTTCTTGGCAAAAGCAGTCCAGGTCCAATAAGAATATACCATTTTATTGGATCAAAGTCAGCTCTTACACCTATAGCGGTTTCGCGAACCGTAGACACCCGATGTAGAGACGCGTAGTCGCGTCTCATCGTTGAACGAAACCGTGCAGGCGGCGCGGCCGACAAGACGCGAATACGCGTCTCTACATCAGCCGGGTTGCACCGTTCACGAAACCGCTATATGTTGACCTCCACACTATGGTAACCGCTCTTAAGCTCACCATTCATTCTAATGCCCATCTTATAGCGGTTTCGCAAACGGTGTACCCGGAGCCAGGGGCGGCGGTCGGACGGCTTTTTTCGCCGTCCGACCGGTGGGCATACCGTTCACGGAACCGCCATATCTACTACGCTGAGCTACTCCATCTGAGAGGGTGTCTGAAATTTCACTTTTCGGGTCATGCTGAGCGAAGCCGAAGCATCTCTCCCGCAATGGTAACGGAACAGAACTGCGGTGATGCTTTGCGTTGCTCAGAGGCAATACCCCGACCCGGAAACAGCATCAAACAGCACATTTCTCACTAAAAAAAGCCCCTGAAATTGCTTTCGGGGGCTTTTTGCATTTCAGATGGGCTGATTATTTATTTGGCTTTGCGGAAGACGTAGCGCGTCATGAACAAGCCGCTGCCGGGCAAGGAGTAGGTTAGGGGCACGGTGGAAACCAGCTCCCACCCGTCATCCGAAATCTGCTGCATGTAGGTGTTGATAGACTCCTCGTTTTTGCGCAAGTTTCCCAGATTCAGGCCCGTGAGGCTGAACAGGTTTTCGAGCACTCCTTCCTTGGCGCCTTTGAATTCGGGGGTAAAGGAAACCTTGGACCGGCCCATACCGCCGGCAATGACCGACTCGATGGTCGTCATCTGCATAAATGAGTATTTGCCGGCCTGGGCGGCGGCCTGCCGTGGTACCAATGATACTACCACCAAGGCGAAGAAAAGCGCGAA
This sequence comes from Hymenobacter elongatus, assembly GCF_004745955.1. GTDB lineage: Bacteria > Bacteroidota > Bacteroidia > Cytophagales > Hymenobacteraceae > Hymenobacter > Hymenobacter elongatus. The sequence continues at coordinate 56,441 of NZ_SRLD01000033.1, read as the reverse complement.
ACGGGTAATAGATGCCTGCATAGAGAGAAAGGGTAAGAAGTGAAAACAGTAAAATGAAGAGGCAAAGTACCAGTTCCTTTTCATCCGGCCTATTTTCAGGCTCGTGCCCAACGATTCATCTCTCTGCTAATCCCCAACCTTACTCTGTAGACTTGTTCATGAAGTAAAAAATATGACTTAGAACGTCATGCTGAGCTTGTCGAAGCATCTCGCGTGCTGACACTGGACTGGTATTCCAACGTCAGCACGCGAGATGCTTCGGCAAGCTCAGCATGACAGGAAAAGAAAATTCCCAAACCCGCTCTTAGTCACGCTTGGTTTTCACCAGCTGCCGGAGCTGGGCCAGCTCGTCGCGAAATTTGGCGGCTTGCAGGAAGTCGAGGTCTTTGGCAGCGGCTTCCATGTGCTTTTCGGTCTGCTTGATCAGCTTTTCCAGGTCGGTGCGCGTCATGAGGGCAATGACGGGTTCGGCGGCCAGCATCAGGGTATCGGTGTCGGGGCCGGCGTAGGCGGCGGGCTCCATCCGGCGCTTATCCGACAGGGAAGTTTGCCCCATAATCTCGTCGTGCGACTTCTTGACGGTGCGCGGCGTGATGCCGTGCTCCTCGTTGTAGGCCTGCTGCACGGCGCGGCGGCGGTTGGTTTCATCAATGGCCCGCTGCATGGAGCCCGTCATCCGGTCAGCGTACATGATGACCTTGCCTTTGTCGTTCCGGGCGGCGCGGCCCATGGTCTGAATCAGGCTGCGCTGGTCGCGCAGGAAGCCTTCCTTGTCCGCATCCAGAATACAGACCAGGCTTACTTCCGGTAAGTCGAGACCCTCGCGCAGTAGGTTTACGCCGATGAGCACGTCGATGACACCCAGCCGCAGCTGCCGCAGAATCTCCACCCGGTCCAGTGATTTCACGTCGGAGTGCACGTATTGCGACTTGATACCCAGGCGCTCCATGTATTTCTGCAGCTCCTCGGCCATGCGCTTGGTGAGCGTGGTGACCAGCACCCGGTCACCCATTTTCACGCGGTTGTCCACCTCATCCAGCAAGTCGTCGATCTGGTTGACGCTGGGGCGCACGTCGATTTCGGGGTCGAGCAGGCCGGTAGGACGAATAATCTGCTCGATGATAACGCCGTTGGCCTGCGTCAGCTCGTAGTCGGACGGCGTGGCCGACACGTAGATGGCCTGCCGGTACATGCTCTCAAACTCGTTGAAGGTGAGCGGGCGGTTGTCCATCGCCGACGGCAGGCGGAAGCCATATTCCACGAGGGCCGTTTTGCGGCTGCGGTCGCCGCCCCACATGGCGCGCACCTGCGGAATGGTGGCGTGGCTCTCGTCAATCACCATCAGGTAGTCGTCGGGGAAGTAGTCGAGCAGGCAGAACGGCCGGCCACCGGGCTGGCGGCCGTCGAAGTAGCGCGAGTAGTTTTCGATGCCCGAGCAGTAGCCCAGCTCCCGGATCATTTCCAGGTCGAACTCCGTGCGCTCCATGATACGCTTGGCTTCCGAGTCGCGCCCTTCCTTCTCGAAATAGGCGTGCTGCTGCACCATGTCGAACTGGATTTCCTTGATACCCTGATTGAGCGTGTCCTTGCCGGTCACGAACAGGTTGGCCGGGTAGAGGGTCACGCTGTCCTCATCGGCCAGCTTCTTGCCGCTCACCGGGTCGATGCGCTGAATGGCTTCGATTTCGTCGCCGAAGAAATAGATGCGGTAGGCAAAATCGGCGTAGGCCGGAAACAGGTCCACCGTGTCGCCCTTCACCCGAAACGTGCCCCGGGTAAACTCGACCTCGGTGCGCGAGTACAGAATCTGCACGAACTGGTAGAGCAGGTTATTGCGCGAGTATTTCAGGCCGGGGGCCAGGTAAATCACGTTTTTGCTGAACTCCTCGGGGTTGCCGATGCCATAGATGCACGACACGGAGGCCACCACGATAATGTCGCGCCGGCCGCTGAGCAGCGTGGCGGTGCAGTGCAGCCGCAGCTTCTCGATTTCCTCATTGATGGCAAGGTCCTTTTCGATAAAGACGTCGGTGCTGGCAATGTAGGCCTCGGGCTGGTAGTAGTCGTAGTAGCTGATGTAGTACTCGACGGCGTTGTTGGGGAAGAACGACTTGAACTCGCTGTAGAGCTGCGCGGCCAGGGTTTTGTTGTGGCACAGCACCAGCGCAGGTTTCCCGGTCTGGGCCACTACGTTGGCTACCGTGAAGGTTTTGCCGGTGCCCGTGGCACCGAGCAGCACCTGGGCCGGCTCCCCGCTTTCCACCCCCGATACGAGCTGGGCAATGGCTTTGGGCTGGTCGCCGGTGGGTTTGAATTCGGAGGTTAGTTGATAGTCCATTCAGGCAAAAAAGTGGCAGCTAAGACAGCCTAGGATAACTCCATTGCCGCAAGGTAGGTTTCTTCCGAAACGAAAAAACCTGTTCGAGCGAATCGAACAGGTTTTTCGTTTGTCTGGGCGGTGTGGTCACTAGCGCTTCGGACGGGTCTGACAAAACCATTTGGCAGCCCCGCCCGGGAATTAGGACGCAGGCGAACCAAGGGAAAGCAGGGTGCCTGCCAGGGCGTAGCGCGAAATAAGGCCGCCCATCGACGGGCCCAGCACGGTAATCTTTTGGGTGGGGTCGGCCAGCATCGGCTTAAGCCGGTTCAGCAGCTCCACCAGTACGAGGGCGTTTCGCTCTATAAAATCCGCGCCGCCTTCCACTTCCTGCGCGTAAGCCGAGCCGTAGCGCGAAACGGTACGGCGGCTGGTTATAAAGTTAAGAATGACGACGTCCCGTTCCTTACCGGTAGTAGTTTCCAGCACCTCCAGCAGGGGACCTACTTCATCAGCGATTCTATCTATTTTTCTTTCGTCTATCGGGTCATACCCATCCAGCAAAACGACTACGTTGCGGAGCTTGCCATCGGCTTTGCTTTGGGGGTGTTGCAGATAGCTTGCGGCTTCTCCTTCGCCGTACGTGTTATAATCAAAGTAGTCTTTCCAGCTACGGCCGATGATGTTGGGGCTGATGGGTTGGACTACCGCATCGGTAGGGCGGTAGTACACATCCTGCCTGACGTATAGCTGCGCTTGCGCCTGGGAGGCAGCGCCGTTGGAAAAAACGGCCCTGAACCGCAGGTTTTTGATTCCGCCACTGCTAAAATAGACTCGGTAGGCGCCACCGGGACGGAGCGTAAACGATTTGTTATCGACCGTTACTTCCAGATAGGACAGTGAGCGACCGGTGTTTTGCAAGAACAGCGCCTGGGGCAGTGTAAACTGAACACTGCTGCCAACGGTATCCGCCAACGGGGCAATCAGGCACAGCTCGCGTATCTGGTACGGGGAGCCAGCACCGTCGAGAGCCCACCTGACTCGACGATGGTGCCGCGGTCTTCGGCCAACGTATCGAGGACCGCAAAACGAACGTCCAGCACGCCCAGGGGCAACTGCCCGCCCCGGATCTGTTGCTCCGCCGTGGCATGTATTTCCGTCTGGGTATACGGAAACATAGCGGTGGGCTTACTGTAGGCAGCCGTGGAGAGGTCGTAGTAGCGCTGGAAGAAGTGGCCGGCCGAGCTGGACGAGCTGGCCGTGAAGTCGTCCAGGCTGGACAACCCGGCCACCCGGTCGTAGAGAATACCCGTCGGAACCCGGGTTTTGTCCAGGTTGCTGATCAGGCTGTCTACCAGCGACGTGTAGGGACCGACAGATTCTACAACGGCCCCGGCCTGCTGCGAGTAGGCGGTGGTGCGGGCCAGTAGGAAGAGCAGAAAAAACAGAAAGGAAAAATGCTTCATATGCTATGCTGGGGAATAAGGGATGGGGGATGAAAAGGATAAATCATTAAAACTGGCAGTCGAAGCGCCCCTCGCTTACCTGCACGGTGGCCGTGCCCGCGGCCTCGCGGGCCGTGAACTCGAAGGTGCCGGCCACGACCCGCCTGGCGGAGTCGAACCGCGTAATGACCAGGCGGCCCGTGGCCTGGGGGCCAGTCAGCAGTACCTGGTCGGGCGCGGGCTTTCCGAAGGTGAATTTTCCGTAGGCGGGGTTAGAGCTAGCGAGCTGGGGGTTGGCGGGCTGGTCGAGCACAAAGGTGCCGGCACTGCGCAGATCAGGCACGAAAAAATAAAGGCGGGTCTGCGCATGCACGTGGGAGTCATCAGTTTCCTTAGCGAACAGGAGGCTCAACTGTTTTTTACCCGTAGTAAACGATTTGAGCCATTGCGCGGAAATGGGCTTGGGACCGAACAGGCCTTCAACACGGGCGGCCCAGGGAATGCCATCTACGCGGCAGCCGGCCGTGTTCTGGCCCGTTTGCGTGGCCGACGGCAGCTGGTCGTCGGGCGTAACCTCTTTCTTTTTGCAGTGGCTCAGGCCCAGCAGCGCAGCACACAGCAGGCAGGAAAAGCGGATGGGCATACAGGCAGTGGGTAAGGGATGGGGGATGAAAAGGATAAATCATTAAAACTGGCAGTCGAAGCGCCCCTCGCTTACCTGCACGGTGGCCGTGCCCGCGGCCTCGCGGGCCGTGAACTCGAAGGTGCCGGCCACGACCCGCCTGGCGGAGTCGAACCGCGTAATGACCAGGCGGCCCGTGGCCTGGGGGCCAGTCAGCAGTACCTGGTCGGGCGCGGGCTTTCCGAAGGTGAATTTTCCGTAGGCGGGGTTAGAGCTAGCGAGCTGGGGGTTGGCGGGCTGGTCGAGCACAAAGGTGCCGGCACTGCGCAGGTCGGGCACGAAAAAATAAAGGCTGGTTCCCGCGTGCACGTGCGATTTGTCGTAAATCGCTTTGTTGAATAGGAGGCTCAACTGTTTTTTGCCCGTAGTGAGCGATTTGAGCCACTGCGCGGAAATGGGCGTGGGACCGAACAAGCCTTCAACACGGGCGGCCCAGGGAATGCCATCCACGCAGCAGCCGGCCGTGTTCTGGCCCGTTTGCGTGGCCGGCGGCAGCTGGTCGTCGGGCGTAACCTCTTTCTTTTTGCAGTGGCTCAGGCCCAGCAGCGCGGCACACAGCAGGCAGGAAAAACGAGTAGTCATACAGCTGGTGGGTAAGGAAAAAGGGGTAGAACCAAGAGGAAATAGTTGTTTGCAAACCCGGATGGTCGGCGGGCCACTCTCCGCCCCATTGCTGGCAGCACCAGACTTCAGGGTCGTAAAACCAGTTCGGTGCGGGCCAGAGGAAAGTGAATACCGTAAAAACAAAAAGCCCATTTCCTACAGCTTCGCCATCCACCGAAACGCGGAGACGAAATATGTCAGGAAATGAGCAATAGGTATCAGCGCTTAGAGCGTCGCTGAGTAGAGAGAGAGAATAGAGAGGGACAGGTTGCCAAACCTATCGGTTCTGGAAATCAGGAACAAGAAAAACCTGGAGCTTCTCTCAGGTCAGGATACTGTAGCGTCAACGGTGTGGTTCGTGCCACAGAACGCCCCTTTGGCGCGGGGACGCGCGCTACACCGTTCGCGCTACAGCCCATGCGCGTGTACTGACGGGAGAGCCGATCCAACGGTGGCCTTTTCAGGCCTACCGCCGTACGCTGCCGGCCAATCTGAAGCGGATTTCATGCCCGTGTACCTGTAGCGCAAACTTTGTAGCGCGCGTCCTCACAGCATCAAAGCCGGCCGAACGGCGTGGAGACGCGAACTACAAAGTTCGCGCTACTTCTGCTCGACGCTAAAAAGGGGATACGAACGTGGTAACTGCTCCAGGCAGTGTGGACAGTAAACAAAGAGAACGTCATACTTGATCTGGCGTCCGGTTGTCGGAGTATCTCGCGTGCTACTGTTGCCATCGTACCTGACGACTGTTGCACGCGAGATGCTTCGACTTTGCGGCCGCTGTATAAGACATGACCACTGGAGAAGGCAACACACTTCGAAAGGGCTGCCGTCCACACAGCTTAGTGAGCAACAGCCGCCGCTTTGCCGCCAAACTCCATGCTGGCCTCCAGGCCAAACGCATAGGGCCGGGCCTGGGAGGACGACTGGGCCGCATCGACATTAAGCGTCGACAGACCTGCTTCGGCCGTGGGCCCCACCGCCAGACTCCACTGGGCCGTGGCGGGCTTGTAGCGCACGCCAGCCCCGCCATTGAGCGAGCTTTGCACCTTGCGGTAGGGCGAGCCAGCGGAAGTGAGCGAGTAAGTCGTAGTAGCTTCCGGGGCCCCTTCCAGCTCAGAGTGCGCCTGTAGCAGCACATGCACGGCCGCTCCCACTTTCGCGTACAGCGACACGCCATTCTTGGCCGAGCCGTAGCGCAGGCTCACCGGAATACCGGCCGTGCGGTACCGGTACTGCGCCGTGCGCAGCTGGGGAGTGCGCGGGGGAGCCAGATTCACGTATTTATTGCTGGTCACTGCTTCGGGGGTGCTGGCTATTCTGCCGTCCAGAAAATAATAGGAGGTTTGGGAAGTTGCCCGCTGCTCGGCGGCAGCCAGCCCGGCGCTCATGGTCCAGCGCATGGTGGCGGCGTAGCTAACCGTCAGCGCCACGCGCTGCGCAAAGCCGGGCCGCAGATTCTGCCGGTACTCCTGCGCGGCCTTATCGTAGGTATTCGCACTGCGCCAATCGGTGCTCGGGCCCACTCCGGTAGGCTGCGGCATAGAAGGTGCGCCGGCCCCCGAGGCCGACGCGAAGCTCATGTTCGGATTGTAGGCCGAAGCTCCATAGGAACCCAGCAGCCGCCACCGTTTGGGGCGCGCGGGCAGCGTTTCAGGCTGCTCTTTTTGTGTGGGAGCCGTTGCTGTTGCAGCCAGCGCCTGCGACTGAGCAATGACCGGGGCACCTGGCAGGGCCAGCTTGAGCGTATCGGGATGATGCCCCGGCAGGGCACTGCCTGAACCGGTAGCCAAAACCCCGTTTCTTGCCATGAGCCCGGCAAAGGATGAGGCCCGCGCAATCGTCTCGGCATACGAGTGCGAAGCCGCCGCCGCCACCCGATCAAAGAACGAGCCCGTGGAAGCAGCCGGGCTGAAAGCTACCGGCAGCGTGTAGCGGCGGCCAGCGCCGGCACTATTTCCACTAGCAAGGCTCTGACTACGCGTTGCGGCATCCAGCTCCTGAGTATAGCCAGCTGAGGCCGCCAGCCCCGCACTTGGGTCCTGGCGGCCGAGCGTCACCGTGCCAGCTACAGCCTGCATACTCGCCAGCTCCGCCCGGGTGTTCTGACTGGTGCTACCAACGCCACTATTCGCAGCGCCAGCGCTACCGGCAGCTACTGGCCGCTCATCGGCCTCGGGCGTAGCCGTGTGGCTGCTGCGGGCTGATGCCAGGGAAGTACCGGCGGCCGACGTACGTTGGCGAAGCGCCTCTGCTGGGGAAGTGACAACAGCCACTTCCGCTGTAGTACCGGGGAGCGCCGCTTGCCGCAGCGTGAACCAGCTACCCGCGCCCAGAAACAGCAGAATGCAGGCCGCGGCCGCCCACCGGTGCCAGACCAGGCGGCGGCGGTAAGTCTCGTTTTGCTGAATCAGCAGCTCATGGTCTATCTGCTCCCACAGCTGCAGGCGGGGAGCCACCTCAGCTTCGCCCAGCTTCTGCCGAAACAGCTGCTCCAGGTCGCCGGTAGGTTCCGGGGTCGGTGTGTGGTTATTGGCGGAAGGTACCATGGGCATGACGAGCTTCGAGACGCTCTAATTTAGTCTTCAAAATTGCCCGGGCGCGGGCATACTGTGATTTGCTGGTGCCTTCGGAGATGCCCATGAGCTCTCCGATTTCCTTGTGGCCGTAGCCTTCGATGGCAAACAGGTTGAACACCATCCGGTAGCGGGGAGCCAGCTCCTGCACCATGGCCAGCATTTCCTCAAAGGCGTAGTTGGAGAGCGTAAACTCCTCACCGGCCAGCGCCTCCGGGTACTCGCCCTCACTTACGGCTACCAGCGGCGCGTTGCGGCGGTGCTGGCGCAGGGCGGCATTCACCATAATGCGGCGAATCCAGAACTCCAGCGGGCACTCGCGCCGGAAGTTGCGCAGGTTGTTGAACACCGTGATGAACCCCTCCTGCAACACGTCCTCCGCCTCGAAAGTCGTTTGGGCGTAGCGGATGCACACGGCCATCATTTTGCCGGCGAATCGGTCGTAGAGCTGTTTTTGCATGGCCCGGCTGCCCGCCAGGCAGCCGTCGATTATCTCGGCCTCGGTCATGGAAGAAGGCGGGGTGAGGTGGCGCACGGGAGCCGGCGCGGTGGCGGGCTTGGTAGCAGAAAGCCCGTCGGGGAGCAGGCTGCGCAGTCCTCCCCTATTTCCCAGCGCAGCAGAAAGAGCACCCATTAGCGCAGGTGGCCCACCTGGCCCACGTTAAGCCCCAGCTTTGGGGGTGAGAAGTGCGGCCGGGAAATGTACGTAACCGATACTAGCATAGGGTGCGGATAGAATCTGGAAGGGAGCCTACCTGGAAGGTGTGGTATAGTAGCAAGAGGCAGCACATTGCCGAGTGGTTGCACCCCAGCTATAAAAATACCGGGCTGGGCGTTAACCGTCTGAAAATAAACCAACTATTTTACTGTAACCCCATACCTTTTCCTCCCGAGGCGAAACCAGCGCGTGAGGACAATCAATGACTTGCAACGGGCAGCTCTGCTTCGCGACCGTCAGGACGTCGCGTAACACCACTTGCCGGGCAAGTAGCGCGAACGGTCGCGAGGCAAAGCTTCGCGTTGCAGTCTTGTGATGCCTCTGCCGGCTACTTGTCTTCACGCCCTAGCGCGGTTTCGCAGTCCGTGGCTGCCGCACCGCGAAATGGCAGAGCGTGTTTGGGCGTTATTATGCTAAGTGCAGCGGAGTCGAAGCAGGACGCAAACGGGGCTTTTACCACTGCCCAAACCCGCTCTTCCTGCGCGACGCCCGCCACAAGTCGGCTACGGCCGGCCACAACGACGCGCGAAGAGAAACTGCACGTTAGCCAGAGCCGGTACACTGACCCGGCAACTGCCCGAGGAGCCACAGCCATGACCCGGCCAACCAACCGGAAGCACGTCCGTAGTCTTTTCAACATTCACCTTACACCACGGCCCATGAAAACGCTTGTTCTGTTTTACTCCACGTATGGTCACATCTACAAAATGGCGGAAGCCATAGCGGAAGGCGCGCGGCAGGTAGCCGGCAACGAGGTAGTGATTAAGCGGGTGCCCGAAACCCTGCCCCCGGCGCTACTCGACCAGATTGGGGCCACGCAGGCGCAAAAGGCCTTCGAGCACATTCCGGTGGCCACGCCCACCGAGCTGAGCGACTACGACAACCTCATCTTCGGGACGCCGACGCGCTACGGGAATCTGTGTGGCCAGATGCAGGCCTATCTGGACGGCACGGGGTCGTTGTGGGCCAGTGGCGCGCTGGTGGGCAAAGTGGGGTCGGCATTTGTGAGCACGGCTGCCCAGCACGGGGGGCAGGAAACCACGCTTCGGGCGTTCCACACCGCGCTGCTGCACTTGGGCCTCGTGGTAGTGGGCTTGCCATATGCCTGGCAAGGCCAAATGGGGCTCGAAGAAATAACCGGCGGCACTCCCTACGGAGCCAGTACCATAGCCGGGGCCAAAGGCGAGCGGCAGCCCAGCGCCAACGAGCTGGAAGGAGCCCGCTTCCAGGGGAAGCACACCTCGGAAATTGCTAAAAAGCTAGCGGCTTACTAACGTAATGTTATATTAGCCAAATATTTCCCTGACACACCGACCTGCAACCCCAGGCAGTCACTTCTTTGGAAGTGACTGCTTTTTTTTGCGCGGCATGCGTGTGCTGGCCGCTGTGCAGGCGTAGCGCGGGGCCGGGCGCGGGGCCGCTCAACACCTATTCATACAGCAAATCCGACAGGTCATCCGGTGCTTTACACGGGTTGGCAGAATAAGTTAGAGCAGGCACGGGCGGCTCCGTAAATTTGTCTGGGCCTATAGTATTGGGGCGCCTTCTGTAATTCCCGGCCCGGTTCGGCGATACAGGAGCTAGCAAAATTCTTTGCTGATCCTTTTCGCTGTGCAACCTCCCTGCTGTATTAGCCGACCCTGGAAAGCGGCTGCTCCGGCACTCAACGGCCCGGTGCATGGCAGAATGGGTTTCTGGCCCAATGTGCTTTTCTTCCCTCCTTCGTATGAAACGTTATTTACCCTTTGCTGTAGTAGGCAGTTTGTTGGTTTCGCCGGTTTGGGCGCAATCCACGCCCCCAGCCGGTGCGCCTTCGGCCGCGCCCAAGCCGCTCGCCGTTCCCGCTGCCCCTAAGGGCACCGGCCGCCTCGCGGGAACCATACTGGATGCCACCACCAAGAAGCCGGTGGAGTTTGCCACGGTAGCCCTGCTGCCTGCCATCGGTACCACGCCCATCGACGGAACCGTGTGTGATGACAAAGGCCGCTTCGTGCTCAAGGGCCGGGCCGCAGGCACTTACCGGGTCCAGATCAGCTTTGTGGGGTACGTGACCCGCACCGAAACCGCCACCATCACGGAAGGCGCCACCGATATGGGCACGCTCCAGCTGACCGGAGCCACCCAGAAGCTGGGCGAAGTGACCGTGACCGGGGAGCGGGACGTTATCGAAACCAAGCCCGACCGTATCGTCTACAACGCCGAAAAGGACATTACCAACGCCGGTGGTACGGCGGCCGACGTGCTACGCAAAGTGCCCCTGGTGAGCGTGGACCCCGACGGCAACGTGGAGCTGCGCGGCACCAGCAACGTGCGCGTGCTCATCAACAACAAGCCCTCGGGCATCGTGGCCAGCTCGGTGGCCGATGCCATGAAGCAGATTCCGGCCGACCAAATTAAAAGCGTGGAGGTAATTACCTCGCCCTCGGCGAAATATGACGCCGAAGGCACCGGCGGCATTATCAACATCATCCTGAAGAAAAACAACTTGCAGGGCACCAACGGCAGCGTGGGGGCGGCCGCCGGCACGCGTAGCTCCAACGGCAACGCCTCGCTAAACTACCGCAAGGGCAAAATAGGGCTGACCAGCTCGGCCAGCGGCTTTGCCTACTACAGCCCCAACCGCAACGACCTGAACCGCTACCTGAACAACGGGGACGGCACCGAGCGCCTGGTGCTGGAGCAGCGCGGCGAGGGCAATAGCCTCGGCGGCGGCGGCTTCGGTCGGCTGGGCTTCGACTACGACCCGGCGCAGTACCACAGCCTCACGCTGGGGGTGCAGGGCAGCATGTTCCGCAACAGCGGCGACAATGAGCTGTTCAACCGCAGCATGCCGACGCTGATTTCCGCCACGGAGTTTACCCGGGACTCGGAGCGAAAATTCCGCACCCAGAGCTATGATGTGAGCGGCAGCTACACCCGCACCTTCGAGCAGAAGCGCCGCGAGTGGAGCGTACTGGCCCAGCACACCCGCAACCGCAACAACCAGGACTACCGCCTCGACCAGTACGCCGGCGAGGGCACGGGCGCACGGGAGGCCATCAACTACCGCGAGCAAAGCCTGAACTTGTCGCGCAACCTGGAAACGACGCTGCAGACCGACTATACGCACCCAGTGTCGGAAACCGCTACGCTTGAAGCCGGCGCCAAAGCCATTATGCGCCGCGTGAGCAGCGACTACACGGTGCAGACCGACCCTACCGGCCAAAGCAGCCTAGCCTACAATGTGGCCCGGTCCGATAAGTTTCGCTATGACCAGGACGTGCTGTCGGCCTACGGCTCGTACGGGTTCAGCCTGAGCAAAAAGCTGACGTCCAAGGTGGGGGCCCGCGTGGAGCAAACCCGCATCGACGGCAGCTTCCAGCAGGGCACCGACAAGGGCGTGACGCAGGAATACACCAACGTGCTGCCCAACGTGAGCCTGAGCTTCCAGCCCGGCAACCCCAAAAAGCCTGGCCAGAGCCTGCGCGCTGCCTACTCGCGCCGCATCCAGCGCCCCCAGATTTTCTATCTCAACCCCTTCATTAACGCTACTGACTCGCTCAACATCAGCTACGGCAACCCCCAGCTGCAGCCCGAGCTGACGGACAGCTACGAGCTGAACTACACCACCTTCATCAAGGGGTCAGTACTCAATATTTCGGCCTACACCCGCCGCACCGGCAACGCCATCGAAACCTTCCGGTTTGTGGAGCAGGTGAAGGTGCCGGGCCGGGAGCCCCGCCTGGTACAAAACCAGACGTTCCGCAACATCGGCCGCAATGCCACCTACGGCATGAGCGTGTTTGGCTCGGTGAAGCCCCTGCCGAAGTGGGACGTGAGCGGCACGCTGAACGTGTACTATGTGTCGCTGAAAAGCCCTTCGTTGGGCCTCAGCAACTCGGGCGTGATGTACAGCCTGAATACCAATTCGAGCTATAAGTTTGAGAAAGGCCTGAGCCTGCAGTTCTCGGGTGGGCTGAACTCGCGCCGGGTGCAGCTGCAGGGCAACCAGGCCGCCTGGACGTTCTACTCCATGGGGCTGCGCAAAAACCTGCTCAAGGACAAAGCCGACCTAACCCTGAACGCCGACAACTTCCTGAGCGCCACCCGCAACCTGAACTCGACGATAAACACCGACCAGTTCCGCCAGGAAGCCAACAACTACATCTACCTGCGCGGGGTGCGCCTGGCCTTCAACTACCGCTTCGGCAAGGTCAGCACCCAGCCCCAGCGCCGCCGCAAAGGCATTCAGAACGACGACGCCAAGCAGGGCGAAAGCGGCCAGGGACAACAGTAGCCGAGCCGGTGGCAAGCAGCCGTGCTGCTACCAGGCGAAGACGCTTGCCTAATACCCTCTGTTACTACAACAACGCCCTTTACCGATGTGTCGGTAAAGGGCGTTGTGCTTATGTAGCTTTTCTCTGGACTGGGTCAACGCAAACACGATAACATACTTATCGCGAAGTGCTTTGCGAGCCCGATGTAGAGACGCATACTTGCGTCTCGTCGTTGAACGGCTTGCGGGGGTAGTATTCAAGCGGTTTCGTTCAACGACGAGACGCAAGTATGCGTCTCTACATCTGCCTGATTTTCGCAAGCCACTTCGCGACGCGTATAACAACGAAGCAAGAAACAGCCGGCTACACTACTCCTCAACCTTATCGACTCCAGATATTCCAGGATTCCTCGGCTTGCAGGCACAGCATTTCAAAACCATTTTTCGTGTGGGCTCCCTGAGCGGCTCCTTTGGCCATAAACAGGGTTTCGCTGGGGTTGTAGATTAAGTCGTAGAGGTAGTGCCGGGCCGTGAGCTCCGCGTAAGGAATGGGTGGGCACTGGTCCATGGCAGGAAACGTGCCCAGCGGCGTCGTATTGATAATCAGGGAGTGAGCCGACACGATGGCCGGCGTCAGGTCGTCGTAGGTGAGGCCTCGGCTGAGCGGATTGCGCGACACCAGCCAATAGCGAATTCCCAGCTCCCGCAACGCCGCCTCCACCGCCTTCGACGAGCCGCCCGTGCCCAGCACCAGCGCCCCGGCCGCGTCGCCCCGCACCGGGTAAAACCGCCGCAGCGAGTCCCGGAAACCAATATAATCCGTGTTGTGGCCCACGCGCCGGCCATCGGTCGTAAACTCCACGACGTTGACGGCCCCAATGCGGGCCGCCGAAGGCGCTACTTCATCCAAGTAAGGCCACACCTGCTCTTTATAGGGAATGGTAATATTCAGCCCCTTCAGATGCGGATGGCGCGCCATGAGGGCCGGCAGCTCCTTGATACCGCCCAGCTCGTAGAGAGCGTAGCTACAGTCGGCCAGCCCCAGCGTATCGAACTTTTGGGTGAAGTAGTTCTGGGAAAACGAGTGTTCGAGCTTCAGCCCGATAAGTCCAAACTGGCGCATAATGCTGACAATGAATAGCGTCCCGAAAAAGCAAAAAAAACCGTCCCCAACCATGAGTTTCGGGACGGTTTTGAAAAAATAAGTCCAATTGCTGAGCTTAAGCCGCTACCGAGTTGCCGCTAAACTTCTCTTTCAGAAATTGAACAGCCGGCGGCAGAATCGAGAACAGAATGATGCCGTAAATCACGTAGGTGAAATTGTGCTGCACCCACGGAATATTGCCCAGAAAAAATCCGGCCAGGGTGAGCGAAATAACCCACAGCAGCGCGCCCATGATACTGTAGCCGATAAAGAAGCTATACTTCATGGTGCCTACACCAGCCACAAAGGGCGCGAATGTGCGCACGATAGGAATGAAGCGGGCCATGATAATGGTCTTGCCGCCGTGCTTGGCATAAAACGCCTGCGTCTGCTCCAGGTATTTGCGCTTCAGAAACCGGAAATCTTCCCGGAATACGCGCGGCCCGAGGTAGTCGCCCACAAAGTAGTTGAGGTTGTCGCCCAGGAAGGCAGCGGCAATGAGGAGCGGAATGAGGTAAAAAACATTCAGCAGCGTTTCGGGGGAGCCCGTCACCACTGGCTGCGCGGCCAGCGTGCCCGCCACGAACAGCAAAGAGTCGCCGGGCAGAAAAGGCATTACAATCACGCCGGTTTCGACGAAAACGATGAGAAACAGAATCACATAAATCAGGTTGCCATACTCGCCCACCAGCAGCTTTAGATGCACGTCGAGGTGCAGAACAATGTCGAGAAAGTGCTTGAGAAGCTCCATTGAGGGAAGTATAAGAGGGAAATGACTGAACTACAGACGGTGCGCGACCGGCAAATATCCTACAAAGAAAACAGGCTGCCGGGAAAGTGGCAGCCTGTCCGGATAATTTGACCCGATTTATTCCCGCCTTACCCGCCCGCCACGGCCGCGCTTACCCGCCACACTTTGTTGCCGGCATCGTCGGCCACGAGCATGGCTCCGTCGGGCAGCACCGTAACGCCCACGGGCCGGCCATACACTTCCTTGCTGTCCTCATTGGCAATGAAGCCCGTAACGAAATCCTCGGTTTTGCCAGCCGGGCGGCCATTGCTGAACGGCACAAAAACAACTTTATAGCCCGAGAAGCTAGAGCGGTTCCAGGAGCCGTGCTGCCCAATAAACGCCCCGTTCTGGTATTTGGCCGGGAAGGTTTTCTGGTCGTAGAAAGCCAGCCCCAGCGACGCCGTATGCGGCCCCAGCGCCACGTCGGGCACCACCGATTTCTTCACCAGCGCGGGCTGCTCGCCCTTGCGGCGCGGGTCTTCGTGGGCGCCAAAATACGCGTAGGGCCAGCCATAGAACGCGCCTTGCTGCACACTGGTCAGGTAGTCGGGCACTAATTCGTCACCCAGCTCATCCCGCTCGTTCACGGCCGTCCAGAGCGTGGTGGTGCCGGGTGCCCAGTCCATGCCCACGGGGTTGCGCAGGCCGGCGGCGTACACCCGCTCGCCCGAGCCATCGGGGTTGATTTCAAGAATATTGGCCCGGCGCACTTCCTTGTCCATGCCATTTTCGCCCACGTTGGAGCCCGAGCCCACCGAAATGTAGATCTTGGAGCCGTCGGCCGAGGCCAGCAGGTTGCGCGTCCAATGGTTATTGTAGCCGCCAGCCGGCAGCGCCAGAATCTTCTGGCCCGGCCCGGTAATCTTCGTTTGGCCCGGCTGGTAGGCATAGCGCAGCAAGGCGTCGGTATTGGCCACGTAGAAGTAGTTGCCCAGCACCAGCATTCCCAGCGGCTGGTTGAGGTCGGCCAGGAAAGTTTCGCGCACGTCGGGCTTGCCATCCTTGTTGGTGTCGCGCAGCAGCGTGATGCGGTTGGCGCTGGTCGATTTCAACGATTTCGACGTGTCCAATTTTAGCGCCGCAGCTATTCTCTTCTTGGTATCCGTTGGCACCGTGTTCGACTCCGCTACCAGCACGTCGCCATTGGGCGTCACGTAGGTCCAGCGCGGAGAGTTGAAGTCGCCGGCAAATTCGGTGATGGTGAAGCCCGCTGGCACCACGGGCGTTCGGCCGGCCGGCCAGCCGATGACCTTGCTGCGCTTGGTAGCCGACTCCGTAGCGTAGGGCACAGGCAGCTCGACGGCAGTGGCGGCGGTAGGCACCGTATCGGCCGGCGTATCGGCGGCGGCTTGGGCCTTCTCCTGTTGGCTGGGGCCGCTGCAGGCGGCCAGCAACGCAACCAGAGAGGCGTAACTAAATAAATTTTTCATGAAGCAGGAAGAATGGCTTCTGCTTTTTACTGCCTTACGTCAGGATTGTTGCCGATTTTACTGCCTTGGTTGCGGTTCAGCTCGGAGAGCATCATTCCAGGCAAATGCACCAGCCCAATGCGCCCAAACTGCTACCAGCGCGGTTTCGGAGGCCATGGCTAGTAGCGCGAATGGTGTACATTGAATCCAAAACCGCTACTAAGCAGTACGGGCTGCTGCCGCAACTCGAAGTTGCGGCAGCAGCCCGTACCTAGGCCCCGGCCAAAGAACACGTCGTATTCAGGCCCACTAGCCGCGCGGCATGGACGTGCCGGGCTTGCCGGTTTTGGCTTCGGGCTTGAACATCTCATCCACGGCATCCATGTCGAGGAACTGGGTGAAGGTGTCGCCGCGCAGGCCCAGGCGAATGGTTTCGAGGCTCACGATTTCATTGGGCGCGATGTTGCCCAGGTTCACGTTAGCGCCCATCATTTTAATGAACCACACCTGCTGCGACTTCTGCGGGGCTTCCCACAGAATTTTCTCTACCGGCACCTGCGTCAGAATCTCTTCTACCAGGCCCGAGCGTACTTCCCCGGTGCTGCGGAACAGGCCCACGTTGCCCGCTTCCCGGGCCTCCCCGATGACCTTTATGGCTCCGGCTTCCAGCTCCGTCTTCATCTGCGAAATCCACTTGTAGGGCGGAATAATCTTCTCCGCGTCCTTCGAGCCTACTTCCGACAGCACGTTTACATGCTGGGACAGCGTGCGAATATAGTCGAGCTTCCGGTCGTGGTTGAGGTCAATGGAGCCGTCGGAGACTTCCGCGTAGTCCATGCCGTACTCTTCCAGCAGGCGGCGGTAGTCGTCGAACTGATTGCGGATAATAAACGCCTCAAACAGGGTTCCGCCAAAATACACCGGTATTCCCGCCTCTTTGTACACAGCCAGCTTGCGCTTCAGATTGGGCGTTACGAATGAGGTAGCCCAGCCCAGCTTCACAATGTCGGTATACGGAGCGCCTACTTCCAGGAAATCTTCGACTTCGCGCACGCTCAAGCCCTTATCCATGACCATGGTATAGCCTTGTTCGCGGGGTTTGGCGGTGCGTTCGGGGAGGTTGTTGAGCGTGTAGTTCATGGTCAGAGTCGTGGATTCTTGGATGTTGAAGCGCTTGTCGGAGCGCCGGAGCGCCCGCCGCCGTAGCGGGCAATACGGCAAAAGTACGCCCGAATTTTGTAAGGTGCGGCACAGGAAAAGGGTCCTGGATAGTGGCAACTCAACCACCTTCCAAGACCCCGTATTCTTCCCCTAGCAGCTGCTATTTCCGGTATTGGTCAATCAGGCGGGCCAGAGCGCGCTGCGATTCCAGCTCGGGAAAATACTCGAACAGGAGCCGGTGCTTGTCAAAATCCAGCACCAGGGCGTTTTCCAGATTCTCGTACGCCTCCCGGTAGCGGCCCGCCGCCAGCAGATAGGCGCAGAGCCGGTAATGCAGCTCCGCCTCGCCGGGCTGAATTTCCACGGCATTGCGCATCAGGTCGATGGCACCGTCGAAATTGCCCTGCTCGTAGAGAATGATGCTCCAGTTCAGCCAGGCGTCCTTGTTATCGGGGCCCACCTGCGTCGCCTTGTCGTAGCACTCGATGGCGCTGACGACGGCTCCTATCTGGTATTCGGCCGCCGCCAGGGCCAGCCAGTACTCCACGCTGTCTTCGTACAAAGCCACCGCTTTGCGGAAGAAATGAATGGCTTCAAACCAGCGCTCCTGGGCATTGAGCACGATGCCAATGCCGAACCACGCCTCATCCATCGTCTGGTCGAGGTCGATGGCGCGCTGGTAGTTTTTGCGGGCCTGGTCCCACTCGCCCAGCTTTTCGTAGCACTCCCCGATGTTGCACAAGGCTTCGGGCGTGGGCTGGTCGTCCTCGTAGCTGAGCAGGAACTCGTCGATGGCCGGCTGGTATTTTTCCTGCCCCACATAGGTGCTAGCCAGGAAACCGTGAGCGTCGTAGAACTTGGCATCGATAAGGATGGCGTACTCAAACGCCGCCACGGCTTCGTCAAAGTTGCCGGCCCGAAAGTAGGCCTGCCCCAGGTTGTACCAGGCAATAGCCGAGTACGGATCTTCGTCGGTGAAGCGGCGGAAAAACTCCAGGTTCTTTTCCAGGCGCTCCGATATTTCCAGGCAATACAAGAGCTCCTGCACGGCAATATCATTGTCCAGGTTCAAACGCAGACTCATCTTGTAGTACTTGGCGGCACTCTTGAATTTCTGCCAGCTCTGGTAGGCCAGACCCAAGTTGAAGTAGATATCATCCCGCTCCGGAGCCCGCTCGGCCGCATCCCGAAAAAAGTCGACGGCTTGGGCAAAGTCGCCTTTCTGGGTGGCAATAATACCGCGCGTAACGGCCACATCGGGGTTGGCGGGGTCGAGTTGGGCTACTTCCTCAATCTGTTGGGCAGCCGTGGTGTACTCGCCTTTCATGGCCAGTACCTGCGCCCGGTCGATGAGCAATTCCGTGGAAAAAGGATATTGCGCAATGGCTGCTTCGCACGCCTGCAAAGCCTTATCGTACTGCGTGTTGGAAGTATAGTGGTCGATAATATTTTCAAAATCGGCCAGGTCAAAAAATACGGGCTCGTTGTTCGCCACCATCCGCTCAAAACGGCGTACGGTGTCCAGCACTTGCTCCTGGTCCTCGAAATTCTCGTTCATTCTCATTCTACTACAAGCTACGCGAAAAGCCAAAACGGCAGACTTCACGACTATTTTTTCAGGTTGCCAAGCTACCGCAGCTCATCAGCCTAATATACAACAACCACACCGGAGCCAACGGAGTTCTTATTCAGCCCCTGGCAGCACCACTGAATCGAATCGGCCAAGGGCCGAAAGACCAGTCCGGTAACCTGCTGGAGGCTTTTGCTCTGGTATAGCACCGATTTGCGGCCCGCTCGCGCCGTATCTTTCGTAATCAGCGGGCGGGCTCCGGTCAATAAGGAGCGCAGGTGCTCAGCGCGCCAAATCACCTCCGCCGCCCAATCGGGCACCGCCACGCGCGGGGCCTTCTTGTGGAAACAGGCTGCTGCCTGCGCCAAAAAGTCGTGCAAGGGCACGGCTCCCGCACTCAGCACAAACCGCTGGCCCGAAATGGCAGTATCAAACAGCAGCCGCAGCATGGCTTCCACCACGTCGCGCACATCCACAAAATTAATATTCCCCGGAGTATAAAACGCATGCTCGTCGAAGGCGTACCGAAATAGCCGCGTACTGCTCCGCTCCCAGTCGGCCGGCCCCAGCACCACCGACGGATTCACCATCACCGCCGACAAGCCTTCCGATACGCCCCGCCACACCTCCAACTCTCCCAGGTATTTAGAGGTGGCATAGGCGCCGTGTGAGGCCCCCAAATCCCACTTAGCGTCTTCGGTAAGCACCTGGGGCTGCTGCGGCGCGTGCTCCGGAGTCGAGCTTCCCCCGCCCAGCGCGGCCACCGACGATACGTGGCATAGCCGAATACCCGGCCGGTCGAGGCAGGCATCGACCAGGTTGGCCGTACCCTCCACGTTGATCTGCTGCAAGGCATCCTCATCCTGGGGAGCGTAGGAAACCAAGCCGGCGCAATGAAAAACGTGGGTCACGCCATCCAACGCCTGCCGGATAAGCAGGCCATCGAGTATATCGCCTTCCACCCACTCGACCTGCATGGCAACGGTAGTGGCCGGAATCTGGCCCCGATAGAGCGCCCGCACGGTGTGCCCACGCGCCACCAAAGCAGATATCAGAAAACTACCAATCAGGCCGCTGCCACCGGTAACGAAGACCATTGTTCCAGAATAAATGTAGACCTGTGCCTTCCTGAGCGTACTTCGGCACCTCGGCTACAGAAACTTGTTGAGCAGCGGCAGCGCCAGCGCTTTTTTCAGGTAAGAAGTCGGCACCACTTTGTGCAGCAGCGTGTCGGTATGCTTCAGGTTGTGAGCATCGGTGCCCAGCAAATCGACCATGCCCGCATCAATCAGCTTTTCGGCCACGCGCTTGGCCCCCGACGAATAATAGCCGGCCAACGAGTTGAGATTTATCTGCAACAGCACCCCGCTGGCCCGCACTTTTTCCAGGTCCGCAAAACGGCCGTAGAAATAGGTGTAGCGCTCGGGGTGGGCCAGCACTGGCTGGTAGCCTGCCGACTTCAGATTGAAAACGGTTTCGGCAAAGTTGAAAGGCTCATTGATATAAGAGGTTTCAAAAAGCAGGTACTTTTTGTCGCCCCCGAAGCTCAACAGGGGCTCCCCACTATCGAGCTTGGGCTGAAACCACTCATCCAGATAATACTCGGCCGCGCACTCCAGCGCTACATCCGTAATCCCAGCGGCGGCGGCGGCGTTTTGCAGCTCTTGCAACGCCGCCCGCACACCAGTAGGCGTATTTTTGTAGAAGTCGCCCATAATGTGAGGCGTCATAATGAGCTTGCGGTAGCCTAGGTCGCGCAGGGCCCGCAGCAGTTCCACCGACTGCTCCACCGTTTCGGCACCGTCATCGATGCCCGGCAGCAGGTGGGAGTGCATATCTACTTCCAACTCGGCCAGAGCCGCCCTAGACGCTACCGACGCCGAGGAGCTGCTGAAAAGCTTCTGAAAAAATGAGGCCATGCCGAGAGTAGTAAGCAGTGGTAAGCACCGACTAGGAGAAACGCTTACGCAGGCGGGAGAACATGCTGGTTACAGGACGGGTTTCCTCGTAGTAGCCCTGGCCGTAGCCATACCCGTAGCCATACCCGTAGCCGTAGCCATACCCGTACATACCGCTGGCTGTCGAGTCGTTCAGGATGGCGCAGAGGCGGGTAAAGTTGTTGGCCCGGATCAGCTTGTTGATATTCTTGAGGAAGGTCTTCTTCGAATAGTTGGCCCGCACGATGTAAATCGGAATATCGGCTTTGCGCATAATCAGGATGCCATCCGTAACAAGGCCCACTGGCGGCGTGTCAATCAGAATCACGTCGTAGTGCTGGTAAAGCTCTTCCAGCATTTCGTCAAACTTGGCGCTCAGAATAAGCTCCGACGGATTTGGCGGTGTCGGCCCGGCCGAGATGAAGTCCAGCGTCGGGATGCTGGTATGCTGCACGCACTCCAGCACCGTGTGTTTCTCGATGAGAATGGTACTGACACCGCGCACGTTTTCGGCTCCGAAGGCCAGGTTCACCTTCGGCTTGCGCATGTCGAGGTCCAGAATAACCACCCGCTGCTCCGATAAGGCAATGATGCCGCCCAGATTGACGGTAACAAAGGTTTTGCCTTCGCCGGAAATAGTAGAAGTAACCGAGATAAGCCGCTTCTTCTTGGCCGAGCTGATGAAGTCCAGGTTCGTTCGAATCGAGCGGATAGACTCCGAAATGGCCGATTTTGGGTTCTTGTCCACCACCAGCTTCGACACGGTCATCTTCTCCTTGTCGTAGGTCGGAATCACGCCCAGCACCGACGCCGAGGTGGAGCGTTCCAGCTCCCGCACGTTGGTGACCGTGTTGTGCATGAAATAACGCGCGGCCACCAGGGCCAGGCCCAGCACGATACCGCTCGCCAGCCCGATGGCATAAATCATCGTCCGGACCGGCGAAATAGGTGCGCTCGGCATGCTGGCCGGCGACAAAATCTGAAAGTCGGGAGTAGTACCGGCTTTGGCAATGCTGAACTCGACCTTTTTGTCCATCAGCATCAGATACGACTTCTCGTAGAGCTCAAAGGGGCGCTTCAATCGGGCCAGCTCCGTTTCCTTCTGCGGCAGCGTCTGCAGCTCGGCCGCAAACTGGTCGCGCTGCCGGTTCATGGTGGCAATCTGCTCTTGCAGCAGGCGGCGGTTTTGCTGCAGCAAGCGCCGAATGTTATTTTTCACGTAGGCCAGCGCCGCTTGCTGCTGCTTTACGGCCTCCGTCGTTTCATTATAGGAGCGCAGCAGCCGGCGCAGGTTCCATTGCAGGTTGTTCAGCTCGGCAAGCTGGCCCGTGAGCTGACCGTCTTCGAAGGCAGCAATACCAGGAATGCTTTGCTCCAGAGTAGCATCCTCGCTTTGGGTGAGCCGGTCCTCCTCTACTAATCGGGTAATTTCGCCCAGCAACCGGGCTTTCTCCACCATTTTCAGGCGCTCTTCTTCCTGCTTGGCCAGCTTCCCGGTAATTAATGCCAGCTCCGATTTAACATCGTAGGTTTTGTTCTCGCGCACGAAAGCCTGCAGATTCTCTTCCGCACCTTGTAGCTGCTGCTGATTCTCAGTCAGGGTTTTATCCAGGAATTGCAGCGTTTGGGCCGTAGCTTCCTGCTTTTTGGCCAGCTTTTCCTGCAGGTATACCGTGTCAATCTTATTGACGATGGCCCGGGCTTTAGCGGGGTTAAAGTCTGTGAAGCCAATCTGAATGGTATTCGCATCCGGATTGACAATGTCCACACTCAGGTTGGTGTTGAGGTAGTTGTTAACCGCGCCCTCGTCGTTGATAACGAAATGGTAGTTTTTCTCCCGCGATTCATCCGTCAGCAGCGGCGTAGCGGTCAGCAGCAGTTCCATGCCCGGCACGAGTACTGGCTGGCCCAGGGCATGATCAGCCGTCCTTTCCTGGCCCTGATAGAGATAGGATAACCGGAATTGCTGGGGTCCGGTGAAAGTGAGGCTGAACTTGGTGTTGTAGAATGAAGGATCTTTAATCTTGTACTCTACATTGAAAGGCGACACGCCATACAGCTCATTTTCGAGCACGGTGCCTTCCACATAGTAATTTACGTCCAGCTCCAGCGAATCCTTGAGCCGCTCATAAATGATATTGGACTTAATCAGCTCCACTTCGCCCGAGAGCTTGTTGAGGCTGCTGGCACCCACAGCCTGCCCCAGCGGACCATCGAGGCCCAAGGCACCAGCCTCAGTTTTTTCATCAATCTTCAGCAGCGACGAAGACTTGTACACCGGCTTGGTGTAGCGCAAAAGCAGCCAGGAAGCAGAAAGGCCCAGCGCGATGAGCAGCACGATCCAGAGCAAGCTGCGACGGGCCACCAGCAGCAGGGTGGTAATGTCTATCCCGTCTCCTTCATCTTCGGCCGCGTTGGTCTCGGTGCCACCGGCATTGCGAATAAGCTCTTCCAGCTCCGCGTTTTCGTTTACTGCCATTCCGTCGTTACAAGTTAGTCGTGGAGCCTTCCGGGCTCAAATCCTCCAATACGGATCTGGGTGGGCTACTTAGCAACAAGATCTTTCACCAGGATGTAGGTGGTCAGAATACCTGCTAGGCCTCCAATCAGGCCAAACACGGATCCGGCATCAGAAAGTGCCTCAAAGAAAGGACGGCGCACGGGCTCGATGTAGACCACATCGTTAGGCTCTACCTGTAGATTGGCCCGGCGCATGCCCTCAATGGTGGACAAATCAATTATCTGTACTTGCGGATTACGCAGGTCGCCCCGAATAAGGCGAATGTTGTACGCACGCCCCCGGCCACCGCCGCCGCCGCCACCGCCGCCACCGCCAAAGCTGCCACCGCCTTCCAGACCACCGGCCGAGGCCAGCACTTCCAGCAGATTCATATTATCGTTAAACATCGGGATGACCTGCCCACCGGCAGCGCCCAGCACCACAATGCGGCTGTTGGTGACCCGTGTGGCAACGTAGGAGTCCTTATAAAAGACGTCGTACTTAATTTTCAGGGTGCTATCGGCTTCGAGCAGTGTCAGGCCGCTCATCTTCACCATATTTACCATCGGCAGGTTCACAAATCCGGTGGCTTGCACCAGAAACTCGCTGCCGCCTGCTGCCTGCCCGCCACCTTGGCCGGGCCGGCCCACTGCGCCGCTGTTGCGGCCGCCAGCACTCGTTTGGCCGACTCGGCCGCTGGTGCCACCACTCGCAGCACCAACCCCAGCGCCGGTGCTGCCGCCCGGAGCACCAAACTGCAGCTCACCATTGGGGTCCAGAATTCGCTCCCCTTTGTTGGTGTATACACGCACCTCCAGGTAGTCGTTGGGCTGAATAACATAGTTGCGGGTCGCGCGGCCTACCACACTGCGCAGCTTCATAGTATCCACGCCTTCCCCGGTTGGGGTTCGGAACATGATGTTCTGCCGGTAATACTTGGAGGTGGTGCAGGCAGAGAATAGTACGGCCAATGGCACGCACAGCAGCCAGAGGCGCAGGAGACGGTGAAAAGCGGTTTGTTGCATGCAGGCTGATAAAGCCGAAGATCTGGTTCGAGTACAATGGAAACGCCCTGCGTAAACAGGTGCATTTTCCCCTAAAAAACCTTCAAAGTAACCGAATTGGCACGCCCTTTCAAAATCCGGGGCTTGGCAGTTATTCCGACGCTGGCTTCTGTGCGACGAAAATCGTACTTTCGCAAACCCAAAACCGGCCTTAGCCAGTTATACCTACGTACCCCCACCCAACCACTTTTTTCATGGAACTTGTAGCCACCGAAAATCAAACAATGATTGCCCAGATGGTGCGCGACTTCGGCGCGACCCACATCAAACCCGATATGATGAAGTGGGATGAAAGCCAGGAGTTCCCGGTGGAAATCTTCAAAAAGCTGGGCGAGTTGGGCCTGATGGGCGTATTGGTACCACAGGAATATGGCGGTTCGGGATTTGGCTACGTCGAATACGTGACGGCCATTGCCGAGTTGGCCAAGATTGACGGCAGCATCGGCTTGAGCATGGCGGCTCACAACTCGCTCTGCACCGGTCACATCCTGCAGTTTGGCTCCGAGGAGCAAAAACATAAGTGGCTGCCCAAGCTGGCCTCCGCCGAGTGGATCGGAGCCTGGGGTCTGACGGAGCCCAACACGGGCTCGGATGCCGGCAATATGCGCACGGTGGCCATCGAAGATGGTGACGACTACATCCTGAACGGCGCCAAGAACTTTATTACCCACGGTAAGAGTGGCAACATCGCCGTTGTTATCGCCCGCACCGGCGAAGTCGGCGACTCGCATGGTATGACGGCCTTCGTGATTGAAAAGCCCACCGAAGGCTTCACCCACGGCCTGAAAGCCGACAAGCTGGGCATGCGCGCCTCCGAAACCACGGAGCTGATCTTCACCGACTGCCGCGTGCCGAAAGCCAACATTCTGGGCAAGGTGGGCGAAGGCTTTATCCAGTCGATGAAGGTGCTGGACGGCGGCCGGATTTCTATTGCCGCGCTGTCGTTGGGCATCGCGCAGGGTGCGTTCGAAGCGGCGCTGCAGTACTCGCAGGAGCGGCATCAGTTCAACAAGCCGATTTCCAGCTTCCAGGGCATCTCCTTCAAACTGGCCGATATGGCTACCGAAATCGAAGCGGCTTCCCTGCTCACCTACCGCGCCGCCGACATGAAAGACCGGGGCCTGAACGTGAACCAGGAATCGGCAATGGCCAAGCTGTACGCGTCCGAAGTGTGCGTGCGCTGCGCTAACGAAGGCGTGCAAATCTTTGGCGGCTACGGCTACACCAAAGACTACCCGGCCGAAAAGTATTACCGCGACTCCAAGCTCTGCACCATCGGCGAAGGCACTTCCGAGATTCAGAAGCTCGTAATTGCCCGCACGTTACTGAAGTAAGTAAGCAACTTCATTAGGGCTTGCGTAGTAAGAAAGAGCCTGTTACCTTTGCAACCCCTAAAGAAGAAAGTTTTTCATTCCAACTGAGCATATGATCATCGTCCAGATTAAGGATAACGAGTCTGTTGACCGTGCCTTGAAGCGTTTTAAGAAGAAGTTCGAGCGCACCGGCGTTCTGAAAGAGCTGCGTCGTCGCACGTTCTTCCAGAAGCCTTCTATTACCAAGCGTAAGCAGAAGGAAAAGGCGGTGTATAAGCAGACGATGTACGCTACCGATAACTACTAGGGCGCAGCTTGCTGCTTCGTAGAAAAAACCGCCTGATTTGCTTTTCCAAGCGAATCAGGCGGTTTTTTCGCGTTCGTACTTTCCGATTTAATTCCATACATTGGGTATCCGGCCCCAGCGGCAGGACAGCCAGCGTATGGAATTATTTTTTGATTATCTGCGGTTCGAACGACGGTATAGTCCGCACACGGTGCTGTCGTACCAAACTGATTTGCGGCAATTTAGCGCCTACCTTAAAGCGGAGTTTGAGCTAGCAGAACCCGCCGAGGCTGACCACACCCTGATCCGCTCGTGGGTGGTGGCCCTGATGCAGCAGCAAATGGACCCACGCACCGTGAACCGGAAAATTGCCTGCCTGCGCTCCTACTACAAATTTCTTTTGCGCACTGGAGTCGTTACCAAAAATCCGATGCTGCGCATCAAGTCGCCGAAGGTAGCCAAGAAGCTGCCCGACTTCGTACCCGAAGACTCGCTCAACGGCTTGCTGAACTCCTTCGCGTTTGCCCCCACTTTCGTCGGCTCCCGCGACCAGCTGATTCTGGAGATGCTCTATGGCACCGGCATCCGGCTCTCCGAGCTGATAGGCATCAAGCACGAAGACCTAAGCCTGAGCGGCAAAACCGTGCGCGTAACTGGCAAAGGCAACAAGCAGCGCCTCGTGCCCTTGAACCCAACATTGCTTCTAGTGCTAGAACGCTATATAGCGCAGAAACAGGTTGAATTTGGCGCTTCAGACAACGCCCGCGGGCCCCTGTTCGTTACGGATAAGCTAGAGCCCCTTTACGAAAAGCTTGTGTATCGTACCGTGAAGCATTATTTAGGCCAGATAACGACAGCTTCCTCCCAGCAGCACCCGCACGTGCTGCGGCACTCCTTTGCCACGCATCTGCTCAGCAAGGGCGCTGATCTGAATGCTATTAAGGAACTGCTGGGGCATGCTAATCTTGCCGCTACCCAGGTGTACACGCACTTATCGATCGATAAGCTCAAGTCAGTATTTGAGAAGGCCCATCCGAAGGCCTAGTTGTTTCCATTCTTTCTACCCAAAACCCTACGACCGATGAAAGTAAAGATGCATTCGGTGCACTTCGACGCCGACCAAAAATTGCTCGATTTCATCCAGAAGCGCCTCGACAAGCTCGAAACCTTCTATGACCGCGTCACGGAAGGCGAGGTAATCATGAAACTCAACAACAAAGACGGAATCGACAACAAGACCGTCGAAATCAAGCTTCATATTCCGGGTACCACCCTTTTCAGCCAGGAAGACGCCGCCTCGTTTGAAGCGGCGGCCGATGCGGCTTCTGACAACCTGCGCCGTCAGATTACGAAGCACAAAGAGAAAGTCACGAGTCACTTGTAACGCTAAGCGCTGCCGTGTGGCAGTTGCCACTTACTCTGAACGCAAGTATACCCCCCAATGAGAAGCCCCGCCGGATGCATCCGGCGGGGCTTCTCATTGGGGGGTATACTTGCGGGAATCTTAAGCGACCCGTAAGCTACAGGCTGAACTCAGCTTTGATTTTATCAACGTAGTCGAGCTTTTCCCAGGTAAAGGTTTCGAAAATCTTGGTTTCGCCGGAGCCCATCGTCACTTCCTTGGTACCCGATGGACGACCCATGTGACCATAAGCAGCCGATTCGGCGAAGATAGGATTGCGCAGGCCAAAGCGCTGAATAATAGCGTAGGGACGCATATCGAACAGCTTGTTGACCTTATCGCCGATTTCGCCGTCGGTGAGCAGTTGGCCGTTGGCACCTTTGGCTTTGGTGGTGCCATAGGTAGTCACGTAGAGGCCTACCGGCTCGGCCACGCCAATGGCGTAGGCAACCTGCACCAGGGCCTGATCGGCAACGCCGGCCGCTACCAGGTTTTTGGCAATGTGCCGCGTGGCGTAGGCCGCCGAGCGGTCTACTTTCGACGAATCCTTGCCGGAGAAAGCACCGCCGCCGTGGGCTCCTTTGCCACCGTAGGTATCCACGATGATCTTACGACCCGTCAGGCCGGAGTCGCCGTGGGGGCCACCGATAACGAACTTCCCCGTGGGGTTGATGTGATAAGTAATCTGGTCGGTGAAGAGCAGCTGGGTTTCGGCATCGAGGCCAGCCTTCACGCGCGGAATCAGGATGTGGCGAATGTCGTCGGAAATGCGGGCCAGCATGGTATCCTCCGAGGCGTCGAAGTCGTCGTGCTGGGTGCTGACCACAATGGTATCGATAGCCTCGGGGGTGTTGTCGTCGGCGTAGCGAATCGTGACCTGGCTTTTCGCGTCGGGGCGCAGGTAAGTCATTTCCTGACCCGTCTTGCGGATTTTGGCCAGCTCTTCGAGCAGGCGGTGGGACAGATCCAGCGCCAATGGCATGTAGTTGGCCGTTTCGCGGGTCGCGTAGCCGAACATCATGCCTTGGTCGCCGGCCCCCTGCTCCTCGTCGCTGGCGCGCTCCACCCCTTGGTTGATGTCGGGCGACTGCTCGTGCAGGCGGTTCATCACCTCGCAGGTGTCGGCGTTGAAGAGATATTCCGGCTTATTATAGCCGATGCGGCTGATGACGGCCCGGATAATAGGCTCGGCATCGACGTGCGCCGTCGACTTAATTTCGCCCGCCACGAGGGCAAAGTCGGTGGTGACGAGCGTTTCGCAGGCTACTTTGGAAGCCGGGTCCTGCCGCAGATACTCGTCGAGAATGGCGTCGGAAATCTGGTCGGCTACTTTATCGGGGTGGCCTTCCGAAACAGATTCGGAGGTAAATAGATACGGCATCAGGGTTCAATCTAGCGACAGGGTCGAAAAACAAAGCTTGTGGCCCACTACAGTCAAGCAACGGGCCGCAAAGCTAACGGAAAAAGACGAAGCAAGGCGTTGTGAATATCAAAGGGCAATGCGACGAAAAACGAGCGGTATACGCTACGCAGCGCTTAGCGTGGCTTAAGGTTTGCGACGGGAAAGACACTTTCCCCTACGCCCTGGTTTTCCCCGGCCATTTGTCGCAACCTGTAACGTGGCTATCAGGCGCTACTGTGTCGCGCTTCGTTTCTACGAAACAGCCCGGTTACTCGCGTAATCGGGCTGTTGACTACAGTAGCTTTTCTAGTTGCCGCCACTGCTACCGGCAGCCGGCGCGCCGGGCCGCAAGTTGGTTTCGAACAGCTTCAGGATGCGCTTGTACTCATCGGTCCAGGAGCTAGGCTCCACGAAGCCATGGTCTTCGACGGGAAACACGGCCAGCTCCCAGTTTTCCTTGTGCAGCTCAATCAGGCGCTGGCTGAGGCGCACGATATCCTGAAAATGCACGTTGGTATCGACCATGCCGTGGCACATCAGCAGGGCTCCTTTCAGGCCGTCGGCGTAGTAGATGGGCGACGAGCGGGCGTAGGCGATGCTGTCGTTATAAGGCTCGTTGAGAATGTTGTCGGTGTAGCCGTGGTTGTAGTGCGCCCAGTCGGTGACGGAGCGCAGCGCGGCCCCAGCCTTGAACACGTCGGGCTGGGTGAACATAGCCATCAGGGTAATGAAGCCGCCGTAGGAACCGCCATAAATACCGATTCGCTGGGGACTGACGCCGTACTTCTCGGCCAGCAGCTTCGCGCCGTCTACTTGGTCGGTGAGGTCTTTGCCACCCATGTAGCGGTAGATGCCCGTGCGCACGGCCTGGCCGTAGCCGGCCGAGCCGCGGTAGTCGATATCGAGTACCGTGTAGCCTTTATCGACCAGCAGATTGTGAAACATATACTCGCGGAAGTAGGTGCTCCACCACTTATGCGCGTTTTGCAGATAGCCGGCTCCGTGCACGAAAATAACCGCCGGCCCCTGGGCTTCAGCTTTGGCAGGCCGATACAGACGCGCATAGACATCGGCCCCGTCGCGGGCTTTGATAGTCACGATTTCGGGGTCGCGCCAGGGGTAGCTTTTAAATTCCTCGGTCAGGGAGTTCGTAATCTGCCGGGCTTTGGCCCCGGGCTTGTTGTCCATTACATACAGTTCCCACGGCTGGTTGGTGTAGCTGTAGCGCACGGCCAGAGTTTTCTCATCCGGCGACAACGTGACTTCACTGGCGCCGGGCATGGTCGTAATCTGGGTGAGGCTACCGCCTTCCAGGGGCAGGCGGTAGAAATGCTGCTCGCCGGGGTGCGTTTTATTAGCCGTGATGTACCAGCGCTTTTTGTCGCGGCTCAGCTGCGCTTTCTGCACTTCAAAAGGACCGCTGGTCAGGGCCTGCTTCTGGCCGCTGGTCACGTCGACGGTGTAGAGGTGCGAGTAGCCCGTTTCTTCGCTCTGAAACCACACGCGCTTGTTGTCGGGTAGCCACCCCACGTTGCCCGGCCCGTACCCGATACCGGGCCCGTTGATCCAGGATTCGTCGCGCTGCCGGTCGAGCAAGCTGATTTTCTGCGTGCTCGGATCCAGGCTCACAATCCAGCGGTCCTTATTGTCGGCGGAGCGGATGACAAGGAAGGCGCGCTGCCCGTTCTCGGACCAGAACGGGCCGTAGGATGCCACCCGGCGCACTTCGGTGGCGGGCTTTGGCTTCTTGGCGGCAGCGGTATTTTTGGCCGAGTCGGCGGGCATGGGTGCCTTGGCGGGCAAGGCGTATTCCTTGCGGTAAGCGGGCAGCTCATCCAGGCCTTTGAGCTCCTTATAGCCCAGCACGAAGGTCGTGTCGCGGCCGATGTCGTAGATACCCAGCTCATACGCCGTTTGGGGGGCTCCTACTTTGGTACGAGTCGATATGTCTTCGGTGAAGCCCGAAGCTGTAACAAAATTGGGCACCAGCGCTACTTTCTCGCCGGTCGGCTCCTGCGCCAGGCGGTAGGTTACGAAGCGGCCGTCGGGGCTGAGCTGCAGGTTTTCTACTGTTTGCTGGCCCAGGTAAATGGCCTTCGGGCTTAGCCGGGCTACGGCCTTCTGCAGGCGCTGCCGGGCTTTCTGGTCCTGGTCGCGCTGCCGAACTACATCGAACAGCGCCAGCTGCTGGGCCCGCAGAAACTTCTCAGCCTTATCGGTGGATGGGCCGCTGGCGGGCTTGCTGCCGCGCCGGAAGTCGGTGCGCTGGGTGGTTTCCCCGGTGGCGGGGTCCCAGGTGTAGAGGTTTCCCGCGCGGGTGTAGCTGATGAGCTTGCCCTGCAACGCAAAGCCCGGGTCGGTTTCCCGCTCGGCAGTACGCGTTACGCGGCGCGTCTTGTTGGATGTTAGATCCAGCAGAAAAATGTCGCCCTCTTTCTCATACACCTTACGGGTGTATTTCTGGTCGTATTCGCC
The DNA here is from genome assembly GCF_004745955.1 of Hymenobacter elongatus. Lineage (GTDB taxonomy): Bacteria > Bacteroidota > Bacteroidia > Cytophagales > Hymenobacteraceae > Hymenobacter > Hymenobacter elongatus. Next base: position 25,389 of record NZ_SRLD01000033.1, on the reverse strand, counting down.
AGCGGTGGAGGGCAGGGCGCGCTGGTCGGCCAGGCTGACTTTGCGGATGGCGCGGCCGTCGGGCGTGGTGGAGTAGAGCGAGTCGCGGCGGGCCTTCTCGGGGTTCCAGCTGAAATAAATGCGCTTGCTGTCTTCGCTCCAGCCAATATTGGATGGCGAGCTGCCGATCCACTGGGCCGGGTCGCGCATTATTTTATCGACCGTCAGGGTGGTGAGCGGCGTGGCCGATGAGGCGGCTGCGGGCCGGGTTTGGGCGAAAGTCGCCGCCGTGGGCAGCAGCCCCGCCAGCAGCGGCAGAAGGATCGTATTGGTAGAACGCATTGGCAGCAGAGAAAAGCGGGAAGAGCCTGCAACATACGCAAGCCTGGGCCAAGGACACCACCGCCCCAACGCACGTTGCAATCAGGCACATTCGCGCTGCTGGCTCAGCAGCTGATGCTTACAAGCTTCCTTTCTCCCACTGCCGCAACTCCGTGCGCAGATTGCGCCGCGCCGCCGTATCCAGCAGCTGCCGAAACAGGGTGGTCTGGTAGAGAATGGGCGCTAGCAGCAGCTTTTCAAGCACCTGCCGACGCCCTCGGCGGTAGAGCATATCCGGTACCAGGCGGTATTCCTGCCGCACCTGCCGGGCATACTGCCAGTAGTCGGCTTCGGGTGCGCCCAGAATCTGCAGGTCAGCATCGAGGAAAAAATGCAGGTCGGTATCGGCGGCTAGCTGCGGCTGGGTGTGGTCTTTGGTGCGCTCAATGAGGAAGGCCACGCGGGCGCGCTGCTCGGCTGTCAGATTGGTTTGGAACATAAAGTCCTGAGCCAGCACGGCACTGCGCGCCTCGTTATCGGTGCGCCGGGGACTGTACACCACGTCGTGAAACCAGATGGCCAGCTGCACCACCGCCGGTTCGCGGATCAGCTCCTTGTGCCGCTCCTGCGTTTCGAGCAGCGCCCGAATATGCGTCAGGGTATGATAATGCCGGCCGGAGCCTTCGTAGGCCGCCGTCAGCTGCCGGAAAGTGGCTTCGCGCAAGGCATCTGATATGCCGAGCGTGGCGGTGAGCTGCTGCCAGCGGGCGGCCAAAGTGGTAGGCATCATGTGGCTATGTACTCGGCTGCGTAGCGAATGGATTTCCGGGCGGCGGCCCTAGTTGGCAGTGGGTGCACCATAGGGGTTGGCCGTGCGCAGCTCCAGGAAACGCTCGGGGGCCGCCAGCGGTACGAAGCCAAACTGCGTGTACAGCCCGTGCGCGTCCAGGGTAGCAAGCATTTTGCGGCGCAGGCCCTGCAGCTCCGGGTGGGCCCATAGGCACGTCATCAACCACTTCGAGAGGCCCTGACCCCGAAATTCGGGCAGCACGAATACGTCGCACAGCCAAGCGAACGACGCATAGTCGGTGATGACGCGGGCAAAGCCGGCCAGGCGGCCATCGGGCGCATACAGGCCGAAGTTGAGGGAATGCTGAATGGCTCGCTCCACGGTGGCGCGTGGAATATTGGCGGCCCAGTACGAATCCTCGGCCAAATACCGGTGAATGGCCGTTACGTCGAGCTGGGTTGGGTCGGTGCTGATACGGTACTGATGCGGGTGGTGGTACTCGGTAAAAGGCATGGGAAACGCTGATTAAAAAGCCGGGTTCGTAGCCGCTCAGGACTTTCTGCAAAGCTACCGGCCGCTGGCTCACAAGCAAGCTAATCCGTAAGTGGCGCTATTTCGTTAGCTTAGGTACATTCTTATTCTTTCACTCTCAACTATTTACCTATGAAACGTTTTGCCGCACTAACCGCCTTATCGGCCCTGTTGGTGAGCTACCCCGCTGCTCGGGCCCAGACCACCACTTTCCAGGTGGGGGCTACTACCGTATCGGTGACGCCATTGGCTACTAACCTTGACATACCCTGGGAGCTGATATGGGGCCCCGACAACTTTATCTGGATGACAGAGCACGGTGGCCGCATTAGCCGCGTCAATCCTACTTCCGGCCAGGTGCTGCCGCTGCTTACGGTGCCGGACGTGACGAGGGTCAGCGAAAGTGGCCTGCTGGGTATGGTGCTCCACCCCGATTTCGCCACTTCCCCGTTCATCTATATTGTGTATAACTACACCGATGGCAGCGTACTAAAAGAAAAGCTGGTGCGCTACACCTATGCGCCCGCTACCAGTAGCCTTGGCAGCCCGCTGGTGCTGCTGAGCAATATCCCGGCGGCGACCACGCACAGCGGCTCACGGCTGCTGATTCTGCCCGACCGCACCCTGCTGATGACCACCGGCGACGCGCAAATGGCCGGCGAAGCGCAGAATATAAATTCGCTCAATGGCAAGATTCTGCGCCTGAATCTGGATGGCACCATTCCGGCCGACAACCCCACGCCCGGCAGCCGGGTGTACACGCTGGGCCACCGCAATCCGCAGGGCCTGGTGCGGGCACCCAGTGGCCGTGTTTACAGCTCGGAGCACGGGCCCAACAACGATGATGAGATTAACCTTATTGAGCCGGGGCGCAACTACGGCTGGCCCAATGTGGAAGGCAGCTGCAACCTGCCCGCCGAGCAAACTTTTTGCTTGGCCAACAACGTGGCGCAGCCCCTGCGGTCCTGGACGCCCACCATTGCCACGGCGGGCCTCACTTACTACGACCACCCGGCCATACCGGAGTGGCGCAACAGCCTGCTCATGGCCACGCTGAAAGGCTCCCAGCTGGTACACATGCCCCTGAACGCCGCCGGCACCGCCATTTCCACCGACAATGGCTACCTCAGCTTCGGGCGGCTGCGGGCCATTTGCGTGTCGCCGGCGGGCCGCGTTTACCTATCGACCAGCAACCGCGACGACCGGCTTTTCGTGCTCGAGAACCGGGCGTATGTCGCCACGGCTACCGGCTCTCAGGCGAGCGTGCCCAAGCTGAGTTTGTGGCCCAACCCAGCCCAGGGAACCGTAACAGTAAGGCTACCTATAGCTTCAGCGGCCCCGGTGCAGGCCACCGTGGTGGACGCCTTGGGCCGACAGGTGTATAGCGCTGACTTCGTGGCCGGGCAATCTGATTTGCAGCTGAACATCAGCGGCCTGAGCGCCGGCTTATATGCCGTGCGGGCCCAAACCGGAACGGCGCGGTACACGCAGCAGCTGGTAATCGAATAGGAAAGACATTGCTACAGGAAAAGGCTCCACGAGACCCGTGGAGCCTTTTTTATGCCGACTAGTGCCCGCGGCCAGCCTATTCCAGCACCACTTTTCGGGTGATAATATAATCGCCCACCGTCACCCGCAGGGTATAGATGCCTGCGGCGAGTCCTGGCACGGCCAGCGGGGCTTCTGCCACTCCGCCGCGCACGGCCACCGACTGAGTCAGGATGTGCTGGCCCAGCGTATTGAGCAGCGTGGCCTGGGCCATGCGCGCCTGCTCGGCTCCGCGAATGCGCAAGGTCAGCACTGCCCCAGCGCTCCTAGGGTTCGGAAATACGCTTACCTCACCACCCGGCAGCTCCGGCGCATTGCTCAGAACGGTTTGTTGGGCGCAAATTGTGAAACTGCCCGTGGCATCGTTGGAGGCATAGCCCGCCACCATCACGTAATACCGGGTGCCGGGCGTTACGGCGACCTGAAACGAGCCTACCGTTTGGTTGTTGCCCGCGCTGGCCCGGCACGCCACCGGGGTAAGCGCCGTGGAACACGTAGCAGCCGTGAAAATACGAACCTGGCCCGCCGGGTTGCCTGTGGTAGTGAGCTGTAGGGCTGAGCCGGCGGGGCCAGTGGGCGTCGTCATTGCAAACCACACGTCTTTCGGCGCATTCGAGGTGGAGCAGCCGGGGTTTGCGTAGCCGGTAGGCGCGGTAGTCGTGGCCCCGAAAGTAGAGCCCGCAACGGGCGTGCAGGAGTTCACCGCAACTGGTAGCACCACGGCCCCACACACCTCATTATTGACCGGCACCGGCGACAAGGTGGTGAAGCACACCGGGCCAGCAGCAGCACTGACCCCGCTGGTAGCCCCCGAAGCACCGCAGCTCTGGGTCACGTAGAAGCAGTACGCTGTGCTGGCCGTCAAGCCGGATATATCGGTGAAAGTACCCGTGAGGCCCGTGAGGCGAGTGCCCGCCGTCGAACCCGGCGTGAAACCCTGCGGCCCGTATTCCACGCTGAACGTTGCACCGGCAATCGGGTCGGTTACGGCCCAGGTGAGCCGGGCGCTGGTGGTGGCCACGTTGGTAGCGCTCAGTCCCACGGGGGCCGGGCAAACCGTAGTGGAGCGCACACAGAGCCGGAAGCGGCCAAACTGCGCATTATCGTAAGCAAACACGCGGATATACAGCACCTCGCCGGGAGTGCGGCTATTGAGCTCAACCAACGAGAAATCCCCAGGCCCACTAGTATTGTCGCACCCGACCTGCGTGAGACTGCCACAGGCACCCGCGTAAACGACCAGCCCCGTAGCAGCAACGTCGCTGCCGGCCACCGAGTCGGTGGAGGCAATGATGCTACCCGTGACGGGCACTACCACCCGAAACCAGACGTCGCCGCCCCGGTAGCCGGAGCAGCTAGGCGCAGCGACGCCAGCCGAAGCCGTAGCGCCAGCGTTGCTGCTTACGACCCGAGTGCCACAAGAGCTGCCAAACTGCACGGCCACGCTGGTAGCCGTAGCACACTCATCGTTGGCTGGCGGCGGGGCCAGCGTCGTGAAGGCAGCCGGGCCGGAGCGAATGCTGTTGCCGTTGGTGCCGCCGCAATTCTGGGTCACGTAGAATTCGTATTTGGTGTTAGCCGCCAAGCCAGTCAGGGCCAGCGTGGCCGCCGTGGCTGTAACGACCGTGCCTTGCGCCGTGCCAAGCGTGAAACCCGCCGGGCCGTATTCGACGGTGAAGGGGCCGCTGCCAGTATTTACCGTCCAGCTTAGCGTGGCGGAGCTTAGCGTGATAGTCGCAGCCGACAGGCCCGCAGGAGCCGCACAGGTGGCCGGTGGCGTTACGCAAATCGTAAAAGAGCCCGGCGCGCTGGTCGAGCTATAGCCCGCCACAAGCACATAGTAAGTTGTATTGGGCACGAGGCCGGTCAGCTCCAGAGTACCCGCTCCGCCGGGGGCAGCACTTGCCTTGCAGCCCACCTGCGTGAGCAGGCCAGTGCAGGAAGCCGCCGAAAATACGCGAACCTGTCCGGCCGGCGTACCATTCACACTAACGCTACCCGCAGTGCTGCCGGGGCCGGCCGCCGCCGTCACAAACTTAAACCAGACGTCGACTGGCTCCGCCGCATTTCCACACCCGGGCGTGGCATAGCCGCGGGGCGTAGTAAACGTTGCGCCACTAGTGGAGCCCTGAACAGATGATACGCAGCCGGCAGCTACCGGAACCGGAATGGCCCCGCAAGGCTCATCATTGACCGGCAGGGAAGTGATGCAAATCGTGAAAGCAGCGGCGGCAGCCGTAGGTACGGCCGCCCCGTAGGAATACACGCGTACGTAATACGTTGCTCCAGCCGTGAGGCCGGGGTAGGCTTTGGTGTTTGGATCGGAGAAAGCCACGGAAGCAAGCGTAGCACACGTACCCGACAATACCTCTTGTACATAGTCGCCCGAGCCAGCCAGGGTGATGACGTGGCCCGGGCCGGTGGCCGTGAACGTATACCACACGTCATCGTCGGCGGTGCCTACCGGCGTGGCCAGGCCCGCCGTGGGGCCCGCGCCGGCTACCGTTCCAGCGGTAGCACCCGAACACGCGGCGGCAGCGTTGGCCGTAAGCGTTACCGCATCGACACAGGCATCATTGACAGGCGCTACAACGGGCGCGGGAGTAGTAATGCAAATTGAAAACGCCGCGGCGGTAGTGGCAGGCGGCGCGGCACTGTGAGAATACACGCGCACGAAGTAGGTAGCGCCCACAGTCAGGCCGGTGTAGGTGCGGGCGTTGGAATAGGAGAAGCCGACTGGGGCCAAGCTGGCACACACCCCCGACAGCACTTGCTGTACCATGTCGCTGCCCGTCAGGAACACGGTGTGACTGGTGCCGGTGGCCGTGAACTTATACCATACGTCATCGTCGGCCGTGCCCGCCGGGGCGGCCAGTCCGGCCGTAGCCCCGGCCCCTTCCACTGTGCCGCTGGTAGGTGCCGAGCAGGCAGCGTTCAACGCTTCGGGCGTGAGCGTAACGGCAGCAGCACACTCGTCGTTGGCCGGAGAAACCGGGGTTGTTACGCAAATGGTGAAACCGGCAGCCGTTCCGGTCGGCGGCGTGTCGGGGCGGGAATAGACGCGCACGAAGTAGGTCATGCCAACGGTCAGGCCACTGTAGGTTCGGGCGTTGAAGTCCGAAAAGGCTACTGAGGTGAGCATGGCGCAGCTGCCGGCCAGCAGCTCCTGCACGTAGTCGCCGGTGCCCGTCAGCGTCACGGTGTGCAGGGCCCTGGTGGCCGTAAACTGGTACCACACGTCATCGTCGGCCGTGCCTACCGGCGTGGGTAAGCCCCCCGTCGGCCCCGCCCCTTCCAGGGTGCCGTTGGTGGCCGCCGAGCAGGCCGCGTTAGCCGCCGTAGGCGTGAGCACCACGGCATTGTCGCAACTATCATTGGCGGGAGCAACGGGAGTTGTAATGCAGATGGTAAACGCCGCTGCCGTAGCCGTGGGCAGCGTGGCCCCATAAGAATAGACGCGCACGAAGTAGGTATTGCCCACAGTCAGGCCGGTATAAGTTCGGGCGTTGGGGTCGGAAAAGGCTACTGAGGTGAGCATGGCGCAGCTGCCGGCCAGCAGCTCCTGCACGTAGTCGCCGGTGCCCGTCAGCGTCACGGTGTGCAGGGCCCTGGTGGCCGTAAACTGGTACCACACGTCATCGTCGGCCGTGCCTACCGGCGTGGCCAGCGCGAGCGTGGCACCGGCTCCTTCCAGGGTGCCGCCGGTGGCCGCCGAGCAAGCCGCGTTAGCCGCCGTGGGCGTGAGCACCACGGCATTGTCGCAACCATCATTGGCGGGCGGAGCTACGGCGCGGGTTATAAAGGTGCCTGGGGCGCTGATACTGCTGGTACCGCTGGTGCCACAAACCTGCGTGACGTAAAAGTCATAGCTGGTACTGGCGGTCAGGCCGGTGAGGGTAACTGTATTGGTGGCAGTGGCCACCGTGGTAGCCTGCGCGGAGCCGGGCGTGAAACCAGAGAGGCCATATTGCAGGCTGAAGGTACCGCTGCCGGCCGCGGCCCAGGTCAGGCTGGCGGTAGTGTTGGTCAGCGCGGTGGCCCGCAACGTGCGGGGCTGCGGGCAGGCGGCCAGCGGAGCGGGCGTGAAGGCGTACACCTGGCCGGTGGCGGGCTTGGCATTGATACTGGTATTCTCGGTGGTTGGGCTGGCCGTCGGAGCAGCGGTAGCATCGCTCAGCGAGAGGTAGGAACCACTGCCGGTGCCAGTGCCCGCCAACCCAATTGAAGCGCCCAACGTGGGCGTAGCATTCGCCGGGGCCGACTCCTGGCGGTAGCTGAACTCCACCCGGTTGGAACTCTCATAGAGCTTCACCTGAAACGAAATAACCGGCCCCACGGCATTCCAGCGCCATTCCCAGTTCAACCACTCAAACGTGAACACCCGATTGGGGGCCGTACCGGTAGTGAGGTAGCTGCCCGTGGCCGTGGCCCCGGCGGGGTTGCCGTCCAGGTCGTCGAGCAGGGGCGCTACCAGCGGGCGGGTAGCCGCCGGAGCCGCCGCCAGCGCCCCCGAGGTATTGCTGGTGCCACTGGTATTGAAGGTCAGCCAGCCATTCGACGAGGCTTTTACCTGCGTGTGGGGCACCCCGTCGAAAACGAAGCTAAAGCCCAGGGGAATAACGCCGGACAGATACGTATCGGCGGCCAGGGCGGGCAGCACCGTGCCGCCGCTGATGGGCGTGAAAGTGCCTTGTGAAGAAGTGAAAGCATAGGTATCGACCTGAGCGGTGGCGGGCCCCACCAGCCCCATCCACAACAGTAGCAGAAGCACCGTGCTCCGCCATGGCTGCCGCACACCTGCAGCCCCGCCAGTGACCCGAAAAATTAGCTGGGGTACTTTTTTCTTCATGAACGCAAACGAACGGAAGGGCGAAAAAACCCTCGGCAAAACGGGAGAAGTGAAGTGGCGTGGGCCACAGAGCCACGCGAAACAGCTAGTGGAGTGGAGCGGATGGGCTAAAGCTAAGACATACTGCCTAAGTACAGAAACCGGCAGGCTGCATGTGTTGTATTGGATCATCTTTCTATTCAACTTCAGTGGGCAGCAAACAACAACACTCGTTTTCTATACTGGTAAAACGGCATATACCTATCTTACGGCACTGCTTTGCCTGTTCCCGCTACTCATCTTGTTAGTGCCTACCTCTTCGTTTCGTGCATGAAGAAACTTCTCTATGCTACCTACATTCTTATCATTGCCTGGGGTATGGTGCTGGTGGGGGCGTCGCGCGCCCAGGCTTCTCACCTGCAGGGAGGCCAGCTCACTTATGAAGCTCTGGGCAACAACCGCTACAAGGTTTCGCTCACCATCTTCCGGGACTGCGGCGGTGAGCTGTTCAGCGCCATCAAGCCAAGCCTGAACTACCGGGCCACGGGCTGCGCCGGCGGCAGCACCGTGCAGATGAATCTGGCGGGCAGCGTGGAAGCCGGCAGCCCGTATTGCGCCAACATTGCCGGCGGCCCCAGCCAATGCGGCAGCGGCTTACGCACCAACTACGAGAAGGGCACATTCGAGGCAACCCTCACCCTGCCGCCGGCCGCCGAATGGGTGTTGAGCGTAACGGACAACGCCCGTCCTACCGTCGCCAACATCAACGCCAACGGGGGCCGTATCTATCTGGAGGCGCGGCTGAACAACCTGCTGCCCAACGGCCAGACCATTCAGAATACCTCGGCCCAGTACCAGCCTCTCGATATTCCGATTCCGTTTGTGTGCTATCAGCAGCAGCGCACCATTACGTTTGCCGCCACCGAGCCCGACGGCGATTCGCTGGTGTATACGTTGGCCAACCCGCTGGTGGGCTGCAACGAGCCCAACAGCTACAAGTCCTACACCGCGGCCGGCCGCTTCATCGATCTGACGCCCCCGAACGGCGTGCCTTGCGGGGCCTATATTGCTACCAGCCAAGGTACCTACAGCCCCACCTACCCCATTCCATCCTTCAACATCACCGGGACTTGCCCCCTGAAAGCAGCTACCCCAGCCTTCAACTTCGACCCGAGCCAAGGCAGCTTCACCTTCACACCTAGCCTCTATAACCCGGCCATCAACTCGCCCGATAACAAGTATGTGGTAGTAGGCCAAGTAGCTGAATACCGCCGGGCCACCAGCACCAACGGCCAGCGCGTGTACTACAAAGTAGGCCAGGTGCGGCGCGATATGCTGGTGGTCGTTATCGACTGCAACACCAACCAGCAGCCGGAACCACCCATCGGCAGCGGCTTCGCCAAGTCGGGGGTCCGCATCGTCAACTCCCGCGATTCTACCTTCGTTACGGCCTACACCTGCAACTACACCGAAGTCCGCTTCCGCTTCACCGACCTCAACCCCAGTGATATTCTGTCGGTGTCGTATCCGGAGCTGGACCCGCCGCTCCCGACGCTGGCCGCCCCTACGTATTTGCCGTCCGATGTGGCCACGTTGCAGCTGCTGGGCAATGGTACGAAAACCCCGGCGGCTATCCTGCGCATTCAGCCCGACAAAGCTTTTCTGGGCAAAACGTACCGCATCCCGCTCAAAATCGAGGACAATGCCTGCCCTATTAAAGGCATTCAGTACCGCACTATTGTTCTAAAAATCGAGCAGGGCAATTTTGCCAAAATCGTGGCCGGCTCGGCTAGTCCCGAAGTGTGCAGTGGCAGCTCAGTCAGCCTCCGCGCCGCGCCCTTCCGGCCCGACTCCATCAACGGCACCACGACGCGCTACGGCTACCTGTGGGAAGCCGCGCCGGGGCTCCCCACCGCCCAGCTCAACAGCCCGGATGTAGTAGTGACCCCGGCGGTAACGACGCGCTACAAAGTCCGGATTCTGGGCCTCGACTTCCGGGAAGGCACCTGTTCCGATACGGCTTCGGTGCTGGTACGCGTGCAGCAGCGCCTGCAGGCCCAAGCCCGTGCCGCCCAGCCCGTGGTGTGTGCCGGCTCCCCGGTCAATATCACGGCCAGCGCCACCCGCCCCGCCGGCAACGCCCAGGAGACGTTTACCTACCAGTGGGCGGCTGCCAACGGACTGAGCAGCAACGATCTGAATAGAGCACTTATTACTGTCAAGCCCCTGGCCACGACCCGCTACAAGCTTACCGTTACGGGCAGCCAGGCCACGGCCTGCGGCACCGATACCACTTCCGTGCTCGTGCGGGTAGCCTTGCCCCTCACGCCCGCTTTCCGGGCCGACTCGGCGGCCCTGGCGGGGCGTAGCCTCTCGTTGCCGCCGCTGGTTTTCACCTTCACCAATCACACGAAGGCCACTGCAAGCCAGCCCACCACGACGGCCCGCTACCGGTGGTCGTATCAGCGCATCGTGGCGGGCAACGGGCAGCCTACAGCCGATGACGAGCAGTTCTTTTCCACTTCCGCCACTGCGGCTACCAAGCAATTCGACGTAGCGGGCATCTACCGGATTCGGTTGCGGGCGGCGGTGGCCATCGGCAATGCGGCGCCCTGCGACGAAACCCTGGCCGAGGTCAACATCCGGGTGCCCGAGTCGAGAATACCCAACGTTTTCACGCCCAATGGCGACGGCCTGAACGATGTTTTCGTGTTATCGACTGAGCCGACCAACAGCAAAATCCAGATTTTCAACCGCTGGGGACGCCTGGTAAAAGAGGCCGCTAACTACAACAACGATTGGAACGGCGACACCCAACCCAGCGGCTTGTACTATTACCTGCTCACCGATGCCAGCGGCACGACCACCAAAGGCTGGGTAGAATTGTTCCGCTAGAGCCGGTGAGCAGGGGCGCTTTGGCAGGCATTTTATCTGTTTTGAACGTCATATTGCGCTTGGCGGAGCATCGCTACCGCAGTGGTAAACGCAAGCACTGTGGCGGTAGCGGTGCTTCAGCAAGCGGACGCCAGATCAGGCAGGACCCGAAAATCAACATCCCAAATACGCCCTTACGACGGCACGCGAGATGTCTCGCTGTGCTCGACATGACGTTCTCTTTGCGTACTGTTGGCACAGCTTAATTGACTTTTGTAGTAACACATAAAAAAGGCGCTGCGAAACCCGTAGCGCCTTTTTTATGGCTATCCAGGGCTGTTGCGGCAGCTTAGCCCAGCCGGTGCCGCTCGTTTTTCACTGCGTTGGTCAGGTTCCAGCTGACCTCTTGGGCGAAGGCGTGCTGCCGCACCGGGCACTCGGGCATGTGGCACAGCGAGCAGGCCACAAACGTGCACGGGTCGGCGTGCACGAACATTTCGACCTCCACGTCGAAGCGCCGCTTAATCAGGTCTTCGATGCGGTTCAGCTCGTTGTGGGTTTCTTCCAGGCTGAAATAATAGGGCATCTGCATGTGGCAATCGATGTGCAGATTGGCCCCGTAGCGCAGCACGCGCAAGTTGTGCACATCAATCCAGGGCGGCAGGCGGTGGCGTTGCAACTCGGCAATTACCTGCTCCACGGTGGATACATCCGACTCGTCCATCAGGCCCGACACCGAGCGACGCACCATCCGGAAGCCATTGACGACGATGAACACGCCCAGCAACAGAGCCGCGCCGGCATCAAAGAGCACGTTGCCGGTGAGAATAACCAGCACCAGCGCCACGCACGACACGAGGGTGCTGAGCGCGTCGATGTACAAGTGCTGCCCGTCGCCGACCATTGCCACCGAGTTCATCTTCTTACCCGAACGCACCAGCACGAACCCCACGCCCAGATTCACCAGGGCCGTAATGGCCAGCAGCGCCATGCCCGCGTCGGGGCGGGCCACCGTGTGCGGCTCCAGCACGGCCATCACGGCACTATAAAAGATATAGACCCCGGCAATCAGAATCAGGGCTCCCTCGAAGCCCACCGACAGGTATTCCACTTTGCCGTGCCCATACGGGTGGTTTTCGTCCTTGGGCAGGTCCGTCAGGTAGAGGCTGTAGAGCGCGAAGCCGCTGGTTACGACGTTGATAATCGACTCCAGCGCATCAGTGAGCACTGCCTGCGAGGTGGTTAGAAAGTAGGCGTAAAACTTGATGGCTACCAGCCCCAGGCTCACGACAAGCGACAATATTCCAAGGCGAAGCTTGGCGCGGGGAAAAGCCATAACGGGGTAAAAGGCACGGGAAAGGCCCGCAAAGGTCCAGGAAAAAAAACTACCCCCGGGCGCTTCGCAACTTTTTTCGACTGAGACGGTATTTAAGTGGGCTTAAAAAAGATTTTAGGCTACTCTAAAAATCCGTTTCTTTGTAGAGCGCTTTGCCTCTATTCGTTATGCCGCCACTCGTACAAACCCCCACCCCTACCCCCATCGAAAAGCATCCTGGCTGGCGTCATGAGCGCCGGGCTCCTTCCCTGAGTGAAGTATACGCCTCCATCAAGGTGCCCGCGGCCAATGCTTCCTTCTGGCGCAAGCTGATGGCCTTCTGGGGGCCGGGCCTCATGGTAGCAGTAGGCTACATGGACCCCGGCAACTGGGCTACCGACATTGCCGGCGGCTCTCGTTACGGCTACACGCTGCTGTCGGTTATTCTGATTTCCAACCTGTTTGCCATGCTGCTCCAGCACCTGGCCGCCAAGCTGGGCATCGTGACGGGGCGTGACCTGGCCCAGGCCTGCCGCGACCATTACTCCAAGCCCGTGGCCATGGTGCTGTGGGTGTTCTGCGAAATAGCCATTGCCGCCTGCGACCTGGCCGAAGTCATTGGCTCGGCCATTGCCCTCAATCTGCTCTTTGGCCTGCCCCTGCCCTGGGGCGTGGTGCTGACGATTCTGGATGTGCTGGTGGTGCTGTTTTTTCAGAACAAAGGATTCCGGGTCATTGAAAGCATTGTGGCGGGGCTTATCGTCATTATTTTCGGCTGCTTTCTCTACGAAATCCTGGTTTCCCACCCCGATTATCTGGGTATTGCCAAAGGCTTGGTGCCCCAGAAAGAGGTTATTACCAATCCGGGCATGCTCTACATTGCCATCGGCATTCTGGGCGCTACCGTGATGCCCCACAACTTGTATCTGCACTCCAGCATCGTGCAGACGCGGCAGATTGAGCAGACCGAGCCCGGCAAGCGCATGGCCATCAAATTCGCCACCATCGACTCGACGGTAGCGCTGTTTCTGGCTTTTTTCGTGAATGCCGCCATTTTGGTAACGGCCGCCGCGGCCTTCCACAGCAACGGCATGTTCGACGTAGCCGATATCAACGATGCGCACAAGCTGCTGGCTCCGGTACTGGGAGCTGGCGCGGCTAGTGCCGTGTTTGCCATTGCGCTGCTGGCATCGGGTCAGAATTCGACCCTGACCGGCACGCTGGCCGGCCAGATTGTGATGGAAGGCTTCCTGCACCTGAAGCTGCGCCCCTGGCTGCGGCGGCTAGTGACGCGCAGCATAGCCGTAGTTCCGGCCCTGATTGTCACGATTTTGTACGGTGAGAAAGGTACCGCCGACCTGCTGGTCTTGAGCCAGGTTATTCTGTCGCTGCAGCTTAGTTTCGCGGTGGTGCCGCTGGTACTGTTCACGGGCAGCAAGGCCAAAATGGGCGTTTTTGCCAATCATATGGCTCTGCAGGTGCTGGCCTGGACGGTATCCGGCATCATCATTCTGCTCAACTCCTACTTGCTGTTCACCACCTTTTTCAAGTAGCCTCTACGCGCAAGGCCGATCTGGTCTTGCGCTTTTTTGTACGCATACTTTTAGACAAGTCTAAAAATACTTTTAAGCTGCACTCAAAATGACTACACACCTTACTATCCGTTTGCTTCTAGTCGTAATCGGCAGCCTGTTGGCCGGGGCGGCCCCGGCGGTGGCCCAAACCGGTACCATTGGAGGCCGCGTAACGGCGGCTGGGCAGCCGCTGGAGCTGGTAAGCGTAGCGCTGGCTGGCACCACCACCGGCACTACCACCACCAGCGCGGGTGAGTATCGGCTGGAAGTTGCGCCGGGGCCCTACCAGCTGGTTTTTTCCTTTCTGGGCCACACCACGCGCAAGGTTTCGGCCACCGTGCAGCCCAACCAGCTGACCACGGTGAATACGGAGCTGCAGGTCACGCCCGCCAACATGGCGGAAGTGGTCGTTACGGGTGTGTCGCGGGCCACCGAAATTCGGCGGAGCCCGGTACCCATAGCGGTGCTGAGCCGGCGCGAAATCAGCCTCAACAACAGTGGCAACGTGATAGACGCGGCCGTGAAGGGCGTGCCGGGCCTGAGCGCCGTGACGACGGGCCCCAATATTTCCAAGCCCTTCATTCGGGGGCTGGGCTACAACCGCGTGCTGACGCTCTACAACGGCCTGCGCCAGGAGGGCCAGCAGTGGGGCGACGAGCACGGCATCGAAATCGACCAATACGACATCGACCGGATTGAGGTGGTGAAGGGCCCAGCCAGCCTGATTTATGGCTCCGATGCCGTGGCAGGCGTTATAAACATGCTGCCGCGCCTGCCCAGCGGCCCGGCGGGTACGCTGCAAGGCGAAGCCCTGAGTGAGTATCAGACCAACAATAACCTCGTGGGAACCTCGCTGGGGCTCCACTACAACCAGCACGGCTGGCAGTACGCGGCGCGCGCCTCCTACCGGTTGGCCCAGGCCTACCGCAATGCCCTGGATGGGCGCGTGTACGGCACGGCTTTTCGGGAGCTGAACCTGACAACGATGACGGGCGTGGAAAAAGCCTGGGGCTCGACTCACCTATACGCCACGCTATACGACAACCTGCAGGAAATTCCGGATGGCAGCCGCGACTCGCTGAGCCGCCGGTTTACCCGCCAGCTCTTCGACGGCAGCCAGGATGTTCTGAAGAATCGGCCCGTGGTGCCGACCGAGCAGCTGGGAACGTACCGCATCAATGACCTGCACCAGCACATTCAGCACTACCGGCTGCTCAGCCGCACCCGCATTCGGCTGGGCCAGGGCGAGGTAAACGCCCTGCTGGGGGCGCAGCAGAACATCCGGCGCGAGTATAACCACCCCACCGCGCCCCGGCAAGCTGGCTTGCACGTGGCCCTGAACACCTACAGCTACGACCTGCGCTACGCCGCTCCCACCTGGCAGGGCCTTGAAACTACAGTAGGCTTGAACGGAATGTACCAAACCAACACCAACCGGGATGCCACCGACTTCCCGATTCCGGACTACACGCTTTTCGACGTGGGCGGCTACGTGTTTCTGAAGCGCACCTTCGGCAAGCTCGACCTTTCCGGGGGCCTGCGCTACGACACCCGGACGCTGCAGTGGCCCGATTTCTACGTGGAAGATAATCCGGCCACCGGCTTTGCCCGCCAGGGCCGCGCGGAGAATGCCGCCGGCACGCCCCCGCAGTTCGCCGATTTCCGGACCCGCTACCAAGGCATATCGGCCAGCGTGGGCGCCACGTATCTGCTGTCGGAGAAGCTGGTGCTGCGGGCCAACGTGGCGCGGGGCTACCGGGCTCCTAATATTACGGAGGTGGGCTCCAACGGCCTCGACCCCGGCGCGCACATCGTGTATCTGGGCAACCGCAGCTTTGGGCCCGAATTCAGCCTGCAGGAAGACCTGGGCCTGAGCGTCTACCTGCCCGACGCGGAAGTGAGCGTAAGCGTGTTCAACAATCAGATTGACAACTACATCTATCAGGCCCGGCTAAACGATGCGGATGGCCAGCCGGTGGTCATCGTGCCGGGCAACACCACCTACCAATATCAGCAGGGCCGGGCGCAGCTCTACGGCACCGAGGCCACCGTGAACCTGCATCCGAAAAGCCTGCCGGGGCTGGAATTCAACAACAGCCTGGCTTACGTAACGGGCCTCAACAAGGAAGCCGCGCTACTCGAAGCCAACGGCGCGGCGGCCAAATACCTGCCCTTCATTCCGCCGCTGCGCACCCGCTCCGAAGTGCGCTTTACCAGCCCCCGCGCCGTGGGGCCGCTGACGGGCAGCTACGTGCGGGCCGTGGTGGACTACAGCGCCGCGCAGAACAATTTTTACGCCGTCGACAACACCGAAACCCGCACGGCTGGCTACACGCTGCTGGGCCTGGGTGCGGGCACCACCATCGTGGCCGGGCCCCAGCGGCGCGAGTGGTGCCAGCTCTTCGTGCAGCTCGATAACGTGTTCAATACCACCTATCAGTCGCACCTGAACCGCCTGAAATACTTCGAGTACTACACCGCCTCACCCGATGGCCGCAGCGGAATCTACAACATGGGCCGCAACCTGAGCGTGAAAGTGATGGTGCCGTTTTAGAGCGGGTTTGAGATTTTGCTTTTCATATCGTGCTTGATCTGGCGGCTTCGCAGTCAAAGCATCTCTACTGCAATGATAAAGTCAATTAGTACTGCGGTAGAGATGCTTCGACTGCGCTCAGCATGACGGAATCGACTTTTTTTAAATTTACAAACACGCTCTTAGGCCGCTCCGGCAGCAGCCGGGCGCCACTACTGCCACCACTCCAGGCGGCGGTATATCCTGGCGGCGGCTAGCTGCGTATTTGCACCAACTCTACCCTAAACCGCTTCTTCTTGCGCTTTTTTTTACTGCTCACACTGGCTACGGCTGGCTTTTTCCCCTTATCGGTATCGGTCTGGGCCCAAACGGCACAGCATACGCCCGCCAAAGGCCAGGCCTACACGTTGTTCCGGCCGGTGCCGCGCGACTCGCTGGAAGAGCTGCGGCCCGACCGGCCGGGCTATTCTGAAAGCCCGTTTACAGTTGATGCCGGGCATTTTCAGCTGGAAAGTGACGTGTTTCGGCTCCTGACCCGGCGCGAGTCAGACGGCCGCAAGCAGGATATTTACCTCAATTACATGCTGCTCAAACTGGGCCTGACGACGCACACTGACGTGCAGGCAGAGTTCGGCTCCTACTCCTGGAAAAAGCACACGCGGGACCAGCAGGAGCCTGAGCGCCACCAGGGCTTCGGGGACCTGACGGTGCGGGTGAAGCGCAACCTGCTGGGGGCCGACGGCCAAGCCGACGCACTGGCCCTTATCGGCTTCGCGCGCCTGCCGGTGGGGCGCGCCGTGGGTACCAGCGCCACCGAATATGGCCTTATGGCACCCTATAGCCACGATTTCAGCAAACAGCTCAACCTCCAGCTCCAGCTTCGCAGCGACCTGAGCTACGATGGTGACCTGCGGCAGCGCTTTCTGATGCTGGCTCCCAGCACGGCCATCGACTACGAGTTTTCTGCGTTCCTATCGGCTTTTGCTGAAGTAGTCGGCATCTGGGACACGCGCCAGGCGGCCTGGCAAGCCTCCTTCAATGTGGGGCCCCAGCTGCATCTGAGCGACAACGTCATCGTAGATTTCGGCACGCACCTGGCCCTGACCACAGAAATTGACCAAGAGTATTTTCTGGGCTTCAGCTTCCGCCGCTAGCCAGCCAGCCTACAAAAAGGCCCGGCTGCTGCACAACCGGGCCTGTTAATCCGTATTCAAAAGCGCTGAAAAATACCGTGGGCGGGTTAGTGCAGGCTACACCAGGCCCGGCAGCCGGGCAAATTTGCTGCCCAGAATGGCCTTGTCGTCGGCCCCGAGCCAGTCGCGGAGCAGCGTGGCGTAGATGCTGCGAAAGTCGAGCTGGTACTTCAGGTCGCCCTGGTCGAGGTTGAGCAGGTCGGGCGCGTCGTTGAGAATGCCTTTCTGGCGCAGGCCGCCGCCCAACAGCAGCACATTGTTGGCCGTGCCGTGGTCGGTGCCGTTGCTGGCGTTCTGGGTCACGCGGCGGCCAAACTCGGAGAACACCAGAATCAGGGTGTCGTCCAGCTGGCCGCTTTTCCGCAGGTCTTCCACAAAAGAGCCCAGGCCGCCGGATAGGTCGCCAAGCAGCTTGCCCTGCTGCTCCTGCTGCCGCACATGCGTATCGAAGCCCGTCAACGACACATAGAATACCCGCGACTCGATGCCGGAATTAATCAGCTCGGCAGTTGTCTTCAGGTTTTTGCCAAACTCCGTGTTGGGGTAGGCAATGCTCGACTTATACACTTTCGACGTCTGGTACAGATACTCGGCGGAGGAAGTCGTTTCAGCCAGCGTCTTGTAGAGGTAATCCAGCTCGGAGCCGCTGGTGCCCGCCGCTTTGCCGCTCACCTGCCTAATGAACCGGTTCTGGGTGACCTGGTGAAACTTCTCCGGATTCTTGAGCGCCAGACCTTTACGCTGCCTGCCCTTCATGGCTAGGCTCAGCGTGTCGTCTACTTCGAGCCCGTTGTAGGGCACGGCGCAGGCCGGGCAGTTCGAGTCGAGGTAGCGGCCCAGCCAGCCGGTCGTTACGTATTGGTCGGCCGCCGAGCCGCTCTGCCAGATATCCATCGAGCGAAAGTGCGACCGGTCGGGATTGGGGTAGCCCACGCTGTTGAGCACCGCCACCTGGCCCTGGTCATACAAGGCCTTCAGCTGCGTCATGGCCGGGTTGAAAGCCAGATCTTTGTCCAGCGTCAGCAGGCCGCTTTGCGCCCGAATGCCCAGCGTGGGCCGGGCTTTGTAATACAAGTCGTTGCGGAAGGGCACCACCATGTTCAGGCCGTCGTTGCCGCCCCCGAGCTGCACCACTACCAGGCGTTTGCCGTTGGAATTGCGTAGCGGCTGCACGCCCTGCCGGTCGAGGGCGTGCAGGAATTTGGGCACGAACAGCAGGGAGCTGGCCAGCACCGAAGTTTTCAGAAAGTCGCGGCGGGAAGTAGTCATAGCATTTTTAGGTCTTGTGTCATGCTTGATCTGGCGTCCGCGCAGTCGAAGCATCTCTACCGCAGTGGTAAATGAGTTGCATTGCAACGAAGCGGTAGAGATGCTTCGGCTGCGCGGACGCCAGATCAAGCATGACGTTCTTAGTGTTGTTGATGGCAGAAATACCTTCTCACATCAACTGATACTCGGGCAGACTCAGCAGGCTGGTGACCATCGTGCGCAGCCGGCCCTCGGCGGGGGCATTGCCGGCCACTTGCTGCACGAGCTGCAGGTTGTCGGGGCGAATGGGTGCTTGCAGCAAAAACTCGCTTAGCCGAGCCGGCTGCTGGGCCTCGGGCGTGCCGGCGAGCAGCAGCCCCAGCGGAGCCAGCTTCACCTTGGCCTCTACCGGCTGCCGAAAAGTGCGGTCGGCCCGCGCCATCTGGGGGTCGATATCGTTTTCGTCGTCCTTCAGCGCGATGTTTATTTCGGCGTTTTTCAGCAGCACCTGGGGCAGCTGCAGCCGAAACAGCAGCGTGGAGCTGTCAATCCAGCTGCGCCCCCCAGCCCAGCCCGCCACGTTTGGGGGCTGAAACAAGGTTTGGCCCAAGGCTTTTTGAAATACAATCAGGGGCCGCTTATCGGCCAGCTCCACGCCGAGCGTGCGCTTGATACCGGCCAGCAGCTCTATCGGCGACTTAATGCGGGTGCCCACGTTGGCCGGCGCATAAAACCAGTCGGCCGAGAACAGGCGCTCCATCAGGTCGCCGATGTCGTAGCCGCTCTGAAAAAAGGCCGTGGCCAGCGGCTTAATGTGGGCCGCGTTGGGCGTGTCGTGCACGAAAAACCGGTAGATCTTCGTGGTCAGAAACTCGGCGGTTTGGGGCTGGGCCAGAATAATCTTCAGGATGTCCTCGCCCGTGAAATTGCCGGTGCGCCCCATGAACGTCTTGGCCTCGTCGTCGTGCTGCCGCTCCCGGAACGCAAACCGGCCTTGCTCGTCGTAGCCCCAGCCGGTGCAGGCCCGCGCCGCTTCCTTGATATCCGGCTCCGAATAGTGGCCGCGCCCGATGGTAAACAGCTCCAGTACCTCGCGGGCAAAGTTCTCGTTGGGCCGCTGCTTGCGGTTTTGCTGGTTGTTGAGAAACTGCAGCATGGCCGGCTCTTTTGACACGGCCAGCAGCAGGTCGCCAAACTTGCCCAGGGCTAAGCGGCGCAGCGTATTGTTGAGCTGCAACGCGGCATCGGGTCGCCGCACCCGGCAGGCAAAGTGTCCATGCCAGAAAAAGGTCATTTTCTCCCGCAGCTGGGCCGGCGAAGTCGCCATGCGCTCCACCCAGCCCGTGTTCATGGCATAGAAAGCACCCCGAATCTGGCGGTTCTGCTCCTTGCGCTCCGCAGGCGTCATTTGCCCTTTTTTCAGGGTGGGGGCCTGCGGGTCCTGGCGCAGGTCGGGCGTGGGCGCCGGCGTCATGGCCTGCTGTTGGGCCGCCTGCATGGTGGCTCCTGCCAGCGGCTGGTACTGCTCGGCATCGTGCAGCAACTGCCGCAGCGCCTTGCGCGGACTCAGGTTCGCGGCAATGTCGGCGGGGCGGGGGCCAAAGCCTGCGCGCCAGTACAGATGCTGCAACTGCTGTTGGTTCGTCATGCATCTTGGATGCAGCTAAGCGCCCATGGTTTAATGACTTTACCCAACAGAGCCACGGCGGCGGCAGAAAATTGTCGTGCCGTATTCCCGACTCAAAAGCGCGCTCCTACCACCACGGTTTTCTTGTACTCCTTCTTCTCGCCGCCGGGGCGCAGCAACTCAATGTGCAGAATATAATAGCCCACGGGCACTTTCCGGCCCTGATCGTTGAGGCCGTCCCACTGGAAAAATCCGCTGGTGGCCATCGTTTCGTTGCGCACCAAGCGTCGGGCCGACCGTCCCTGGGCATCATACACCGTAATGCTGGCCGCATACCCCAGCTGATCGAGCGTGTAGTTGAGGGTCGTAAAGTCCTGGAGACCATCGGCATCGGGCGTGAACACCTCCGGCTCCAGCCGAAACAGCTTGTCACCGCCGGGGTCGTCCTGGTACTGGGAATTGCGCCGACCGGGCGTGGCGTAGCCCACCGTGCTGGCCGCCGAGTGAAAGTTGGCCGCCGTGCTGGGCCCTTCGGTCCGAATGCGCTCCAGCGACACGCCATCCTTGGAATCGAGCAGCGCCAGCTGCTGCGCCTCATCGTAGCGGTAGCGGTCTATCGGGCGTTTTTGCGAGTCGAACAGCCCCACGGTGCCGGCATCATCGGGGAAAGTAGGCAGAGCCGGCATGGCCAGAAACGCAGCCGGGTCATTGGTCGGATAATGGCTCTGCACGATGTCGGGCCGGGTAGTAAGCACCACCAGCTGGCCCGGAGCCAGCACGTAAGGCCCGCTGCTTATAGGCTTAGCGTCGGGCTGGGAGCTGGCCGGAATACTGGCCAGCTCCCAGCCCTGCAGGTTCAGATACTTGGCCGAGCGGTTCAGCAGCTCTACGAAGTCAACCCCGTTGGTACGCGGATTAAACAGGACTTCGTTGATAACCACGTCATTCTCCGCTGGTGCCGAGGGCAGTCCGAAGGTAGCCGTGGCCACTGCGCCCGTAGCGTTGCCCACGCAATCGGTGGCCCGCTGCACGCTCAGGGTTATGGGCTGACTTGCCGTCA
The DNA here is from genome assembly GCF_004745955.1 of Hymenobacter elongatus. Lineage (GTDB taxonomy): Bacteria > Bacteroidota > Bacteroidia > Cytophagales > Hymenobacteraceae > Hymenobacter > Hymenobacter elongatus. The sequence continues at coordinate 3,968 of NZ_SRLD01000033.1, read as the reverse complement.
GGGCCGAGCCCAGCGTCAGATCAACGCTGCGAAAATCGGGCGACGACGGCGCGGCTTTGGTGACGGTAGTACCCGTGCTAAGCGTGTACAGCACGGGGTTGGCGGCGGCTACGCTGTCGAGCTTTTCGGCAAAAAACAGCCGCACCACCGTGGGCGTAATGGCTACGGCGCGCAGCAAGGCTGGAGCGGTGCGGTCGGGGTTGGCGGCCCGCCCCGAGTTGGCGCGGCCGGGCGTGCCGCCGCTCACGTCGGTGCTGGCCGTCCAGTTCTCGATGCCGCCGCAGGGGTTGGCAGGATCCACCATTTCCAGGGCCCAGCCGCCATCATTCTTAGCACCATCTTTATACCAAGTGCTGGAATACGTTACTTCAAACAGCGTGCGGCCGTCGCGGGCCCGCAGCACCAGCTGGTCGCCTTCATTCGAAAGACTGGGAAAGTTAGTGACGCCGAACACCGTGCCGTAGCGGGCAAACAGCGCCGTGCGGGTACTGCTGCACACTACCGCATACTGCCCCGGCGCCAGGCGCGTCGTATCCGCAAACACGGCCGCGCTACTGCTGCCCGGCTTCAGAAGGCGCACGCCGCCCAGGTCCAGGATGCTGGCGGTCGGGTTGTGAATTTCCAGGTACTCGGAGGCCGGCAGCCCTACCGTGGGCGTTTCATCGGCCAGGATTTCGGTGATAACAACCTGCCCGATACTGGGCACCACAGGCAGCCCAAACGTGACGGATACCGCCGCGCCGGTGGCATTGCCCACGCAGTCAACGGCGCGCTGCACGGTGGCGGTATACACGCGCTGGGCCACCAAGGGCGTAGCAAACGTCAGCTCCACGGCCCGAAAATCGAACGGCACCGGGGCCACGCGCTGAATCGTGAGACCGGGCTGCACACTATACAGCGCCGGATTGGCAGCCTGCACGCTGTCGAGCTTTTCGTCGAACTCCAGCCGCACTACCGTGGGGCTGACCACAGTGGCGCGACGCAACAGCGGGGCAGTGCGGTCGGGGTTGGCGGCCCGCCCCGAGTTGGCGCGGCCGGGCGTGCCGCCGCTCACGTCGGTGCTGGCCGTCCAGTTGGCCGCGCCGCCGCAGGGGTTGGCGGTATCTATCATTTCCAGGGTCCAGCCGCCGTCTTTTTTCGTCGCGTCGCGGTACCACGCATCGGAGTAGCGCACCTCAAACACAGTGCGCCCGTCGCGGCCCCGCAGCAGCAGCTCGTCGCCGGCACTGCTCAAGGCCGGGAAATTGCTCAGCCCAAACACTTTGCCGTAGCTCGCAAACTGCCCCACGCGAGTGCTGCCACACACCACCGCGTACTCGCCCGGCAGCAGCTGGGCTCCGGCCGGAAACACCGCCGCCGGCCCGGTACTACTCACCCGCAGCAGCCGCACCCCGCCCAGGTCGAGCACCCGCGTGACCGACGGATTATGAATTTCCACGAACTCCGAAGCTGGCAGGCCCACTACGGGCAGCTCGTCGGCCAGAATTTCGGTGATGAGCAGCTGGTAGTAGCCCGGCGCCACCGGGGGCGGTGTGTAGGTGAGCGTAGTGGTGAAAGGACCAGTGGCCACGTTGCCGTAGAGGTCGGCCACGTTGCGGATTTCCAGGGTATTGGGCCCGCCGAGCAAGTCGGCGGCAAAGGTGAGGTGGACGAGGCCCGGGTCGGTGGCGTCGCGCTGAGCGGCAGTCACGGCCGGGGCTCCCGGGGTAGTGAGGCGGTAGCTCGCGGGGCTTTGGGGGGCGGCCACAGCTTCCGTAAACAGCACATCAATCTGCCGGGCACTGCTGATGACGGCGCTTTGCACAGCGGGCGGCGTGGCGTCGGTTATCCGAAAATCGTCGAAGAAAAAGCTACGATTGTTGGTGGCCGAATACGTGAGCGTCACGCCGAAATAATTGCTGCGCTGGTGGGTGGCATCGGTCACGGTGCCTTCGGTGGTGTAGTTCTGAGTACCGCCCAAATCCCGCTCCAGAGTCCAGACATTCTGCACGGAGCGCGTGACGCGCACCCGCACCACGTTGTTGGTGGCGAGGCCCAGCGTGCCGTCGGTACCGTCGATGATGCTGACGGCCGTGGCAGCGGCGTTTTTGCGGTACAGGGAAATATCATCGGCCGTGTTGCCCAGGCGCACGAAATAGCCTTTGTTGGCGGTAGCACGCACATCGGCCAGATCGGACAGCAGCCATACGTCGGCGTAGTTGGCGGCCGAGGTTGCCAGGTTCAGCCTGGCATAAAATTCCCACACAGTGCCCGTAACAGCCTGGCTCACGGTCACGAGCTGCGTGGCGCTGGGCGTCACGGCCGGGCCGTTGCTTTGCAGCTGCTGGGTGGCATTCACCTGGAAGTCGGCCACGTTGCCCGTCCAGACCGGATCTTGGGTGAAGTTGCCGTCGGCAAAAGAATCGGTGAGCTGCGCCTGCGCCGAGCCAGTCAGCCAGAGCAGCGCCAGTAGCAGCCCCACCGCTCGTGCCTTAAAATACCGGGTAAGAGCCGCCCTTTTCAGGGTAGAAGGTATCTGCATAGTAGGTTTGTGAGAATTCCGGAGCCGTTGCCGGCCTTTGGGCGAGGGAACTGCCTAAGTAACTTGCTTTTCCCGACATTTGCCACGCGGCTGGCCCCATCGGCGGCCGCTTTTTTCTCTGTAATTGCCATGAAAGTAGCCGTAGTAGGTGCCACCGGTCTGGTCGGGGGCGAAATGTTGAAAGTATTGGCCGAGCGCAATTTTCCGGTCACTGAATTACTTCCCGTAGCCTCGGAGAAATCCGTGGGTCAGCAAATTGAGTTCCGGGGCGTCAAATACAAGGTCGTGAGCATGGATACGGCCCTGGCCGCCCGCCCCGATGTCGCTATTTTCTCGGCCGGCGGCAGCATCTCCAAGGAGCAGGCCCCGCGCTTTGCCGAGGCCGGCACCGTGGTTATCGACAACTCCTCGGCCTGGCGCATGGACCCTACCAAAAAGCTGGTGGTGCCCGAAATCAACGCCAAGGAGCTGACGCCGAAGGATAAGATTATTGCCAACCCCAACTGCTCCACCATTCAGATGGTGCTGGCCTTGCACACGCTGCACGAGGCTTTTCGCATCAAGCGCATCGTGGTGAGCACCTACCAGAGCGTGACGGGCACCGGCAAGAAAGCTGTGGACCAGCTCCTGGAAGAGCGCGCCGGCCAGGTGGCCTCTAACCCCGCCTACCCCCACCCCATCGACCTGAACGTGCTGCCCCACATCGACGTGTTCGAAGACAACGGCTACACCAAGGAGGAAATGAAGATGGTGAAGGAAACCAAGAAAATCCTCGGCGACGACTCCATTCAGGTAACGGCCACCGCCGTGCGCATCCCGGTGATGGGCGGCCACTCGGAGGCCATCAATGTGGAGTTTGAAAAGGAATACGAGCTGGCGGATGTCTACCGCATCCTGCGCGCCACCGCCGGCGTGGAAGTGGTAGACGACGTGGCCCACAACCGCTACCCGATGCCCAAAGACGCCCACGGAAAAGATGCCGTGCTGGTGGGCCGCCTGCGCCGCGACGAGTCGCAGCCCCGCACCCTGAATATGTGGGTGGTAGCCGACAACCTGCGCAAGGGTGCCGCCACCAACGCCGTGCAGATTGCCGAGCACATGATTCAGCTGGGGTTGCTGAAGGTGTAAGTCACCAGGCTGTGTGGACAGTAATCGAAAAAGCAGCCCTGAATGCTTAGTGAACGTCCTGTCGAGCATTCTGCGCATCAAGCAGCGAACGAGACCTCTCGCGTGCGGACGTAGAATTACTACTCACACGACCGCACGCGAGAGGTCTCACGTTGCTCGGCAGGACGATCTTTTTTCTTACTGTCCACACAGCTAGGGCGTGTTCTCAATTTAGCCAGAGCATGATGGCGCGTAGTTGGACAAACGCGGCGTAGGAATCGGCGAGCTTATCGTATCGAGTGGCCACGCGCCGAAACTGTTTGAGGCGGTTCATGAGCCG
>NZ_SRLD01000032.1 GCF_004745955.1 Hymenobacter elongatus | reverse complement strand
AACCAAGCTGCGGGCCGCGCAGGCCCGCACCGAGCAGGCCCTCAAGGCGGCCTTGCACGAGGCCATCGCCTGGATCAGCAGCCCCGATGCCCGCCACTGGTTTGCCCACTGCGGCTATCACGTACCGGCTCGGTAGTAACTGGCCACACTGTTCACGAAACCGCTATAAGGCAGAGAGCGCCACGAAACAGCCCCGTGACGCTCTTTTGCTAACCGACGAGCAGTTCCTACACCACCGCCGAGCTACCCGCCACTTCGGGCGCAATCTTCTTCACCAGTCCCTGCAAAACCTTACCGGGGCCGCACTCCACAAACTCGGTAGCCCCATCGGCTACCATGCGCTGCACGCTCTGCGTCCAGCGGACGGGAGCTGTGAGCTGGCGCACCAGGTTCTGACGGATTTCGTCCGGGTCGCGGTGCGGGGCAGCATCCACGTTCTGGTACACGGCGCACAAGCCGGCCGAAAACTGCGTACGCTCGATGGCCTGGGCCAGCGCCGCCTCCGCCGACTGCATCAGTGGGGAGTGAAACGCGCCGCCCACGGGCAGCGGCAATGCCCGCTTGGCTCCGGCGGCCTTCAGCTGCTCGCAGGCCAGCTCGATGCCGCGCTGGCTGCCGGAAACGACCAGCTGCCCGGGGCAGTTGAAATTGGCGGCCACCACCACATCCCCACCCTGCGTGATTTCCTGGCAAATGCGTACCGTCGTCTCGTCGTCGAGGGCGAGGATGGCGGCCATGGTGCCGGGCTGCTCCTGGCAGGCCGCCTGCATGGCCTGGGCCCGCTGGGCTACCAGCTGAATGGCGTCTTCGAACGTGAGCACCTTAGCAGCTACCAAAGCCGAAAATTCACCCAGCGAGTGACCGGCTACCATCTCGGGGCGCAGGTCGGGCAGCACGGCGGCAAGGGCCACGGAATGCAGAAAAATGGCGGGCTGCGTAACGTTGGTTTGGCGCAGGTCGTCATCGGAGCCTGTAAACATGACATCGGTGAGACGGAAACCCAGAATTTCGTTGGCCTGATCCATGAGCTGGCGGGCGGCGGGGTACTGCTCATACAAGTCGCGGCCCATGCCAGAAAACTGGCTGCCCTGGCCGGGGAAAATAACTGCTCTCATACGGAAGGTTGAGGTCGGAAAAAAAAGAGGAATCTGTGGCTGATTGGGGCGGCAAGATACGGGAATAAAAAAGCCTGCTTCCGGATGCGGAAGCAGGCTTTTCAGAGAATTCAGCTGCATTAGTGGGTTATTTCCACCCACCCTTTATAGGTAATCTTCGTGGAATTGGCGTCGGCAAACTCTACTTCTGCCAAGTAGTAATAGACGCCGTCGGGAACCTGCATCCCCTTGCCCCGCTCACCAGAGGTCTTAGTACCGGTCCAGTTGATATTCGTATCTGCGTCGCCTTCGAATACCTTCACGCCCCAGCGGTTGAAGGCCTGGAAGCGCACCTTCCGCAACGGCGAGGCCACGCGGGGCCGGAACGTGTCGTTAATGCCGTCGCCGTTGGGCGTAAAGATGTTCGGCATCTCGAATATCACGCAGTTATCTACGCATACCGTGTCGCTCAGCATACTGCGCCGGTTCCCCAGCCTACTCACCGACTGCACCGCGTAACAGGCGGCTTGTTCTTTGAGCCCCGTGTGCGAATAGGCGCGAACCGGGCTACTGGTCGAGTCGATAAGCGTGAGGCTCACGTCTGTTGGGCGGCGGTAGAAGATGCGGTAGTAAGCAATATCCACGCTACAGCCCGTCGGGTTGTTGGTATCCAGCTCCCACTTCAGCTCGTTGGTATAGGTTTCACCCTGGGCAGGGAAATAGCCGGGGCGGTTGAGCACCCGGGTTTTCAGCTGTTCACAATCACTCTCAATAGTCAAGACTGGCGGGCAGGGCATTGGCACAAACAGCACCGGCAGCTCCTGGCTCAGGTTCAGCAGCGGATCGGGTAGCTTCGGGTCATTGTAGGTACCATTGGTCTGAACATAGTAGAAGTACTGCTCGCCGCGTACCAACGGTCGCCGAGCGCCTCGGTCAACGTACGTGGTGGTACTGCCGGGCACAGCATCCAGCAGCACAAACGTAGTACTGCCGGGGTCCCGACGATAAATACTGGTGTTACGGCCCGGAGCCCCGTTGTTCCACGGCACCCGGAAGGCCCAGCTCAGATTAATAAGTGTAGCGCCGGCATCGGCAGCACCGCTCAGCCGCACGGAGCTAGCCTGCGAGGGTTCGGGCGATGAGCCCGTGTAGGAAAACACCAAACGATAGGTGAAAGCGCTATCTAGTGTGTTACGCCCCGCGTCTACAAAGGAAATATCGTCCAGGTCTTTCGTCGTTTTGACCACTTTGAACTGCGCAGCGCCGGGCTGCAGCCCCGGTGCCCGATACAGCGTGTAGGCGGGGTTGGCAAATGGAGTGGCACTTTGCGGCTTGTTCCAGCGTACCGTCACCTGCCCGCTGGTGCGGTTGGTACGGTCAATGGTCACGTTGGTGAGTACGGCCGGGGCTCCCTCCAGCGTCACGCACGTTTCCAGAGAGGCCAGGCTGGCACCACCTGCAGGAAGCGGGAACGTGGCGTATATGCGGTAGCAATAGGTGCTACCGCGCTGCAGGCCCGCCGTGCCCCCAGTGTCGATGAAAGTCCGGGCAGTGTCGCTGACAGCCCCAATGCGCACATACCCACTAGAAGCCGGCACGCCCGTCACGCAGGTGTCGGCGGCAATTGCGCCCGTTCCCTGCTTGCGGTAGATAATCAGGCTATCCGCATTCTGACAGAAGTAGCTGTCCCACTTCAGCCGGATGTTGTTTTGCCTTTGCTGGCCCTTGACGTTCTCTGGCCGGGGCCCCACTACTCTTATGCGCCAGACCTTCTCGTCAATCAGCGGGGTTACGCCCGTCGCTGGTTTATCCTGGGCCTTAAAGAGAACCAGGTAAGGTTGGGTAGCTACGTCGAAGCATTGGGGGGTCCAGCGAAAGATGCCGTGCGCTATCGGCTGCGGCCCCAGTGCGTCCTGCACGAAAGTAGCCGGGGCCACGGGCCGGCCAAAAATACCGCCAAAGGCTGAAATTGTCACCGGGTTACGCTCGGGGTCAGTAGCCGTCACGTTCTTGCGAACCTGCACACCAGCTACCACACAGATATCCTGGGGAATAAACACTGTCGGCCGCAGGTTCACGGTGCCATCCACCACGATCTGCATATCCCGAATAACCTCCCCAATCTGGCGCACGCCAAACTCGGTACGCCGCCATTCCCTCACAATGAAGGCCACGTTGAAGTCACCTATCCGGTTGGGGGCATTCCAGACTATCTGGCCCGTTATCGGATCGATCGTAAAAATGGCCGGGCCACCGCCTGGGTCGCCCAGATACGGGACTTTAACGCCAATGGGCGTCACTTGCTCCGGAAACACGAACCCCGAGCAGGTGCGCGGAATAGGGGTATTGTTGTTACTTAAAGCCGACTGAACTGATCCGGCCTGCTGGCTCACTCTCAACTCGTAGGAAAGAGAATCCCCATCAGCGTCGGAGGCAGCGGGATTATGCAAAAATACCTGATTGCGGGCGGCCTTATCAATAGCAGGCGCATTTAAGACCGGGGAGCGGTTGATTTCAGTGTTGATGGTAATACGGGTCGAGATATAGAACGACTGGTTGGCCGACTCACTCATATTCTGGACGCCCGTATTCCGGTTTTCACCGATGTAGCTTACGACGTAGCTACGGTCAGCAGTATACGTATGCTCAAAATAATATACGTTCCGGTTCGTATCGTCCGTAACGGGCGTCACACTGAACCGCGGTACTCCATTCAGACCACTGCTGGTCCCATCGCCAAAGAAGATAGTGATGTCTTTGCTGTCTACGGATGTCTGCTTGAAATCCGTGTAAGTGACCATCTTGAAGAAGATGCGGCGCGGGTTGTTGCGCTTGTCCCCGAAAGGATACGTAGTGTCGCTTTTTGCCTGAATATCACCAGCCCGGATGTGAGTTGCTTCCGCCGTAAAGGCAAGCCCCAAGAGACTTACTACACTGGCAATCAGCACCATCACCCATTTACCGGCAGTCTGCGGTAAAGAAAGGTTCATAGAAGGAAGTAATTAGAAAGCTGAGATAGAGAAGAAGGTCGAGAAAAGCCGTCTGGAAACCTAACAAAAATCCGGGTCCCGGGGTTGCTTATATGGTATCACATTCTAACGGGTTTAGCCACAGATTGATTCACCACCCTACTAAACGCTGATTTGGATTGTTTAGTACATGGTCGGCACGTACCTTTGACCAGTATAACCGACCCTTTCAAAACCACCAGTAGCTCCTATGAGTTGGATCAGTAAAACGTTTTCCAGTAGCATTGGCCGCAAGATTGTTATGGCCATCACCGGCCTGTTTCTGTGCTCCTTTTTAGTTGTTCATTTAGTAGGCAATCTACAGCTGTTTAAGGATGACGGTGGTCAGGCCTTCAACGTGTATTCGCACTTCATGGGTACCAACCCGCTGATCCGTACCGTAGAGTGGGTCTTGGTGCTGGGGTTCGGCTTTCACATTTACGAGTCGATCATGCTCACGCTGCGCAACAAGAAAGCGCGGGGTGCTAACTACACCAGCAGCCACGCCGAGCAAAACAGCCCCTGGCAGTCCCGTAATATGGGCCTGTTGGGTACCATTATTCTAATTTTCCTGTTGGTGCATTTGTATAACTTTTTCTACCGTGCCCGCTTTGGCGATTTAGATCCGGACATCAACAACAATGATGACCTCTACACGCTTGTTGCCACTTCCTTCAAGCAATTGTGGTACGTGGTACTGTACGTAGCGGCGCAGATTGCCCTTGGTTACCACCTGATTCACGGCTTCCGCAGTGCTTTCCAGACGCTGGGACTAAACCACCGCAAATACACCCCGGCTATTAAGCTCGTTGGCTACGGCTTCTCGGTGCTGGTTTCGGCCGGTTTCGCTGCCATGCCTTTGTACTTCTACTTTTTTAAATAAACCCTAACCTCGTTCATCCGATGACATTGGATTCCAAAATTCCCGAGGGGCCCTTGGCCGAAAAGTGGGATAAGCATAAGTTTAACGTCAAGCTGGTTAACCCGTCCAACAAGCGGAAGTACGACGTTATTGTAGTTGGCACTGGCCTGGCAGGCGCCTCCGCTGCGGCTTCGCTGGCAGAGTTGGGCTATAACGTGAAGGCGTTTACCTACCATGATTCTCCCCGCCGTGCGCACTCCATCGCCGCACAGGGTGGTATCAATGCCGCTAAAAATTATCAGAATGACGGCGACTCCATTTTCCGTCTCTTCTACGATACTGTAAAAGGTGGTGACTACCGGGCCCGCGAAGCCAACGTCTACCGCCTGGCGCAGGTGTCGGTTAGCATTATCGACCAGTGCGTGGCGCAGGGCGTGCCTTTCGCCCGCGAATACGGTGGCCTTTTGGCCAACCGCTCATTCGGTGGAGCGCAGGTAAGCCGTACATTCTATGCCCGGGGCCAAACCGGACAGCAGCTCTTGCTGGGTGCCTACTCGGCTTTGAGCCGGCAGGTAGCCTATGGCAAAGTGAAGCTCTACACGCGCTCCGAAATGCTGGACGTAGTAATAGTAGACGGTAAAGCCCGTGGTATTATTACCCGAAACCTGATTGACGGCAAGATTGAGCAGCACTCGGCCCACGCCGTGGTACTGGCAACGGGAGGCTACGGCAACGTATTCTACCTGAGTACTAACGCCAAGTATTGCAACGCCACCGCCGCGTGGCGTGCGCACAAAAAAGGTGCTTTCTTCGCCAACCCCTGCTTTACCCAGATTCACCCCACCTGTATCCCTGTTTCGGGCGATTACCAGTCGAAGCTGACGCTTATGTCGGAGTCGCTGCGCAATGATGGCCGGGTATGGGTTCCGAAGGAAGTAGCAACTGCGGAGCGCCTGCGCAAAGGCGAAATCCGGGTGAGCGACATCCCGGAGGAAGAGCGCGACTACTTCCTGGAGCGTAAATATCCCGCTTTCGGCAACCTGGTGCCACGCGACGTAGCCTCGCGCAATGCCAAGCAGATGTGCGACGAAGGCCGGGGCGTAGGTAGCAGCGGCCTAGCCGTATACCTCGACTTTGCCGACATCATTCAGCGCACTGGGGCCAATGCGGTAAGCCAGAAGTATGGTAACCTGTTCGATATGTACGCCAAGATTACGGGCGAGAATCCATATGAGCAGCCGATGCGCATCTACCCTGCCGTGCATTACACGATGGGCGGCCTGTGGGTAGATTACAACCTGCAAACGACAGTACCGGGCCTTTATGCTACCGGCGAATGCAACTTCTCCGACCACGGCGCCAACCGCCTCGGGGCCTCGGCGCTGATGCAGGGCCTGGCTGATGGCTACTTCGTTATTCCGTACACGATTGGCGATTACCTGGCGCAAACGCCTCCCACACCCGTCACGACGGAGCACCCGGCCTTTGCGGAAGCGGAAACCGAAGTACGTGCCCGGATTCAGAAATTCCTGAGCATCAACGGCACCCGCACCCCCGACGATTTCCACAAGCACTTGGGCCACATCATGTGGGAATACTGCGGCATGGCCCGTAGTGAGGAAGGCTTGACGCACGCCAAGAAGGAAATTCAGAAGCTGCGTAAGGAGTTCTGGAGCGACCTAAAGCTGGTGGGCACCAACGAAGAGTTGAACCAAGCCCTGGAGAAAGCCGGCCGCGTTGCCGACTTTATTGAGCTAGGTGAGCTAATGGTGGACGATGCCCTGGACCGCAACGAAAGCTGCGGTGGTCACTTCCGCGAGGAATACCAGACGCCGGAAGGCGAAGCCTTGCGCAACGACGACGACTACGCCTACGTGGCTGCCTGGCAGTACATGGGCGACAATCAGCCAGAAGTCCTAAATAAGGAAAGCCTGCAGTTCGATAACGTGAAGCTGACCCAGCGTAGCTATAAGTAATATTGAATTTTGGATGTCGAATGTTGAAGTGGTAGCGGAGCCCAAAGCCCCGCTACCCTTTCTCGTTCAGGCGGTAGCCCATTCAAGGTTTAAAACTCAACATTGAAAATTCCCCCTACAATGGCTGGAAGTAACCCAAATGCCAAACCGATGAACCTCACGCTCAAAGTGTGGCGGCAGAAAAACCGCACTGCTGAGGGCCGTGTGGTGGATTACCAAGTGAAGGATATTTCCCCAGAAATGTCGTTTCTGGAGATGCTGGACGTCCTCAACGAGGACTTGCTACGCCGCGGCGACGAGCCCGTAGCTTTCGACCACGACTGCCGCGAAGGCATCTGTGGCTCGTGCAACCTGTTTATCAACGGGCGCGCCCACGGGCCGGAGACGGGCACCACTACCTGCCAGCTGCACATGCGCAAATTCTCCGATGGCGACACAATCGTTATCGAGCCTTGGCGGGCCAATGCCTTTCCGGTCAACAAAGATCTGAGCGTTGACCGCTCTGCTTTCGACCGTATCATTCAGGCGGGTGGCTACGTGAGCGTGAACACTGGCGGCGCGCCGGATGGCAACGAAATTCCAATTCCGAAAGACGTTGCGGACCGCGCGTTTGAGGCTGCTACCTGCATCGGGTGCGGGGCCTGCGTTGCGGCCTGTAAAAACGCCTCGGCTATGCTGTTCGTGTCGGCCAAGATTTCGCAGCTGGCGTTGTTGCCCCAGGGCCATGTAGAGCGCAAGACCCGAGTGGAAAACATGGTGGCCCAGATGGATATCGAAGGCTTCGGTGCCTGCACCAACATTGGTTCATGCGCCGCAGAATGCCCCGTAGGTATTTCGCTGGAAAACATTGCCTTGCTGAATCGTGAATTCCTGAATGCCAAAGCGACGTCGAATAACCTGTCGTAGAGGTGTACTTTGACGTAGTGAACGAGCGAAACGGCCTGCCGTTTCGCTCGTTTTGTTTGTAGCTGGTGTAGTAATCGTACGCTGTTTTTGGACCTGCCCACAACCTTTTGGGTCTTTTCCGACTTACTGCGCTAGTTTAATGGCCGAAACATCCGTGCCCCTTCCCTTTTCTGACCTTCCGAATGATTACCATCGTTGCTGGTACCAACCGTCCGGGCTCACGCGCCCGTCGTATCGCCAATATTTACGCTACCCTGCTCGACGAACTGGATACGCCGTATCAGATTCTTGACCTAGCGGACTTACCTGCCGATTTTACTACTTCGGCCCTGTATGGTAACATGGGCAAACATGAGGCCTTCAATAAGCTAGCCCAACAAGCCGAGGCCGCTGACAAACTGGTATTCATCGTGCCGGAGTATAACTGCTCTATGCCTGGTGTGCTCAAGGCGTTTATCGACGGGCTACCATACCCCGGTGGTATTCGGGGCAAAACAGCAGCCTTAGTGGGACTCAGCGCCGGTACGCAGGGTGGTATTCTGGCCCTCAGCCACTTAACGGACATCCTGTTTTATCTGGGCACAACGGTATTGCCTTCCCGCGTGCGGCTGCCAGGCCTCGACCAATACCTACTCAGCAATGGAGAACTGGATAACTCGCTCTACCTGCAACTCCTGAAGGAACAGGCTATGCAGCTGGTTACAGCTTAAGCCGGCTCGAAGCAAGAACGGCGCGAGGCGAGCCTTCTTCGGCTGGCCCGCAGGCTAGGGCAAGTCGCGCAGGCGCTTGCCCTGCTGCCGCGCCCATAAGCCATGCTTGCTTTGCCCGATAACCTGCGCCCCATATATACCCCGGTGCCCCGAAAAGAAGTAGCTAACCACGCACGCCAGGCCCGCATACAAGCCGCATTCGTGCCCAAATAGCTCCATAGCCATAAGGGTGCAGGCAAGAGGCGTATTGGCCGCCCCGGCGAACACCGCTACGAAGCCCATGCCGGCCAGCAAGGGCATAGTCAAAGGCAGCGCTGGAGCCAGCGCATTGCCGAGCGCGGCCCCCACAAAAAACAATGGGGTTACTTCTCCCCCTTTGAAGCCAGCTCCCAGGGTGAGAGCGGTCAGCAAGATCTTGAGCGCAAAAGCGTAGACCGGCAACGGCTCCGCGAATGAACGGGTAATGACTGGAATGCCCAGTCCGATGTAGTCGGTGGTACCCAACAGCCAAACCACGAGCGCGACAACGGCACCACCCACCATAGGCCGGAGCGGCGGAAAGGCAATCCAACGCTTAAAGGTGCTGCTTACCCAGTGCGTAGTGCCCACGAACAGCCGCGCGCTCAGGCCAAACAGAATACCCGCCAGCGCGGCACTGGCCACACCAATTACCGTGATTGGGGGAGCCTGTAGCAGCGGGTAGGCGGTATGCTCCACGCCCCAGGCCCGCGTTACCCAGTCGGCGCAGATGGCGGCCAGCAGACTGGGCAGCAGGGCATCGTAGCGCAGACGGCCTAGCAGAAACACCTCCAGCCCAAATACGGCTCCTGCCAGCGGAGTACCAAAAACGGACGCAAAGCCCGCGCTGATTCCGGCAATTAGCAGCAGCTTCCTTTCTCGCTGGTGCAGGCGCAGCCACCGCGTCAGCTGGTCGGCCAGCGCCCCGCCCATTTGTACGGCCGTGCCCTCACGCCCGGCGGAACCCCCAAAAAGATGGGTAAGCAGTGTGCCCAGCAACACCAGCGGCGCCATGCGCAGTGGCAGCACGGCGCGGGGCAGATGAATCTCGTCGAGCAACAGATTATTACCAGCTTCGACTGACCGCCCCGGATAGTAGTAGAGCAGCCCCACCAGCAAGCCTCCTAACGGCAAACAGATGATAATCCAGCGGTGGGTTTCCCGCCACGCAGTCACCCAGTCGAGGGCCAGCAGAAAGCCCGCCGATGCCGATCCGGCCAGGATGCCTACCACCGTACAGATAATTACCCACCGCGCAGTGAAGAGGCATAACACCCGGTATTCGGCCCAGAGGCGGGCAAGTAGTTGCAAGTGCATGCGGTAGAGCTTGGCAAAACTATGATCGTCCAAAAGTACGCAAACCCGCACCAGTGGCGTTTAGACTTGCCGATAGCAGGCTGGTAAGTTGCGCCGTCGAAACCAATGCCCGCCGCACTGGTATTGTGCCGGAAATCAATATCTTGAACCATCACCTAGAGCGGTTTTCAGGATGCTCTACGGGTTTCGGCGTATCTTCTGGGGATGAAAGCGTATTCTCTTGATTTGCGTAAGCGGGTTGCGGGGGCCTGTGGCCAGCCCGGCAGCAGGGTGGTTGCCGTGGCGGCCCAGTTCAGCGTTTGGGTTTCGTTTGTGGAAAAGCTGCTGCACCGCCAGCGCACCACGGGCTGCGTGGCGGCGCTGCCCCCACGCAGCGGACCCGCCCCCGACTTGGACGTTGCGGCCCGGGACGAATTGCGGGCGTGCCTGCGCCAAGAGCCCGATGCCACGTTGGCAGAATTATGCACTTGGTTGGCCGCCATCGGCGGCCCGGCTGTGAGTCCATCGACCCTTTGGCGGGCGGTGCAGGCGCTGAGATGGCGGCGAAAAAAAAGAGCGTCCACGCCCCTGAACGCGACACCCGGCAGGTCGTAGCGCTGCGGCGTGCCTTTGTGGAAGCCCTGCAAGCGGAGGATTTTACCTGTTTCAAGTTCGTGAACGAGGCCAGCACCAACCTGACCTATTGCCGCCGCTACGCCCGCGCTGAGGGCGGGCAACGCGCCCACCAGGCCACGCCGCTGCACGGCGGACCGAACGTGACGTTGGTAGCCGTGCTGACCCCAACCGGTCTGCAGGCGGCCATGACCGTGAGCGGGGCCGTCAACGGACAGGTCTTTGCCGCCTACCTGAGCCAGGTGCTGGGGCCAACGCTGCGGGCGGGCGACGTGGTCGTGCGCGACAACCTGCCGGCCCATAAAGTGGCCGGGCTGGCCGAACTCGTCGAAGCTCGCGGAGCGCGCCTGCTGTACCTGCCGCCCTACTCGCCCGACTTTAATCCCATTGAACTGGCCTTCAGCAAGCTCAAAACCTGGCTGCGCACGGCCCAGGCCCGCACCCGAGAGGTACTGGAAAGCGTCATCAAGGCCGCCGCCGACTGGATAACGGAGCTGGGTGCGAAAAACTGGTTTGACCATTGTGGCTACCACGTACACTAACCTGAAATCTGCTCTAGCACTACCAAATTCCGGGTGTCCACTTTTACTCGTTTGGCTGCTGGCCTCTTAGCGGCAGCATTTTCTTTGCTAGCACTATCTGCCTGTGAGCCAACTGAGAAAGCAGAATCCGAAGCCCCCTCCTCGTGACTACACCTTACCGGCTGGTAAGCACTTTTCTGCCCGCTTTATGCCCTAATAGGGCACTACTAGGGTTTTGGCCCAGACGAATTTCACTGAACCTCCTGACATCCAGCACGTATTAGCCGCTGGACGCCCTTTCCCACCCTCCAGTACCGAAGTACTCTTCTTACTGCTCCCGGAGCAGTTTATTCTCCTAAATTCCATGAAAAGCAAATTGCTTATTGCCCTGCTGGCCCTGTGCTCAGCGTGTTCTGCCTCCAATTCCACAGCCTCGCGCACCCTTTCCCCTGACCGGGAGTCGGCCGACCCCATACACACCACAGCTCCGGACTCCACCTCCACAGCTACTGCTCGATAGTTGATTTCAGCAGTATTTACACAGAAACGCCGCCCAGTGGCTACTGGGCGGCGTTTCTGTGTAAAAAATACAAAGGCGCTTAGTCCACGTTATCGTGCAGGAAGCGGTTGTCACCAAGCAGCTCATTATCGTCGGATAAGTTGAAGCGCGAGATATTTCGCTCGTTCGATGGCACCACATTTTCCAGCTTCACCTGCCGCCGCAGATACGCCGGCGTTTCCAGCTGGTCCTTAATAACATCGTTCGTGAGGCCATTGCTTAACCCTTCCAGACGGCGGCGGCGCTCTTCGGAGCGGGCGTCCAATGACGGGCGAGCCGGCTGTTGCACTGGCACCGACTGCTGAAGCACAACGGGCTCGGGCGACGGAGAAGCGGGAGCTGCTACCGGAGGCACATAGCCTGTGTAGGGGGAAGTTTCGAGGTCAAAGGTCACTTTGGGCGGCTCCGGCGCGGCGGCAGCCGGCACAGGAACACCAAACGACGGAACCACCAGCGTAGGCGAAGCCTCCTGCCGGTCTTTATCAAAGATGTTGATTTGCGGATCGGGAACTGCTGCGGGTTCGGGCTCCGACTTGTCCAGCCCGTAGGCCGTGCTGATGTTGTGCGCGTCGCGGGCAAAGCCAGTGGCAATTACCGTCACCCGAATACTCTGACCCAGCGTGGAGTCGATGCCATGACCGAAAATAACCTCGGCGTCCTGCCCTGCTTTGTTCTGGATGTACTCCGTAATTTCCGTCAGCTCATCCATTTCCAGCTCGGCCTGGTCGCCCGACATGATGGAGAGCAGGATTTTCTGCGCCCCATGAATGTCCGTATTGTTGAGCAGCGGCGACGACAGCGCCTCCTCCGCTGAGCGGCGGGCGCGGTTTTCGCCCTCGGTGATGCTGCTGCCCATTACGGCCGCGCCCGAGTCTTTCATCACCGTTTTTACGTCTTCAAAGTCCACGTTGACTTCGCTCGTGACGGTAATAATTTCGGCAATAGACTTAGCAGCCGTGCTCAGCACGTTATCGGCTTTGGCGAAGGCGGCCCGGATCGGCAGGTTGCCAAATATTTCGCGCAGCTTATCGTTGAGAATCACCAGCACCGTGTCGCAGTTTTCGCTGAGCTCTTTGATGCCCTGTTCAGCCTGCTGACGCTTTTTCTTGCCCTCAAACAGGAAGGGTGCCGTCACGATGCCCACGGTGAGAATGCCCAGTTCCTTGGCAACTTTGGCAATAACAGGGGCCGCACCAGTGCCGGTACCACCGCCCATACCAGCCGTGATGAAGACCATCTTGGTGCCGTTGCTGAGCAATTCACGGATCTGCTCCCGGCTCTCAATGGCGGCCTGCTTTCCCCGCTCGGGGTTAGCACCAGCACCAAGGCCTTCAGTCAGATCCACGCCAATCTGCAGCTTATTAGGCACCGTGCTGCTGTGCAGGGCCTGCTTGTCCGTGTTGCAAATCACGAATTCCACGTCCTTGATGCCTTGGCTGAACATGTGGTTCACGGCATTAGAGCCGCCCCCACCGACGCCAATCACCTTGATGATGGAATTGGATTGCGCTGGAATATCAAATTTATACATGAGTTCTGCTTCAATTAACAGGTAGCATTCATCTCTTATCAGTCATTTGTTCTGCAAAAACCCACTGGCTTCGGCCTACATAAGACGAGTTGATAAGGGGTAAATGGTAAACGAGTTAGTACTGCTTATCGTCGAAATCGTCAATCAGCAATCCTTTCGTACGACTGATAATGTCCTGGAAGAACTTACCCGCGCCAGACGCCTTTTTCGGCGCGGCCGGCTGCTGAGCGGCTGGCTGTGGCGCTACGGAAATTGTAGCCCGCACCTCGGGAGCCGGACGATACGCATTTTCCGGCTCGTCGTAGGAGCGGCTCACCCGCTCGTCAATCGAGCGGTAGCCGGCCAGCACGAGGCCTACAGTGGTAGCATACATCGGCGACTTCACCGCTTCAATCTTGCTCTTGCCCAGGTGTTCGTTGGGGTAGCCGATGCGGGTATCGAGGCCGGTTACATACTCGGTGAGCTGCACCAGGTTCTGGAGCTGCGAGCCGCCGCCGGTCAGCACGATGCCGGCCGCCAGCTTGTCGCCGTGGCCGGTACGCTGAATTTCGGCGTACACCAGCTCGATGATTTCCTCCATCCGGGCCTCAATAATGTGCGCCAGGTTCTTAAGAGAAATTTCCTTGGGCGCTCGGTCGCGCAGGCCGGGGATGCTCACGATTTCGTAGTCGGAGGCTTCCTCGGCAATAGCTTTGCCGAATTTCACTTTCAATTGCTCCGCCTGGTTTTGCATCACGGCGCAGCCTTGCTTGATGTCACTGGTCACGATGTTGCCGCCAAAAGGCAGTACCGCCGCGTGCCGGATGATGCCGTCTTTGAAGATAGCCAAGTCGGTAGTACCGCCCCCAATGTCAATCAGGGCCACGCCGGCTTCTTTTTCCTCGTCGCTCAGCACCGACATGCTCGACGATAGTGGCTCCAGAATCAGGTTGTCGATTTCCAGGCCGGCCTTGGTGACGCACTTGTTGATGTTGTTGATGGCCGTGCTTTGGGCCGTAATGATGTGGAAGTTGCCTTCCAGGCGCACGCCCGACATGCCCACGGGGTCCATGATGCCTTCCTCATAATCCACCTTGTAGTCCTGGGGCATTACGTGGATGATTTCGGAGCCGGGCGGAGTTACCAGCCGGTACATATCGTTGGTAAGGCGATTTACATCGTCAACGGTAATTTCAGTTTCGGCAGAATTGCGGGTGATGCTACCGTTATGCTGTAGGCTCTTGATGTGCTGGCCGGCAATACCCACATTCACGACACCAATATTGATTCCGGACTGTTCTTCGGCTTGCCGAATGGCCTTCCGGATAGCGTCCACCGTCTTGTCGATATTCGACACAATACCGCGTACCACACCTTCCGACACAGCTTTGCCCATGCCCAGGATTTCGAGCTTGCCGAACTCGTTTTTGCGCCCAACCAAGGCGCAGATTTTGGTGGTACCTATGTCGAGGCCGACTACAATCTTATCGTTTTGCATGGGGAGAAAGGACGAGTGGGGTGCGGTTGCTAGGGATTTCTACTGCGAAAAACGCCGTTTCCGGGCGTTTGCGCAAGGATTCTTTATTCACAGATGATCTGGTCTTTGAACTCAACGTTGACGCGGTGGTACGTGTCCCAGCCCAAGACCGGTGGAATTTGACGGTAAAATACCATCAGTTTCGCAAATTTTTCCGAAATATTCTCCGGAAAGCCAAATTCTATTCGCTGATCGCCTACCTGCTGGGTAAATGAAACCTTGCCATTAGGCCCAACAAATACCTCCGCTACCTGGGCCCGCCAGAAGGGATGCTCATCGATATAGCGCAACAGCTCAAGGTAGTGATGCCCCGTGGAATCTTGGAAAAAGCCAGCTTGCAGCGGCCCACCACCCAGCCGGGAAATCGGCACCACGCGCGCCGTGAACAACGACGAAAGCGGCAGTTTCTTGCCTTCGGCATCGAGGTAGCTGTCGAGACGGGTGTCGGCATGCACGAGGCGGGCGATGGGGCGGTTTTGGCGCACGTCGGCGTGCAGGTTGCCAGCCAAGTCGCGGTATACCTGGGCCTCCCGCACGAAGCTGTGGGCCTTGAGGCGCGCTTCCAGGGCTTTCAGGTCGAGGTCTTCGGGGTGGGCACCTTCGAGACGCTGGTTGCCGTTGCGCGTCAGCAAAGCCGTTACTTCCCGCTCACTGATGAAGTAATTGTTGAATTCGTTGCCGATGGTCACGATAACGTCGCCCACGGGGCGGCTGGCTTGCCGAACACCGGCAAACACGGCCAATCCGGAGAGCAGCACGAGGCACCCGGTGGCAAAAATCAGGTTATTGGCCTTACGCTTCAGCTCCATTCCAGCGAATATCTAAAATATTCCTTAGCCGAGGAACAAGCTGGTCGATATCTCCCGCTCCGACGGTGGCCAATACGTCGAAAGTATCGTCTGCTTCGGCCGCAGCCAAGACTTGGGCTTTGGTTTGCAACGATTTTTGGGGAGCCGTTATTTGGGACAAAATCAATTCGGAGGTTACCCCTTCCAGCGGCAGCTCGCGGGCCGGGTAAATGTCGAGCATTACGACTTCGTCGGCCAAGCTCAGGCTCTCGGCAAAACCAGGGGCAAAGTCGCGGGTGCGGGTAAACAGGTGGGGTTGAAATACGACCCGCAGGCGCTTACCAGGATACAGGGCGCGTACCGAGCGTAGGAAGGCGTCTATTTCCCGCGGGTGGTGGGCATAGTCGTCCACGTATACCTTCTCCCCCGCCGTGACGATAAACTCAAACCGGCGTTTTACGCCCCGATACGCTGCTACGGCACGCTGAAGCTGCTCCGCTCCTACTTGCAGCAGCTGAGCAACTACGCAGGCGGCCAGCATGTTTTCCACGTTGTGGTAGCCGGGCACGGCAAGCGCCAGCTGCGGCACATCGCCGAGCGGGCCGTGCAGGTCGAAGCGGAACTGGTGGCCCTGGGCGGTGATTTGGTCGGCATACAGCTCGGGGCCTTGGTCGGGCGAGAGGCCGTAGCGGATAATCCGCACGCCTTCCGCCACGGCTTCGGCAATGCTCTGGTCGGCGGTGTGGTTGAGAATCAGCGTACCGCCGGGCTTAATCTGGGCCACAAACTGCCGAAACGAATCGACCAACGCCTCCTTGTTGCCATAAATGTCGAGGTGGTCGGCATCGGTGCTCGTGACGATGGCAATGTCGGGGTGCAGGGTCAGGAAGCTGCGGTCGTACTCGTCGGCTTCTACTACCACCGGCGCGTGAGGGTCGCCGGGCCGGGCCAGCAGCAAGTTGGACTCCAGATTCACGGCAATGCCTCCCAGGAAAGCCGAGCAGTTGACACCCGCGTGGTGCAACAGATGCGCCACCATGCTGCTGGTGGTGGTTTTGCCGTGCGTACCGGCTACAGCAATGGTATAGTGGCCCGCCGTGAGCAACCCCAGCACTTGGCTCCGCTTGCGAATATCGTAGCCCTGCTCGCGCAGCCATGCCCACTCCCGGTGGTCCTGAGGAATAGCGGGCGTAAGCACGACCAGCGTCTGGGCCCGGTTAGCGCGCACCTCCACCGGAATGCTCGCTACGGCATCGTCGTAATGAATTTGGATGCCTTCGGCAGTCAGGGCTTCAGTGAGGGGCGTCACGGTTTTGTCGTAGCCGCTCACGCGGTGGCCGTTGGCCTGAAACCAGCGCGCCAGAGCCGACATGCCGATGCCCCCAATACCCAAAAAATAGACGTTCGGAAATGCGGCTACGGGATTCATGCGCGGTCCATGAGGGCTAAAAGTTCGTCCACGATGGCCGTGGTAGCATTGGGGTAAGCCAGCTGACTGATGTTGTGGCTAAGCTGCTGCTGCCGGGCCGGGTCGCTGAGCAGGCGCAGGACTTCGTCGTAGAGCTGCGCCTGGGCATCGGCGTCGGAAACGAGCAGTGCCGCGTCTTTTTCGACCAGAGCCCTAGCGTTTTTGGTTTGATGATCTTCCGCTACGTTGGGCGAAGGCACCAGAATGCTGGGCTTGCCCGTCAGGCACAGCTCCGACACCGACAAGGCCCCGGCGCGGCTGATGACTACATCGGCGGCGGCGTAGGCGAGGTCCATGCGCTGCACAAATTCCAGCGCTTGCAGCCGGTCGGCGGCGAAAGGCGCGGCTTCGGCAGCTGCTTTGGGGTAATACAGCTTTCCGGTTTGCCACAGCAGCTGAATACCGGCGGCCCGCAGCAGCGGCAGCGCGGCGGCCGTGGCCTCGTTCAGGGTGCGGGCACCCAGACTGCCTCCCACCACCAGCAAAGTTCTTTTGATGGGCGAAAGGCCAAAAAACGCCTGGGCCTCGGCCCGGCTGCTGCTGGCAATTTCAGTGCGCACGGGGTTGCCGGTCAGCACGAGTTTATCGGCGGGAAAGAATTTTCCCATGCCCTCGTAGGCCACGCAAATCTTATCGACGCGGCGGCTGAGCAGCTTATTGACCAGGCCCGCGTATGAGTTCTGCTCCTGAATCAGGGAGGGAATATTGCGCGAGGTGGCGGCCAGCAGCACCGGAGCCGAGGCATAGCCACCAACCCCCACCACGGCATCGGGCTTAAAGTCCTGGAGGAGCTTTCCAGCTTTACGCACCGAGCGAAACACTCGTACCGGAAACAATAAGTTCTGGGGCGTCAGGCGACGCTGCAAGCCGCTGATATCGAGACCCACGATCTGGTAGCCGGCTTCGGGCACGCGGGTCATTTCCATGCGGCCATTGGCACCCACAAACAGGATTTCGGCCTCCGGCTGGCGGCGGCGCAACTCATTGGCAATAGCCACAGCCGGAAATATGTGCCCGCCCGTGCCACCACCGCTGATAATCACGCGGTAGGGCCGGGGCTGAGAAGAGGCGCTATAGATAATTGCTTTGGGCACTCGGAGGGGAAATGAAACAATGAAAGGAGATGCGGGGACTAGAAAAGCTATACGCTGTTTTGCGCTTGGCTTCCCTACTCACCACCTCATCACTACGCGTAGGCGGTTTTCTTCGGAATCCGGATGGTGTCGTCGGGCTCGCCGGTCATGGGGCGCACTTCCCGCTCGCCACGGCTCACGCTGAGAATAATGCCGATGCTGATACCGGTGAAAATCAGGGAGGTGCCGCCCATACTCAGCAGTGGCAGCGGCAAACCAGTAATCGGGCCCAACCCCACGGCCACGCCCATGTTCACCATGGCCTGCAAGACTAAGCTAAAGGCCAGCCCCGCCGAGAGTAGCCCGCCGAAGGCGCCGTAGCTGTTCATCACCGTTTTTAGTCCTCGATAGAGGAAGGCCAAGTAGAGAAACAGCACGAAAGCGCCCCCGGCCAGACCATATTCCTCAATAATAACGGCGTAGATGAAATCGGAATACGGGTGGGGCAGGATGTTACGCTCGGTACTCTGGCCGGGGCCTTTGCCCGTGATACCGCCCGTGGCAATGGCTATGTAGCTGTGCTCGAGCTGAAAAGGCACCGGCTTGGTCTTGTCGGTGAAGTTCTCGATGCGCGACTGCACCGTTTTGAAACGCTGCCCCGAGGCCAGACCAATACCGCCCACCACGGCCCCAATAGCCACCATGACGGCCATTTGCTTGAGCGGCACGCGGCCAATGAACATCAACAGCAGGCAGGTGGCAAACAGCAGCAAGGCGGTGGAAGCATTGGTCAGAATGATGAGGCCGCAGATAACCCCAACCCAGATCATAACGGGTAATAGCGTGGCTTTGAAGTCGTTGACGTGCTGCTGGCGGCGACTGAGCATGCTGGCCAGGTGCGAAATCAGGGCCAGCTTAGCCAAGTCGGAGGGCTGAAAGGTTTGGTTGACTACCGGAATGGTGAGCCAGCGCGAGGCCTCGTTGATGTTGGACCCCATGAAAAAGGTAAACAGCAGCAAGGGCACCGAAATCAGCAGGGCATACAGCGAAATGCGCGAATAGTAGCGGTAGTCGATGCGGTGGGCCAGCCACATGAAGCCCAGGCCGACCACAATCAGGCTGGTGTGCTTGAAGAGGAAATACTCGGTGTTGCCGCTCATCTTCTTGTACGCCAGCGTGCCCGTAGCCGAGTACACCACTGCAATGCTGATCAGGGAAAACAGAATCACGATGGCCCACAGAATGGGGTCACCTTTCAGATTCCGCTGCAGCCAGGTTTTGATCGGGTCCATGGGGAAGGCCGTTAGTAGTCGTTCGTCGTGCTGAAAGTAGTGCGACGATTAGTTTTCATCCATCAGTTTTGCTACCGCCTGGGCAAACTGCCGGCCGCGGTCCTCGTAGTTTTTGAACAAGTCGAACGAGGCGCAGCAGGGCGAGAGCAGCACCACGTCGCCGGGCTGGGCCAGCGCGGCCCCGCGGCGCACAGCGGCTTCCATACTCTGGGTTTCCTCCAGGTGCGGCACGATGCCGGTGAAACTGGCTTTGAGCTTTTCGTTGTCGATGCCCAGGCAAATCAGCGCTTTCACCCGGCTCGTAGCCAGCGGCAGCAGGCTGGTGTAGTCGTTGCCTTTGTCGGTGCCGCCGGCAATCCAGATGATGGGCTGGCGCAGGCCATCCAGCGCGTACCAGGCGGCTTCCACGTTGGTGGCCTTGCTGTCGTTGATGAACCGGGCCCCGTTGATTTCGCCTACGGGCTGCAGGCGGTGGTCGGCGTTGCGGAAGGTAGCCAGGGCGCTTTCAATCTGGGCGGCGGTGAGGCCGGCAATGCGGGCGCACAGCACGGCGGCCAGCGTATTCTGGCGGTTGTGCTGCCCGATGAGGGGCGAGCTGGCCGTATTTACCTTTTCCGTTTTGCTGTAGTAGCCGGGCTGCATATCCACGCACACCTCGTTTTCCTGCACGTAGTAGCCGGCCAGCTGATAGTCGGGGCGGTGGTGCAGGCTGAAAGGAAACTGCTGCACCGGCCGCAGCGCCGCCTTGAAATAGCGCTGGATATTCTCATCGTCAGCGTTATACACAAAGTAGCCGGTGCTGTCCTGATTGCGCACAATGCGCAGCTTGGCCATGGCATAGTTTTCCAGCGAATAGCCGTAGCGGTCAAGGTGGTCGGGCGTGATGTTGAGCAGCACCGCAATCCAGGGTTGAAAGTGCGTTGTGTCGTCGAGCTGGAAGCTGCTCAATTCGATGACGTAGTACTCGAATTGGTCGTCAATTACCTGCTCGGCGAAGCTGTAGCCCACATTGCCGGCCAGCCCGACGCTATAGCCGGCTTCCTTCAGCAAGTGGTAGGTGAGCAGCGTGGTGGTGGTCTTGCCGTTGGTGCCCGTGATGCAGATGCACTTGGCCTTGGTGTAGCGGCCGGCCAGCTCGATTTCGGAAATCACCGGAATCTGCTTGTCGCGCAGCGCCTGAATCACTGGGGCCTTTTCCGGAATGCCGGGGCTTTTCACCACCTCGTCGGCCGTCAGAATCTCTTCCAGCGTGTGCGCCCCCTCCTCAAAGCGGATTCCGGCTTTGGTAAGCTTCTCCTTATAGATAGGCTGAATCGGGCTTTTGTCCGAAACGAAAACGGTGTAGCCTTTGGCCTGCGCCAGCAGCGCGGCCCCTACTCCACTTTCCGCAGCTCCGAGAATGACGATTTTGGTAGACATGATACGTGAGAACGTAAAGCGTAGAACGCAGACAGGAGAAGAAGTACCATCCCAAAAGCCGAAGTGCTAAGCGCCGACTTCTGAGTTCTACAGGTTAGCGCAGCTTGAGCGTTACTAGCGTGAAAATGGCCAGCATGATGCCCGCAATCCAGAAGCGCGACACGATTTTGGACTCGTGGTAGCCTAGCTTCTGGTAGTGATGGTGCAGCGGCGACATGCGCAGCAGGCGACGGCCTTCGCCGTACTTGCGCTTCGTGTACTTGAACCAGCCCACTTGTAGCATCACCGACAGACTTTCAATCAGGAATACGCCGCAGAGCACCGGTATCAGCAGCTCCTTGCGCACGATGAGCGCCAGAACGGCAATAATGCCGCCAATGGCCAAAGAGCCGGTGTCGCCCATAAAAACCTGGGCCGGGTAGCTATTGTACCACAGAAAGCCAATGCAGGCCCCCACAAAAGCAGTACAGAAGATTACCAGCTCCCCGGAATTGGGAATAAACATGATATCCAGGTAGTCGGCCAGCAGGGCGTTGCCACTCACAAAGGCAAAAATGGCCAGCGTGACGCCGATAATGGCCGAAGTACCCGCCGCCAGCCCATCGAGGCCATCGGTGAGGTTGGCCCCATTGCTCACGGCCGTGATGATGAGAATGACGATGGGAATATAGAGGAAGCTGTAGAGGCCGTTGAAAAACGGGCCGGCGTAGGCAAACAGGTTGCCGTAGTTCAGCTCGTTATTTTTGGCAAACGGGATGGTCGTAATCATCAGCTTCACGTCCTGGTACACGGTGCTGGCATCCACGGCCGAAAGCTGACCGTTGGGCAGTAAATACTGACGCACGGTTACGTCTTTGCTGAAAAACAGCACCCAGCCCACGGTAATACCCAAGCCAATCTGGCCCAGCACCTTGAAGCGGCCGCTCAGGCCTTCCTTATTTTTCTGGAATACCTTGATGTAGTCGTCCAGAAAGCCAATGAGGCCCAGCCACACCGTGCTGAGAATCATGAGCACGATGTAGATATTATCGAGTTTGGCAAACAGCAGCACCGGCACCAGAATGGCCAGCAGAATAATGAGGCCGCCCATGGTAGGCGTGCCTTTCTTTTCCATTTGCCCCTGCAAGCCCAAGTCGCGGATACTCTCCCCTACTTGCTTCTTCTGCAGCACCCGAATGAGGCGGGCCCCGAATAGCTGCGCAATGATGAGCGAGGTAATGACAGCCATAGCCGCCCGAAACGAGATAAACTGGAACACGCCCGCGCCTGGCAGATTGTAATGCTTATCGAGAAAGTCAAAAAGGTAATAAAGCATGGGCGCGGGGGTCAGCGAGTCTTGGGCGGAGTTATTCCAAGCTGCAAAGGTTTAGCTTTTTTGGGGTTGGGCAACTGTTGTGTTTTTGCAGATTTTCTAGTAGTCAGGAAAACATCCGAACGTCATGCTGAGCGAAGTCGAAGCATCTCTACCGCAATGGTAATCAGATGCCACTACAACGAAGCGGTAGAGATGCTTCGACTTCGCTCAGCATGACGTTCGGGTGGCTTTTTTCATTTTCCCAGCAGATCGAACATTTCCTGCAGCACTTTTTTATCGTCAAAGTCATTCTTGACGCCCTTAATTTCCTGGTAGTTCTCGTGGCCTTTGCCCGCCACCAGCACAATATCACCGGGTTGGGCCAGGGCTACGGCCGTTTTGATGGCCTCGCGCCGGTCGGCAATGGTGAGAACTTTGCCCAAGTCAGCGGCCTGGACGCCGGCCTGCATCTGGGCCAGAATATCGTTGGGGTCTTCGAAGCGCGGGTTGTCGGAGGTGAGCACCACGCGGCTGGAGCCCTTGCAGGCCAGATTGGCCATAACCGGGCGTTTGGCCGCGTCGCGGTTGCCACCGCAGCCCACCACCGTAATTACCTGCTGGCTGGGCTGGCGAATATCGGCAATGGTGTCGAGCACGTTTTCCAGCGCATCGGGCGTGTGGGCGTAGTCCACGATACCGGTAATGCGCGTTTTCTGGGCCAGAATTGGCTCGAAGCGGCCTGGTGCCGAGGTCAGACCCGATAGTACGGTTAGCACTTCCAGCGGCTCCTCGCCCAGCAGCACGGCCGTGCCATACACGGCCAGCAGGTTGTAGGCATTGAATACACCGATAAGTCGAAACTGCACGTCGCGTCCGTCTACATCGAGGTGCAGGCCGTGCACGGCGTTTTCAATCAGGCGTGCCCGATACGTAGCCGGACCACGCAGCGAGTAGGTTTCGCGGCGGGCAGCCGTGTTTTGCAGCATCACCGGGCCCCGCTTGTCGTCAGCGTTGGTCAGGGCAAAAGCTTTCTTACCGAGGCTATCGAAGAAGCTCTTTTTTGCTTTCAGATAGTTATCGAAAGTACCGTGGTAGTCAAGGTGGTCGTGGGTGAGGTTGGTAAACACGCCGCCCGCAAAGTGCAGGCCCGTAACGCGGTGCTGCACCACAGCGTGGGAGCTGACTTCCATAAAGGTGTAGGTGCACCCGGCTTTCACCATCCGGGCCAGTAGCTCATTCAGCCGGATAGCATCGGGCGTGGTGTGCGTGGCCGGAATCACCTGCTCGTCAATCTGGTTCTGCACCGTGCTCAGCAGGCCCACATGGTAGCCCAGCTCCCGAAACAGCCTGTGCAGTACCGTCGCGCAGGTAGTTTTGCCGTTGGTACCCGTGATGCCCACCAACTGCAGCTGCCGTGATGGATGGCCATAGAACGTTGCCGCCATGTAGGCCATAGCCTCGGCGCTGTCGGCTACCTGCACATACGTGGTGGCGGCATCCGGTTCGGCGGGCAGCTCTTCGCACACAATCACCGTTGCGCCTTGGGCCACGGCTTTTGCCACAAACTGGTGGCCGTCGGTTTGGGCACCGCGCAACGCAAAGAACACCGTACCGGCCGTAGCCTGGCGCGAGTCCAGGGTCAGGCTGTGCACTGTGGCGTCGGTGGGGCCTAGGTGGGCGCGCACGGCTACGTCGGCGAGCAGCTCCGAAAGAAAGTGCGAAAGATTATGGGCGGTGGTCAAGCAGATGGGGAAGCGGGAAACCCGCTTTTTCGATGGTGTTCAACTAATTTCCTGATTTGCCCGGCGGGCAAGAGCTATGTGAGGTCAGGCTTTGGGTTTGGCCGTTTCCGAGCGTTTGGCCGCTTGCTGCGTTAGCCGGTACTGGGCCAGCCGTTTTGCTTTCAGCATCTTAATGCGTTTGGCTTCGTCCAGCTCCACGGCCGTAATCAATTTATTTTCGGTGAGTTGTGTCGGCGCGGGGGCGGGCAGAGCTTTGGGTGCCGCCGCCGACCTGGCCCCAATCGGTTCCAGGGCCAACGTCACAACCGTACCCCGGCGGATACCACTACCGGCCGCTACTGATTGCAGCCGCACCCGGCCCGTGCCCACGGCTTTCACCCGCAAGCCCCGGTTTTCGAGCAGAAACAAGGCGTCGCGCAAGGTGAGGCCTGTCACGTCGGGTACGCGGCCGGGGCGCACGGCCACCGGCTTCCAGTCCACGGCATTCGTATTAGAATCGGCCGAATTGGCTCGCACCCAGTCGTCGCCCGGGGCCTGAGAATGGGTACTTACGCCTAACTTCTGGCACACCAGCGTCAGCTCATCCTGCAGGCCAGCCCGCACAAAAGGTACTTTGGCCTTGTTCACCGGTGCCCGGGCCAGCAGGGGCCGCTGGCTGGCTATGTCGCGGGCCATGGCTTTGTCGGCCACTTCGCGGAAGATAGGAGCCGCTACCTGCGCCCCCGACCAGTTGGCCCCTTTCGGCGAATCGACAACCACGATGCAGCTGTACTTGGGGTTGTCGGCCGGAAAATAGCCGCAGAAGCTGGTTGAATACTGCTTGGTATACTGGCCATTCTTAAACTTCCAGGCCGTGCCGGTTTTGCCCGCTATGGCGTAGTCTGCCGTTTTGATGGCCCGGGCCGTGCCTTCCAGCACTACGCCTTCCAGCATGGCGCGCAGCTTAAGCAGCGTTTCGTCCGAGCAGATTTTAGGAATCAGCACCTTGGGCTCGAAGCGCTCCAGCACCTTGTCGGCCTGCTTTATTTCCTTCACAATCATAGGCTGCACCTTCACGCCGCCGTTGGCAATAGCGTTGTAGAAAGCCAGCGTTTGCAGCGGGGCCAGCTTCAGCTCGTAGCCAATGCACATGGTACTGAGCGAGGTGCGGCTCCACGACCGGTCGGTCGGGTCTTTCACGTAGGGCCGGGCCTCGCCCGCCATCTGGAAACCCAGCGGCTTATCGAGTCCGAATTTCTTCAGGTAATCGGTGTATTTGTTCGGGTCGGAGGAGAAATGGTCGTTGATGAGCTTCGCTACCCCAATGTTGGAGGAATTCTCAATCACCTGCTTCACCGACAGCCGCCCGTAGGCGTGGGTATCCGTTTTCACGGCTCCCGCAATGCGCATCGAGCCCGACCGGCCCGTGTTTACCGTGTCATCGAGCGAGAGGTCGGGGTTGTCTTCCAGCAGCGCCATCATCGAGGCCAGCTTGAAGGTAGAGCCCGGCTCGGTGCGGCCCTGGTCGGCAATGGCGTAGTTGTAATCTTCGCGGTATACGCCATCGGCCACCTTGCCCAGATTGGCCACGGCCTTGATTTCGCCGGTCTGCACTTCCATCAGAATCACGCAGCCATATTGAGCGCTATTGTCGACCAGCGACTTGTACAACGCGTTTTCGGCCACGTCCTGCAAGTTGATATCGAGCGTGGTTTTCACGTCGTAGCCGGGCTGCGGCTTTACTTCCGTGCCGTCGTATATCGGCTTGTTGCCGCCGGGCAGGCGCTCAAACAGGGCTTCCCCGTCTTTGCCCGCCAGGTGGCGGTTATAGGTAAACTCCAGACCTGCCCCATTCTTGTCCTCGTTCAGAAAGCCAATGGTACGCTGCGCCAGGCCCCCAAAAGGCCGGAAACGCTTGTCGACTTTCTCGAACAGCACGCCGCCCTTATTCTTACCGGCCCGAAAAATGGGCCACTGCGCCAGCATCTTCTTTTCCTGGTAGTTGATCTGCCGGGAATTGAGGCGCAGGTAACGCACCTGAGCCTTCGACTTTTTCGCGTCGGTCAGCTTGCGGCGGTATTCCTGCGGGCTTCGGTCGCCGAAAAAGCGCGACAGCAGCAACGACAGCGAATCGACGCCCCCTTTAAACGTCTTGTCCTCTACCACGCTGGGGTCCCAGGCCACCCGAAAGAAGGGCAGCGAGGTGGCCATAATGCTTTCATTATCGGAGTAGATATTGCCACGGGTGGCAAATACGGGCTGGTACACGATGCGCCGCTCCTGCTCCAGGGCCCGCCATTTGTCGCCCTCCTTGAACTGAATGCGCGACACCTTCCACATAATGGCGCACGAAAACAGGCAAACGCCCAAAAACGCCAGCCGAACGCGGGTAACAATGGATTTCTTAACGCTTCCTTTCATGATTTTGGGAGGAAGGGTTGGGTGATTTCTTGGTAGTTGACGAGTGATTAGCACCGGCCAGAGCCGCCAGCCGCAGGGAGTCGGCCACGGCCGTAGAGTCGGCAGCGGCCCGAGCGGCCATCGAGTCGGCCGTTACGACGGGTATCATATCCAGCTCGGCCTCATCGAGGCGGCCGGCGGGCACCGTGATGCGGAACGGCGGCGAGGAGCTTTCCACCAGGCCATAAGCCGCTACTTTGCGGGCCACCTCGCTTTGCTTGCTGGCTTCCATATAGTCCGATTTGAGCGTCGTGTAGTCGGCGCGCAGGTCCTCGGTTTCCAGCTTCAGCTTCTGAATACTGCGGTTCATGCGGTAGCCCCAGTGCGTGTTGCCTATGTACACCAGCGTCAGAAACATCACGAACAGCAGGTGCGGCAGATATTGCACCGGTAGGCCTTCCCGAAAAATACTGTCGACGCTCGTGAGCCGGTCGAGCAGCGTGAACACGCTCCACGTACTGCGCGGAGCTTCTTTTTCACGCTTCGGCGCGCGCGGCGCGGGGGCCGGCTCTGGCGTGGGCAGCGGCTCTGGCGCGGCAGCGGCCGGCAGCGGCGTCACCTCCCGGGGCACGTTGGCGCGGGGCGGCGTAGGGGCGACGGGTTTGAGGGTATTGGTAGCCAAAATCTCGGGCGAGGAAACGGAGGTTGCCGTTTTGGTGCTAATGAATCAACTAGTCAGCAACGGTGGCGCGGCACAAAGAACCGGCCAGTTCCCGGTTTCACTCGTCGCTGCGCACTGCGATGCGCAACTTGGCCGACCGGGCCCGGCTATTCAGCGCCACTTCATCGGCCGAAGCCTCGACGGGCTTGCGGGTGAGCACCTCAAACGGCGTGTGGGTATGGCCGAAAAGGTCTTTCTCAGCTTCGCCGAAGAAGCGGCCTTTTGCCATGAAGTTCTTCACCAGCCGGTCTTCCAGCGAGTGGTACGACATTACCACCAGCCGGCCACCGGGCCGCAGCACCTGCGCCGTTTGCAGCAGCATTTCCTGCAGAGCCGCCATTTCATCGTTCACTTCAATACGCAACGCCTGAAATACCTGGGCCAGATACTTGTTCTCTTTGCCGCGCGGCATACACGGGGCAATAGCCTTTTTGAGCGCTCCTATCGTTTGTATGGCTTGGCCGCGCCGCGCCGCAGTCAGCGTGCGGGCCAGTGTGCGGGCATTCGTGACTTCGCCGTACATACCGAAAATGCGGTGTAGCTCGGCCTCCGGGTAGTCGTTCACCACGTCGGCGGCCGTGCGGTTACCTTCGGGGTCCATGCGCATGTCCAGGGGGCCATCGAAGCGGGTGCTAAAGCCGCGCTCCGGCGTGTCGAATTGGTGCGACGACACGCCCAGATCAGCCAGCAGGCCATCGACGGGCAGCACACCGCGCTGCTCCAGTTCGGCGTGCAGGTCCCGGAAATTGGCCCGGATGAAAGTGAACTGCGGGCGGGCCAGCTGCACAGCTTCCTGCTCGGCGTCGGCGTCCTGATCGAAGCTGTAGAGGTGGCCCGTGGTCAGGTGTTCCAGCATGCGGGCCGAGTGGCCGCCGCCACCGAAAGTCACGTCCACGTAGCGGCCGGCGGGGCGCAGGTCGAGCGCGGCGAGGCACTCGGTCAGCATCACGGGGCGGTGGTAGTCGGTATCGTTCTGGTAGTCGGCGCTCATGCGGCAAGGGGGCCGCTGACGGGCGGTGCTTCAGTGGATAAAAATTTCTGAGCCAGCTTAGAAAAGCTCTGCTGGTCTTTAATCAGGAACTCATCGTACTTCTCGGGGTCCCAGATTTCACACCGGTTACCCAGGCCTACGATAATGGCTTCCTTCTCGATGCCGGCGTAGCGCAGCATGGTGCGAGGCAGCATAAAGCGGCCAATAGTATCGAGCTCGACTTCCGTCATTCCCCGAAAAAAGTTACGCTGAAATTGCCGGTATTCCTCATTGAACTCATCCAGCGCCATGACCTTATCATGAATCACACGCCACGATTCGCGCGGATACAACACCAGACAAGGCTCGAACCCACGCACCAGCACCAGTTGATTGCCGGAAGCTTCCGGCAGGTTACCTTTCACCTTGGCCGGCAGCACCAGGCGCCCTTTCGGATCCAGCTTGCACTCATATTCGCCGGAGAGAAGGTTCATGGATGCAGGGGTTGCTAACCAAGCACTGGTAAGGGATGATAACAAAAGTACGCAATGCCCCCGAAAAGCCAACCACGATTTACCATTTTCTACCACTACGTAAAAAGCGGTTTTTTTGGCCAATCAACAGACTTTATATCCACTATTACGCTTTTCTTCCCGTCAGTCAGATGGCATCTGAAAGCGACTTTGCCAAAATGGCAGCTTGGCGATTCTCCACCACGGAAGCCGCCCCTTCCCAGAACTGGCTACTGTTTCCAGCCCTCATCCTACACTATTCGCCACCCAATTCTGCACGGTGCTCTGCCAAGCGCTTAGTACCTTTACAGCCGTGAAACCCACCCGCATACATCGACTGTTCAGCGCCTTCCTGGCCCTGCTGATTCTCACCTCGTCGGTGGGGCTCACAGTGCAGTCGCATAGCTGTACTATCAGTGGGCGGAGCACGGCTTCTATTATTTTCAGTGCGGCCCAGCATCAATGCCCTTCCGTATCGGAGGGAGCCGTGCCTGGAGCACCGGGGGCGGCACGCCTACAGAAGGCTTGCTGCGAGTTTGGGGCGCATTTTCATAAGCTGGAGGCAGCGGCTCGTCATTCCGACCCAACTAAGCTCCTGCTGCCACAGGTGTCGCCGGTGTGGTATTTGGCAGCGTACGAGCTCATTTTCCCAGCCGCTCCTTCTACCTCGTCCAGCGCCGCTTGGCACGCCAGCGACGCCTCGCCCCCACCCCGGGCGGGCCGGGTATTATTGACTTTTGTCTGCACCTGGCAGGTGTAGATTCTTCCGGCGTTGCTGCATAAGCGGCGTGGGCCAGTACAGGCCTTTTTTTCTTTTGGAAGAGTTCTAACTTGCTGACTATATGCAACCTTTCTTCGGGCGGCGGTTTGCTGCCGTTCTCGGCTGTCTGCTGAGCAGCTTCGCAGCCTTCGCCCAAACCGACGTTATTTTGCCCGTGCAGGGCCAGGTCACGGATGCCGGGGCCACCTCGCCGCTACCGGGCGTAGTAGTGCGCTGGCTGGAGGTACCCAGCTCCGGCGTCAGCACCGATGCCAGCGGCAAATTCATGCTGGTGCGGCCCGCTCGGGGTTCAGCCAGCCATCTTATCATCAGCGCCCTGGGCTTCAGGGCCGATACGCTTACCATCGGGGCCACCGACCAGGCGTTTGTACGCGTCGGCTTGCGGCGCTCCGTGACGCTGGGCGAGGTAAAAATTGAGGAAAGAGCCCCGGCTTACTCCTCCCTCACGCCCACCAATACCCAAGTAATTACCAGCCGCGACCTAACCAAATCGGCGTGCTGCAACCTGGCGGAAAGCTTCGAGACAAACGCGGCCGTAGAGGTTTCAACGACCGATGCCGTATCGGGGGCCAAACAGATTCAGCTGCTGGGCCTTGATGGCGCCTATTCCCTGCTCACAGTCGACAACCTACCCGCCCTGCGGGGCCTGTCGACGCCCTACCGCCTAAGCTACCTGGCCGGCACCTGGATCGAGAGCATCGATATCATCAAAGGCATGGGCTCGGTGGTGAATGGCTACGAAAGCATTGCGGGCCAGGTAAACGTGCGCCTGAAAGACCCCGACAAAGCCGAACGCCTCCTGTTCAACGCGTACGGCAATGACCTGGGGAAATCTGACCTCAACCTCAACTTATCGGCGCAGACTTCGGCCAAGCTCAGTACGGCACTCTTACTGCACACCGACCACCTTGGCCACCGCGTGGACCGCAACAAGGACGGATTTTTGGATTTGCCGCTGGCTACGCAGTATAATCTCTTCAATAAGTGGAAATACAAATCCGGTACGGGCATCGTGCATGAAGTGGGCCTGGGGGCGCTGCGCGAAACACGGGAAGGCGGCCAGGTTGATTTCCGGCAGGACGCGCCCACTACCACCGCCTATGGCACCACGCTCACCACCGACCGGTATACGGGGTTTTCCAAAACCTCCTACACCTGGCCCGGCCGGCCCTACCAGAGCCTGGGCCTACTATTGAGCGGCACCAGCCACGCGTTCGACTCCAGGTATGGTATCCGCACTTATGACGGCAAGCAGCGCACGGGCCTCGCTACGCTGCTGTTTCAGAGCGTACTAGGCACCACGGCTCACACTTACCGCGTGGGCCTGAGCTACTTGCACGATGATTACCGCGAAGTATATAAGGATGGATTCATCTATTTGTCGGAGTCGGAGGCAGAGCGCTACCAGCGTGAGCACCCCACCCGCTTCGAGCGGGTACCGGGCGCTTTTGCAGAATATACCTACCAGAATGCCCGCAACCTGACGCTGGTGGGCGGGGTTCGAACGGACTGGCATAATCTGTATGGCTGGGTGCTGACGCCGCGCTTCAATGTGAAGTATGACGCCACGGCCAACACGGTGCTGCGGCTGGCGGCGGGCACCGGCTTCCGGACCGCCAACCCGATTGCCGAAAACGCGGGTATGCTGGTTAGCTCCCGCGAATTCTCGGTTGCCAGCAACCTACGGCCCGAGCGGGCCTGGAACGTGGGCGGCAGCGTTACACAGTATTTCACGGTGGCGGGCCACCCGGCCACGCTCGTAGCCGACTACTACCACACGGAGTTTCAGAATCAGGTAGTGGCCGATGCCTATTCGTCGCCCCGAGTGCTGCAAATCGGCAATCTGGAGCCCGGCGGACGGTCTTTTTCCCGCAGCTTCCAGACTGAAATTCAGGTCGAGCCAATAAAAGGCCTGCAAGCCAAGGCCGCTTATAAGTTCCTGGACGTGCGCACCAGCTACGTCGGCGAGCTGCTGCCCAGGGCTCTGACGCCGCGTCACCGGCTGTTTGCCAACGTGGGCTATGCTACGGCCTTCGACAAATGGCGCGCCGACCTAACGATGCAGTGGTTTGGGCAGCGCCCTCTGGCCTACACCCCCGGTAGCGAGGGACATGGCCACGGCGCGGGCGCCCCGGGTCTGAACTACGCGCCCCGCTATGCGCTACTCAATGGCCAGGTAACGCGCGCCTTCAAGCGGCTGGAGCTGTATGCCGGCGTCGAAAACCTGACGAACTACCGGCAGCCCACTCCTATTGCCGGCGCGACGGACCCGTTTGGCCCCAACTTCGACGCGGCCATGGTTTGGGGCCCCACCTACGGCCGACTCACCTACGCCGGCTTCCGCTTTACAATCGAATAGTCATCGGCACTTCTTCCGGCAAGCTCTTTGTTAGCCGAATGCCGGGTTGCGCCGTTCAGCCTCCTTTTCTCGTTTCACTTTCTCTCATCCCGACTTATGTATACGCTGAAATCGTTGTTCCTCTCGGCCCTGGTGTTGCTTACCGCCCAGCTCACGTATGCGCAGACTGCGCCCGTAGCCAAAGCCAAAGGCACGGCTACCGAGCAGTTCCAGGTAAAAACTTCGGCCGTGTGTGATATGTGTAAAACACGGCTGGAAAAAGCCATGGCCTACGAAAAAGGAGTGCAGCAAGCCGTTCTGGACGTGCCAAGCCAGGTGCTGACCGTAGCCTACCGGCCCGATAAAACCTCGCCCGCCGAGTTGCGCACCGCCGTGCAGCGTACCGGCTACGATGCCGACAACCAAGTAGCGGAGAAGCGGGCCTACGACCGGCTACCCGACTGCTGCAAGAAAACCAACGCCATACACACCGGCGGCGGACAGTAAATCAGCGTCTTACTTCAGGATTTTTCTGCATAAAAAGCCGGCTCGTTAGAGTCGGCTTTTTTCGTTTTTGTGTCCTGCTGGCTACTATTCATCACGGAACCCAGCTTAGGCATGGGCTCCCGGGGCCATTTGCTCGTCAAATTCCAGAACGGCGCTGAAGGCCAGCGGACGGACCAGACGGCGACGGTTGGTGCCGGAAATTTCCAGCGTAAAGCTGTCGGCCCGGAGATACTCCAGCAGGTTGGGCCGGCCCTGGGCTTCCATCACAATGCGGGTAGGATGCACATGGCGACTGGAGAACGAGGCAATGGAGACCTTGCGGCCGTTGGCAGTCAGAAAACAACTACCGCTTTCCAGTGCGGCCAGCGTAGGCGTGCCCCGGCCAATCGGGTGGGTGGTTTCGGGGTGCCACTCCAGCCGAACGGAGCGCAGCATAACCGCCACCACCCCCGGCCGGGTGAGGCTGGACAGGCAGGGCAACGAGCTGGGCAGCGTAGATTCACAGAGATAAATCAAATCCATGCTGGGGTCAATGCGCAGGTTAATGGCGCGGGTATTCAGGCCAAAAGTGGATCGGAGCGATTGGCGCAGGCCCTGGTGGTTAGCTATGGTGAGCTCTACCCCCAGAACCACGGGCGGCAGGGCCGCGACGGAAGTACTGGTCAAGCGTTTCATTACAAGCAGGTATGTTGGCGGCAGCAATCATGCGCGAGATAAGAACAGGCGACGCCCGGGGATTGACACAGGGGCGCTATTCCTTAAAAGGTATGTAAACCTATTAGTACTAAGGGCTTAAAGTATAGCAACCCCAGCCAAAAGTAGATGGAAGCTGGTAGTTTTTTGGCCTAATATTGATTTCTTCCCATAATAAATAGCACAAATCAATTTATCCTTTTTATATTCACCATCTGCCCATCCGAAAACTACGCTCTTATGAAGATTAGCTGTTTGCTGCTCGATGATGATCCGCTGGTGCTGGATTTGCTGCAAGCTTACGTAGCCATGACTGATGTGCTGGATGTGAAAGCGGCCTTCACCGACCCGCTGGATGCCCACCGCTACCTGATGCACCATGATGTGCAAGTCCTGTTCTCAGACGTGACCATGCCGCACCTCAGCGGCCTGGATCTGGTACGGTCGCTGCAACACCCGCCGCTGGTAGTGCTGATGACATCCTTTCCGCAGTACGCTATGGAAGGCTTCAATCTGGATGTTATCGACTTTTTGCTCAAGCCTATCTCGCTCGACCGGTTTCTGAAGGCTGTGAATAAAATAGCTGGCATTCTGCGGACTAACCTGGTTGAGAACGATGGCAACCAGGATATTCTTTCGGGCTGGGGCTCCTTTTTTATTCGCACCGATGCGCAGTTCGTGCGCCTTCACTACCGGGAGGTGCTGTATATCGAAGCCCTGAAGGACTTCACCAAAATCAACACTGCTGACGGCCGCACCCATCTCACGCTGGTCAATCTTAAAAATATTGAAGAGCAGCTGCCGCCGGGCCTGTTCGTGCGCACCCACCGCTCCTATCTGGTCAACACGGCCCGCATCGATTCGGTGAGTAACTTAGAAGTGCGGGTGAGCGGCCACGCACTGCCGCTGGGGCAAACCTACCGGGAACGAGTAACGGAGCGAATTGTCAACCGCTCACTTATTCGGCGGCAGCAGCCGCAGTAGCGAAGCTGTCCTGATGGGCTTCGGCCGCAGGAGTGGTAGCAACGGGCAGCGAAAAGCGGAAAGTAGTGCCCTGGCCCACCTGACTGATGAACGTAAGTTGTCCGCCATTGCGCACTACAAAATCCTGGCAGAGCTGCAGGCCCAGGCCGGTACCCTTTTCGTGGGCCGTGCCCAGCGTAGAAAACGGGCCCGCCTTCCCGAATACCTTGTCCCGGTCGGCCACCTGAATGCCAATGCCCGTATCCTGCACGGAAATGACCCACGTTGCGCCTTGTAGCGCACCTAGTACGGTCACGGTTCCGCCCTCGGGGGTAAACTTGATGGCATTGCCTAATAAATTGCGCAGAATCAACCGCGTCATGTTCACATCGGCCCGGACCAGCGTAGGAACCTGTAATTGATTGAGCAACAGAATACTTTTGCGCTCAGCATCTCCCAACAGCAAAGCCAGAGCTTCTTCCACCAGTGCATCCAAACGCAGGCGCTCAGGCCGAATCGTGTCGTCTTTCATTTGAGCCGCCGACCAGTTCAGCAGGTTATCGAGTAGCAGCAAGGTGCTGTTCAGGCCCCTGGTCAGTCGGGCAGAATGCAAAGCCAGGCGCTCGGGCGACAATGCTCCCATATTCAGTAGGTTGAGCAAGGAATATAAGGAGCTGAGCGGGCTCCGTAAGTCGTGTGAGATGACCGAAAACAGGGTATCCTTGGTTCGATTGAGCCGGCCCAATTCTTCTTTTTGCCGATTGATGGCCGCATTCTTACGCTCCAGCAGCCTATTGATGCGCTTCTGTTGCCGCCGTCCCCGGTAGAGCACCCCAATGATGACCAGGAGAAGTAAAGCGCCAGCAGCCAGCGCGTTGCGCATCACTGTTTGTTGCCGCAGGTTGGCCTCCTGAATCTGACGATCTTTGATTAGCAGCTGAATCTCGCGCTCCTTTTTTTCCGTCTCGTAGCGCGTGCGAAGCTCCGCCACCTGCGCGGAGCGCTCCTCGGCAAAAACGCTGTCCTGTAGCTGCGCAAACCGCGTCATGGCCTCCAACGACAGCTTATACTCGCCCGTCGTCCGATAACCAGCGGCTAGCGCCTGGTACATCGCACTCAACTGCGTTTTGGAGCCACTGCGCCGCGCAAGCGGCAAGCCTTGGCGCAAAGCACGCTCAGCTGCCGCCCGATTTCCTAACGAATTGTGGGTGGCCGCAATAGCTTGCCACAGCTGAGCATGTTGCAGAGCCGCGCCCGTGCGCGGAAATAGCTGCTCGGCTTGGTTGAAACTGGTCAGTGCCATTATCTGGTTGCCGAGCGCCTGATATACCCGCCCAATACCAGCCTGACTCTCGCTCAGCGGCAGACTATCCGTTGCGCTTGCCACACCCATGGCCTTACGTAGGTAAAACAGTGCCCGGCTGTACTGCCGCTGCTGAAAATACACCGTGCCAATAGCGTTGAGAGAAACGGCAACATGCGCATAATCCCGAAGCTGTTGCCACTCGTGGAGCGCCCTGGATTGGCTGGTTAATGCCTGCGCCCAGTCGTGCTGGTGGCCATAGAGAGTTCCCAGGCGTCCATACACGTGCGCCGCACCCGCCGCCGACTGAGTTTGCGTGAAACCCCGCAACGCGCCCTGGTAGGTGGTGCGTGCCTGTGCAGTATCGCCACGGCTGAGCAGCACCCCGCCCAGATGCAGCATGTCTACCGTGGCATTGCGTGTGTTACGCAGCTGCTGATGTAGGCGCAGCGCCGTCTGAAAATGGAGTACGGACTGGTTATACTGCCGCAGCTCCTGGTAGGCAGAGGCCATAACGCGGTGCCCAACAGCCTGCTTGCTCAGGCTTCTGCTTTTTATGGCTTCTTGCAGCAGCCGCTGCCCGTACCGTAAGCGTGCTTCCAGATTAAGCGGCACAGGCCGGTTAGTGAGCAAGAATTCTTCCTCGGCTACCGCAAACGACGTGTAAATGGCGTGGTTGGCAGCCCGAACCGCAGTTGCTTCCGTCGGCATGACCAGCCCACCAACCAGCAGGGCCAGAGCAAGTTGGATATGTGCACGGAACAGAGAGAAACGCGTCGTCATGAGCTAGCCAGCAACTCAACGGCAGGTTGAGAAGGCTGAATATAGACACATTCCGTGTTTAAGTTGCCTCGACGAACGGCTTTCGATATTCCTTTGGCCGCAACCAAGCAGCACTCTCTTTATTGGCCTGTTTCTTTCGTGCGCCACAGGCGCCACCACGGCAGATACGGCTGGTCGTGGTGCTCGTAGTGGTAGCCAAAAAAATAGCAGCTCACGAAGCCCCACACATGATGCCGCAGCTGGGTGCGAGACTTGTGGAGGTTGTCGTCGGCATGCTCGCCACGGTGGGGCAGGTAGGTGCCAAAGAAAAACAGCTGCATCGTCGCCAGCACAGCCGGCACCATCCAGAAGGCAATGACATTAACCATCGGAAAAGCCAGCTTGAGCAGATTGTACGTCAGAGCCATGAGCGCTATCTGCCACCACGTCACGTAGTTCAGCGCGAAGCGCAACAGCCAGGGCAAAAACCCCGGGTGCTGACCGTTATGGTAGTCGGGGTCATCGGGGGTGGCTACGTGCCGGTGGTGCTGGTGGTGCTTGGGCAACAGGCGAGGGTACCAGTTGTAAGCAAAAAGGAAGGCACCAACCGTACCCAGCGCAGTATTCAGGCGCTTATTGGCGCTTACCACGCCGTGCATGGCATCGTGGGCCGTAATGAATAGGCCCGTGTACAAATGCATTTGCATCAGCATTAGCAGGTAAGGCCAGGGCGTTTGCCAATCGGGACGATACACCGCTAGTAGAAACGTGAGCAGGGCCAGCCAGGCCGTCATGATAAGCAGCGCCGACGCGACGCCCTTGTTGCCCAACGGAGCCGGAGTGACCCGCAACG
Source organism: Hymenobacter elongatus (assembly GCF_004745955.1). GTDB lineage: Bacteria > Bacteroidota > Bacteroidia > Cytophagales > Hymenobacteraceae > Hymenobacter > Hymenobacter elongatus. The sequence continues at coordinate 26,017 of NZ_SRLD01000032.1, read as the reverse complement.
CAGTGGGAACCAACGGCTCTAGTATGCTCCTGTTTGTACTGACCACTTGCTAATCAACGATGAATAGTTTCGCCCCCGATTCTGTTACGGAGCGGTGAGGTTCGGCACCATCGGCTACCTGATAGCTCATGCCCGGAGCCAGCGTGAAACGCCGCCCATCGGCCAGCTCGGTTTCCAGCTGCCCTTCCAGAACCAACAGAAAATGTCCTTTCTGGCACCAATGATCCGCCAGATACCCAGCGCTGTACTCCACTATGCGCACCCGAACCGGCCCAAACTGCCGGGTGCGCCATGTGGCTACGCCCATCAGGCCCGGGTGTTGCTCGGCTGGTACGTTGGCCCAGGTAGTTACGCCAAACGGCAGGTTTTCGATGTGCATCGGCAGGGTAAAACGGTGCGCAAGGCCAGCTACAGTCTAATCAGGGCCTCACGCACTTGCTCCATGAGCCACATGGGCGTGCTGGTAGCGCCGCAAATACCAACGGTTTGCCCGGATTCGAACCACGCGGCCTGAAGTTGCTCGACGTTGGAAATAAAGTGCGTCTGCGGATTTGTATCCCTGCACACCTGATAAAGCACTTTGCCGTTGCTGCTCTTAGTGCCCGATACAAACACAATCTGGTCGAATTGCGCGGCAAAAACGCGCAGATCTTTGTCGCGGTTGCTTACCTGGCGGCAAATCGTGTCGTTGGCATTTATCTGGTAGCCTCGCTCCTCCAGCTCACCCTTGATGCGGTAGAAGCTACTGGTACTTTTAGTCGTCTGGCTGTAGAGGGTAATATTGGCGGGTAGCTCATGACCTAATAGCTCATCCAGGCTTTCAAACACAACAGCATTGCCGCTGGTCTGGCCCAGCAGGCCGCGCACTTCAGCGTGCCCGTGCTTGCCATAGATGAAAATTCGCTCCTTTTTGTCGTAGCTGGTCTTGATGCGGTTCTGCAGCTTCAGCACCACCGGGCACGACGCATCGATGAGGGTCAGATCGTTTTGCAAGGCCATCTGATAGGTGGCAGGTGGCTCGCCGTGGGCCCTTATCAGCACCTTTTCGTCGCGTAGTTGGGCAAAGGCGTCGTAGTCGATGATGCGCAGACCGCGCTGCTCCAGCCGCTGCACCTCCTCGTCGTTGTGCACGATGTCGCCAAGGCAGTAGAGGTAGCCTTGTTCATCCAGAATGTCTTCCGCCATCTGAATGGCATAGATAACGCCGAAGCAAAAACCGGAATTGGGGTCGATACGGACGCTCAGGTGGTGCGGCATAAATCGGAAACCAAGGAAGCGGGCAGAAAGTTATAGGTGGGCTTCGTGGGGCGCAGAAGATACGAGATATCAGGTGCGGACGGTTGGCCCCTACCCGTAGATTTTACTGTGGCCTTGGTGGACGCAAGAGTAACGTTCAGCCTAATTCACAGCGCGTATCCAGTTTTCGCTGTTTATCGGTGCTCCATTGTATGTATGCTAACAGTACCCGGCAGGTGCAATTTTGTTTTAAACACTGTCTTTCTGTGTTCAACAAAAAAGAGCCGTGCGGATCGGGGCACGACTCTTTTTGTGAGTTGCAGAGTATTGGCATTACTCAACTGCCGATGCGGGCCAGCTGTTGCGCCTCAGCTTCGCTGACATGGCTGCGGTTGACCAAAAAGCCCCGCACTGTTTCGAATGCCTCCGTGTCTAGCCCCGATTTGGGGTGCTTCAGCAGCGTTTGGACCAGCAGCTGTCGGTCTTCGTCCACGTGTTGGCTCAGCCCCAGGAACGAAGGCAGGTTGGTTTCAACGCTGAAACGCAGGAACCGGACCTCCGCATTGGCCGGGTCCAGAGCCACGGCCTGGTCGAAGGTGCGGCTGGCGGCCTGCACGTAGGTTAGCTTGTTGAACATCGACGCGTCGCGGGCCCGGATGGCTTCGGCGGCCCCTTTGTAGCCCAGCACCACGGCATTCTTGTCGTTGTAGTCGGCCATGAGCTTGTAGAACTTCTCTCCCGCGTCTTTGTCGGCGGCGGCTTGCTCGTAGTGGCGGCGAAGGGTGGGCAGGTGGTAGGGGGAAGTAGCGGGCACAGCGGAAAGGAGGAAAACAAGCGGAAAAAGGAATAGCAGGATACGCTTCACGCGGTGGAAAGTTCGTGGTCAGATAGCCCGGAGGCGGTAGCGAAAGTACGAACCCATTAACAACAACAGCTTGGTATTGTCGGGCACGCGCACCCGCTCTCCCAATATTCGTGCCGCCGGCAGCTGCCGGATCTTGTGAAAAAGCTTCAAGTAGTACACGTAGGCCAAGTATACGCCCAGGCGCGCCGCCTGGGGCAGCTGCACAATGCCGGCGTAGCCCGCTTCAAAATCAGCCCGGATATCGGCTTCAATTTCGCGCTTCGTGGCATCGTTAAACCGCTCATATACCACGCCAGGGAAATAAACGCGGCCCCGCTCCTCGTAGTCAGATTGAATATCGCGCAGGAAATTCACCTTCTGGAAGGCCGAGCCCAGCCGCCGGGCCGGCTCACGCAGGCGCTCAAACATGGCGGTGTCGCCTTCGCAGAAAATACGCAGACACATCAGCCCCACCACTTCGGCCGAACCATAGATGTACTCCTCGTACATCGACTGCTGGTAATTGCGGTCTTCCAGATCCATTTCCATGCTCTTCAGAAACGCATCGATATACTCCCGGTCGATGCCGTAGCGGCGCACCATGAGTTGAAAAGAGTGCAGCACCGGGTTCATACTCAATCCTGTGGCCAGCGCCTCGTCGGTATGCCGCTTGAAATCGGCGAACAACGCGGCCTTGTCATGCTCATGAAACGTGTCCACGATTTCGTCGGCCCAGCGCACAAAACCATACACGGCATATACCGGCAGGTGAAACCGGGCGTCGAGCGTGCGGATGCCAAGGGTGAAAGACGTGCTATAGCGCTTGGTAATCAGCTTACTGCAAGCCAAGCTGGTACGATCGAAGAGGGCTACGTGATCCAAGGGAAGCGAATTAGAATCAGGAGGAAAAAGCGTCCAACCACAGGAGCTTACGGCAATACTGCTCAGAGTGACTCACTAGAAGGTATGGCTTGATAACCGACTCAACGGCTGCGGGTTTCAGTGCGGCGAGCAGGTCAGGGTAGTTTGGGGGCAGTGTGTAGGGTAGTTACTTTCGAGCCAAGCCTTGCTCCTTCTCTACCTCACCGGCCACTACCTGCCCCGAAATAAGTGAAGGTGGCACCCCCGGACCAGGCACTGTGAGCTGGCCCGTAAAATACAGATTGCTAACCTTTTTGCTTTTCAGCGTCGGTTTCAGAATAGCCGTTTGCCGTAGCGTGTTGGCCAGGCCGTAGGCATTGCCCTTGTAGCTGTGGTAGTCGGCCACAAAGTCGCGGTGCGCGTAGCTGCGCTTGAACACGACCGAGTCGCGGATATTCTCGCCCACGTGCTGCTCCAGCCGGTCCATGATCTGGTGGTAGTACCGTTCCCGCGTTTCTTCCGGATCCGCCAGGTCGGGGGCCACGGGCACGAGCAAAAACAAGTTTTCGCAGCCTTCGGGCGCTACGCTCGGGTCGGTTTTCGACGGGGCCGAGGCGTAAAACAACGGCTTGCTGGGCCACTGCGGCTGCTCGTATATCTCGTGGGCGTGCTGTTGAAAGTCCTCGTCAAAAAACAAGTTGTGGTGGCGCAGCTTGGGCAGGCACTTATTTACGCCCAGATAAAACAGCAATGACGACGGGGCCATGGTGCGCTTGTCCCAATAGGCTTCGTCGTAGTGCCGATATGCAGGTTTCAGCAGGTGCTGCTCGGCGTGGTGATAGTCGGCTCCGGCCACTACCACATCAGCGGCCCGAAACCCGGCGGCCGTCTGCACGCCCGTGGCCCGACCGTTTTCGACCACTATTTCCTGCACTTCCTGGTTGTATTCCAGCGTCACGCCTTGCTCTTGGGCCAGCTGCACCATGCCCCGCACAATCTGGTGCATGCCGCCTTTCGGATACCAGGTTCCCAACGCGAGGTCGGCGTAATTCATCAACGAGTACAGCGCCGGCGTGTTCTGGGAAGTAGCACCCAGGAACAGAATCGGAAACTCGACCAGTTGCAACAGCTTCGGGTGCGTAAAAAAGCGGCGTACGTGCTTGTGCATGCTCTGCAGCACATCCATGCGCACCATGTCCAGCAGCAGCTTGGGGTCGGCAAACTCCAGCAGCGAGCGGCTCGGCGCGTACACCAGCCGGTTGATACCGACTTCATACTTGTAGGCTGCCTGCTTGAGAAACTCATCCAGACGCACGGCACTACCGGGCTCGTAATGCTCAAACAGCTGCCGGAGCTCGGCCATCTTAGCCGGAATATCCACCGCATCCCCGGGGCCGAAAACAACCTGATATGACGGGTCCAGCCGTAGCAACTCGTAATAATCGGAAACGGAGCGGCCGAAGCGGGCAAAATACTTCTCGAATACATCGGGCATCCAGTACCAGCTCGGGCCCATGTCGAAGGTGAAGCCCTCGGCCTGAAATACGCGCGCCCGGCCACCGGGGCCTTCATTCTTCTCGAGCAGCGTAACGCGGTAGCCGCGCTGGGCCAGCGAAGTGGCAGCCGAGAGGCCGGCAAAGCCGGCTCCGATAACAATAACGTGTTGGGAAGCAGTTGGGGAATTCAATGGTGCAGGGCTGAAGTTGGCAGCAAGCTACAAACCCACTCCCGACTTTGTTTTACACCTTCGCTCCCGACCTGCCGCCCAGCCAGCCACGAGACGCCGGAAAACGCCCAGTAAAAGCCCGGCTCCCGTCATCAAAAACCAATTTTCCTCAATTATTCACGTACAAACCCACCTTCTCTAGGGCGTGTGGACAGTAATCGAAAAAGCAGTCCTGAATGCTTTTGAACGTCATGCTGAGCGAAGTCGAAGCATCTCGCGTGCGGTCGTCAGATTACTACTCCTACGGCAGCACGCGAGATGCTTCGACTTCGCTCAGCATGACGGCCTTTTTTCTTGCTGTCCACACGCCCTAGAACGTTTAGCGAAGCGTAACCCAGATATTAATCCAGCTGATATAGCAACCCCGATGCTTGCAGCAGCAACTTGGCTTGGGCTACCGATTTGTTGTGCTAACTACTTGCTACGTTTGAAGAATTGCGGCGTACCAATCAGAGCTTCTGGAACTCGCAGCGGATACTGCCCGCTTCAGGCCCAACGTGTTTCTATTCCTAAATTGGGCCACTCAATGGCGCCAACCAGCGGTTTAAGCATCAGGCACTACTTGCCGCCACATCGTTACGCCAGTTTTCAGCCTCAGGTCGGCCCCTGACTGTTGGCATGGCCGCGCCTGAACGCCTGCATCCTGTTTGACCTACAAAAACTACGGCCCACAAACGACGAAGCTATAGCTTCGTCGTTTGTGGGCCGTATTACGCTCGGGCGTGGTCATGTTCTCCCTATTCCCTATACACCAGGAGCGTAAACTTTGAGAGCGTCTTTCAACTCTTTGCGGGCAATGTGAATCCGGTTTTTCACCGTACCGATAGGAATCTGCAGCTTCTCGGCAATTTCGAGGTACTTGTAGCCGATATAATACATCATGAACGGCGTCCGGTAGTCAGCTGACAGACCGGCAATGGCCTCGTTGATGTCCGTTACGACGAAGTCGGAAGTTGCTCCGTTGTGGGTAATGTAGTTTTCGTCGGTATTGAAATACTGGAAGTACTCCGTGCTGTCAATATTGCTATTGCGCTTGGTAATCTTGTTGTAGTTGTTGATGAAGGTGTTGCGCATGATGGTGTACAACCACGCCTTCAGGTTGGTGCCTGCCTTGAACTTGTCCTTGTTTAACATGGCTTTGAGCAGGGTTTCCTGTACTAGGTCCTTAGCATCGTCAGCGTCGCGGGTCAGGTTCATGGCCACGGGCTTTAGGGAGTAAGAAATCTTTTGTACTTGATCGGTGAATTCCAAAGAGGTCATACTGTTTAGCTTTTCGTGGCAAAAGGTTAAACAAATATACGAGAAGTTTTGAGTTATGGCTAAGCCAGATAAGAACTTTTCTTAGCTAGCTACTATTAATGTCTCTACATCATTTACCCAACTAAGGTACAACCCGCCTGGGTATCAGGACCAGTTTTTCCAATAAATTCGGCTTGCAGATGGTATTGGAAGGTCAACAGGCTTTTCTACCGGTTGAAACCAGCTAAGCCCAACCTCCAGAAAGCAGAAACGCCGCCCTGATGGACGGCGTTTCTGCTTTCTGGGGTCCTGATATTTTTTTACTCTTTTTGCGAAGGACTGACAGTTTCTATGAAAGACAGGAAGTCAGTCATCAAACGCGGGTTGCTGACGCTGGCAGGCAAGACCAAATCTTGGGCGGCCATCAGCGAGCCATAAAGGACTAGCGTAGAACCCACGCAACGCTCCGCCAACTCATTAATATAGGCCTGCACCTGGCTCCGCTCCGGCACAGCGGTCAGTACGGTACACACGGTATGGGGCTGGTATACTTTGCAAACAGCTTGCAGCTCCTGCTGCGGCATGTTCTGTCCCAGATATAAGACATGGTAAGCCCGCGCCCGCAGTGCATAGTTCATAAACAACAAAGCCAGCTCGTGCAATTCTCCTTCCGGCAAAAACAGCACCCAGCGGCGCGACTTGCTCGGCAGTACCGGCGTGAGCGTATCGGTGGCGGCTATAATTTTCTGCCGGATCAGGTTTGTTACCAGATGCTCTTGCGCCGGATTCATGCTGCCGGCCTGCCACAAAATACCGATGCGCTGCAGAAACGGATACCCAACCTGCATAATGGCCTCTTCGAAGCCGAGCTGTTTGATAGCGCTGTTCAGCAACGTATTGAGTTGCGGCTCATCCATTTCCAACGTCGCGGCCAGCAGCGTATTCACCTGCCGCGCATAGTCGTGCGGATCAGTGTGGCAGGCAATAACGGCGGCCCCTAGCTCCTGCTCGCTCAAGCGGGCCACTTTCGAAATCCGATGCCCTTGCCCGCACAGGGTAGCAACGTTGAGCAAGCGGCGCAGGTCGTCGTCGCTATAAGTCCGGATATTAGTGTGGGTGCGCACTGGCTGCAGAATGCTGTAGCGCTGCTCCCACATGCGGATGGTATGCGCCTTAATACCGGAAATATTTTCCAGGTCACTGATCGAAAACTGTCCCACGCTGCTGCTCCCTACGAATTCGATGAGGCTGAAAGATCTTTTTTCCGGCGCACCGGGGCGGGTTTGCGCTGCGCCAGAGCGAAATACTTGGCCGACACCCACAACATCCCGAATTCCTCGGAGCCGTCGCGGCCCGTGGCCTTGTGATGCATCTTATGGGCCATGTTCAGGGCCCGCAGATAGGTATTGCCCGACTTGCGCCAGAAGCGCAGCCGCCCGTGAATCAGCACATCGTGCACAAAGAAATAGACCGTGCCGTAGGCGGCAATACCGATACCAACCCAAAAGCGCCAGTCCTTGTCAGCCGAGCCGTATATGATGCCCAGCATCGACAGGGCTCCATAAAACAGAAAGAAAAAATCGTTGCGCTCCAAGTGGTGCGGATGCCGCACATGATGGGAACGATGCAGAAACCACAGCGCGCCGTGCAGCACGAATTTGTGCATAAACCACGCCACGAACTCCATTCCCAGAAAAGTAGCCGTCGTGACGACCACGGCTGCCAGCGTTGTCATGCGGGAAAAATTACTTGAATAAAAGACGGTACACGTCGTGCCTGATTGAAACACAAAGCCTTCTAAAGGCGAAAATGTTCTGGCCGCAAGGTCAGAACATTTTCGCAGAATCAACTTTCCGGGCTTTGAAACGGCCTTCCGACCAGCGGCCACTAATTATCCCAAGTGATTTTTTCCTTATTGAGGAAAGCGGCGATACCACGGCGGCAATCGAGCGAGCCGCGCGCTTCGGCGTTCATTTGGGCGGCGTAGCGTAGGCTATCTTCCAAAGGCATTTCCGGAATGCGGGCCAGCATCTCCTTGGTCAGTTCCATGCTTTGCCCCGAGTTTTCTACGCACAAGCGGCGGGCAAACTGGTAGACCTGGTCGGCCAGTTCCTCTTTCGGGACCAGAAACGTCACCAGTCCGAAATCGGCGGCGGCCTGTGCCGTAATAACGTCGCCGGTGAGCAGCAACTGCTTGGTGCGTGCCTCCCCTATTTTGCGCACCAGAAACACACTGACAATAGCGGGCAGAAAGCCGATTTTAACTTCCGTGTAGCCAAATTTGGCCTCGGGCACGGCAAAAGCGAAGTCGCAGATAGTGGCCAGGCCACAGCCCCCGGCCAGCGCGTGGCCCTGCACCTGCCCGATAACTACCTTTTTGAGGGTGTAGATCTGGTGAAACAGCTGCATCAGGTGGGTCGAGTCGGCTAGGTTATCGGTGTAGCCAAACCCCTGCAGCTCCTGAATATAGCCTAGGTCGGCCCCAGCACAGAAAACGGCTCCTTCCGCCCGCAACACGATTACTTTGCACGTTTCATCTTCTTCGGCAAACTCAAAGGCCTGCTTCAGCTCCGACACGACATCGTAGCTGAGGGCATTGCGCTTATCGGGGCGGTTGAGGGTGATGTAGCCGATAGCATCACGGGATTCGTAGCGGATGTAGCGAAGCGCTTCCAGCTCCTGAGTGGGCATATTATCCATGACGATCGTTGCAAAGCAGTGAGAGGCAGTGCTATACGCCTAAAAAATGACGCGGAGCGAAAACAGGATGACGTTGGGACCTGACCAAACGTAACAAAAATGGTGCGGTAAATAAACTATATACCGAAGGTGCGCCCTATTCGGTTTCGACCAGTGCCTCCGCCGGGCCTACCAGCAGACGGGGCCGCATGACGAACGCGCCCCGACTCGTAACATCATGCGTCTGAAAGCCAGCCTTTTGCAGCACAGAATCCTGCCGGAGCACGTACCAGGATTTACAGGAAGAATCGAAAATAACCCGCGCTTTTTTCCCGAATAGCTGCTCTAGCTCATGGGGTTTCACCCAGGCATTACGCCGCAGCACCACCACATCTACGGGACTGGCCGCACGGGCACCATCCACTTTTCCACTTACAAATGCCAGCCGGATGCCACGCCACACCGCTACGGCTACGTGCGGCGTTGGCTGGGCCGTTGGTATGGGGGCCTGCTGCCAGCCCACATGGTAAGTAACCTGCCGGGCTTCGCGCAGAATGGTGCCCGGCACAATGCGGTAGGTGCGCTCGGTTTCAGAGAGTGGCAGCGAGTCGGCGGTGACGATATGGGCCACTGCGCCCTGCCAGAACCCACACACCGACCGGCGCGGAATACTGTAAATTATCAGCTCCTCGTCGGTAGTGAGGGCCCGCGCCGCCCACACGCGGCTCCCGGCAAACAGGGCCATGAGCGCGCAGGCGACTCCCAGCCACGGCAGCCGTTTCAGGGCTTTGAAGGTGAGCAGCGCCAGAATGATTGCAAAAATCAGCCAGGCCTGCGGAGGCGTGACGTGGATACCGGTAATGAGTGCCCCGGGCATAGCCCGACCAATTAAGAAGATGTATTCGTTGAACATCCAGATCATGTGTTCGAACACCCAGGCAATGACCCTGGGCAGCCATTCAAGCCCGTTCAGAACCGAAACTGGCATGAACAGGCCCAGCAATGCTACTACACCCTTGGCCACCAGCAGCCCCAGCCCCACGAATACGGCGAGCGAAGAAATGGGAACCGCTACCAGGTTGGAAGCTAAAAAGCTGAGCGGAAACTGATGAAAATAAAACAGGCCCAACGGAAACGTGGCGACCTGAGCCGCCAACGAAAGCGCGGTAGCCTGCCAGACCCAGTCGGTGGCCCTGCCCGCAGCTTTCCACAGCCACTGCACCTGCTTCGACTGCCAAGGCCGAATGCGGGCCGCGGCCTTGTCCTTAAAATCAAGCCACCCCGCAATCTGAGGCTGCAAATACACAATGCTCAATACGGCCAGAAAGCTGAGCTGAAACCCGACGTCGGCCAGCAGATAGGGGTCGTAGCAGAGCAGGCAAAAAGCGGCTACCGCCAGCGTATTGTACATGTTACTCTGCCGACCCGTAGCGCGGGCCACAATAATGAAGCTGAACATGACGGCAGCCCGCAGCACCGACGCCGACAAGCCCGTCAGAAACGCGTAGCTCCAAATAACAAGCAGCCCCACGGCCGCCGACCAATAACGAAAGCCCGGCGTGCCACCAAAAAATCGGCTTAATAGCCACGTCACGAGCGTAAACATCAAGCCCACCTGCAACCCCGACACGGCCATGATGTGCGTAGTGCCGGTGTTGGCGTAGGCCTGCTTCGTATCCTGGTCTACTTCGTCCTTGATGCCCAGCACCAGCGCCGAGGCCAGCGCATATTCCCGCTTGCTGCCCACATACTGCCGAAACACGCCATCCAGCACCCGCGCCGCCCGCATACTGATGGCTTTCAGGTAAACCGGCGGCCGAAAACCAATTGCCCGGTATTGATCGGCATGAACGAACTGCTGATGATAGATCTGGTGGTAGCTCAGGTAGCGCCGGTAGTCAAACTCGCCGGGGTTGAGTGGCGCTTTGGCCAGAGCCGGTCCGCCCCGTACCAGCCAGATGTCGCCGTAGCGCGGCGCGGCCACGCCGGAGTCGCGCGGCACCGACACCCGAATGCCACCTAGTGCCGGCTGCCACCGCCCCGCGATGCGTACTGCCGACACCCGCACCGTAGTGGCGTAGGTGGCAGGGCGCGTCACGGTATAGTCGTCGACCACGGCCCGGTAGAGCTCGATGGATCCTGCCAGTTGGCTTAGGTGCTCCGGCCGGCGCGTTTCGGTAGCCTGCTGGGTGAGCGTGAGGCCGGCTATATACAGGCAGAGCATGGCCAGCAGACCCGTGGCATCGGTGGGACCGGGCGTGGGCTGACGGCGGCTCCATATGTGCAAAAAAATGAACACCAGGCTACTACCAGCCAGCACCCCGCGCAAATCTGGGAGGCCCGAACCAACATACAGATACGTCAGTACGCCAGCCGCCAGCGCCAGAAACAGACGTACAAATGCGTAAGGAGCCCATTGTATCATAACCGGAATAGCTTGAATATTAACAATAATTATTACCACACCAAGTATACTCAAACTAATCTGTAGTTGCGTGCCTTAGCTCCCGGAATATGTTCTGGCCTAGATACTCCAGTCAGCAATAAGCCACATCATCCCTGACAAAGGCACCAAAATGAGAACTACCAACAGAAAGAGCCAGGTAGCCGCGGTAGTTCTACCGACCTCGCCTTCCCGCTTGATGATCTGACGGGCAGTCAGCCCCAGCAGCAGGCCTTGGCCGATACTTCCACCCAGGGCATTTAAGCCATACACCGGAACCAGAACGAAAGCACCGACAACTGGCAGCCAGGTTTTCAGCCACCGGTTGGCGGTACTGGTTAAGTCCTCAGCCATCCCCCTACAGCTTGTTCCATACCATCTTGAAGTGCTCAATGTCACACTCGGTAAACTGGTCACCGACTTTTGAGAAGCCGTGCCGCTCGTAGAAGGGGATGGCACGTAGTTGAGCATTGAGGTACACAAGGGCACCAGGATCGGCATTCTGCACATCCTCCAGCACCCGCTTGAGCAGTATACTACCCACGGCTTGATTACGAAATCCTTCCAGTACCGCAAAGCGCTCCAGCTTTACCCCGATGTCAGTAGTCCGCCAGCGGGCAGCCCCGCAGGGCGTACCATCGGCTGTGCGAGCCAGGTAATGATGCGCGTCGGTGCGGTCGTGCAGGTCGTATTCGGCATCGGCAGGCACGCCCTGCTCATGGACGAATACAGTTTCGCGAATAGTAAAGGCGGCGTCGAGGTCGCGCAGGTCGTAAACGGGCTCAGCGGTAATCATGGGTAGCGATGCCTGCGCGCAGGCAGAATAAGTGAAGAACAAAGAAAAGCCAGCGGCCGGGAAACAGAAGAACCACCCGCAACGCCGGTGGCTCTTCTATACACTTCAACTTTCAGAACCAACACCCAGCCTACAACTCCTGCTCGTGGTTGATTGGCAAATCCTTCATGCCGTCGTCCTCGGGGCGGGCATCGGGGTGGCGGGCCGGGTCGGGAGCCTGCGTAGGGTTGGGCCGGTACTGCCGGGCCTCGCGCACGGGCCGGTTGGCTTGGTCGTGCTGTTCCTTGGCATCGTAACGGTCGTACGCCACTACTATTTCCTTCACCAGACGGTGACGCACCACATCCTCGGCAGTCATCTCGACGTAGCCGATACCGCGCACATCCTTAAGGATATCCAGGGCCTGCATTAGCCCCGATTTCTGCTTGGTCGGGAGGTCAATCTGGCTTCGGTCGCCGTTCACCATCACTTTGGCCATGGGCCCCATCCGAGTCAAAAACATCTTTAGCTGCGAAGGCGTGGTATTTTGGGCTTCGTCGAGCAGCACAAAGGCATTGTTGAGCGTCCGGCCGCGCATATAGGCCAGCGGAGCAATTTCAATGATTTTATTCTCTTGGTAGAACTTCAGTTTTTCGGCCGGAATCATGTCTTCCAGAGCGTCATAGATGGGCCGCAGATAAGGGTCGACTTTCTCCTTCATGTCGCCGGGCAGGAAGCCCAGATTTTCGCCTGCTTCCACCACGGGGCGGGAAATGATGATTTTCTTGACCTCCTTATTTTTCAACGCCCGCACGGCCAGCGCTACCGAAATATATGTTTTGCCGGTGCCGGCTGGCCCCAGAGCAAACACCAGGTCGTTCTTCATCACCGCGTCCACCAGCTTCTGCTGGTTGGGTGTTTTGGCTTTAATAACACCGCCCTTAGCGCCAAAGATGATGACGTCGGCGGGCGAGGTCATGGCAATCTGGCGCTCCTCCTGCTCATCATCAGCGGCAGCCAGGTACTGAGAAACGGTTTTGTCGGTAATTTGCCCGAACTGGTGATAATGTTCAATCATAGACGACAGGATTTCGTTGATCCTGGCAATAATGGGCGTCTGTCCCTGAATCTTGATTTCGTTGCCGCGCGAAATAATTTTGCTGCCGGGGAAAGCCGCGGCCAACTGGCGAATGTTCTGGTTGTCGGGTCCGAGGAAGTCGACAAGAGAGACGTTTTCGAGCGTGATGATTTTCTCGACCAAACTGTAGGTGCTTTTAAGCTGAGAGAGTTAGAAAATGATGCAAGCCAAAGCGGCGCTGGTTCGGGCCAAATCGCCTACTTTTGCCGCCCCTAGACAGGGTAAACAATAGTACGAAGAACTGAGAAATTCCGGCATGGGGCTGATTACGTTTCTGTCCGACTTTGGCTACCGCGACCATTATGTAGCGGCAGTAAAAGCGCGGATCATGCAGCTGGCCCCCGCGCAGCCAGTGCTGGATATTAGCCACGCCATCGAACCCTTCAACATCGCGCACGCTCTGCACGTTCTCGATTCGGTGTTTCGTGACTTCCCGGTGGGCACTGTGCATCTGGTGGGCGTCAACGACCACGGCGGCGCGAAAGGCAAAGGCAGCTGGCAGGCCGCTCTCTTCGAGGGGCATTATTTCGTGGCGGCCAATAATGGCCTGCTGACGCTGCTCACCGATGGCAAGCCCGAGGCGCTGGTGCACCTGCCCGCGCCGTCCACTTCCTCGCCCACCCGCGATGTGCTGGCCCCTGCGGCCGTGCATGTAGCCCAAGGCGGCCTACTAACAGATCTGGGACCCGTGGCTACGGAATCGTACCAGCTGTTGAACCGTCAGCTACGCCTGCAAGACAACCGCATCACCGGCCACGTTATTCACGTGGATCATTACGGCAACCTCATCACCAATATCAGCCGCACGGCGGTGGAAGTTATTGGCCGGGGCCGCCCCTGCACCATTCATTTCGCCCGCGAAACCGTGCGCGACATAGTAGCTCATTTTCAGGCAGCTGACCCCGGTGACGCAGTCTGCATTTTTAATAGTCAGGACCGACTATGCATCGGCGTTAATCAGGGCCATGCCGCCGAGTTGCTCGGCCTATACTTCGATTCGCAGGTCGACATTCGTTTCCCAGTAGAAGGCTAGTAGCAACTACTATATTCACATAAAATGCCCCTAGAGGCTGTATGCTGAGATTTTATTAAGTATATTTATTATGTTAAGCATAAAGAGCCAATATGGCAGGCTCGGTTTCCACTTCCATCAGTTCTTAGTTGTCTCTTTATGCTGACTCGTGTTGTGCGCATGACTTTCTTACCCGAGCGCCTGCCGGAATTTCTGCAAATCTTTCATTCCTCGAAAGACAAAATTCGGCAGATGCCTGGCTGCCAGCACCTGGAGCTATGGCAAGACGCGGATGCCCCGCACATTTATTGCACCTACAGCCATTGGGATTCGGCAGCGGCTCTGAATGCCTACCGTCAGTCGGAGCTATTTGGGCAGGTCTGGCCGGCTACTAAGGCGCTGTTTGCCGCCCCGGCCGTGGCTTTTTCCGTATATCCGGTAGGTGCCGAGCTTATATCTTCCCCCTCGCCTACTTCTCAATGTTAATGACCAGCGACTACTTCGAATTCTACAACCTACCACAAACTTTTCTGCCCGATATTGCCACGCTAAAGAGTAAATATTACGCTCTCAGCCGCGAATATCACCCCGATTTTCACGCCACGGCCAGCTCCGAGCACCAGCAGGACATGTTGCGCCTGGCCACGCTCAATACCAATGCCTACCGCACCCTGACCGATGCTGACCAGCGCATGGCTTACATTCTGAACCAACACGGCTTGCTGGAAGAAGGAAAGCAAGAGCTTCCCGCCGACTTTCTGATGGAAGTAATGGAACTGAATGAGCAGCTTATGGAGCTGGAGGTTGAGCCTGACCCAGCCGCTACCCAGCGCGTGGAGCAGGAAACCCAAGCCCTAACCGATACGCTCGACGCTGGCATTGCGCCAGTTCTAGCTGGTTATGAGGGCTTGCCGGTCGATATCCGGCCGCAGGCATTACAGCAGATTCGGACGTATTATCTCAAAAAGCGGTATTTGTTGCGTATTCACGAAAGTCTCACTAAGTTTGCAACCCGTTCCTGAGTTGTGGGAACGGAATACGCCCGGATGGCGGAACTGGTAGACGCGTCGGTCTCAAACACCGATATCGAGAGATATGCCGGTTCGATTCCGGCTCCGGGTACTTGTAGAGGTTAATTTCTCTACCATAATCAAGCCTCAAAAGCTGTAAGTCTGTTCGCAGATGCATTTTTTGAGGCTTTTTTGCGTTCAGCCCAAATCGGATTTACCAGCGCTAATACCTGGACTTACCAATGGGTTTACGCCACCTCCTGCGCCACCTCTTTTTTTGAAGTCTTATGAAAGTTGTGTTTGAGCTGCGGCATGATAAGCAGGATAAGGCGGGCACGGTGCCGGTCTATGTATCGGCGTACTTCGATGGGCTGCGGTGGCGCTGCTCGACCAAGGAGCGGTGTGAGCCGCGGCAGTGGAACGAGAAGGAACAGGAATTCCGGCGCTCATTTCCAGGCTTCACCTCGGCCAACCTGGGGCTACAGGCCCTGGTGCGGCGGCTGGAGGACAAATACCGGGAGTTACGGACGGCTAACGTCGCGCCGAGCGTGGCCCTGATGCGTGAGGCAGTGAATCCGGCGGCCGTGGTGGTGAAGGAGGAGCCTACGCTCGTGGCCCGGTTCACGGAATTTCGGGACGTGCTGGCCGGGCGGGGGTACGCCTTTCACACGTTTCGGCACTACAAAACGGCGTGTAACCACCTGGAGACTTTCTTGGAAAAGACCCGGCGCAACGGGCTGCTACTGGCTGGCTATACCTCAGCGGTGCACGACGACTACGTGAGCCACTTGCGGGCAGGCTGCGGCTTATCGGCCAATGGGGTGTACACGTTGCTGAAGGACCTGAAGACGTTTTTGCGACATGCGCAGGATGAGCGCGGGCTAACGCTCGGGCTGGAATTGAAGCGCTTGGAGGTGAAGTATACGGACCAGGCTAAAACGTACCTGACCGGGGCGGACCTTGCGGCGCTGGTGGCGGTGAAGCTCTCGAAGACTTTAGAGCCGGCGCGGGACGTGTTCTTGTTTTGCTGCTACACGGGCTTGCGCTACTCTGACGTGGCGGCGCTGCACGCCGGCAACCTGCATTTGCTAGGAGCGAATGGTGACGGGGACCGGGTGTTGAGGCTCATACAGACCAAGACGCGGGCAACGGTGAGCATCTACTTGAGCCGACTGGCGGCGGAGATACTGGACCGGTATGCGACGCCGGAACGGCAATTTGACGGGGCGCGGCTGCTACCGGTGCTGGCCAATCAGCCGATGAACCGGTATTTGAAGAAAATAACGCAGCTGGCAGGGTCATCGCGGCCGGTGGAAGTAGTAAGCACGGCCGGCGGGCAGGTGGTGAAAACGGCCGTCCCGCTGCACGAGCTGGTGACGATGCACACGGCCCGCCACACGTTCGCGGTGCAAAGCTTGCTGCGCGGGATGCCGGTGACGGTGTTGCAGCGCGTGATGGGCCACGCCAAGATTCAGAATACGATGCGGTACGCGCAGGTGGTGGAGGAACTGCAGCACCAAGCCATGCGGGCGGCGTGGGATGGGCCGGCAAGGCCAGCCAGCGAAACGCTGGACGGCGCGGTTTGCACGGTAATGGCGGCGTAGCCTGCAGGTGCTTGTATTGTTTTGGTCGGCAAAAAGCAGCTGCTCAGCCATGGGCGAAGGCGCTCGGGGGAGGAAGGCTAAAGCCTAGCTTAGGTAAACTGCACGCGCAGGGTGTGGCGGTTGCCGACTTGGGTAAAGGCGTACTCAATGCCAAAGCCGTAGTAGGCGCAAATATGCTGGGCGATGCTCAGGCCCAGGCCCGGCGAGTCGGAGGCGGCGTTGTGCTTGCGGAACCGCTCGAAAAACTGCGCCGGGTCCCCCGTTAACGCCGGCCCGGTATTGCTGATTTCCAGCATCCGGCGGTTGAGCAGCACGTCCACCCGGCCGCCGGGGTGGTTGTGCTTGATGGCGTTATGCAGCAGGTTCTGCAGCAGCGAGTCGGCTAGGCCGGGGTGCAGGACGAGCGGCGGCAGCGGCGGGTCCGCGTGCAGGGTCAGCAGCACCTGGCGGGCTTCGAGCAGCGGCTCCAGCAGCGCCACCCGGTCGCGCAACAGCTGGTCCAGCTGCACGGGCACGGCCTGGGCGGGGGCAAACTGGTGGTTTTCGAGGCGGGTGAGCAAGGTCAGCGACTGGTGCAGGCGCGAGAGGCGCTGGGTGCCGCTCCAGGCGTCGCCGACTAGGGTGGCCAGCTGCTCGTCGTCCTGCAGCGCCGGGGCCTGCAGCAGCTGCTCCAGCTTGGCCTGGATGATGGCCAGCGGGGTCTGGGTTTCGTGGGCCGCGTTTTCCGTGAACTGGCGCAGGCTCTCGTAGTCGCGCACCAGCCGCTCGCTCAGGGTGTTAAGAGCCTGGTTCAACTCCCCAAACTCGTCGATGGTGGGCGTGGGCAACGCCAGGGGCTGGTGGCGCTGCAAATCGTAGCCCCGCAGCGTGGCCAGGGTGTGCTGAAACGGGGCCCAGAGGCGGCGGGCCAGCCAGTGGTTGAGGGCCACCACCCCGCCCAGCAGCAGCGCCAGCACCACCACCAGCACGCCCACCACCACGCCCAGCACGTCCTCGGTTTCGACGAGCGACTTGCGCAGCGTCACCCACTCCGGCGCGCTGGCCGCCTTGGCCGGTGGCAGCCGGAAAGTGAGCTGGCGGTAAGGGACCAGCTCGTCCTCTACCGGGTCCAGCAGCAGGGTATCGGAGAAGCCCAGCGGCTGGGGCCGCCGGCTGCGGTCGAGGTTGTCGGCAAACGCGGGCGCGGGCAGCGCCAGGCCGCGGGCCACCTGCTTTTGGATATGCAGCTGGCGGTTATAGAGCAGCTCCTCCACCTCGTTGCGCAGCGCCCAGTCGAAGCCCAGGTAGAGCAGCCCGCTGGCCAGCGCAAACAGGCCCACCGTGAGGCGCAGGTAGTAGCGGGTAGTGGCGGCGAGCAGCTTCATGCAGTAGGAACAGGCAGGGTAAGTATTATTCGGTGCTGAGCTTGTAGCCCACCCCGTATAGGGTGCGGATATACCCGTCGGCGCCTTTCTCCTGTAGCTTTTTGCGCAGGTTTTTCATGTGGGTGTAGATAAAGTCGAACGAGTCGGCCGCGTCTACCTGGTCGCCGCACAGGTGCTCGGCCACGGCCTCCTTGGTGAGCAGGCGCCCGGGATTGGCCAGAAAATACAGCAGCAAATCGTACTCTTTGCGGGTGAGCGTAAGCGGCGCCCCGCTCACGTATACTTCGGCCAGCTCGGGCCATACCAGCAGGTCGCGGAATACGATGTGGTGCTGGCCCTGGAACTGCCGCCGCCGGAGCAGCGCCCGCAGCCGGGCGTTGAGTTCGGAGAGGTGAAACGGCTTGACCAGGTAGTCGTCGGCGCCCAGGTCCAGGCCCTGCACCCGGTCGTCGAGGCCGTCGCGGGCGGTGAGCACCAGCACCCCGGCCGGCGAACCGTCGGCTTTAAGCGTGCGCACCAGGTCCAGCCCGTCGCCGTCGGGCAGCGTCAAATCCACCAGCACACAGTCGTACTGGTAGAGCTTGATTTTCTCATAGGCCTGAGTGAAGTTAGCGGCCACCTCCACCACGTACCCGCCCTGCCGCAGCGAATCGACCAGGGTGAGTCGCAGGGCTTCTTCGTCTTCTACCAGCAGCAGCTTCATGGGGTAAGTTTAAGGGCAGCGAAGAACAAAGAAGCCACCAGATTCTGTGGAAAATCTGATGAATGCTTTTTGCTTCTTGCCGCCACCACCAGTGCAAGGGCAGGTATTCTATTTCCAGATAAGCACCAGCGTGCCGGCGATGATGAGCCCCGCGCCCACGCCGGTCTGCCAGGTCAGCCGCTCGCCCAGAAATACCACCGAAAGGCCAATGGCCAGCGCCACGCTGAGCTTGTCTACCGGCGCTACCTGCGAAACGGTGCCCATTTGCAGGGCCTTGAAATAGAATATCCACGACAAACCAGTTGCCAGTCCCGACAAGCCCAGAAACACCAGGTTAGTGCGGGTGAGGGTATGCAGGTCGGCCAGCCCACCCCTAAAATACACAATGCCCCAAGCCAGCACCAGCACCACGGCCGTGCGCACGGCCGTAGCCAGGTTAGAGTCGACGCCTTTGATGCCAATCTTGGCCAGCACGGCGGTCAGGGCCGCAAACAGGGCGGAAAGCAAGGCGTAGTGCCACCACATGGTACGAGTGAATAAAGTGAACCCTTCTACTCAAACGGGCCGACAGTCCCTCTGGCCGGCGCGCAACCGTATAGAGCCCGCTCTTTTCGTACTGCAGGCAGTGGCGTTACAGTTCGGTCAGCTAGGCAATAGCTGGTTCAGCCGCCTCTGGCCCCGCGCCCGCCTTGCGCCCGAACGCCCAGTACAAGGCTGGCATCCCCAGCAAATTCAACACCGTGGAGGTGATGACGCCGCCCAGAATCACCACCGACATGGGGTGCTCGATTTCCGAGCCTGGCTCGTTGCCGGCCAGGATGATGGGCAGCAGCGCCAGTACCGACGTCAGGGCCGTCATGATGATGGGCGACACCCGCTCCAGCGAGCCGCGGATAATCAGCTCTTTGCTGAACGGCATCCCCTCCTCGCGCTCCAAATGCTGGTAGTGGCTGACGAGCATGATGCTGTTGCGGGCCGCCACGCCCAGCACCGTGATAAAGCCCACGATGGAGCCCAGCGACAGCACGCCACCCGTGAGAAACGCCGCCAGCAGGCAGCCCGACACGGCAAAGAACAAGCTCAGCAGCCCCAGCACGGCCAGCCGCACGGTGCCAAAGTCGGTGTAGAGTACCAGGAAGATGCCGACGAGCGAGAGCAGCACCAAACTCAGCATGCGGTTTTGGGAGGCCTGCCGCTCGGCGTATTCGCCCAGGATTTCGGGGTGGTAGCCGTTGCCGAAGGCCACGCCGTCGACCTGCGCCTGCACGTCGCGGGCCACCGAGCCCAGGTCGCGGCCGCGCACGTTCAGTGTCACGTCGATGCGGCGGGAGGAGGCTTCGCGGGTGATTTCGTTGGGCGTGGGCACGATGCGCACGTCGGCCACCTCTTTGAGCGGCACGGCCCCGCCGCCGGGCAGGCCGATGAGCAGCTCGCGCACGGCCCCGAAGTCGGAGCGCACCGCCGGCTGACCCCACACGGCCACGTCGAAAATCTTCTGCTCCTGGTAGATTTCGCCCACCTTGCGGCCCTTTACCAGCGTGCTGATGGCCTGGAGCACGGTGCCGGGGTTCAGGCCGAAGCGGGCGGCAGCCTCGGGCTTGATTTTCACCTGAATCTGCGGCACCAGGGTTTGCTGCTGCACCTTCAGGTCGACCACGCCCTCCACGCCTTCAAGCTTACTGCCTACTTCCTTGGCTTTGGTGTAAAGCTGGTCAAGGTCGGGGCCGAAGATGCGCACCACGATGGTGGCCGACGTGCCGGTGAGCACCTCTTTGATTCGCTCGCGCAGGTAGGTCAGCAGGTCGCGGTAGAGGCCGGGGTAGCCGTCCACCACGGTCTGGATTTTGGCCACCGTGGCCTCGTAGTCTACTTTAGGGTCGACGGAAATCCACAGCTCGGTGAAGTTCGGGCCCACCACCTCATCGGCAACCTCGGCCCGGCCGATGTGGGCGCCGAAGTTGCGTACACCCGGAATGGCGCGCAGCTCCTTGCTGGCCCGCACCGTGATGCGCGACATGGCCTGCAGCGAGGTGCCGGGCTTCTCCACCCAGTGCATCAGGAAGTCGTATTCCTTGAAGTTGGGCAGGAATTCCTGGCCGAAAAACGGCACCAGCAGCATCGATACTACCGCCACCGTAGTCAGCGACCAGGCCACGCGCTTGGGCCGGGCCAGCAGGCCGGGCAGCAGCCGGGCGTAGTGCCGCTTGAGCCAGGCCACCACCGGCGCATCCTTCGATGCCTTTTCGGCGGCCTTGGGCAGCAGCAGCAGCGCCAGCGCGGGCGTGAGCGTAAGGGCCACGAACAGGGAAGCCAGAATAGCCAGCACGTAGGCAAAGGCCAGCGGCTGGAAAAATGCCCCCGACAAACCCGGCAACAGAAAAATAGGCAGCAGTACCAGCGCCACGATAACCGAGCCGTAAATCACGGCCGAGCGCACCTCCATGCTGGCCTCGTACACCACCGCAAACGCCGTTTTGGGCGAGCCCGCTTCCTTATTCAGCCGCAGCCGGCGCATGATGTTTTCCACGTCGATGATGGCGTCGTCCACCACTTCGCCCAGGGCGATAATGAGGCCGGCCAGCACCATCGTGTCGATGGTTTTGCCGGAGTAGCGCAGCGCCAGTGCCGCCGCGATGAGGGAAGTCGGCAAGGCCAGCGCACTTATAAGCGCCGTGCGCCACTCGTAGAGGAAGAACAGCAGCACCAGCACCACCAGCACGCAGCCGATAAGCAGCGACTTGTTGAGGTTGCTCAGCGACATTTCGATGAAGGTCGCGGGGCGGAAGATGGTCGAGTCGATTTCCAGCCCTTTCAAGCCGGGGCGCATGGCGTTCAGCGCAGCTTCCACCTGCCGCGTCACCTCCAGGGTGTTGGCGCCGGGCTGCTTTTCCACGATGAGCAGCAGGCCCGGGACGTCGTTGATGACGGCATCGCCGATGGGCGCGGGGAAGCCTTCCACTACCTGCGCCACCTCGCCCAGCTTGAGGCTCACGCCGTTGCGAAACGTCACGGGCATTTGGGCCAAATCGGCGGCGGTCTGGATGGCCGAGCTTTGCGACACGGCCAGGCGCTGGTTGGGCGAGTCGATGAACCCGCCGCCGGCCAGCGTGGTGGCGTCGGCCGCAGCCTTCTCTACCTCGGCCAGCGTGAGGCCCAGCGTACGCAGCTGCTCGGGGTTTACCAGTACTTGTAATTGCCGGTCGCGCTGGCCCCAGATGGCCACGTTGGCCACACCGGGCACGGCCATCAGGCGCGGGCGGATGCTCCAGCGGGCCAGCGTCGTCATTTCCACCTGCGTGAGGCTGTCCGACGTAATGCCGATTTTCAGCACCCGGCTCGTGGACGAGAGCGGCGAGAGCATCACCGGGGGGCGGGCCACGCCGGGCAGCGTGGGCGCCACCCGCGCCAGCCGCTCCTGCACCGCCTGCCGGGCGTTGTTAATGTCGATGCCCTGCGGAAAATACAGCACCACCGACGAAAGCCCCAGTACCGACTTGGACCGGATTTTCTTGACGTCGGGCGTGCCGTTCAGCGCGTTTTCCAGCGGCACGCTCACCAGGGCTTCCACCTCGGCCGTGCTCAGGCCGGGCGCTTCGGTCTGCACTTCCACGTAGGGCGGCGCAAACTCCGGAAACACGTCCAGCGGCGTGTTGCGCACCACCTGCAGGCCCGCTACCAGCAGCACCCCGAACAGGATGACGACTACCAGCCGCAGCCGCAGCGCCGATTCTATTATCCACTTCATAAGTCAATGGGTGAATGAGCGAATGGGCGAATGGGCGAATGGGGAAATGCCTCCAGTAGAGCATTCACCCATTCAGCCATTCGCTCATTCACCCATTGGATTAGTGGCTACCGCCAAATTCAGTTCCGAATAATTCCGCCGCGCCGTCGGTCACGACTTCCGCGCCGGCTTTCACGCCCCGGGAGATGACGATTTGGTCGCCCACCGCCCGCTGCACTTCCACCCGCAGGCGGGTGTACTGCAAGGGCTTGGTGCGCACGTACACCCACTGCCCGCCCGAGGCATCGTAGAGCAGCGCGGCAGCCGGGATGGTCAACGCCGGCGTGCTGGCCGCGGCTCCTGTGGCGCCATTCGTAGCGCCGCTGGCCGCGTTGCCCAGCGTCACGTCCACGGCCACCCGCTCGCCGGGGCGGAAGGCTTCGTCGGCGTTATCAATTTCAAAGAACACATCGGCCGTGCCCGTGCCGGCGGTGGCTCCGAGTAAGGGCGCTTCCACCGGCCGACCCTGGCGCGAGGCCCCGCCGTTAAGCGGGCGCACGGTTACCGCTTGGTCCTTACCCAGGCGGCGCAAGTCGCCCACGAACAGGGGCACGCGCACCCACACCTTGTTGAGTGCGGCCAGTTCCACCAGCACCGTATTGGCCGTTACCACCGAGCCGGGGGCCACGGTGACGCGCTGCACCACCCCGCTGAGCGGGGCTTTGATGGGCAGGGCCTGGCCGCCGCCGGTGTTGCCGTTCAGGGCTCCCTGCCGGGCGCGGGCGTCGGCCAGGGCGCGTTGGGCCAGGGCCACGTCGGCGCGGGCATCGTCGCGGGCCCGTACGCTGCCGGCGCGGTCGGCCAGCAGCTCCTCGGCGCGGCTCAAGCGGGCCTGGGCTACCTGCAGCTGAGTGCGCGACTGGGCCGTGCCCTGGTCGAGGGTGAGCAGGTCGCGCTCGGCCGGCAGCGGCACCAAGCTATACAGCGTCTGGCCCTGGCGCACGCGCTGGCCGGCGGTAATGCCGGCCCCGCCGCGCAGCGTGCCCTGCACGGGCGCCACAATGGTCACGGCCTGGCCCGGCACGGCCTGGATTTCGCCGCCTACTTCGCGGGTGGCCTGCACGTTGTCGGTTTTGATGGCCACGGTTTTGATGCCCAGGCGCTTTTCCGCGTCGGCGGTGATGGTCACGGTGGTGAGCTCCGATTCCTTGACCGGGTTTTCGACCTCGGCAGGGCTGATGGCCTTCGGCTTTTCTTCTTTGCCGCAGGCGGCCAGGCCGAGCAGCCCGACCAGCGAAAGGGGGCGGGAAGCGGCCAGCAGGGTTGCGATAAACTTGGGTGGGTGCATAGCTAAGAAGGCGAAAGAGGATTAGAAGCGGCCGCCCACGGCGTAGCGCAGCCGGGCCAGGGCCCGGCGCTGGTCGGCGCGGGCGTCGGCGGCGCGCTGCTGGGCGTCGAGCAGCTGGCGGGTGGTTTCGGCCACCTGCACGTAGGGAAAGTCGCCGTTGATGAAGGCGTTGGTGGAGCGACGCAGCGCGTCGCTCAGGCTGGGCAGGTAGCTGCGCTCCCACAAGGCCACGCTCTGGGTGGCCTGCTCGTACTGAGCGAAGGCTTCGCGCACGTCCAGGTTCACGGTCTGGCGCAAAGCCAGGTACTGCCAGGAGGCCTGTTCCAGTTCCGCTTTCACCCGCGAGATGCGGCCCTGGTTGCGGTTGAAGATGGGCAGGCCGATAGCCGCTCCCGGCGCCAGGTGCACCGGGTTGGGGTCATTAAGGCGGGCATTCAGCGAGAGCACGAACGAAAACACCCGGCTCCGTTCCCACTTCAGCCGCTTGCCGATGCCCTCGATGCCGATGCGGGCGGCCCACAAATCGGGCCGGGCGGCGTAGGCCGAATCCAGCAGCGTGCGCAGCGGCGGCACGGAAACGGCCGCGGCGGGCGCGGGCGCAAACCGCAGCGAATCGGCATTAACCGAATCCAACCCGAGCGTGGCCAGCAGGCGCAGGCGGGCCACTTGGTCGTCGCGCCGGGCGCGGTAGAAGTCGTCCACGGCGCGCAGCGAGTCGGCGCTGGGGGCCACGGTTTCCAGCTCGCTGGCCTCGCCCACCCGGTAACGGTCGCGCACGATGCGCGCCACCTCGGCCCGCATCGTAATGCCCTCGCGGGCGATGCGCAGCCGCTCATCGGCCAGCGTAATATCAGCGTAGGACAGCTGGGCGTCGCGGCTCACGAGCAGGCCGCGGCTCACCAAGCTTTCGGCCACGCGCTGGGTTTCGAGCTGGGCGGCGCCCACCCGGCCGGGGCGCTGCCAGAGCAGGTCGGAGGCAAAGTTCAGGGCCAGGAACACGGGCGAGGTACCGTAGGCCGTCACGCCCGTCAGCACGGGGTTGGCCAGCAGGCCGGCGTCCTGCAAGTCGGCCTGGGCCAGGGCCAACGTACTCAGGTCGGCCTGAAAGGCGGGGTTGCGGGTGAGGGCCAGGTTCACGGTTTCGTCCTCGCTCAGGCCATCCTGCAGGTTGGGCAGCGCGGGAGAAGGTGCGTTGGCGGCGCGGGCCGCGCCCATCTCATAGCCGCTGCGCGCCTTGAGACGCCGGGCCACCTGGTCGCGGGTGTAGGAGGATTTGGTGCTCACGCATCCGGCCAGCAGCAGGGGCAGCGCCAGCAGCCAGAGGCCACGCCAGCGGGGCAGGATGGTCAGGGGAACAAGGGGGTGATTCGGGGGGGTAACGGTCACGGCAACGGGTGTTGGTGCAACGAAAAAAGTGCGTGCGGCTGCTGTATCATGGGCCAGGAGATAGGACTGTTGATTCAGGTGCCGGGCTCAACTCATTTTTGATGCCTTTTTAATCTCCGGTGAATAGCACTAAACACAGAGATGAAGAAGGCATGAAGCGGCAATACGCACAAGGTTACGGGACGTTTCTGAAGCAATTCTGAATGAGCCCTGGGGGCGTGTTAAGCGCAGCTTTAATCCGACAAAAAGGCCACAACACAGCTTGGACAGCCGGCTCAGCTAAGGGAGGTGCGCTACAGACCCGAGCCGTCGGCTTTTTTGGTTTCGGTGTTGCTTACCTCGGTGCCGTCGGCCCGCAGGTACACGTCGACGTCGCGCTTGGTGGTGCCCTGCGTAATCTCGGCCTCGTAAATCGTGCCGCCGCTGTCGGGCTTGATGATGGCTGCTTCGGTGACGGCGTAGCCTTTGTAGTAGGTATTCAGGCGGGTGCCAATCGGGGCCGGCAGCTGGGCCGGGTCAATCTCGACTTCGGTCTCGGTAACCGCACCCGCGGCCGTAAACATGAGCCAGGTTTTTTTCTCAGTCGCCCCGTCGTTAAACTCTGCTTCAAACTGCCCGCTTTCCCGTGTCCACCGCACGGCGCGGGCGTTGGGGTAGGTTTGCTCAAAGGCCATCATCACGGCGTCGGGGATGGATGCAGCGGAACGCGGGCGGACCGGGGCCGCCACCCGAAACCAGAAGAAAACCAACAGCGCAACAACGCCCAGCACTACAGTGGACACGAGAAGCTTTTTCATACTAGTGCTTAGTCAGGAGAGTTTTTCGAACAAACCTTTTGGTAGTGGCGGGTGAGTTTCTCCCGCGCCTTATCGAGCGCGAATTGCCAGTTGACTGTTGCTCCCCGGGCGTTGCGTTCCGCCACACA
>NZ_SRLD01000031.1 GCF_004745955.1 Hymenobacter elongatus | reverse complement strand
GCGAAAGCAGGTGGCGTAACTGGCCACGTAGGCCTCCACTTTTTTTCAGTAATCGGCAAGTCCATTCCCTGAATTTATGCCCTTGCTCCCTACCGCACAACCTGCCAAAGTAGAGGTAAAAGTGAAGAGTTAAAAAGGCTTCCTGCTTTTAACTCTTCACTTTTAACTTTTTAACTCCTGGCTGCAGGCGCCGGCTCAGCGGCCGCCGAACTGCCGTTTCGGCGAGGCGGGCAGGTGCGGCAGTGCGAGTAGCTCGGCCAGCAAATCGGTTGGGGCAGAGCGAGTGAGAATGATTTGCCCTACCTCGTGGATGGTGATGGCCGTGGCCGCTGCTTCGAGCAGCTCGATGGCATCGCCGGCCTGCACGGTACCGGCCGCTTCCACCCGAAAGCAGATGCCGGTGCGGCCCTCGCGGACGAAGCAGGCGGCCATGTGGGGGTCGTCGAAGCAGGCGTTGAGCTTGAAGCAAGGCTGGCGAGGCTGAACGGCCCGCAGCATGGCCGTGCCCACCTGGAACAGGTCGCCGATGCGCACCCCGGTTTCGGGCAGGCATGCGGTGGTCAAGTTTTCTCCGAACAGGCCGGGCGTCCAGTCGGTGCGGGCCGGCAGCAGCGCCCGCCAAGCGGCGTAGTGGGCCACGTCGTAAGCGTACACGGCTTTATCGGCGCCGCCGTGTACGGTCATTGCTCGTCGCCGGCCAGGTTATCGTGCTCAATGGCAACCGGGCCGGTAGTAGGCGCTTTGAATATGGCGGTGGTGAAGGCTCGGCCGCCCCATACCACGGGACGCGGCAGGCCCACGTTAACGGATTGTACCTGCATAGGAATTAGCGTAATTACCGCTCTTCTTCCCGGATAGCCAGGTCGTTTATGCTGGCGAAGCGGCGCTGCATCAGGCCATTGGGGGCAAACTCCCACAGCTCGTTGCCGTAGGCCCGCCACCACTGCCCGGCCGCATCGTGAAACTCGTATTCGAAACGCACGGCCAGGCGCTTGCTTGACCCAAAGCGGAGCCGCCGCCCTGGCGGCCGGGCAGTTCCCGGCGCCGGAGCGCGGGTGGGGCACCAGCAGCCTACCTTGCACGCACCCTGTTTTTCTGTTGCCCACTCCTTCATCCTACTCCTGTTTCCCATGCCATTCCTCGTTGCGGCCGTGCAGACGGCTCCCGTCTACCTCGATTTGCTGGCCTCCCTGGCCAAAGCGGAAACCCTGATTGCTCAAGCCGCCACGCAGGGAGCCGCCTTGGTGGTCTTTCCTGAAACCTGGCTGCCCGGCTACCCCGCCTGGCTCGACAGCTGCCGCGACGTGAACCTCTGGGACTCGCCGGCCGTGAAGCAGGTGTACCGCCGCCTCGCGGAAAACAGCGTGGTGGTGCCCGGCCCCGTGACCGAGGCGCTGGGCGCGGCGGCCCGCGCCCACGGCGTGGTGCTCAACATCAGCGTGCATGAGCGGGTGTTGGCCGGCCGCGGCCGCGGCACGCTCTACAACACCATGCTCACCTTCGACGCCGACGGTACGCTGGCCCACATCCACCGCAAGCTTATGCCCACCTACACTGAGCGCCTGATTTGGGGCCAGGGCGACGGCCGCAGCCTGCACGCCGTGCCCACGGCCGTGGGCCGGGTGGGCGGCCTCATTTGCTGGGAGCATTGGATGCCGCCGGCACGCCAGCGCCTGCACGAGTCGGGCGAGGACATACACGTGGCGGCCTGGCCCCAGCTCAAGGAAATGAACTTGGTAGCCAGCCGCCACTACGCCTTCGAGGGCCGCTGCTTCGTGGTGGCGGCCGGAGCGCTGATGCAGGTCAAAGACCTGCCGGCCGGGCTGGAGCCCGCGCCCGAGTTGCCCACCGACCCCGACGCCTTCCTGCTGCGCGGCGGCAGCGTCATCATCGGCCCCGATGGCACCATCCTAGCCGGCCCAGTCTACGACGAAGAGTTGATTCTGATGGCCGAAATTGATTTGGCTCGCATCACCGAGGAGCAGATGACGCTGGACGTAACCGGCCACTACGCCCGCCCCGATGTATTTGGGCCGGCTGCCTAATCTGTATTCTTCTGTGGCTGAATCAATGCAAGCTACCATCCCCAGCCACCTCCCCCCCGCTTATTAGAACCTCCCACCCCGACTACCAGGCACAGGTGCTGGCCATATTCGAGTCGCACGACCCCCGGTTTTTTCGCGGGGAAGACTGGGACGATTTACTTGATTTCCTGGCCCACTACGCCCGCCAGAACTTCACGGTGCTGAACGGCTGATGGGCTGATAGTCGGGTGCGATGGCGGCTACCTAAAAGCCGTTGAACAGCACTTCGGCATTGCCTGGGTTATGTTCCGCTGCCACTCCCTGGGCCTTCGGCCTCAATTTCGGCTAGGTGCCCGGCAAAATGGTGGGTAATGTGGCCTAGGAGGTGTTCTCAGTTAAGGTATAGCGTGGCGCTGCGTGCGCAGAGGAAGGCCTCAAAAGAGGCGTCGAGTTTGTCGTAGCGGGTGGCGCGGCGGCGGTGCTGCTTTAATTTATTCACCGTCTGCTCAAGGTGATGCCGGTTGGCATAGGTGCAGGTGAAGCAGTGCGCGAAAATAGCATAGGCGCGGGCGTTGCCGTGGTCCGGCAGGTCGAGGCGGCCAACCAGCTATTCGCCCCGCTGGTTGGGAAAGGATTATACCAAGCCCATCCGGTCACTCGTGTTATCAAGTAAGCATCAGCCCAAACCCAACCAACACAGCACATGAAAAAGAACATCAACAATCCCTGGCAACGGCAGGACGCCCGCAACTACGTGCAAGCCGTGGAAGTAACCCAGGCCATCGGCACGTTCTCCTGTTCCGGCCAAACGGCCATCGACGCAGATGGCAAATCCAGCATCGCCGACATGCAAACTCTGCAAAACCTGGAATAACTCATCCGCGAGGCCAGGTACGAGCCCAATAACGTTGTGCGGTTGAATGTCTACCTCCCTTCGTCCGCCGAGTTGTTCGCTTGCTTCAATGTATTTCAAGCATGGCCCCCTCCAGCACGGGATACAGTAAGCAACGACGTTGCTGGAAGTAAAAGGCCTGTTTGAAACCCTGACAGTTGAACTGGAAGCTACCGCAATCAAGTAGGTGTTTCACACTCATCAATAGCCCAAGGGCACGGCAGAGTGTCAGGCGCTTGGGCTAGTACTATTCTGAGTAGTCGTCGAGGCCATTTAGCAAGCCTCGGCTTATGGCTGCTCCTACCGCGAGGCGGGCTGCCGAGTCGCAATTTCCGCGACCAGTTCGGCTTCGGGGCGGCCCTGCAGCCGTTGGTAGTTCAACTCGAACAGCCAAGTGGCGTGCGCCGCATCGGCGGCAGTGCGCACGCTGAATTCCGTCCATCCCCGGTATGCCGCCCCGCCGAAGCGTAGCGGCCGGGCCAGCCCGCCAGCCACCAACGCTGCGCCCAGAGCCGGACTTGTGGCCAGGTGCGCCTCGCCGTTCAGGTGGAGGTGGCCCAGTTCCTCGTCGCCCACGTAAAAATCGGCTCCGTCCACTAGTTCTCCCACCCGGTAGAGGTCCCAGTGGGCGGCGGCGGTGATGCCGGGCCAGCGTTGGATGGTTAGTGAAATTGGTTCGAAGACAGCCGCCAGCGTGGAAACCGGGGTCAGCGGGCCTTTTTCGGAAAGGGTCATTGGATAACGGAAGAGTAGCGACGATATGAACAGCTACGGGCGGCGTAAGTTGACAAACAGGGGCTGTGCCACACTCCTATACCTTGTCGTAAGCCGCCACGAACTCCTGGGCGAAATCGGCCAACTTGGTCTTGCCCATTGCCGCTGGCTTGTGCTGCTCGTAATCCTCCCGCAAAGCCCCGCTATGGGTGCTAGCGCCCAGTTCGACAAAATTGGCCACCAAGTGGGCCGGCACGCCGCGCTGTTCCATGGCGCGTTGAGTTTGCTCGTTGGTGAAGGTGAGCCATTGCAAGTCCGGCTTGCCGATGGCGGCTCCCAGGATGCGGGCGGCTTCGCTGGCTGTGCACTCGTCGCTGGCCACGTAGCGCACGGGCTGGGCAGTAGCCGCAGTCGTCAGCTCCTCGGCCGCGACGGCAGCAATGTCGCGCGGGTGCACCAGCTCCAGCTTGTCGTCGCCCCCGTAGTTGGCTCCAATCAGACCCTGGCCTTTTATCATGCCGGCAAAGCCGTACAAATTGGTATAGAAGTACCCCGCCCGCAGGTGCGTCAGGGCGACGCTGGAAAGCTCATTTAGCAGGCCTTCGGCGTGGTGCGAACCCAGGACGAAGCCGGTGCCCTGGTCCAGATGGGCGCCGTAGCTGCTCAGGTGTACCACCCGCTTCACTCCCGCCCGCACAATGGCCTGGGCGTATCTACGGGTGATGCTCCGGTAATAGTCCACCTGATTGGGTGCGCCAAAATTGGGCGGCACCATCGCAAATACGGCCTCGGTCCCGGCGAAAGTAGTGGCCAGAAATTCCGTGTCTTCCAGCGAGCCAATGGCCGCCGTGGCGCCCAGGGCTTCGATGGCTACCCGCCTTTCCGGCTTGCTGCTGATAACGGTAACCGCGTGCCGTTTTAGCACCAACTCTTCGGCCAGGGGCTTGCCGATGTTTCCTAATGAACCGGTTATGACAATCTTCATGAGTGGGGAATTCTAGGTTGCAATGAATGAAAGTGACTACCGGAGCTGGTACAACTCTTTCAGTCCCTCGCGGAGCGTTGCGGGCTTGCGGCCGAGCAGCCGCTCCAGGTCCGGGCTGACCTCGTCTTCCTGGCCGTTTTTGATGTCGGCGAGGAAGCCGGCAATCCGCTGCACAACCAGGTCGGGTAGCCCGCGCGCCTGGAGGCTCTGCGCAAAGGCGGGCAGCTCGGCCGCAGTATACTTCACCGTTTGACCAGAGAGCTCCGTGAGGACCGCCGCCACATCGGCAAAAGAATACGACGCGCTACCGGTAAGCTGATACACCGGCTTGGCACCGCCACCAGCGGCTAAGACCGTGGCAATGGCTTCGCCCATTTCGCGGCGCAAGGCAAAGGGCACTTTGCCCACCCCAGCCGGCAGGTACATACCCGTGTCCAACACGTTGAGCCCCACGAACTGCGGGACGGCATCCAGGTACAAGACGTTGCGAAACAAGCTATAGGCTAGGCCATTGGCTTTAATATAGTCTTCGGTCTGGAAATGGCCTTCCATTAGCTGATTGGCCATGGTGGCGCGGTTCTTTAGCGTGCGGCTGATGTAGCCCAGCCACTGCACGCCCGCTTTCCTGGCGGCATCCGCCACGTTCTGGTGCTGCTGCACGCGGTGATCTTCGTCGGTGCCGGCAATGAGCAATACCTTCTCGACGCCGCGCATGGCTTGGTCGAGCGCGGCGGGGTCATCGTAGCTGCCAACGCGTAGGTCTACGCCCTTTGCTTGTAAGCTGGCGGCTTTGCTTGCGTCGCGGACCAGGGCTGCAATCTGGGAGGCCGGCAGCTTTTGCAGCAGGAATTCAATGGTGGCCGAGCCGAGGTGGCCCGTTGCGCCGGTCATCAAAATCATGGGAGATGTTTTGCGCGCGTACCCAAAGGCCCACTGCTGATACGTGTTTGGCTAAGAAGCTGTTTGAGTTGTTAAAAACGGTCATGCTGAGCGCAGTCGAAGCATCTCTACCGTTTCGTTGAACGACTCCTACGAAGCGGTAGAGATGCTTCGACTGCGCTCAGCATGACCGGTCCGGAAATTTTTCACTAACTCAAACAGCTTCTAAGCCAAAAGCAGCAGCGGGTTGCCGGAAGTAGCGGACACAAAATTCCCTTCTAAGGCCAGCCGGTGCAATGGCCAGATGGTGGCAAGGTGTGGCAAAAAGATGGCAAACGCCCCTAGCTTGCCTGCCGATAGGCCGTGGGCGAGCAACCGGTGCTGTTTTTGAAAAATCGGCTGAACGCGAATTGGTCGGCAAACTGCAGGCTCGCCGCTACTTACTGGATGGGTAAGGCGGGGTTTTGCAACAATACTTTGGCTTCGAGCACCACGGCTTCGGCTATCCAGTCGCTGGGCGTTTTGCCGGTCACTTCCTTCACCAGTTCGGTCAGGTGTCGCGGCGTGATGCGTAGCGCCCCAGCGTAGAAGGCGACACTGCGCGCGGAGGCGCTGTGCGTCTGCACAAGCTGCTTGAATTCTGCGGACAGCACCTGGCTTCTCGGTTTTCCCACCCCGAGCGGGACGGGCCGCTGGTCGTAGAGGCCAGCTATTTCGTAGAGCAAGCTGGTGATGATATTTTTTACAATGTTCTCGCGCTGCGGGTGCGGGGTGTGGTATTTCTGCTGCAAAAAGCGGAAGGAGGCGGTAATACTCGCCTCCTCGGCGGCCGAAAGGGGTAGTACGTAGGTCGTTGGCTGCACGAGAAAGCCAAATTTGCCGGTGGCCGCATTGTTCGTCGCGATGAAATCTTTGGTGAAAAAGACGGACAACGTCTCGTAGTCCTCCCCGAGGTGCAGCCACTGCTTAATCACATCCGGCGTGGCAAATACCAGGCAGCCGGGGGTGATGTCGTAGGTTTCCAGGTTGGCTTTTAGCGCGGCGGTGCCCCGCAGGCAGAGGCTGATTTTGTAGTAGTCGCCCCGATACGGCTGGTACAGGGGAATCGTGGGCTTGCCGTCGCATAATCGGGAAAGTACACCTCCGAAGGAGCATCGCTGTAGCGAGCAAACGCCTGCAGCTGATAGGTGGGGATACGTTCGCTCATCGGATGGAAAAGGTCAAGGCGTTGTTTCGGGAGGGTCAGCTACTCAACCCGTAGCCAAGAGCTCCCTGTAGCTGGCGGCGGGTTCGAATACCCAGCAAAACAGACCATATAGCTACGACAACAGTCCGGCCGTGTGCGCGGCCCGGATCAGGTCGGGAGCAGTTTTGAGGGCTACCAGCACGAAGCGCTTCGCCGATTCCTTTACTTCGTCCTTGCTGACTTCCCGGGATTCTTCCAGCACAAACTCGCCCATGGTTTTGAACGCCTGGGCAATGGCTTTGTGCTTGGGCTCGTCGGCTCGCAGCTGCTCCTGAATAATGACTAGCTGGGCGTTCATCTTGGCGCGCCGAGAAGTAAAAACCGAATCGTTGACCATGTGCGGCCGTATTCGCTCTATCAGCTCGACCAGGGGCAGCAGCTTCGTCGCCGTGGAAACGAGCGTGCCCTGGAGCCGGTCTTGCGTGCGGGATTTTGCCGCACTCGACACCTCAGCAGCTAGCAGCACCGAAGTCTGCACCGCACGCCGCACGTACAAGCGGCCACCGGCTGCCGCTACTTTGTTTTTATCTGACTGCATACACGTCCTGAATACCTTCCTACAAGGTACCGCCAAAGCGGATGGATTCGCAAACAGCAGCTACCAAAAACGAGCGTTAGAACCGTTACTTTTCCTGAACGCCTACCCCAACAGCTGCATCTGGCTCCGGTTGTCCGGCCAGCATTTGACGCAGAACTTCCTCATAATCTGCTAGCAAATAAATTGGGCTTGTACGCACGAAGCCAAGCGGCAGCGCCAGGCTGGCCGAATAGCAGCTTGCCTATCCGTAAGCTGGCTTTGCGGCGGCAACTCTCGTTCGCGCGGTACGTTCTCATGGCCATATCCGTCCGCCGAATGTGTCTACGGCTTACTTAGCCCCGCACCCAGGCCGGACTCGTCCCGCCGCTAGTACCCATGCTTCCACCCGCCGCTGCCGCCATTGCCCCCGCCGATGCCCTGCTACGAGAGCTGCTGGCCGTGTCGCTGACGGGCATCATCTTCTATACCCCCCTCTACGACTCCGCCGGCTCGGGTGAAATCGTTGACTTTACGTTCGAATACCTTAACCCCGCTGCCCAGCGCATGATGCGCATGCCCGAGCAGCCCGCGCTTACGCACAACGAGCAGTGGCCGCAGAGCAAGACGCACGGCACTTTCCGGTTCCACGTCGACGCCTTCGTGTCGGGCGAACCCCGTGAGTACACCATCAACTACCAGGCCGACGGCTACGACAATTATTACCGCCTAGCGGCCCGTCGGGCCGGGAGCGGCTTGCTGGTCAGCGTCACCGACACGGCCGATCAGCCCCGTAGTCCCGTCGAAATTGCGCTGCGCGAAGCTCAGGCGCGCACCGAGCAGCAGCGGGCCCAGCTCGAAGGCTTATTTATGCAAGCCCCCGCTGCGCTCTGTCGGCTCGACGGCCCCGAATTGGTGTATACCCTGGTCAACCCCGTGTACCAGCAGCTGTTTCCCAGTCGCCCGCTGCTGGGCCTGCCGCTGCTGACCGCGCTGCCCGAACTACGGGGCCATGCCGTGTGGGACATCCTGCAGCGCGTATACCACAGTGGCCACACCCACGTCGACCAGGGTGTGCGCATCGCTCTGGCCCGCCGTGCCGATGGCCCGCTGGAAGACCTCTACTTCAATCACATTTTTCAGCCCGACCTCGGTGCGGACGGCCGGCCCCGTGGGGTAGTAGTATATGCCTTCGACGTAACCCGGGAGGTGCGCGCCAGCCAAGAGCTGGAAGGCCGCGTGAGTGAGCGGACCAATGCCGCGCTGGCCTTCCAGGCTGATGTGCTGGCCGCCGCCCAACGCCAGGTGCAAGAACGGCAGGCTTTCCACGACGTGTTCGAACAAACCCCGGCCCTTATTGCCTTGCTTGGCTCGCCCGGGCACCGCTTCGAATACGTGAACCCCGCCTATCAGGCGCTCTTTCCAGGCCGCCAACTGGTAGGGCTCCATCTGGACGTGGCTGTGCCCGAGCTACGAGCACAAGGCTTCGTGGAAGTGCTGGACCGCGTGTACCAAACCGGCGAAACATTCCTTGGCGAGGAGGTTGCCTTCACACTGACTCCGCCCGAGGGCCAGCCCCCCCGCACCCGCTACTACAACTTCACCTACCAGGCCTACCGCGAAGCTGGCGAAATTGCTGGCGTATCCAGCTTTGCCTACGATGTAACCGAGCAGGTGCTGGCCCGCCAGGAGCGCGAAGCCCAGCGCCAGCGCCTCCACAGCCTGTTTATGCAGGCTCCGGCCGCCATCTGCATCCTCGACGGCCCCAACCTGGTGTTTGAGCTGGTAAATCCTAGCTACCAGGCCCTGTTCCCGGACCGCCAGCTACACGGCCGGCCGCTGCTCGACGCCTTGCCCGAAATCGCCGATCATGCCGTGTCCCGCACGTTTCGCGCCGTGTATGAGACGGGTGTAACCCATGAGGAAAAGGGTATCCTGGTTCCACTGGATCGGCCGGACGGAACGCTGGAGGACCGCTATTTCAACTACATTCAGCAGGCTCGCCGCAACGCCTATGGGCAGCCTGATGGGGTGTTGGTCTTCGCCTTCGAAGTTACGGACCAAGTGCACGCCCGCCAGCAAGCCCAAGCCTTGGCCGCCGAGTTGACTACTGCCAACCAGCAGCTCACGCGCACCAACGTTGACCTGGACACCTTCATCTACACGGCCTCGCACGACCTCAAGGCTCCTATTACCAACATCGAAGGCCTGCTGCATACCTTGCAGCACGAGTTGCCCCCGCAAAGCCCCGCCGGCGAAATCGCCTACATTCTGGATCTGATGCAGGACTCCGTCAACCGCTTTACGCGCACCATCGAGCACCTGACCGACGTGAGCAAGCTACAGCGCGAGCACGACCAGCCGGCCGTGGCCGTGGCGCTGGCCCCCCTTATCGAAGACGTGCGCCTCGACCTGGCACCTCTGCTGCACCAAACCGGCGGGCGTCTCCTCGTCGATGTGCGCCCTACTCCCACCATCACCTTTGCCGAAAAAAACCTGCGCTCCGTGGTCTATAACCTACTCAGCAATGCCCTCAAGTACCATCACCCCGACCGCCCGCCCCAGGTGAAGGTGCGCAGCCGCGCTGAAGCTACCTACTCCGTACTCGAAGTTCAGGACAACGGCCTCGGCATCGACCTGACCCGTGAACAGCCCTTGTTTCAACTCTTTCAGCGTTACCATACCCACGTCGAAGGCACTGGCGTAGGCTTGTTTATGGTCAAGCGTATGGTGGAAAATGGCGGCGGCCGTATCGAAGTGGTAAGTAAACTCGGCCAGGGCACCACGTTTTCCGTGTATTTCCCCCGCCTACCGCCGCAAACTTCTTGAGCGTCGCCCCGCAACAGAATTTCATTTTGACAGCCATTACTACTTAAAAAGCGTCGCTGGTGTTGGCTCTACCGCGTGCTACAGCTCCTTCTTCCTATCCGGCCCCATAGCTGGCCCTGGTGCTGCTAGCACAACACGCTTCGTGACGAGCCCCAGCTTTGTACTTGCGCATCCTGGCCTGCACCGTTTCCGGAATATCAGCCTCCCGCACCAGCAGGCAGCCGGTGGCCGCACTAAACGCATTGTTTCGGTACCTACACTCGTTGCCGTCTTCTCTCATCCCATATTTTTCGGCTCCTGACCGCGCCACCTACGCCTTCCCCGAGGAGCTGCTGGCTATACGCTGCCGGCCCTCTGGCTCACTGTCGTAAATCTACTGCGCCCGGTGTACGAACCCGGAGGCGTTACTATCGTTGATTTCGACCTCGACTACTTTCATCGTGCTGCCCAGCGCATGGCCGGCCTGAGCAGCCAGATACCACTGCCCTCATCCGTTTTGCGGCAATGGTGGTCAATACCGCGTACCGGCCCCGGTATGCTGGTGGTCGGGCCACAGGCATCACCCCGGGAGCGGAACCTTCTTTCGCATGGAGCCTTACACACCACGTGCCGGCTCTGTCTGGCTCCGTTCAGACCACCTCACTGCTTGAAGCCGGGCTGGAAGTTGCTTCTTCACATCGTAGCTTTGCATTCCGACTTCTTTAATAATCACTTTTTACCCAGCAAATACATGATCAATGCTACTCGTAAGCTTACTCTATTCTTGGCGGCGCTACTCACGGCCACGGCAGCAATGGCGCAAACTACCTACCAGAGTGTAGGCATTATCGGCTCCGCCACCGCGAAGGGCTGGCTTGAGTCTACTCCTATGACGCTGACCGATAGCAACAACAAGCACCAATGGAGTATTACGCTAAGCCTGACCCAGAATGAAGTGAAGTTTCGCGCCGACAACGCTTGGATTGTGAACTGGGGCTCGACTGCATTTCCTGCCGGCGTTGGCACGCGTGATGGCAGCAATGTCGTCGTAGCCACGAGCGGTATGTACACCGTACAGTTCAATGATATTACCGGGGCCTATCAGTTTACCAAACAGACGACAACAGCCACTCAGGCAGCGGCCGAGCTGACGCTGCTCAAGCTGACGGTGGCCCCAAACCCAGCCCGAACGGTGGTGCGCGTAGCCTACGAACTGCCGGCAGCTGCCACGGCTACCATAACGGTACAAAACCTGCTGGGCCAGACGGTGCGCCAGCTCGCGCCGATCCGCCAGGGCGCGGGCTCGCAGGAGCAGCCGGTTTCTCTGCAGGGTCTTGCGCCCGGCATTTACTTGGTACAACTGCATACTGGCACCCACGTGCAGACCGCCCGACTGCTCGTAGAGTAGGCTTGGCGTTTTCCGAACGCTACCCGGTGCAACGCACGGGGCAGGCATATTTTGCCCCCTTAGCCTCTTCTGGTTAGCCGGAGGTTTTCATCAAATACTACCTGAAACGCCCCGGAAATAATACGTTCGGGGCGTTTCAGCTGGCGGCGGTGCCGCCTGGATGATGCGAGCTACTGTAGGGTGGCTGCAACTCGCCGCCCGGCGCATCTGCTTTGGCCCAAAAGCGGCGGCCGCCGACGGCCGCTGCTTCACTTTTATCGGACGGCCTCTCTCCGAATGCCTTCCGACAAGGCACCACCACAGCGGGGAAGCCACAAACGTCAGCCGCCAAAACACGAGGGCCGGAGTCGTTGGTTCGCCAGAAAGCTGCTTGCGGCACCAAAAGCGCCAGCCGAACGGGGTAGCGGAGGTGCCGGCTGGCATCTTCGCTACCCCGTTTCGGTGACCTGAAAAAGCAGCTCAAACAGCTTGCAGTCCGTCCGGCATTCTCCTCAACGACGACGACGACGACTCCACTACCCGCTGCTCCAGCGTAGTGAGGGCTCAGGAGCTGACAGGCCTGTTACCCGTTGGCCTTGCCCACCAGCCGAACCGACGAATCCCGAATAATAAGCTTAGGCTCGAGCACTACGGGTTTCAACGGCGGGGCCGTGGCGGGCCGGTGCAGGAGCTTCAGCAGCAGCCGCACGGCGGTGCGGCCCATCTGCTCGCTGCGCTGATCGACGGACGTGAGTGTGGGCTCGGTGAGCTCGGTGAAAACCTCGTTGCTGAAGCCTACCAGCGCCACATCCTGGGGCACGCGCAGCTTGTGGCTTTTTATTACCTGCATGGCCCCCACAATAGCCAGGTCGTTGGAGGCGAAAACTGCGTCGGGGCGCTCGGGCAGCCGTAGCAGCTTGCGCATGGCTTGAGTGCCGCTTTTCAGGTTGATGTCGGGATGGTGCGACACATACTCGGGCCGCAGCGGCAGGCCGTGTACTTCCAGCGCATCGAGGTAGCCCTGGTAGCGGTTTTTGTTGATGTTGACGTGCAGCGGGCCGCTAAAAATAGCAATGCGGGTGCAGCCCTGCTCGATGAGGTGCGACACGGCCTGATAGGCCCCCAGGTAGTCATTGAGCACCACGGCACTCACGTTGGGACCCTGAAAGCCTTCGATAATCCGGTCGAAAAAAACCAGCGGCAACCGTTGGGTCTGCACCGCGTCGAAGTGGGCAAAATCCTGCGTGGTGTTAGCCAACGACACCAGAATACCCTCTACCTGCGCGTTCAGAAACAGGTCAATGTTCTTGCGTTCCTGCTGCACATCCTCATCCGACTGGCAAATCAGTACGTTGTAGCCCGCCTTGCTGGCCTCGGTAGCAATGCCGTGCACGACGTGCGGAAAGAAGTTGCCGGTGATGTGCGGCACCAGCACGCCCAGGGTTTTGCTGCGCCCCCGGCGCAGGGCCGCCGCCAGCTGGTTGGGCTGGTAGTGCAGCTCCTTGGCCAGGGCCCGCACTCGCTCCTTGGTAGCCTCGCTCACATCGTGGTGGTCGGCCAGGGCCCGCGAAATGGTGGAGGCCGACAGGTTCAGGGCTTTGGCTACATCAGTAATGGAAGCCCGACGATTTGCCATGTGCGTAAGATTGAGGAAGCTTTTGTCGGGGCTCAAGATAGAGCCTATTTTAGATCTGGGGCCACGCGTGTATGAAATCTGCCTTATCTTTAACCCGGTTCCGGGGCCTGCCGAGCCGGAAGCCATGAGCCTGTTTTTGGGGCCTTTCCGGCAGCTGTTTCACCTGCTTTCTCCTCTTCCCATTCTCGTTTCATACTCTAATTTCCTTTCCTCAATGGCAGAATCTACGCTTACCGGTTTGCGGGCCGGCGTGCTCCACGGCGACGAAGTACAATCTCTGTTTCAGGTGGCCAAGGCCCAGGCTTTCGCCCTGCCGGCCGTCAACGTAACGGGCAGCAACACGGTAAATGCCGTGCTCGAAACGGCCAGCGCCGTTAATTCCCCGGTTATTATTCAGTTTTCGAACGGGGGAGCCCAGTTTTTTGCTGGCAAATCGGTGGCCAACGGCGACCAGCGAGCCAGCATCGTTGGGGCCATTTCGGGGGCCCACCACGTGCACCTGATGGCCGAGCTCTATAACGTGCCCGTGATTCTGCACACCGACCACGCCGCCAAGAAGCTCCTGCCCTGGATTGACGGCCTGCTGGAAGCCGGCGAGAAGCATTTCGCCCAGTTCGGCCAGCCCCTGTACAGCTCCCACATGCTGGACTTGTCGGAAGAGCCGATTGAGGAAAACATTGAAATCTGCAAGCGCTACCTGGAGCGCATGAGCAAAATCGGGATGACGCTCGAAATCGAGCTGGGCGTAACCGGCGGCGAAGAAGACGGCGTCGATAACTCCGACGTGGATTCCAGCAAGCTCTATACCCAGCCCGAGGAAGTGGCCTACGCCTATGAGCAGCTAAGCGAGGTAAGCAACCGTTTCACCATTGCCGCCGCTTTTGGCAACGTGCACGGCGTGTACAAGCCTGGCAATGTGAAGCTGCAGCCGAAGATTCTACACAACTCCCAGGAGTTCCTGCGCAGCAAGCACAACATTGCGGAAGCGCTGCCCATCGACTTCGTCTTCCACGGCGGTTCGGGCTCCAGCCAGGAAGAAATCCGCGAGGCTATCAGCTACGGGGCCATCAAGATGAACCTGGACACCGACTTGCAGTGGGCCCTGTGGGATGGTGTGCGCGGATATTATCAGAAAAACGAAGGCTTCCTGCAAGGTCAGATTGGCAACCCCACTGGGGCCGACTCGCCCAACAAGAAGTACTACGACCCGCGCGTGTGGCTGCGCAAGGGCGAAGAGACCTTCGTGACGCGCCTCAAGCAGGCTTTCGACGACCTGAACGCTATTAACCGTCGCCCCTAATTGGCTGCCTGGTTAGCTTAGCTGACTTTAATCTTTCTGAAAAAGCCCCTGCATCGAGTATACAGGGGCTTTTTTATGCCATAGCCGACTATTGAAAGCCACCAGTAGCAAAACTATTGTGCGTTGCCGGGTGAGGGGTGTGGTTCCCAAGCCGCAGATTGATAGATTTGCAAGATTGCCGCGCGTCGCCCCACTTCCCACCGGCGACCACCAGGAAGGACGAGGGCACGCTGCCGGAAGACCTGAGCCACCCCCGCCGCCCTTTTTTCGACCAGCTGCCCAGGAGCCGGAACACCCCGACGCATTAGAACAAATCCATGACGAACCGTAAGCAGCATATCGCCCAGGTAGCCTTGCAGCTATTCGGCGACAAGGGCTTCGAGCACACGCCCACGCAGCTTATCGCGAAGGAAGCCGGCGTTTCGGAGGCGTTGATTTTCAAATACTTCGGCTCCAAAGAGCAGCTATTGGAGTTTATCATCAAAAACGGCTACAAGCGTATCATCGAGCACAACCGGGGCTGGCTGGAAGAGCGGGAAGCGCTGGAGTTTATTCACAGCGTGATTGAGCTGCCGTATAAGCTGGTGCTGGAAGAGCCGCACTTCTGGAAGCTACAGTCGCGCCTGACCAACAGCGAAGTGGCCCAGAAGCAGCACGAGCGGTTTTTGCAGCCCGTGCCGGCCATGCTGCACCGTGCGTTCGTGCAGCTGGGCTACGCGTCGCCCGACAAGGAGGTGAGCCTGCTGCTGCTGCTGATCGACGCCCTGTGGAAAATTCAGGCCCAGAAAACCGACGAGCAGATTCAGGAAATGCTGGACTTCATCAAATCGAAGTACCAGGCGCAATAGTAGCTAGTTGGCGCGGCGGCAGCTGCCCTAGCATATATTTCTTGGTGACGCGCCCGCAGCGCAAGGCGGGAATGCACTTCCCTTTTTTCATTAGCAGATTATCGGAGTTACCCGTATTTAAGAAATCACTATTCTCCGTCGGATGTTTTTTGCGTGTCTTTTAACCGCGCACCCACGTCCGCCGATAACGGCCTCCCCGCGTGGCTTTCGGGCGGTTCGGGTGCGCTAGGTGTGTAGCAACGCTGCAAAAGCACTTTCCCCGTTCGTTGCGAGGCATTTACAAGCTTATGTTTACCAGTAGCACCTCGATATATTTGGGTACGCCTCCTCTAGTGCACCAGCGTCACCCGCTCCTGCCGCGCCGCCCATAGCCGCTCGCCCCGCTTACTACTCACCTACCCTGCACGTGCCGCCACGCCGGCATTCCCGTCCCA
The DNA here is from genome assembly GCF_004745955.1 of Hymenobacter elongatus. Lineage (GTDB taxonomy): Bacteria > Bacteroidota > Bacteroidia > Cytophagales > Hymenobacteraceae > Hymenobacter > Hymenobacter elongatus. Next base: position 49,610 of record NZ_SRLD01000031.1, on the reverse strand, counting down.
ATTTCAGGCTGGTTTGGATCCTTTGTGTCTACTCTTTTCACTTACCAACCCTACCACTCTATGAAAACACTACCTACTACTCTGTGGCGCGCTACGGCTATCTTGGCGTTGTGCAACGCGCCGGCCGAAGCCCAAACCTACCAGCAAGTATGGGCCGATGAGCTCAACGGCAGCATCAGCTCGGCGTGGCAGGTTGAAACCGGCGGCGGCGGTTGGGGCAACAACGAAAAGCAGTTTTACCAGGCTGCCAACGCCTCCGTGGTCAATGGCAACCTGCTCATCACGGCCCGCAAGCAAAACGTGGGCGGCCTGCCCTATACTTCCGCCCGCATGATTACCAAGGGCATCAAGGAGTTTACCTACGGCAAGATTGAAGCGCGGCTCAAGCTACCCCTGGGCCTGGGCCTGTGGCCGGCCTTCTGGATGCTGGGTGGTACTATCAGCTCGGTGGGCTGGCCAGCCTGCGGCGAAATTGATATTATGGAGCATATCAACTCCGAAAACAGGATCTACGGCACACCCCACTGGGACAGCAACGGCGGCCACGCCGAATACAGCGACAGCGCCGTGACGACGCCAGCTGACTACCACGTGTACTCGGTAGAGTGGGATGCCAGCTCCATTCGGTGGTTTCTGGACGGCACCCAGTATCATAGCATGAGCATTCAGAACAATGCGGGCAGCACGGAGGAATTTCACCGGCCTTTCTTTCTGCTGCTCAACCTGGCCGTGGCCGGCAACTGGCCCGGCCAGACCGTCGACGAAAGCAAGCTGCCCACTACCATGTATGTGGACTACGTACGCGTGTACCAAAAGAGCAGCACACCACCGCCATCCTTGCTGCTCCAGGCTGAGGCCTCTAGTGCCATGAGCGGCGTACAGCTGGAAGGCTGCTCGGACACGGGCGGCGGCCAGGATGTGGGCTGGATTGATACCAACGACTGGCTGGCCTACAGCAACATCAACTTCCCCACTTCGGGCTCCTACACCATTGAGTATCGCGTGGCCAGCCCCGGCGGCGGCCGTATATCCGCCAATTTGAACGCGGGAGCTCGGCAGCGTAGCCATTCCGGCCACCGGCGGCTGGCAGAACTGGGCCACCGTGGCCCAAACCGTACCCGTCAATGCGGGCACCTATAACTTCGGCGTCTTTGCCCAGGCCGGCGGCTGGAATATCCACTGGATTCGCATCACCAAAGCGAGCAGCACGCGGCTGGCGGCACCGGCGGCCAGCACGGCCACCGCCGCCACTGGTCAGGAGCTAGAACTCTATCCTACTCCCGCGACGACGCAGATCAGCTTCCAATCAGAGCTTGACCTGAGCGGCAGCCACTACCAGATTCTGGATGGCCGGGGCCAGATGGTAGCCAGCGGTGTCACTCACGCCGGCCTTCTGAATGTAGCAGCCCTGAAAACGGGCTTGTACATACTGGTCGTCACGACGAAAGATAGCCAGAAGCTCACCCGGCGCTTCAGCAAATAAGCACCGGGCCATTCCCCCGACAACTCTAGTACAAACGCCTCGCCCACGGCTGGTTCCCGGTTACAGGAGTCAGGCGTGGGCGTCGGCTTTTGGGGTGAGGTCCGCTTGCATGAGCGTACTCAAAGCTGAGAAGTTATTGCGGTAGTGTTCTGGGTATTCAGAACGAGGTATACGCAACCTTGCGTCTCGTCATTAAGCACAATCGGGCACGCGGTGCTCTTATGCAGTGCAAATTCAGTGGGATGGACTGCTAAGTCGTGCACCCAGTCCCCACTTGGCAGTTGTAATAGGCCAGTCTTGCCCAAGCGTTTGGTTGCCGGGTAATAGCGCCGATTCAGCAGAGGCTACGCGCTGTGGTAAGCGGGTATCTTACTTTCGGCCAGGCGTTGTTCCAGCAGGGTTTTGCTGGCCAGCACAATGGTGGCGAAGCCTTGTGGCACTTCGGTGTAGCGCAGGCTGATTTGCGGATCGGTCCAGTGCTCACTTTTCGCGGCTACATGCTGGCCAGGGCCATATTCGGCGAGCAGCAGGTTGTGGATTCCACGGCAGTTGGCGTCGCCCATCACGCGCAGCTCAATCGAGCAGAGCTTATCCTTATAAAAACCGTAGCTGATGCCAGTGACGGTATAGGAGCCCACGCGCAGATTTTCGCGCTTACTGGTGTAGTACACGGTTTGGGTGCTGGTTTCTACCCGCTCGGGAGTCAGGTGGCGGAACTTGCTGATATCGGTGCCGAGCGTAGCCCGGCGCTGCTCCAATACGCGCCCCGGCTGGCCTGGCAGTGCTACGGCGGGGCCGGCTAGGGCCAGCAGAAGCGAGAATACAGCCAGGTATTTCATGGGCGCAGAATGATAAAAGCGACCCTTAAGATTAGCAAAAAATAATAATAAAAGCTATTTCCTATGTTGTTAGCATCTGTTAATCAGGCTAGAAGCCACTATTTCACTTGATTTATCCTGAAAAAAATATAGACGCGCGCCACTGAGGTAGCACGCGCCTTTCCTGCGTCTCTGCACGGAGCACAGGAGCCGCTCCGTATCGGTTATTGCTGAGTCGGGCTGTTGGCTGGTTGCCATTGCAGGCCCGACTGTCGCTCCTGTAGCAGCTGAAACGCGCTGTATTGGCCGGGAGTGAGGATATGCAGCATCGCTTCGTCGTATTGGCGAAGCACCTGCTCGGCCGTGAACGACAAGGGTTGAGGTAGAGCCGGCGGCGCAACGATGGCAGCATCCAGCTGGCTCAGCTGCTGCAGCTCCTGCTGGGTCGCTTGCTTAACGGCGGTTGCTTGACTGCTGCTTGGCTGCTGCTCAGCCGCAGGGCAGCGGTGTAGAAGCAAGCCAGCTGCAAAGAACGGGTCTGCCACCCCTGATCCGTCGGGGGAGGGCCATAAAGCGGGTGGTGGTAGCGGGAGCCGCGGCGGCTTACAGGGCGCTGGTTGCGGCGAGGGTAAATCCGATCAGTAGGCGTAGTACGTTTTTCATCGGGCAGCAGCAATAGGTTGGTGAGAAGTAGGTGGGAAACTGAACACTACAAACGTAGATTGCGCGCGGTATTCGCCCTGTCCTTTTGGCCCAATAGCCCTCGACGCTGTCTGAATGCCCCAGTTTGCAGTGCCGACGCTTCTGCCCACACCGCTTCGCGCCGTTAGCTGGCCCTGTTCTTTTGTTTTTTTATGTCTACTGCTCCTGCCCGCCTGCGCTGTCTGATCATCGACGACAACGAAATCAACCGTCTTACGCTCGAGCATTTCGTAGAAATGACCGATGCCCTGGAGCTGGTAGCCTCCCTACCCGACGCGGTGCAGGCCCTGAACCTGCTGCGTGGCGGCACGCCGGCAGATGTGCTGTTTCTGAATAGTGAGATGCCCCACCTCAGCGGCCTGGACCTGGTGCGGGCGCTACCCCAGCCCCAGCCCGCGGTGATACTCGTTACCACCCATTCTGATTTTGCGGTGGCCGCTTTCCAGCTGGCCGTAGTCGACTACCTGGTAAAGCCCGTGGAGTATGGCCGCTTCAGCCAAGCCGTGGCCCGCGCCCTGGCCCAACGCCCACCCAAGCCGGCCCCCGCCACCCGGCCCGAGGCTACGCTGGTAGCGGAGGGCTCGGAACTGTTCGTGAAGGTTAATAGTAAGCTTCTGAAGCTGGACTTCGACGAGGTGCTGTATAGGAAGCCATGTCGACGGACTCGGTGTTCGTGACGCCGAAGCAGAATCACATCGTCTATATCACGCTCAAAGCGCTGGAAGAGCGGCTGCCATTTGCGCACTTCGCGCGCATGCACCGCTCCTTTATCGTCAACACCAAGCGGATTGAGGCCGTGGAAGACAACCAGCTGCTGCTGGGCGGCCACGAAATTCCGGTTGGCAAATCGTTTCAGGAAGATTTTTTCCGGAAGCTGCGCAGTCTGTAATTCAACTTTCCGCTGGTTTTATTCGCCTTCCGTTGTCAGCTCGGCTGTCAGCTCCTGCACCACCCGGTCGAGGCAGGTGGTGAGGTGGCCCACGGCGGCGGCGCGGACCTCGGGGTTGCCGATGCCGTGGCGAGCCTGTTCGAGCTGCTTTACCGCTTCTTCGACGCCCTCCACACCCAGCTGCACCAAGTTGGGCTTGATATGGTGTACCAGCTCGGCCACCCGCGTCCAGTGGCTGTCGGCCGCAGCCTCCCGGATCTGCTGCACGGTGTCGGGAATATTGCGCAGAAATGAGTGGATAATCTTATCGACAAAGATCTGCTTGCCCCGCGCTAGCTCCCGCAGACTAGTCAGGTCGTAGCTGCGGGCCGCGCCGGTGGGTGCGGCAGCTATCAGGTTCACCAGTTTTTGATACAATACGTCTTCGTCGAACGGCTTGGCCAGGCAGTCATTCATGCCAGCGGCCAGATACAGCTCGTTGTCGGCCCGGAAAGCATTGGCCGTAAGCGCCAGAATCGGGACGTGTGCCCGCTGCCGGTCGGGGTGCTGCCGGATGCGGGCCGTAGCTTCCAGGCCATTCATGCTGGGCATCTGAATATCCATCAGCACCACATCGTAGTGGTTTTCGGCGTGCAGCTGCACGGCCACCAAGCCATCGGGCGCTTCGTCGATCTGCACCTGCCATTCCTCCAGCATCAGCCGGGCCACTTCCCGGTTTATTTCGTTGTCTTCGACCAGCAGCACGCGGCGGCCACTCAGAAAGGTAGTGTCGATGGCTTCCACATTCTTCAGGCGGGGCGGCTCCGCTTTGGGTAAGGTGAGGGAGAAGGCAAACATGCTGCCCCGGCCTACTTCACTTTCTACCCGCAGGGTGCCACCCATCTTTTCGACCAAGGCCCGACTAATGCTCAGGCCCAGGCCCGTGCCCCCAAAGCGGCGGGTGGTATCGGCATAGGCCTGCGTGAAGCCCTCAAAAATACGGGCTGCCTTATCGGGAGCAATGCCAATACCGGTGTCCGTGACCCGGAATTCGGTGGTCAGGTGGGTCGCCGTTTCGTTGACCAAATAGCCTCCCACGGTGATGCTGCCCTGCTCCGTAAACTTGATGGCATTGGAGACCAGGTTGATCAAAATCTGGTTGAGCCGGAACGAGTCGCCCACCACCCAGGAGTTTGGGCAGCTTTCCCGCAGCAGCGTTCCGCCAAACGAAAGCCCCTTCTCGGTAGCCAGGAGCACCAGCGGCTCCGCGGCCTGGCTCATCGAGTCACAGAGATTAAAGGCCGTTTGCTCAAACTCCAGCTTGCCCGACGTGATTTTAGCCATGTCGAGCACATCATTGAGTACGCCCAACAGGTGCTGGCCCGAGGAGCGAATCACCTTCAGCAGCTCCTGCTGGCGCGGATTGAGTTGGGTTTTGGCTAGCTGCCCAGCCATGCCCAGCACCCCATTGAGCGGCGTACGAATCTCGTGGCTCATGTTGGACAAGAAATTCTCGCGGGCTTGGGCCGAGGCCTGGGCGGCTTCGGTAGCTTTTTTCAGGTCCGTAATATCGGTGCTCACGCCCAGCACTTCCACGCTGCCATTGGGGCGGCGCAGGGGGCGCTTAATGGTTTGAAACCACATAACCTCGCCCGTAGGCAGCGTGTAGGGGTCTTCCTTCTTGATTTCTTCCCCCGTAGTCAGCACGTGCGTATCGGCAGCGCTGTATTGCTGCTCTTCACGGGCCACGGCGCTAGCGGGGTCTTGAGCGGCCCGCAGCCGGTAGGCCTGAAACTCCTGCAGCTGCTGCATAGCCTGGTTTCTGAAAACCAGCCTGCCGGTGCTGTCGCGCACATAAATCATGCTGGGCGTGGTGTCGAGAACCTGCTGGGTGAACTTCTGCTGATCGACGAGCTGCTGCTCGGCCTGCACCCGGTCGGTGATATCGAGGCCGTAGCCCAGCATGAAGCGCAAGGTGCCGTTGGGCTCGGTAATGGCCTTGAAATGCCGCTGGTGGCAGCGCGCCCCGTCGGGGTAAGGGGTGATATCATCCCAGACGACGAGTTGCTGCTCCCGCTGGGCCAGCTCGAACATGCGGTGGCGCTGCTCGGCCAGCCCGACCGGATACTGGTAGCGCTGGCAAAACTCGGTGACAGTGTGGCCCTGCAGCCACGTGCGAGCTTCGGCCTCGGGCACGGCGTAGGGGTTGGCGTAAAGGTAGCGCCGCTCGGCATCCAGCACCACTACTTCCACGGGCAGCTCGGCCAGAATCGTTTCGTAGAACTGGCGCTGGGCTGCCAGCTGCAGCTCGCTTTGGCGCTGCTCGGTGATGTCCTGCAGGTAGAGATTAGCGTAGTCCTCGGCCACGAAGGGCATCACCGTAACCCGGAACAACCGCTCGCCAAAGGGGACTTCCAGCTGCTGTCGGGCATCCACGGTCAGGGCGTGCAGGGCGGCTTGCTGCAGCTGCTGCCACATACTCACCAGCTCCGACTTGGCCACGCTGGCACTCAACTGGCGCACGGCCTGGTTCGCAAACAGCGTTTCACCGGCCTTGCTGAAGCGCAGCACCGGGTTAGGATTTTGCTCCGGAATGCGCGACATGGCCTGGAGCTCGGCGGCAGCCTGCTGCTGCGCCGTGATGTCGCGGTAGCGTAATAAAACGTTAGTAGCTCCGGGCTCCAGCGCTTGCAGGGGCACCACGTCACGGTCCAGCACCCGGCCACTGGTCAGGCACACCTGCACGTTGTGCGAGGGGGCTCCGCTGCGCACGGCTACCGCAAATTCGTGGCTTAGCTGCTGGGTTTGGTCACTGCAAAGGGTAATAGCTTCGCTGAGCTCGGCAACTGGTCGCCGCAGCCATTGGCTGGTAGGCAACGGGATGCCAAAAAACCGACAATACGGCTCGTTGAGCAACAAAATCTGGCCTTCCGCGTCGAGCAGCACCACGCCTTCGGTGAGATAGTCGGCGTACTGGGCGAGCCGACTATCGGCCGCCACTTTGGCCTCGTTTGCCTGCCGTAATGCCTCCTCCAGGTGCGCAATACGCTCCTGCGCCTGGGTAAAATCTGTTACGCTGGGAGAAGGATGGGAAGAAGTCAATTCTGGCATATTGGGCACTACGACATGGGGGCAATACGCAAGAAATGGAGTTTGAAAACGAGAAAGGGTATTTTTGGTTGAATCGGTTCCGCTGCCACGCCAACACCGGCCGGGGCTGGTTGAACATGGTGTGGTGGTAGACGAAAAATCGTGGTCCGCTTTCTGGCAGCCACGTTCTTACCACCTGCTGTAAGGCTGTTGCCTGACTGGCCCAGCGGACTGCTGCAACACGCCCTCAAGCAGTTAAAAAAGGGTGGGCACGCTCAGCGAAGAGTCGGGCACTACTGACATGTGCCTGGTTCAGGAAGCGCTGCGAGCAGGTTGCAAATCTAAAAAACAGTACCTCCCTCCTACTGAGCGCAGGCGAATCACCGCACTGCAGTAGTATTTGCTTACCATTTGCGGTAGAAGTGCTTGGGCTGCGCTCAGCAGAATACGAAGCGCGCCTACTTATTCGGCGCGCCCTGCTCAATCCAGCAGCGGATCAGGTCACGCTCTGCCTGGGTCATGTTGGTTTTGTTATTCTGCGGCATCGTCTTGGTGACGACTACGCGCTGCATAATCTTATCCTGAAGGCGAATGATATCCTCGGGTGAGTCGTATTTCACCCCGTTTGGCGCCGATTTGAACACGTCGTCGGTGGGATTGGAGGAGTGGCACCGCACGCAGCGGTTCTGCACAATGGCGTTTACCTGCACAATGCTCACGTTGGGCGTGCATACGGCCGCTCCGGCACTGGCCTGGCGCTGGGGCGCCGACACAAAAGCCACGGCCAGCAGAAACAGGACCGACGCGGGCAAGACCCACACTGTAGCCTGCTTTTTCTCGCGCAGATTCAGCCAGTGCTTTACGCCCGCCGTGCCCAGCGAAATAGCGGCCAGAATAAGCCAGGGCTGGGAGTTGCCGAAGGTGCTGGGGAAGTGGTTGCTGACCATCACGAACAGCACCGGCAGCGTGAAGTAGTTGTTGTGCAAGGAGCGCGTCAGGGCATTTTTGCCCAGCGTGGGGTCGAGTGGCTGGCCCAGGGTGGCGGCCTTCACCATGGCTTTCTGGGCCGGAATGATGGTAAAGAAGACGTTGCCGACCATGAGCGTGCCCAGCATAGCCCCGAAATGAATGTAGGCAGCCCGGGCGCTGAACACCTGGCAATAGAAAAACGCAAAAGCCACGATAACCAGAAAGCCCAACAGCGCAAACCACATTCCCTTCGTCACCAGCGCCGACTTGCAGAGTACGTCGTAGATGAGCCAGGCCACCACGAACGAGGCCACGCCGATGCCCACGCCCGCCAGCGGGGCCAGATCCAGCACCTGCGGGTCGATGAGCATGGAGCCAGCATTGAAATAATACACGACGAAGAGCAGGCTAAAGCCCGAAAGCCAGGTGAAATAAGCCTCGTACTTAAACCAGTGCAGATCACGGGGAATTTCCTTGGGGGCCAGCTTGTATTTTTCGAGGTAGTAGAAGCCGCCGCCGTGCACCGCCCAAAGGTTGCCCGCCAGCTCGTCGCGCACGTTGTCGGTGCGGTTCAGGGAGTTTTCCAGGAACACGAAGTAGAAGGAAGCCCCGATCCAGGCGATACCAAAGGTGATGTGCATCAGGCGCACCACAATGTTGAGCCACTCCAGCAGGTGGCCTTCCCAGGGCGTGCCCTGCACCAGAACGTAGAACACGGCCAGCACATAAATAACCGTCAGCAGGATAAGCAGATAGGAGAAGCCTTGCATAGTCAGGCCATTTTCGCCTAGCTTACCGCCCCTTTTGTCGACGGTGGCAAACCGCTGCAAGGCGTACGTAGCTCCTAGCAGCAGCAGCAGGCCCAGCAGAAAGGCGGAAAGAAGTAAAAATTGCATCATGCACTCAGAAAGCAGAACCCCACCGTGGGGTCTTGTGAAAAAATGAGGTAGCTCGGGTGTTCTATTCTGAAGGGCTATTTTCCGGTGGAAAACCCGCCTCAGAAGATCTTTAAAGGATATTTTCGGTCGCAAGCCACTGCATAGAATACCTGGACCGCGCGGGCAAAGTCGTGGAAATCGGGCTTGGAAAAGCCTCTAATTTAAAGAGAAAGTACGTTCCGTATGTCAGAGGTAGCCATAAAAAGCCAGCGCGTGGTGTTGCCCGCCGGCGAGCAGCCCGCCCTGGTGCTGATCGAAAACGGCCGTATTGCCGCCGTGCTGCCCATCGACGCGGCCGTGGGCTGCCCGGTGCTCGATGTGGGGCCCTTGGCTGTGCTGCCCGGCCTCATCGATCCGCACGTGCACATCAACGAGCCGGGCCGCACCGAGTGGGAAGGCTTCGACACGGCCACCCGCGCCGCGCTGGCCGGTGGCCTCACCACGCTGGTGGATATGCCCCTGAACTCGGCTCCGGTGACAACGTCGGTGGCGAATTTTGAGCTGAAGCTGGCGGCTACCCACGGGCAGCTGCACACCAACATCGGCTTCTGGGGCGGCATCGTGCCCGGCAACGCGGGCGAGGTGCCAGGCCTGATTGCGCGCGGCGTGCTGGGCTTCAAAGCCTTTCTTACCCACTCCGGCATCGATGATTTTCCCAACGCCACGGAAGCCGACTTGCGGCAGGTGATGCCGCTATTGGCCCGCCACGGCCTGCCCCTGCTGGTGCACTGCGAGCTGACTACCGACGACGCGCAGTGGAAGCAGCGCGACAAACGCTCCTACCAAAACTACCTGGCCTCGCGCCCCAAAAGCTGGGAAGACGACGCCGTGGATTTGATGATTCGGCTGTGCGAGGAGTTCAGCTGCCCCACCCACATCGTGCACCTGTCGTCGGCCGATTCTATTGCCGCCGTTGCCGTGGCGAAGATGAAAGGCTTGCCGCTCACGGTGGAAACGGGCCAGCACTACCTGTTTTTCAACGCCGAGGATATCGAAGACGGCCAAACGCAGTTCAAGTGTGCCCCCCCGATTCGCGAAAAAGCCAATAACGACCAGCTCTGGGACGCCCTGCAGCAGGGCATTATCGACTTTGTGGCCACCGACCACTCCCCCGCTCCGCCGGACCTGAAGCAGATTGAAACCGGCGATTTTACCACGGCCTGGGGCGGCATTGCCTCTTTGCAGCTCGCCCTGCCCGTACTCTGGACCGCCGCCCAGCCGCGTGGTGCCACGCTATCCGACCTGGCGAAATGGCTGAGTACGAACCCGGCCAAGCTCATCGGGCAAAGCCACAGAAAAGGCCAGATTGCGCCCGGCTACGAGGCCGACCTACTGATTCTGGACCCGGAGCAGACGTTCGACGTCACGCCGGAGCTGCTGCACCACAGGCATAAAGTGTCGCCGTATGTGGGGCGCCAGCTGCGGGGCGTGGTCGAACAGACGTTTTTGGGCGGGCAGCTGGTCTACCAGCGGCCCGAGTTTCTGGCCCTCAACCAAGGGCAGCTGCAACGGAGGTAGTAGCGCGAACTTTGTAGTGCGCGTGGCCCGCGCCGTTAGAGTCGTTCTGGCACGCGAACTACAAAGTTCGCGCTACTGACAACCCGATTTTCACTTACCATCCTTTAACCCGCCACCTGGGTGAACGACAACTACACTTCCCGCGCCGATAAAATCATGCGCCGCATTGAGGCCTTGGCCGCCATCAGTGAGGATGCGCAGGGCGTAACGCGCACCTTCGGCACCCCGGCTTTTTTGCAGGGCAGCGCCTTGGTTAAATCCTGGATGGACGCGGCCGGCCTCAGCACCCGCCTCGACAGCATCGGCAACGTGCGCGGGCGGCTGGTGAGCCGCGCGGCCGGAGCCAAAACCTTCGTTATAGCCTCCCACATCGATACGGTGGTGAATGCGGGCAAATACGACGGGCCACTGGGGGTGCTCATGGGCCTCGATTTGCTGGAGCAGCTGGTGCAAAGCCCGGTGGAGCTGCCGTTCCACGTCGAGCTGATTGCCTTCAGCGACGAGGAGGGCGTGCGCTACCACACCACCTATCTGGGCAGTAAAGTCGTGGCCGGCTCTTTCGATTTCAACCTGCTCACCAAGCCCGATGCCCAGGGTATTTCCCTCACCCAGGCCATCGACACCATGGGGGGCAACGCGCAGCTGCTGCCCGCCGACGCCCTTGCCGCCGACCAATGGCTGGGCTACTTTGAAACCCACATTGAGCAAGGCCCAGTGCTGTGGGAGCGCAACATTCCGGTGGCGCTGGTAACGGCCATTGCCGGGCAGCAGCGCGTGGAGCTTACCTGGCAGGGCATGGCCGGCCACGCCGGCACCGTACCGATGCACATGCGCCAGGATGCCCTGGCCGGCGCGGCCGAATTTGTGCTGGCGGCCGAGCAGTTTGGCGTGGCTAATACGCAGGAACTGGTGGCCACCGTGGGCAAGCTCGACGTGCGCCACGCGGCCAGCAACGTTATTCCCGGCGAAGTGGTGTGCAGCCTCGACCTGCGCAGTGCCGACGCGGCCCGCCTGGCCACGGCCTACGACGAGCTCCACCACCACGCCCAGGGCATTGCCGACCGGCGCAACCTGAAGCTGCACTGGAACTTGATTCAGTACACCGCGCCCGTGAGCTGCGCGCCCGAAATGAATACCTTGCTGGCCCAGGCCATCACCGAATCGGGCTACGCGGTGGTGCCGCTGGTGAGTGGCGCGGGCCACGATGCGGTACCGATTTCGGCCGTGTCGCCGGCTACGATGCTGTTTATCCGCTGCTTTAAGGGCATTAGCCACAACCCGCTCGAAAACGTGGAGCTGGCCGACGTGGCCGCCGCCGTGCAGGTTGCCGAGCGGTTTTTGCAGCTACTTTTCTCTCACTATTCATCCTCTTCCCACTAGATGGAATTATCTGCCCTCACCCGCTCCGTAGTGAAGCACAACCACGCCATCATTGCTCCCGATGGCTACATCAACAGCAACGTGCCCGGCTGGACGAACTGCACGGTGAACGTCATTATCAACGAGCAAATGGGCGCGCGCCTGGCCCAGACCATTATTACGCTGCGCGAAGGCGGCCAGCTGCAAGGCCAGACCCAGGCCTCGCAGATTTTCTTCTACGTAGTGGCAGGCCAGGTGCAGGCCACCATCGACGGGCAGGAGAAGACCCTGACGGCGGGCCACTTTGTGTACGTGCCCATTGAGAAGCGCTACCTCTTCCACAACCCCACCGACGGCACCCAGCTACTGACGTTCCATAAAGTATACGAGCCGCTGGCCAGCTACGACACGCCCGCCGTGCTGTTCGGAGAGCGGGATTTGAGCAAGGCCCCGGTGTATATGAACGACGAGGCGCTGCGCATTCAGGAGCTGCTGCCCAATGAGCTGGGCTTCGACATGGCCGTGAATATCTTCACGTACGACATGGGCGGCCACCTGCCTATGGTCGAAACCCACATCATGGAGCACGGCCTGCTTTACCTCGAGGGCCAGGCCATCTACATGCTCGACCAGCAGTGGTACCCCGTGCAGAAAGGCGACTCGATCTGGATGGCACCCTACTGCCAGCAGTGGGCCACCACGATGGGTAAGGAGCCGTCGGTTTATATCTATTACAAGAACGTGAACCGCTTTCCGACGATGCTGTAGGCGTTGTTTTGGTCATCTCATCCAGGTCGTCATGTCGCCCAACGGGAGACATCTCGCGTGCATACGTTGTCGTGGCACCTAGTTACCATAGCACGCGAGATGTCTTCCGCTGGTCGACATGACGGGCTGTTGATTTTCGCAAAATGACTCTGCTGTTGCGCATATCCAGTACTTCAATGACCCTTCCTGAACTCAACTTTCTTCCCGCTTCTGCCCGCGCCGAGGCCCTGGCCAAGTGCTGCGGCGCTACGGCCTGGGTGAACCAGATGAATGCCACTTTCCCCGTTGCCGACGCTGACGCGCTTTTCACCCAGGCCAAAACCATGTGGTACGGCCTCTCGCAAGCCGACTGGCGCGAGGCGTTTACCCACCACCCCAAAATCGGTGGTGATGTAGCCGCTTTGCGTGAAAAGTTTGCCAGCACCAGCACCTGGGCGGAAGGCGAGCAGGAGGCCGTGAAGCAGGCTTCACAGAACGTGCTGGAAGCTTTGGCGAGCGGCAACAAGGAGTACGAGCTAAAATTCGGCTACATCTTCATCGTGTGCGCCACGGGCAAGTCGGCCCAGGAAATGCTGGCCTTGCTGCAAGCGCGCCTGCCCAACCCGCCCGCGCAGGAAATCCATATTGCCATGGGCGAGCAGAACAAAATCACCCGCCTCCGCCTCGAAAAACTCTTAGCCGCATGAGTCAGATTACAACCCACATTCTGGATACCACGGCCGGCCGGCCGGCCCAGGGCGTCACCATTGCCCTTTTCGCCCAGCAGCCCGGCGACGTCTGGCAGGAGCTGGCCCGCGGCCGCACTAACGCCGACGGCCGCATTCCGGACCTGCTGCCCAAGGAGCAGCACGTACCGTTGGGCACCTACAAAATGAAGTTTTTCACCCAGGAATACTTCGAGCGGCAGAGCACGGCCAACTTCTACCCGTTCGTGGAAATCGTGTTCCATGTGCTGGCCGCCGAGCATTACCACATTCCCCTGTTGCTGAACCCCTTCGGGTATTCAACGTACCGCGGCAGCTGAGCTAAAGTTATGAATTAGACAGCTAGTTTCCCTCCTCAGATGAGGAGGGGTGCCCGAAGGGCGGGGTGGTTGACCACGGTAGAACGAAGCTTAGAGCTAATTCTGACCATCGTTCTACCGTTTCAACCACTCCTAACCCCTCCTCATCTGAGGAGGGCAACTAGCTTTTTAGCTCTAGTACCCTCCCATTTTTAAATTCCCGCCTTCTTTTTCCCTATGAAACTAAGCCTCCCGGACACCGCCAAAGACCAGCTGCTCGAACAGCTGGGCGTGGCCAACCGTCACTTTCAGCACACCTACCCCGGCGACAAGCCCGACCGCCAGCCCGTGCACACCGTGTACGGCGGGGCCAACCTGTTTAAGGCAGATACGTGCGTGCGGATGGGCGACATTGCCCTCAACAACCTGAAAAGCTACGCGCCCAACTTCGCCGAGCTGGCCCGCGTGCTCCGGCTCAACGGCTACGAGCACCTGCCCACGCTTTCCACCGACGTTGCGGCCCTCACCGAGCGCCTCGACGCCATGAGCCCCGAGGCCCGCAAGCACGAGCCTGCCTGGCTGGCGTATTCGGTCTACAACAAGATCGTCCAGAAGCTGCGGCGCGAAGCGGTGGAGGATTTCCGGATTGACTTTGAGGATGGCTTCGGCAACCGCCCCGACGCGGAGGAAGACGAAACCGCCGTGCGCGCGGCCGGCGAAGTAGCCACAGGCATGCAAAACGGCACGTTGTCGCCCTTCATCGGTATCCGCATCAAGCCGTTTACCGAGGACATGAAGGCCCGGGGCGTGCGCACGCTCGATATTTTTCTGACCACGCTGCTGGAGCAGACCGGCGGCCGGCTACCCGAAAACTTCGTGGTGATGCTGCCCAAAGTGACCATTCCGGAGCAGATGACCACGATGGTGCGCTTGTTTGAGCTGATCGAAAAGGCCAACAACCTGCCCGCCGGCGCTCTGAAAATGGAGACGATGGTCGAAGCCACCCAGATCATCATGGACGAGGAAGGCCGCAATCCGCTCCTGCGCATCATCCGGGCCAGTGAGGGCCGGTGTGTGGCCGCTCATTTCGGCACGTACGACTACACGGCTTCAGCCGGCATCACGGCCCGCTACCAAACCATGGCCCACCCCGTCTGCGACTTTGCCCACCACATGACCAAGGTAGCGCTGGGCGGCACGGGCATCTTCCTCTCCGATGGCGCGACCAACGTTATGCCCATTGGTCCGCACCGGGGCGACAATCTGAGCTTCGAGCAACTCAAGGAGAACCGCGACTCGGTGCACAACGCCTGGCGGCAGGGTTTTCAGCACACCACCCACTCGCTCATCAACGGCCTCTACCAAGGCTGGGACCTGAACCCGGCTCAGCTGCCGATGCGCTACGCGGCCACCTACAACTTCTTTTTGAGCAGCTACGATGAGGCTCTGAACCGCCTGAAAACCTTCGTGGAGCGCGCCGCTATTTCCACGCTCACCGGCGACATTTTCGACGACGCCGCCACGGGTCAGGGCCTGCTCAACTTTTTCCTGAGGGCCATGAACTGCGGTGCCATCACGGAGCAGGAAGTGCTGGCCACCGGCCTCACGCTGGAGGAAATCCAGACCCGCTCCTTCTTCCGCATTCTGGAAGGTCGCCGTCGGCAGCAAGCGTAGCTCTTCGCGCGTATGAGCAACGCCCCACTGGCCATCTAAGAATGGCTGGTGGGGCGTTTTCGGTTGAGGCCAGCACCCACCGCTTGCATGGTTCTTATGGCAGTGCCCGACCCTTTTATGCGGTCTATTCTCAGGGCCTTGTAGCGGTTTTACGAACAGTATACGTGCCCACGAAATAGCGCGAAGTGTGTAGTTCACGTCCCCGTACCAAAGGGTCGTTCTGAGACGCGAACTACACAGCTCGCGCTACAAGCCACTAGGACCTCGTTCGTAAAATAGCTATACACCCAATGACTTGCAGAAAAGGCATGCTACTCAAACGCCCATTTTCTGCTCCTAATAAATCGGGTATAAAAAGATTGAAATTGTTTTTTTTAAATCAATAATTAATATAAAAATCCAGCTTACAAACCACACTATACGTATCAATATAAAAGTATTGGTCAATAAATAAAGACACAATAAATCCTAAGACATATAATCGCAAATGCCTTATTTTCATATACTTACTATAACAAAAGAACAGGCATTAAATTAAGCTTAAAGTTGACTAATACTACTATTTTCAACATTATTAAATTAAATAGATTCTCATCATTTTCTAATGTTATTTTAATGAAAATCTAATTGACTTATAATATTCCTTTAATTCCTAGCCTGCTTTGGGTCTATACCTTTGTGTTAGTAGAATTAATCATCTGACTCAAAAGCATTTCGCCAGCACAACGAAGCAGATACCTGCTTTAACTCTGTGCCGTCCGCAACTGACCCCAAGTGGCCGGTTTTGCTCCCTGTTTGCTTCCAACATTTTTCTCTTCGCTGCCTGTTGGGCCGCGCCGGACTTCTCATGCCTTTACCTACGCGTATGTCTACCGCAGCTGCCAGAACTAAAACCTGGGATTTTTCTTACTTCAAAAGTGACCTGCAAGGCGGCCTGGTGTCGTTTTTGGTGGCCGTGCCGCTGTGCCTGGGCATTGCGCTGGCCTCGGGGGCCCCGCTGTTTGCCGGCATTATTGCCGGCATCGTGGGGGGGGTGGTAGTGGGGGCGCTGAGCCGGTCGGCGGTCAGCATTTCGGGGCCGGAAGCGGGTCTGATTCTGGTCGTGGTCAGCAGTCTGGAGGCGCTGGGCTCGTTTGGGGCGTTGCAGCTGGCCTTGTGCATAGCGGGAGTGATGCAAATAGGATTAGGCATCGCCAAAGCCGGCATTATCAGCAACTTTTTCCCCTCGTCGGTTATCAAGGGCATGCTGGCCGCCATCGGCATCATCCTGATTTTGAAGCAGCTGCCCCACGTGCTGGGCTACGACGCCGACGCGGTAGAGTCGCTGGCGCTGTTTTCGTGGAACGGCGGCGAGCTTGAGTCCCTGCTTGCGCACGCCGTGCAGGAGTTCAACCCGACGGCCTTGGTCATTGCGCTGGCGAGCCTGGCGGTGCTACTTTTCTGGGAGCGGCCAATGTGTCGGCGCAATGCGGTGCTGGCGGCCATTCCGGCGGCCCTGGTAGTTATCGTGCTGGGCGTGGCGCTGAACGCCGCCGCCGCCCTGCTCAACCCTGCTTTTGCGCTGGCAGGCACCCACTTGGTGCAGCTGCCCGTGCCACAAAGTGCCGCCGAGTTCATGCAGCTCTTCACGCTGCCTGACTTCTCCCAAATCACCAATCCGAAGATATATTCCGCGGCTTTTGCCATTGCGCTGGTAGCCAGCCTGGAGGCACTGCTGGCTGTGGAGGCCACCGACGAGCTGGACCCACTAAAGCGCAAAACGCCTACCAACCACGAGCTGAAGGCGCAGGGAGCGGGCAATATCGTCAGTGGCCTGCTGGGTGGCCTGCCGCTCACGTCTGTGATTGTGCGTAGCTCGGTGAGCATCAACGCCGGTGGCCGCACGAAGGTGGCCGCGCTGGTACACGGGTCGTTTTTGCTGCTGAGCGTGCTGGTATTTCCTCGCCTGCTCAACCTGGTGCCGTGGGCGGCGTTGGCGGCTATTCTGCTCGTGACGGGCTACAAGCTGGCGCGGGTCAGCATTTTCCGCCAGCACTTCCAGGCAGGCCTGACCGAGTTTTTGCCCTTCATCGTGACTATTGCTGCCATTCTGCTCACCGATTTGCTGATCGGCATTGGTGTCGGCGCGGCCGTGGGCCTGTTCTTCATTCTGCGCGAAACCTACAAGAACGCGCACCTTTTTCAGCACTATTCCGTGGCCGGCCAGGAGCACCTGCGCATCAATCTGGGCGAGCATGTGTCGTTTCTGAACAAGGCCAGCATCATGACCGTGCTCAAGGACATCCCGATGGATACGACCGTCGAAATTGACGGCACCAACTCTATCTACATCGACCGGGACGTGCTGAGCGCCATTGAGAACTTTCGCGAAACGGCCCGCCAGCGCAACATCCAGCTGATTTTTCTGCGCAAAGGCGACGACTACGCCCACAGCATTGCCGCCCAGCCCCACGTGAGCACCAAGGAGGCCGATTTTGAAGCCTACTACAAGCTGTTTCAGAATAACCGCGACTGGGTAGCGGAAAAGCTACGGCGCAACCCGCGCTTCTTCGAGGCCACGGCGCAGCAGAGTCCCAAATTCCTGTTCGTCGGCTGCTCCGACAATCATATTGCGGTGAGCGAAATGACCGGCACGGCGCCCGGCGAAGTTTTCGTGCACCGCAACGTGGCCAACCTGGTCGTGAGTACCGACCTGAACCTGGCTTCGGTGCTGCACTACGCTGTCGAGACGCTGCATATCCAGCACATTATCGTGTGTGGCCACTACGGCTGCCGGGGCGTGAAAACGGCGATGCAAAACACGGAACCCGGCGTGGTCAGCAGCTGGCTCAGCAATGTGCGCGACGTGATGCGCCGCCACGCGCACGAGCTGGGCGCGCTGGAAACCGAGGACGAGCGGTACCGCCGCCTGGTCGAGCTGAACGTCATCGAGCAAGTGTATAACCTGCACCAGTCGCCCACCGTGCAGCAGGCCTACGCGCGCGAAACGCCGCTGCACCTGCACGGCTGGGTATATGACATCCACGGCGGCGTAATCCAGGATCTGGAGGTAGATGTCCGCCGGGATTTTGCCGAATACGACACCATTTTCCGCTACCAAGTGGCACCCGAAGGCCTGCGCCGCCTGTCTGGCCAACTGCATCAGGCTCCCTCCATCTATTCGGTAAGCACTGGCCGCAGCCCCATCATCGCCATTCCGCCCTTCGACGGCGACGCGGCGCTGGGCGTGCCGTAGCCGCCCTTCCCTCCCGGTTCTCCATCCCACCCTAAGTGCCCACTTTCACGATTGCCGCTGCTGCGGCCGGCCCTGGTGGCGGGCCGAGCGGCAGCTCCACTTGCTTACGCGCGGATGAAAATATTACTCGTAGAAAACGACCTGATAGCCGCGGCGCTGTTGAAAAGCGCGCTGGAGCAGCACACCCTGGAGGTGGCCGTGGCGCTGAGCGTGCCCTCGGCTCAGCAAATGTTGGAAGCGGCCAGCTACACGGCGGTGTTGCTCAAAGCCGACCTGCCCGAAATCAGCGGCTTTGAGTTGTGTCGCTTTATTCGGCAGCGGCACGAGAAGCTCTCGGTGCTCATGTTTACGGCCAATAGCGCCACCGACTACAAGCTGCGTGGCTTCGATGCCGGGGCCGACGATTATTTGGTGAAGCCCTTCGAGTTTGGCGAGCTGCTGGCCCGCCTGCGGGCGTTGCACCGCCGCTACCCTACTACCCCGGAAGAAAATGTGCTGAAAGTGGCCGACCTGGCGCTGTACGGCAGCAGCAAAATCGTGAAGCGCGGCGACAGGCGCATCGATCTGACGGGGCGGGAGCTGGCCCTGCTGGAGTATTTTATGCACAACCAGGGCCGTGCCCTAACCCGCCACGAAATCGTGCACAAGGTCTGGGATTTGGCCTTCGATACGGGCACCAACGTGGTGGACGTGTACGTGAACTACCTGCGCAAGAAAATCGACAAGGAATTCTCGCCCAAGCTGATTCATACCCTCAACGGTATCGGCTACATTCTCGAAGACCGCCGGGCGTAGGCGTAATAGCCGGCAACGTGGTATTGCGCAGCAGAAACGCCCTGGGTCTGTGTGCTGAGCCGCAGTTCTGACCGCAGAAACTACTTCCTGAACAACGCCACCCGGTCGGCAGTCACCAGCCGTTTCTGGGTGTATTGCCCCGAATACACGGCATTATCCTCGGTCCGCTTGCCAATCAGGCAGCCAGATCCAATAATGTTGTTGCGGCCTATCACTACGTCCTCGTTGATAATGCTGCCCATGCCGATAAAGGTGCCGTCTCCAATGGTAACATTGCCGCCCAGCGTGGTGCTCGAAATGAGAATGTGACTGCCGATGTGGGAATGATGCCCGATTCGACAGCCAATGCTGATGATATTGTCGCCGAATGTAACGAAGGGGTGAATAATGGTCACCGGGTCGATGAAAACATGTTCGCCAACAACGAGGTCGGGCCAGGTCTGGGCTTTGGAGGAGATGTAACTAGCAAAGGAATAGCCCTGAGCTTTAGCGGCCTCAAACACGCGCCGGCGGGCTCTAATCTGGCCAATGGCAATGTGCAGCTGGTAGCGGGCAGCCGGATAGTAGGTCGTTAACTCTTCAAACGCGACTACCGGCAGCCCAAAGAAGGTAGCAGTGGTGGACGTGAGGTAGGCCGAATCCACGCAGAAAGCCACGACTTCGTGGGGACTATCGTGCGTGAAAAGGTAATGCGTCATTTCGGCCTGATTACCTATTCCGTAAATAATAACTTCCATGTGGGAATTCTACTGAAGAAAGCTAAAAAAGAGCAACGAGAACGGCATTACGTCACGGATAGGGAGTACACACAATGAAGCTGTTTAGGAAGTCGCTGAAGGTCAAAAGAACGTCATGCTTCATCTGGCGTTCGCTAGTCGAAGCATCTCGCGTGCAGTAGTAATTCAAATTACCAGTGCACGCGAGATGCTTCGACTAGCGAACGCCAGATGAAGCATGACGTTCTTTTGACTTTCTAAACAGCTTCAATAGCACCGCATTGCGTTAGTAGAAAGTCACCCGGATCAGGAAAGTTGCAAAGTTAGCACATGGGCTCCTAACTACTACACCGCAACCGGGGTCGTGGTGCGCGGAACGATGCAGAGCCGGCCAGCAGCCAGCAGTACCCCGACTTGCCCAACCAATTCGCACCCGCCTGCACAGCCTGGCAGCTTGACCAGTAGAGACGCGGGGGCCGGAAGTACGTTGCCAGGTCCGACCTGTCAGCTCAATAAAGGTATGTCCGGCATCAGACTAAACGCATTTGAATAAGCTCGACTGTTCAGCAGGTCTGTAAAGGGGGCTTTTGATGAAAGCCTGTTCCGCGACGACGGCACGCATCAAAGCAAAAAGTGGCTCCAAAACCATCTGGAATGGTCGAGCTTATTCAAATGCGTTTAGTCTGGTCCGGCATGCCCACCACAGCAATCGGCACGATATAAAACCTGTTCAACCAAAGAATAATGCTTTATCAAGCCGTTTGTGCTGCTGTCAGGCGGCGTGTGTCAGACACGCAGCTTGACACACGCCGCCTGGAAACGCGCTGGCACAACCCGAAAAACACCTTCCCAAGCAGCTCTACAAAAGAAACCAAGCCTGTCCTCACCATTCCGCATTGGTTCTCCTCGTAGAGGGTGTTTCTTTGTTCTATGCTTAAGCCTACTGCTACCTCTTCGATTTATTTTCGCAATCCACTGTGTACGATTTCTTACCACGCTGAAGGCTACCTGCAGTTGCTCTGGACAGCCGTCGCTACCACCGGCCCCGAGCTGCAGGCCTTATACGAGCATACTCTGCAGGCGCTGAGGCACCACCGCACCGGCAAGCTCCTCACCGACCACCGCCAGCGCCAGCCACTACCGCTGAGCACCCAGCAATGGATTGCCCAAGAATGGATTCCACGCGCCGTACGCGAGGCCAGCTACAGCCACTGCGCCATTGTCGAAAACCAGACACCGCTGGGCCGGCTGGCAGCCCGGGCCGTGGGCGAGGCAGTGGCCATTCCCCTCACGTTCCGCTTTTTCAGCGTGCCCACGGAAGCGGTGGCCTGGCTGGCCCAGGCGTAAGTTTGGCGGCGAAAACGCCCGGCTTGTGTGTATCTTTGCGCCCTGTCAGGCTTTTGCATTAGGTATAAAGCCGCTCTTTAGCGCGTATTACGGGTGCTTTAAGGGCACTTACGCCAACGTTTCCAGGGGTTTATCTGTTATGCTTCTGGCCGTGGGCCGCTCATCATATTGCTTTGTTCATGACGAATTCCATTTCCACCGATATCTGCATTATCGGGGCGGGCCCAGTGGGCTTATTTGCGGTGTTTGAAGCCGGTTTGCTGAAGTTGCGCTGCCACGTAGTCGACGCCCTGCCCCAGGTGGGCGGCCAGCTTTCCGAAATTTATCCGAAGAAGCCGATTTACGATATTCCCGGCTTCCCCGACATTCTGGCCGGCGACCTGGTACGCAATCTGATGCGTCAGATTGAACCTTTTCATCCTACGTTCACCCTCGGGGAGCGGGTAGAGCGCCTGGCCAAGCTCGACGACGGCACGTTCCAGCTCTACACCACCGACGGCACCGAAATCTTCTGCAAGGCCATTGCCATTGCCGGCGGCCTGGGCTCGTTTGAGCCCCGCAAGCCGGCCGTGGAAGGCCTGGAAAACTACGAAGCTGGTCGGGGGGTGTATTATATGGTGCGCGACCCCGAAACCTTCCGCGACCAGCGCATCGTTATTGCCGGTGGCGGTGACTCCGCCCTCGACTGGACCGTGTTCCTGGCCGACGTGGCGAAAGAGGTGACTCTGGTTCACCGCGGCACCACGTTCCGCGGAGCCGCCGACTCGGCCGAGAAAGTAAAAAACCTGCACGAAGCCGGCCGCGCCCGCCTCGTGCTGTCGTCGAACGTGACGCACCTGCACGGGGCCGATACGCTGGAGGCGGTAACCATCACGGCCAACGACGGCACTGCCGAAACTCTGCACGTCGATGCCTTCATTCCCCTCTTCGGCCTCACGCCCAAACTCGGTCCTATCGGTGAGTGGGGCCTGGAGCTGGAAGACGACGCGGTGAAAGTTAACACGTTGGACTATTCCACTTCCGTGCCCGGTATTTTCGCCATCGGCGACATCAATACGTATCCGGGCAAGCTGAAACTTATTCTCTGCGGCTTTCACGAAGCAGCCCTCATGGCCCAGGGAGCCTACAAATACATGTTCCCCGACAAGCGCTACGTGCTGAAATACACGACCGTAAACGGGGTTCCTACGCTCTAGCTTTCCGGTGGCGGGCACCTGCTCTTGGGGGTTCCACTTGTGTTCCCAGCTTCGGGAGTCCGCCACCTGAACATCACCATCCACACAATGACCGACGAAGTACGCGTATATGTAGAGGAAGCGCCCAGCCAGCGGCGTGAAGTCGTGGCTCCTACCGATATGGCGCTGAGCCTGATGGAGGTGCTCAAAGCCAGCGGCTATGATATTCAGGCTACCTGCGGCGGCATGGCTCTGTGTGGCACCTGCCACGTGGAAGTGCTGGCTGGCCCTGCCCTCGACGAACCCAGCGACGATGAGTTGGCCATGCTCGAAAGCCTGCCCATCATGACCCAGGGCAGCCGCCTCTCCTGCCAGATCCGCATCACCAACCGCCTCGACGGCCTGGTAGTGCGCCTGATGCCCCAAACGACGTAGCATTTTAGCGGCGTGCCGCCCGAGAAGCAAGTCAACAAAAAAGGAGAACCAGTACGGTTCTCCTTTTTTGTTGACTTGCTCCGGCTTTTTACCGCCGACGCTTCGTGGTGGTAGCACTTTTTTTCTTGGTGGCACTCGCCTTTTTTTTGGTTGTGTGCTTGCGCGCCGATGAGCCTGCTGAGCGCCGGCGCGTCGAGCTCCGCCGGTGGTAGGTGCGCGGACGAGCAGTCGGCTTGGCGGGAGCCGCCGCTTCCTCCACCTTCGCTTCTTCCGGACCGATGAAATTGCGGGCCGTCATTTCGGCCGTGGTAGCCGCCGCCTGGGTTGCCACTTCCTCCTGTGCTGCGTCCTTGAGCGCGGCGGCCTGCTTGCGCCGTATCGGCATGAGAAAATCACGCTCGGCCCGCTCCCGTGCCGACAGCTTTTCCTCGCCCGGCAACGTGGGCGCTACGGGCAGCGCTGCTTGCCCTTTCGTGTCAGCAGAAACGGGATTTTTTCCTCCTTGAGCGAAAACCGGAGTGCCGCACAGCAGCATACCAGCCAGAACATATATCGTACGCATAGGCATCGTTCCAAAAGACTAAGAGGCGGCAAAATTACTATTGCCGCCTCCTACTACCAAACCAGCTGGGGCTTCGGGTTCTGGCAAAGCTGCTTACGGCCGCGCCAGCCGCACTCCGTTCCCGAAAAATGCAACTTCTTACTACCTACTTACAAGCGGCTCAATCGGTACCCGAACTCCGGCCGAATGGCTCGTAAACTCCGGCGCGTACAGGCACTGCACTTGGCTGAGGCCGCCGGAGAAGTCCCCGCTTTGGGCCGCCCGCAGCCGGTATTCGAACGTGTGGGTGCCCTTCGGGAAATAGCTCAGAAAGAAATTGGTAGCCGCGTCGCGGGGGCTTTCATAGTAGCCCAGGCCGCCTTGGTAGCGGTAGCCCGAAGTCTGGCTGATAAGCTCCAAGCCAGCGGCGCGCTGGTCTTTAAGATGCACGTATTCCAGGTCGCGGTCGGAGCGCAGCACGAGGCGTACCACCAGCACGTCGCCCACGCGCAGGGGTGTGGCGGCGGTGAGGCGCTCCAGCACCGGGCCACTGGCCGTGCGCTGCTCCCGAAATAGCTGCCGCTCCAGGCTCAAAGGCGTGGCAGCGGGCGTGATGTGGTCGAGCTGCTCGAAATACTGCCAATACAACGCTCCCCAGGCTACTCCGGCATCGGTTTTTTGCACTGTCACTTTGCCTTGCGCGGGCTTGATATCGGCCGCCGACCACGTGGTTTTGAAATAGCCCGTGCCCGCTTGCTGACGGCTTGGCGCAACTGCCACGCCGCCTACGTTGATCTGGAGCGGCTGGGTGGGCTGGAGCCAGTCGGAGCCGCGCAGCAGCAGGGCGTAGCAGGCATCGGCGGTGGCCCGGGTACTTTCCCAGTGCTGAGTTTGCTTTTGCTTGAGCAGCCAGAGCTTCATTTCATCCACAGCCTTCTGGTCGCTGAGCACCTCGTCGTAGGCTTCGATGAGCGTGGCCTGGGTTTCGGTGGGTGCTTCGCGCCAATAGTAGCCGCCACGCACCTCCTTCCAGTACATTCCCAGCTCGGGCGAGTGCAGGGCATTTTCGGTGAGAGCCGTCATAATATCCTTCACGGCTGCGGGCTGCACTTGCCGCCGCTGCAGCGTCAAGGCAATCTGAGCCTGCAAGTAGCGCGTTTGCGCGGGCCAAAATGTAGCGGCCTGCTGCTGGTAGTACGCCTGTGCCGGCTGGGCCTGCTTTGCTACCACCGGAGTCAGCCAGAAGCTGCGAGCGTATAAGGCATGCACCTGTATATCGGTTAGGTGCGCTTTTTTCAGGTCTACTCCCTTTTGCTGCCGCAGACGGATGTAATCGTTTTGGAGCTGTTCGTCGAGGTAGCGCAGGGCGTTTTCCAGCAGCGGCCGGCCCTGCTCGTGCTGGGCGGCATCGAAGGCTCCCAGCTTGCGCAGCTTGCCAAATCCGGCCACAATCAGCTGGGTGATGTAGCGGTCATCGGGCATTTTCTCAAACCACGGAAAAGCTCCATTAGGCTGCTGCATTTTAGCTAGTTTGGCCAAGGCGCGGGCAGTTTCGGCCTTCAGGCGGGGTTCGTCCAGCAGCTCCGCCAGGCGGCGCATCCGCTCGGTTTCGTTGTGGGCATCGCGCACCCAGGGAGTTTCCTGCAGCAGCAGCGCTTTTACCTCTTCATTTTGCTCCAGCCTGCTGGTCAGGGCCGTTTTGTCGCCTGCCTGGGCCGCGCGGCGCCATTCGGCCAGCACGGGTTGCAGCTTCGGGTTTTGCTGCAGAATTCGGGCCGCCAGCAAGTTGGCATACAAGCGGCTGAATATCTGCTCGGAGCACTCGTAGGGGTACTCCATGAGGTAAGGCAACGACTGCACGGCATACCAGGCAGGGTTGGGCGTCATTTCCAGCGTCAGGGAGTAGTTGCGCCGCGTGGCCGAAATACTGGTCGTCAGCTTTTTCAGCTCGAACTCCCGCGTGGCCGGCCCCACGATGGGCAGCGGCAGACTCTCGGTGACGAGCAGGCGGTTGGGCAGCACAGGCAGCGTGTTTTCCTCCCCGTCGCTGAAAACCGGCTGCTCGTCCTGCGTTTTGCGCTTTTTGGTTTTCGCCGGGCCCGTTTGTGCCACCACGCGGTAGGTGATGGCTGCCAGCGGCACTTGCCCCTCGGCAGTCTCCGGAATATGTAGCTCCCAGCTCAAGGCGCTGCTTTGGTTGGCTGGCAGGTCAAAGTCTAGCTGTGCCGTACCCCGGAGCACGCGGCTCTCGATTGGCTGCTGGGTGCGGGCATCGAACAGAAACAGCTGGGCGGTGCCGCGCATGGGCTGGCCAGTGAGGTTGCTGAGTTTGGCAGAGAAACGCAGCTGGTCGCCTTCCCGGAAAAAGCGTGGCGCGTTGGGCGTCACCTGCAGCTGCTTTTGGGTCACTAGGTCGCGGCGGAGCACACCGGTGTGCAGCTGCTCATCATGGGCCAATGCCAGCAGCTGCCAGCGCGTCACGGCCTCGGGCATCTGGAATTCGAGCACGGTTTCGCCGGCGGCGTTGGTGCGGAGCGCGGGCAGCCAGAAGGCCGTTTCGCGAAAATCAGCGCGGGCCGGAATGGCGGAGAGGTCGGCTTGGGCAGCGGGTTGCTGCTTGGGTCCGCCAGTTACTACAACTTCGTTGAGCTGCTTGGCGTCGGCGGCCATTTCCATCCGCATAGCAGCTTGTGGCGCGGCAGCACCACTAGCTACCATAACTTCCTCATCCCGCTTTATTACAGGGGGCGTAAACTTCATCTGGGAGTTTTTAGGCAATAGCTTATAGTCATTGCTGCTTTCTTCTTCACCCAAAGAATAGCCCCACCAATTCAGATGTGGATAAAGCATTTCTAAATCAATGTCTACCAGCGCATCGCCAAACAGTTCCTGCGACTCCTCCACGCCAAACCGGCCCTTCCAGCCCAGCACGGCCGGATAATATGGCGTCGGAAATACCAATGCCTCGAACGAATGTGGCCGGAACGTGTCCAGCGACTGGTCATAGAGCGTGGCCAGCAGCTCGGCGGCGGCGGGCTTGCCATCGGCCTGCTGAATCGTGACGCGCCACGTTTCCTTCTGGCCGGGCTGAAGCTTGTCGCGAAACGTGGCGATGCCCAGACGCAGTGGCGCGGGCGGCACGGCAACCTGCACGGTGGCCGAATGCAGATACAGACGGTTGTCGCGCACTTGCGTGGTGTGCACATACAATTGCGTCTCGCCAAGAGCTAGGGGCACCGGCACCGCCACCAGGCGCTGCTCATTGGCCGCCAGCGTCAGCCATTCACGATACAGCGTTGCGCCCTTCGCCTCCACCTCCACCAGAATCCGGGCGTTGGCTTCGCTGCTGCCTACCAAAAATTGCACGGCCTGGCCGGGCGGCACGCTGTCCTGGAGCGGAACAAACCAATCGGGAGCGGGCACGGGAAGCTGCCTGGCGGCAGGAGCGTACAGCGTGAATCGGTGCTCCGCGGGCGGGCCCGCCGCCACGGGGCCTGCGGTGGAAGCTTGTAGCAGGTAGCGCCCCGGCGCTTGCCGGGCCAGCTGCGTGGCCAGAGCCGCAAGCAGCGGGGTTTTGTCGGTATCGAATTCCTGGGTCAATACTTCGGTGCGCGCCCAAGCGCTGTCATTGTCTTCCGAGCCGTAGGCGTCCAACGGAAATTGGCGCCGAAACTCCGCCGGGCTCAGCGCCTCGCGCTCGGGCCGCTCCCACGGGCGGGGCCGCAATGCCCGGGCGGGTGGCACGAGCCGAAACAGCCGCAATTGCCCGCGCGCGGCCCGGGCTTCGCCGGCGGCATTGGTGCTGAGCAGCCGGAGGACTGGAATAGCGTCCTGATTGAGCAGCTCGGGCATTTCCAGCCGCAGCGTGAGGGCCGTAGTACCCAGGCTGACGCTCTGCTGACCCGTGCGGGTTTCGCCGGCGGCATCGGTCACGTCGGCCGTCACTTCGAACACGTAGCCCGGCCCGCCGCCGCGCTGCTTAGCAGTTTGCGCGTCGGCCTGGGCCACAAAAGTTACCGTGAAGCCACCCGCCGAATCGGTTTGGGTAGTGCCGTTGTCTATTTCAACCTCCGGCTCGCCCCCATAGTTGGGAAAGCTGCTTCGGCCGCCGCCATACGGCCGATAAAACGGCCAGAACGTGCGCCGCACCACGCGGTATTGCACCGTGCCGCCATCGACGGGCTGCCCGGCATAGGCCACGGCCTTCCCGCTTACCGAAACACGCTGGCCCAATACCGGCGTACCCTGCACCGGCTCCAGCGTCACCTGAAACGTGGGCCGCTTGTAGTCTTCCACCGCGAAGCTTGCGCTGCCATAATCGGCTTGCAGGCTCATTTCGCCGTTTAGCAAGCCTGTCGGCAACACCACGGAGCCGTGAAAGGAACCGAAGTCGGAGCTGGTGAAAGGCAGGGTCTGTACCGTTTGGCCATTCACGTCCTGTAGCCGCACCGTAAGTGGCTGCTTGGTGAGCAGCCGTGATTTGCCAGCGAGACTTTCCGTCAGAATGCCTTTGAAATAGAGTGTCTGGCCGGGGCGGTAGATAGCCCGGTCAGTGTACAGAAACGCACGGCGCTGGGGCTGCTCAGCTTCAGCAGTGGTAGCGCGGCGGGGCATATAGTAGCCGCCCTCACGCACCAGCAGCGAATCAGGTCCTTTCGTCAGGAGCACGGCCCGCAGGTTGGCATCGGCACCCATGGCCGGGTCGCGCCCGATGCTGGCCTGGCCCTCGGCACTGGTCAGGAGCTCCGCGCCGCGCCGTTGCTTGTAGGTTCGGGCGGGTTGGTCATAATATTGAAAGAAGGGTAGAACGGTAGCGCCGACCTCAGCCGCGCCGCTTTGCCGGTGCAGCACCAGCAGCTCCACGCCTTCTGAGGTGGCAGTGCGGCGCACCTGACTCAACTGGCTCACGTTCAGCTCGGCATAAGCGGTTACTACGGCCGGCTGCGACTTTGTCGGGTTTTCGGCAGCGGTGCTTAGCACCAGCAGGTAGCGGCCCAGCGGCAAAGCCGGCCCCGCCTGCTGCACGGTATGCGGCTTGAAGTCGGCCGGGCCAGGTACGGTCAGGGGCCAGGTGGCGGCGGGCTTGCCAGCCAACACACGGGCATGCTGCTGCTGCCAGCTGCGGGGCCGTTGGTCGTCGCGCTCCAGCTCGCGCACGGCCTGAGCCGTGCTGATGCGGTAAGCCGTAGCATAGAGCTTCGGCACGTTGCGCACGTTCAGCTTCAGCAGCCACGCTTGGTTGGGCAGCACCGCCGCTTCGGTCGTGAATGCTACTTCTACGGCCTCAATGCGCTGCCGCAGGGCGCGGGCCCAACGGCCGCCGCGCGATGTTGGGAAGCGGGCTTCGGCCCGCAGAGCCAGCTCCCGGGCTTTGGCGGGTTGACTTTCGACCAGCAGCTCGGCCTGAGCGGCCAAAAACAGGGTGCTACCGGGTAGGTGCTGGTAGGTGTCGGCGGCCCGGGCCAGCGCCGTCTGATACAGCGAGTCTTTGCTGACCAGCGTGGCGTGCTCGTGCACAAACTCCAGCCGCTTCAGGTCCACATCAGCCAGGGCGGTCTGATTGCGGGCGTCCCGCAGCCGAAACGCCGTGAGCTGTTGTAGCACCTGCAAGGCGTGAAACTGCCCATTGAGCGAATCAGCGGGCGGGGCGACGAGCTGGAGGCCGGCAAACTCGGCGGCGGGGCCGAACAAAGCGCCCGTTTTCAGAGCAAACTGGGCCGCGGGGCGCGTTATGTAGTATTCATCATTCCGCAGGCCATCCACTGCGCGATGAGCCAGCAGGTCGTAGAGTGTGGGGCGCAGGCTCCGACCTTCGGCAGTACCACCCCGCACGGCGTAGCCCAAGCGAGCCAGCAGAAGCTGCTGCTGGCGCTGGGGCTCGTCTGTCAGCGACGCCCGATAATGTCGCACCACCGCACTGCCAAGCCGGGCGGCATCCCAGGTCCGGATATCCAGAGCAGTCGTATCGGTAGCAGCAGCCCCGGTGGCCGCGCCGCCGGTGCGGTCATACAGCTGGTAGCGGTGCTCGTCGTAATAGCTGGCATACAGCTGAGCCAGCAGACTATGCAGAATGGGCCGGGCCGGAAACCGGGCCGCTGCCAAGTCGGCTTCGACCAGCGCAATGGCTTTTTCATCGGCCTCTTCTTCTCTGTTCTCCAGCAAGCGCAACTTGTACAAGAGCGCCCGCAGATAGTCGGGCGTGTCCTGACGCTGACGGGCGGCCTGGTAGAGTTCTTCCACGAGTTTGTCAGCCGAGGCCGTCTGATTCTTGGCCAGCAAGGCGTCAATCCGTTTCCATTGCGGCGGATCGGGAGCGGAGGGCAATAACGGCGCGGAAGAACCAACCAACATGAGTAGACTGAGCAAAAGAAGCAGGAGGAATGTACGCATGCTGGCAGAAACGATAAGGTTGCGCAAGGTATGATGCACGGCACAGAACGATTTCACACGAGCAGTAAACAGGTAAGTATCTGACTATAATTTTATTCTATTATAGTTTGTGCATTTTTCCGATTATTGAACTGCAAATAAAATTGTTACATCCAGTAAAGTACTTCCAATAATCCTATATTTGCTTCGTCAACGAATACAGGCTCACCTATTTCTCACTCTCTTCCTTACCATTATGAAAAAGCACGTACGCAATGGCCTGTTGGCCGCCGCGCTGGTAGTAGCCGGTGCCACCTCGGCGCAAGCCCAAATTACCTTCGGGCCTCGCGTAGGTCTGAACGCAGCGAATATCTCGCAGGATTTTAAAGACAGCGACGACGAGTTTGACACCAATATTGTGCTTGGCCCCCAAATTGGCCTGACGCTGAACGCGCAGTTCGGCAATTTGTCCATTCAGCCTTCCCTGCTCTTTTCCCAGAAGGGCTACAAAATAGACGAAGAAGAAACCAACAGCGGCGTTAAGTTCAAATACGAGGAAACTACTCGGCTGAGCTACGCTGAGATTCCGATAAACGTGGTCTATACGCTCGGTGAAACCGAAGGCTTCCAGATTTTTGCCGGACCTTACATCGGTATTGGTCTGGGTGGCAAGTCTAAGTATGAGTTTTCTGGCGGCTCCGGCGCCGGCTCAATCAATGAAAAGGGCGAAAACAAGATTAAATTCGCCAACAAGTATGGCGATGAGGACGATACGGACTATGTGCGCAGCCTGGATCTTGGCGCCAATGCTGGTATCGGCTACAAAGCGGGCCCCATTCAGGCGCAGCTGG
The DNA here is from genome assembly GCF_004745955.1 of Hymenobacter elongatus. Classification (GTDB taxonomy): domain Bacteria; phylum Bacteroidota; class Bacteroidia; order Cytophagales; family Hymenobacteraceae; genus Hymenobacter; species Hymenobacter elongatus. The sequence continues at coordinate 18,956 of NZ_SRLD01000031.1, read as the reverse complement.
GGTATGGCTTTGGCCTATCCAATCTGATTCCGAATGATGAGGATGACAAGGAGCCAGAAAACAAAATAAAGAACCGGGTGCTAAACCTGAGCATCTCGTACTTCTTCGGCGAGTAACAGCACTCGATCCGAAAAGCAAAAAGCGTCTTACACTACGTAAGGCGCTTTTTTTGTGCGTATAAGGCCGCTGCTGCTACTGCTGGGTCGGGCTGGCATCCAGCACCCGCTCGGCCTGCGCCACGTGGCGCTGCAAGTGCACAACGATGAACTCCAGCTGGTCGGTCAGGCGCAGGTAGAGCAGCGGAATGATAGGATTCGCAATTCGCACCGCGTTGGCATTAATGCTGCGCGCCTGCTGCACGATGTTGAGTAGCTCATCGAGCTGCCGCCCGAATACCTCTACTACCGTGCGGGGCAGACGGCTGCCGCTGGGCGCATACTGCTGCGGCGACTTCAACGGCTTCTCGCTGGCCGGTATCTGCATGGCCTCAATCAGCTTGTGGCCAAAGAAGCCCGACTTCACCGTCTCGGCCGGGCGGCTGCCCCGCTCCTGGGCCTGCTTGAGCTTGCGGCTGATCGTGGGTAGGTAGTGCCCCCCGATGATGTTGAGATGCTCCAGACACTGGCCCACGCTCCACTTGTCGGTGGCGGGCCGGCGGTTGAGCTGGTCGTCGGAAAGCGGGCGAAACCGGCGCGTCGTCACCTCCCGCAACGTGTGCAAGTCGGCGGCAAGATGGTCCAGAAACTCGGTGGTACGCGGGGCAGACTTGCTCATGACAGACGAGGTAGAATATGGGTAGCGGGAATCGGGGTGTAATATTACACCCTGGCACCGGTTTATTGACAATTACGAGCCCCAAGGTATTCGGATGTCGCCGCGTTTGCCGGCATCCGCTACCCAACTTATTCCGGCTTTGCCCGGCGCCCGGCGCGTTTTGCCTGCTACCCGGCTGAGGATAGCATTTTCCTGAAAATAAGCATTGGCTTCGTTAGCCGCTCTGCCGCCATTTTTTTATTATGCGGCAGCTAGTACAATATCTCGTGAAACATAAGAGTAATAAATCTTCGCCCGCCACTGGCTGGCAGCGCTGGACCCGGCGGTATTTTGGTTTCTCGCGCCGTGAAACCTCGGGCATGGCGGTGCTATTGGTGCTGCTACTGCTGCTGCTGGCGGCCCCGAAGCTGCTGCTCCCAGCGTTACCCGCCTACAACCCAACACCCGACCAACAACGCCTCGACCAGCTGGCCGCCGAGCTGACCACCCGGCGGCAGCCTCGCGTGTTTGCGCCGCGCTACGCCCGGCGGACATATCCCCGCCGGGCCGTGGTTGCGCAGGTACCGCTGGCTCCTTTCGACCCCAATGCCCTGACCGCCACCGACTGGGAAGCCCGGGGTCTGGCTCACTTTTTGGCCCAGCGCATTGTGCGCTTCCGGGACGTCATCGGGGGCTTTAAAGCCAAAGAGCAGATTCGGCGCACCTACGGCTTTCCTGATTCTGTGTATGCGCGCCTGGCTCCCTATATGCAACTGCCCGACCAGTTGCCACCGCGCGCCAGCCGTGCTGCGTATGCGGCCGGCAAGGGGGAGTTTTCTCGCTCATACGAGCCCAAAGCGCCGAGCAAATATGCCCGCAAGCCCACCCATCTGGCGCCCTTCGACCTGAACTTGGCCGATACCACTCAGCTGATGCAGATTCGCGGTATTGGGCGGGGACTGTCCAGGCGGGTAGTCGAGTATCGGCTGCAGCTGGGCGGCTTCCTGCGCGAAGACCAGCTGGCGGAAATATATACCCTGCGCGACGCCCCTGACCTGGTCGACAGCCTGCGCAAATACACGTTTGTGGCCCCCGCCTTCGCGCCCGCGCCCATCGATGTCAACACTGCGCCGTTCGAGGTACTGCAGGCGCATCCCTACATGGGCAAGCGGCTAGCCCGGGTGGTCGTGGCATTTCGCCAGCAGCATCCGCCTTTCCGGCAAGCCGACGACCTGCGCCAAATCCGGATTATGGATGCTGAAACGCTGGAAAAGCTCCGCCCCTACCTGCGGTTTTGATATTCCCTGACCTTGAAGCTGTTTAGGAAGTCGCTCGAAACACGCTAAAACGTCATGTCGACCACTGGGAGACATCTCGCGTGCTGACGTTGCCACAGTAATCATATACTATTGCACGCGAGATGTCTCCCGGTGGTCGACATGACGTTCTATTTTACTTTCTAGACAGCCTCCTTGTCTATTGCCGCATGACCATCGTAATGCCCAGCGCCCCACCCGGCGCATACGTGGGCACCAGCAGCAGCTTGTGGGCCAGCTTGTCGGGAAGCAGGCGCGTCATGGCCGGATACAAGCGCCAGACCGCCTCAGCCGATAGAAACCCGATACCAGCCCCGGCAACCACGTCAGTTATCCAATGGCGGTTGTGTAGCACGCGCATAGCGCCGGTGGCCGTGGCTACGGCGTAGCCGCCCACGCTGATCCAGGGATTCACCTTCCCATATTGCTCATGCAGCAGCGTCGCCGTCATGAAAGCTGCACTCGTGTGCGACGACGGGAAAGAGCTGTAATCGGTGGCAATATCGGGGCGCTGCTCGCGGCAGAGCCGTTTGAGGTTGCTGGTTACACCCATATTCAGCTGGTGGGCCACCAGATACATCAGGGTGAACGGCACGACACCCCGCTCTCCTTTCACGCCAGCCACTTGCAGCGCGTAGGCAGCCGCCAGTGGCACGTGTCGGGTATAGTCATCGAGACGAGTATTGAAAGTAGGAAAGGCTTCGCGGGTTCCTTGTTGAAACTCAATCTTGGCCCGGCGCAGCATATTATCCTGACTACTTAGCCACGCCACGCCAATCAGCGTGAGCGGCACTGCGACCCGTAGCGTAGCAGGCCGCGCCAGGAACCGTAGTGCCTGACGGGAAACCGTGCTGGTTGGCCGCAACGGCGCGGCCGCAGCTGTTACCAGACTGGAGTCGGGCACTGGCCCCACAGTGGGCCGCTGGGCGGTAGCACGCAGACTAAGCAAGCCAGAAACCAGCAGCAGAACGCAGCGAAAATGCATTGACAAGACTGAACAGTAAAAAGTTAACTCCACCAAGATACTGCTAGCCTGCCGTTTAAAAAACAATTACTTGCACTACACTGCTGTGTACGACAGCAGCTTGGCCCATTGGGGGCCATACTGCGTATGGACGATGAGCTCTTGTGCGCTACGCCAAGCCGTATTTCCCTGCTAACGATCTTCTACAATGCTGTTTTTGCTGCGCGATAAGCTGTTCCCGGTTTTGGTATTTATCCAGTCTGTGCTCTGTGGCTGCGCCACGGATGAGGGCCGGGGTAACTTTGAGAAAGTAAGCCAGGCCTACGATGTGAAGCAGGTAGGCCGCATGGCTAAGACCGAAGTCGTGGAAAGCTCGGGCCTGGAAATAGCTAACGCCACCGGTGACCTCTGGACCCACGGCGACGGCGGCAACACGGCCAAGCTCTACCGCATTACGCAGCAAGGCGACCTGCTCCAAACCCTCAACCTGGAACTCCTAGCCAACAACGACTGGGAGGACCTGACGCGCGACGAAGACAACCACCTCTTCGTCGGCGACTTCGGCAACAACCAGAATAAGCGCCGCAACCTGGCCATCTACCGCCTGGGTGGCCCCACGCTGCAGGAAGTCGACACCATCCGTTTCAGCTACCCCGACCAGCACCGCTTCCCTCCGAAAAAGCCCGGGCGTAACTTCGACTGCGAAGCGTTCTATTACCGGCAGGATAGCCTGTATCTGTTCACCAAAAACCGGGGCGAAGGGCACTGGGTAAAGCAGTATGTGCTGCCGGCCCGCCCCGGCACCTACACGGCCCGTCTCGTGGATAGCGTCCAGATCAATACCTGGATTACGGCCGCCGACATCAGCCCCGATGGCCGCACGGTAGCCCTGCTGGGCTACGGCCACGTATACTTAATCGACGTGGCTGCCGGCCGTAAGCTTTTCGATGGGGCCAAAACCTGTTTGCCAATTCCGACCAGCGGGCAGGCCGAGGCGCTGGTTTTCGTTACTGACCGCGACTTTGTATTCAGCAACGAGAAGGGCAAGATTTACCGGGCTACCTATCGGAAATAAGGCGGCGGCACTGCAACAGGCAAGTTTTCTTCTTTTTCTCTAAATCATTTAACCATGTCCAATACTATCCTGGTTACGGGTGCCACGGGCACTGTTGGTACCGAATCAATTAAAGCCCTGTCGAACCGCGGCCTGACCGTGCGCGCCGGCGTGCACTCCCTCATCAAAGGCGACCGGCTCAAGCAGCTCAACCCCGATGTGCAGCTGGTGGAGCTGGACTACGACAAGCCCCAAACGCTGCAGGTAGCCCTGACCGGCGTGAACCGCCTTTTCCTGATTACCCCTTTCACCGAGGACCAAGTGGCAATCGGCCAGCGCGTTATTGATGCCGCCAAGCAAGCTGGCGTGCAGCACATTGTGCGGCTTTCCGTAGCCGGGGCAGCTGTGGAGCCGGGTATTCAGTTGGGCCGCTGGCATCGGGAAGTCGAAAAATATCTGGAGCAGAGCGGTATTCCGTTCACCCATCTGCGGCCCGGCAGCTTCATGCAGAATTTCGTGAATTACAACGCTGATTCAATCTGTCAGGAAGGGAAGATTTATATGCCCCTGGGTGAGGCGAAAGTCAGCTACATCGATGCGCGCGATATTGCCGCCACCGCCGCCCAGATTCTCAGCGCCGACACCACGGAGCACCACGGCAAAGCCTACGAGCTCAGCGGCCCGCAAGCCTTGGGCATCGCCGAGGCAGCAGCAGCCATCGGGCAGGCCACGGGCCAGCCGGTGCACTACGTTGATGTACCAGAAGAAACCGCCCGCCAGGCTATGGACAAGGCGCCAACCTGGATGCGCGACGCGATGCTGGAGCTTTACCGCTTGTCCAAGGCGGGCTACACGGCGAATATCACCACTACAGTAGAAGACATTACGGGCTGCGCTCCGCACACCTTCGAGCAGTTCGCCCAGCACAACAGCCACCGCTTCAAAGCTAAAAGCTAGCTGTTTTCCTCCCACTTATCCGCGTTTATCAACAGACGAGCCTTCCATATCCCTGGAAGGCTCGTCTGCTGAAAGGCCGGCACGATGTATCATCCGGCACTACCGCCTACCCACTCTGTTACTTGATTATTACTACTTAAGAGTGGCGCATACTGTCAACTACACCCAGCGGAACCTTCTGGTACGTGCTCTTCGCTGTTCGGCCGCACGCTGGGTCTGACAGAGCAATTACCGGCCTATGTTCTATCTGGAGGCAATGCTACAATTGAAAAAATACCCTTAGTTTTACCGCCTTGTTCACGTATCAACCTCTTACTAACACAACCAAGTCCTAGTTATGAAAACTGGCAAAGTGAAATTTTTTAATGAGTCCAAAGGGTTCGGTTTCATCGTTGAGGATGATACCAACGAGGATATATTTGTTCACCAAACGGGCCTGGTACACGAAATCCGGGAAAATGACCGGGTTTCCTTTGACGTAATTGAAGGTAAAAAAGGATTGAACGCCGTTAAAGTTGAGCGAATCTAATTCGCTGTTGTCGCTAATCTTTGGGTTTTCCCAGCTATTCCCACCCTGCCCTGGTTACCCGGAGCAGGGTGGTATTGGTCTATACCTACCCGCAAGAGTTGCGTGAAGCTCGTCGAGCAGCATAGTAACTACGGCACACGAACCGCCGCCGTAGTGCTGCAAACCCCGATTTGAATAGAGAAAAATACTCTTACATTTACCTCATTCTTTCATCTCACCATCTTCCAGCATGAGTACCGGTATTATCAAATTTTTCAATGAAGCCAAGGGCTTTGGCTTCATCACGCCGGATGGCGGTGGTGAGGACATCTTCGTACACGCCACGGGCCTTAAGCAACCCGTTCGTGATGCTGACCGCGTAGAATTCGAAGTGCAGCAGGGCAAAAAAGGCCTGAACGCCGTTAGCGTGCGTTTGGTCGATTAGCCTGCCTTTCTGGAGCGGCTGCTCAGCTGCTGCCATAAAAAAGACCTCCCCAGCCACGGCTAGGGAGGTCTTTTTTATACTTTTGAGGGCTAATTCGCTGTTTTCGCGACGCGCACCCCTACTGCCATAATACCCGGCAGCTGGTCTTGACGCATATACTGCTCCAGGATGATTTTATACGTACCAGTCTGGTGAAACTGCTGCTGACGCAGCGCCAGAAACTGGTGGTCGAAAATGTCGCCGGAGCCCTGCCCGCGCGGCTCCCCGGTCTGGGGGTCCATCAGTAGCATCTGGTGCAGAAGCTGCGATACGCGCTTACCGCTGGGCTCCTGTAGGGTGTGCTTCACGTACAGGTTGTAATACCCGTATACCGACTGGTTGCGCACGTTGAAATAGATGTCATAGCGCTGGGTAGTATCCTGAATATCAAACGTAAACGCGGGCTTTTGCTGCACGGTCCAGACGTATTTATCAAGGTCCAGGTTCTGCTCAAACACCTGATTTTGGTCGCAGCTAGCTAGTGAGAGCAGCATTCCCAGCCCGGCGACTACCGATGCAAGTTTTCGCATACGCTTAAGCACTTGCTGGCGTAGAACCCGCATTTCCGCCCTCCCCACCGCCCGACCGACGGGGCCCCCGGCGCGAAGAACGACCGCCGCGACTACCACGCTCGGCATTTTCATCACGCGGGGCACGGCCAGCCGCGCCTTCCGGCGGCGTACCACCCGCAGAGGCGCGTGGCGGCCGGCCTTCGCCACGCGGCGGGCGGGCTTCCCCAGTACCTTCCGGACCCAGCGTATTGCCATCGGAGCGGCGTCCGTCGGCCTTGCTACCACTTTCCGGGCCGCGGCTGCTCTCCCCGCGGCCGCGATTGTTGCGACGGTTTAGTGGCCGGGCTGCGGCCCCGCGTGGACGCCGGGGCTCACCAGCAGTTGTCTCCTCAGCGCTGTCGGCAGAGTCCGCCGTAGGTGCTTTGGTCACGCTCTCAGCACGAGCAGAAGTGCTGGCACGCGGGGCCGGCGGGAGGGCAGCAGCAGTTGATCCTCCCTCCTTCTTCTTTTTACGCTTAGGTCGCTTGCTGCCCTTTATTTTATCATCGAGGCGGTCGAGGTTGCCTTCCACGTGGGCCGATACTTCGGGCTCCCGCTCGGCTTCCAGCACGGGAGCCAGCAGGTTTTCGGGCTTTTCGCTTCGCTTGTTGAGGTCCTGAATTTCACGGACCCGATCAATGGAAAGCATCACCCAGTTGTTGTCGCCCCGGAAGGCAAACCACATGCGTTTTTTGAAGATATCCGTCTTTTGCAGGAAAGCATCGCCTTTCTCCGTTTGCAACGGGCGCGATACCTGCGGAATATCTTTTAGCGCATCGAGGTAGGTATCGAGCTCATAATTGAGGCAGCATTTCAGACGACCACACTGGCCGGAAAGCTTCGCCGGGTTCAGGCTCAGATTCTGGTAGCGGGCAGCGGTAGTGCTCACGCTCTTGAAATCGGTGAGCCAGGTAGAACAGCACAGCTCACGCCCGCAGGAGCCAATACCGCCCAGGCGGCCGGCTTCGTGGCGCAGCGAAATCTGCCGCATTTCTACCCGCACCCGAAACTCATCGGCCAGCCGCTTAATCAGGTCGCGGAAATCTACCCGGTCATCGGCAGAATAGAAGAACGTGGCGCGGGTGCGGTCGGCTTGGTATTCCACGTCCGAGAGCTTCATCTTCAGTCGTAGCTCCTCTACCACCGAGCGGGCCCGAAACATAGTACCCGTTTCGAGGTCGCGCACAGCTTGCCAGCGCTCTACATCCTGCTCCGTAGCCACGCGCAGAACTCCCCGAATCTCGTTGGAATCGACAGGAGCTTTCTTCTTGCGCATCTGTAGGCGCACCAACTCTCCTTTCAACGACACATGACCCAGATGCCAGCCGTTGCCAGCAGCCTCTATCACCACCGCGTCGCCGGTTACCAAAGGCAGGCGTTGCGTGTTGCGGTAAAAATCTTTGCGGCCGCCTTTAAAACGGATTTCAACTATATCAAACTCTTTAAAATCGACGGGCAGGTCCACATCCTGCAGCCAGTCAAATACATTCAGACGCGTGCAGCCGCCTGAGCTACAACTACCTTTGGAGCCGCAGCCCGTCGCGGAAGTAGAACAGCCGCCCGAGGAACAAGAAGTGCAAGCCACGGCTTGGGATTTTATATCGTGAGGTGAACGAAACGTTCACACGGAATCAGTTTGAACAAAGATAAGCATTTCACCCCCTATGCCAGATATCGGCAAATTGAGGCGCTGATGCTACTAAAATCTCGCCGCTACAGTGATTCACCCAGTCGTATCATTCTGGATTTCATCAGATTACTAAATAAATGCAGTAATCTATCAGGTATTGTATCTCCCTCTGGCCGAAGCAAGCCTAATGGCCTTTAAAAAATCTATATCCCGGCCCCTTACGTGAAGGAGTTCCCGCACAGGCTTGTTGACGAAGGGGAGATTATATAGTAAATGTTATATAAGCAACCGGGTCATATTTTACAGGAACACGCACCCGCTCGCCCGCATACTTTGCAATTATTTTAAAGTTTCACTAAATAACCGTTGACATTTTAAATTTTTATCCCCTATTTATGCCCATAATTCATCCATCCCTCACCAACCAACCCAACCAAACCCTTTTATGAAAATCAACAAAGTACTTTCCGCGGTAGCTCTTTGCGCCCTCTCGGTGGCTTCCTTATCGTCTTGCTCGAAAGAGGCAAAAGACGTAACGGCGAAAAACGAGATTTCCGAAGATGCCATGAGCAAGATTCAGCAGATGGGCTTCACTACCAAGGATGCCCAGAAAGTTGAGGGCGGCTACCTCGTAGAAGGTGACATCATGCTGACAGAGGAGGCTCTGAACAGCAAGTCCGACTACAAAATGATGCGCGTTGGCGAAGAAGAGCAGTATCGCACCAACAACCTGGTGAGCGTAGGCTCGGGTCGTACGGTGAGCATCCGGGTATCTACCTCGCTTCCTTCTGCTTACGTAACCGCTACTGACGAGCTGATTCGTCGCTACAACGCGCAGAATTTGCTCATTCGCTTCACCCGCGTTACTTCGGGTGGCAACATCGTTCTGAGCGCAGCTCCAGCAGGCTCGGGTTATTTGGCTTCGGCTGGTTTCCCATCGGGCGGCAACCCCTACGGCAGCGTACAGGTTAACTCGGGTGCTATCGGCACGGCTAACGCCACCACGTACATCGCCACTATCCTGGCGCACGAAGTTGGTCACTGCATCGGTTTCCGCCACACCGACTATGCCAACCGCGCTTATAGCTGCGGTGGCGCCTTTACCAACGAAGGTGCTAGCACAGTGGGTGCTGTCTACATTCCCGGCACGCCTAGCGGTGCTGACCCGAACTCCTGGATGCTGGCTTGCATCGGCAGCGGTGCCAACCGCCCCTTCAACACAAACGACGTAACTGCTCTGCGCTACGTATACTAGCCCATCGAACAGGCTGTAGAAAAGGCTTGGCTCCGGATGGAGCCGAGCCTTTTTTTGTGTGCATACGGTGACGCTACGGCAGCTAATTTTCAGCCTCTGGATCTGTCACCTAGCCTCTAAGAAGGTATTTGGGATTTTTCAAAAACGCTGATTTCGCGTCCTGCTGCGCTTGCCGAAGCATCTCTACCACCAGAGTAAGCCAATTGCCATTGTAACAGGGATGCTTCGGCAAGCGCAGCAGGACGCGAAAAATAAAACCCCAAACACGTTCTGAATTCATAAGTACAGAAATAAGGCTCTGGCTCACTGAACACCACCGAAACCTGCTCGCAATTTCATTGAATAGGACCCGACCGGCGCGACAGTAGTACTTCGGTACGCAGACATCAGACTAGCTTTGCCCTAAGACCTACGGTTGAGACTTACTCGTGACACTGTATGGGATTAGCTTTTGCTGTAGAACAGGCACTAGGCGCAATAGCACCGCAGCCCGCTTGCTACAGGCTATTGGCTCAGATCTGCAACGGCCTCTTTTTGTTTTCCTCGAAAGGTGGCAGGCAGTCCTGGGAGGCCCTTTATCGACTGGGCCGCTATCCTGTTACAGTATTACTACGCGCGTCGTTAACGTGGTACTGCTTTCCGTCCGGACTCGTAGCAGGTACATGCCTTTGGCCAAACCGGTGGTAGATACTTCCTTAATGGCCCCCGATTCGATGGTTTCGCGGAGTAGCCGGCCCGTCATATCGTAGAGCTGGATGCGCGCATTAGGGCTTTCAGCCAGCAGAACCCGAAGCGTCTCGCCAGCTACGATAGGGTTGGGATAGGCCTGTAGTTCATCCAAACGCGTGACCTGCACTTCTTCCGGCTGGCTATAGAGCACCCGACCATCAGCCAGATCCAGCCGAACGCGGTATTCGTTACGGCCAAGCACTGGCGTAGGATCCAGAAACGTCATTACCAGTTCCTGTACCGGAATAATTGTTTGGATGGCAATGGCTCCTCCCGGCGTGAGCCGCTCCAACGTCACTGATTTCAACCCGTACAGCGTACCAACTTCCAGATCAAAAAGCACAGTATCGGTCACGATGGTACGTGGCAGAAAAGACTTGATATAGCAGGCCGTGCCTTGCTCCGTGAACTCAATGGTATTGCCTCGTTCCCCGGTAATTTTACCAAAAACCGGGGCGACGGCATAGTACCGGACCTGCATCTGCGCCTTGTTCAGGAGGAGCGCCGTGTCAGCCGTCAGCAGATAGGGCTGCAGATACGTCTGACTCAATTGATATACCTGATACTGTTGAGCCCCGGGTATCCGTTTCCACAGGATGAGCGCATCTTCTTCGCAGGCGTAACCCACGGTTGGGGTCTGGGGTTGCGCTATAAGGAAGGTATCGGAGAGGAAAGTAGCGTTACTGGTCACCATCCGGACCCTGGCCAGCGTAGTTGTGTCGGGCACTGCCCAGCTGAAATTAGTGCGCGCTAACGGCAGGTTGGCTTGCAGAATACGCCATTTTTGCGTGCCCAATGGCTGGTACTCCAGCTGCCCCGTAGCGGTAGCAGCTCCCGACCAGTTCCACCGGAGAAAATTTGTAGTACCAGGGCGTAGGTTGGTAGTTTCGCCGGGGCGGGTCCATTCGAAGCCGGCGCTATACTCGTAGGCGACGCCGAATGGCTGGGCAACAGCGCCAACTACCGCGCCGCGCACCCGAATTTCATAGCTGCCGGCTGCGGGAATAGCTATGGATATCTGCTCCACGGGGTTCAAATGATCGGGGCGCCGTTTGGGGAGCTGCACCAATGAATCGGCGTGTGGGTAAGTGCTCAGTACCCACGGCTGCCAGCGCTGTCCGGAGCCGACGTGTACCAGCTCCATATCCAGATCATGCACGAGGGCTTGGGCAGCAGTGGGCGAAGCTTCAGGGTCAGTCCAAGCTACCGTTACTTTCAGCTCCTGCTGGCCGGCGGGCACGGTGATGGAATAGGTGCGCGTAGAGTTCTGGGCAGCTGAACCTTGGAAAAACCGCTGGTCACGAATGGTTTGCACCGCTCCTACCGCGTCTGCCTGGCCAAACCCGGTTTCAAAGTCAACGCCAGGCCGGCCCGTATCGTCGGCGCTGTTGAGCAAAACGGCTTTTACCAAAGCTACTGGCGGCAACGAACCACTATTCCGGGCCTGATACGCCTGCTGTACCAGTGCCCCAGTACCCGACACCAGAGCGGCCGCTTCCGAGGTGCCGCCGGCTCCATAAGCCACCAGCTCGGGCTTGATGCGACCATCGTAGGCCGGGCCACGGGAACTAAGCGGAGCCAATTGTCCCAGCTCATCGGTGGCCCCGATGGTGAGCGTATTTTTGGATGTTTTGAATTGTCCCGTCAGGTTAGCCACTTTCGGTATGCCCGCGTAGCGGCCTGTAGTGCTGGTTTGCGTGCCGACATTGCCCGAAGAAAAAACGTGCAGCAGACCAGGATACTGCCGAATCTGCTGGTCGTAGGCCTGCGACTCCAAGCCGTAATAGTTCTCAATGGCGGCTACTCCGTACGAATGGTTCTGGACTGACACGCCCGTTTGGGCTAGGGTCGCACCATCGTCGGGAAACAGGCTTTTGAAGCTCGACGTTGCCAACCTTGCCTGCCAAGCGACACCTTTGCCCGAAGGAGCCGAATTGCCGCTGCCGCCCGCCAAGGTAGCCACGGCCGTAGCGTGCGGCGAGAAAGTAGTAGTGAACAAATCACTAGCCACAACCCGGTCTTTGAAATCGATATCGGCCGGGTCGAAGGCGTCTTCCTTAATAGAAATCGTGAGCCCCTGCCCGGCCAGTTGCGGAAAGCGGGTATGCACCGTCGCAATTTTGTTGACCGTTAGATCGGACTGGTTGAGCTGACGCTCCTCATGGGCACGACGATGCGCGACATCCACAAAATTGACCCAGGGCGAAGCACTCACCAGCTGAATCTGGTCGGCGGTCAGATTTTCCAGCAGCAGAATCTGCGTGGGGGCTTCTGGCACCGCGCGTATTGTAGTACCCGGCAGCGTACGATGCATCCAGGCCAGAAATGCGTCTTTCTCCCGTAGGCTTACCCGCACTGTCTGGGTGATGGCTTCCGATGGACCATCAACTAATGCTGGCGCTACTTTGCGATTCAGCGGCTTCGCTTGCTGCGCTGCTGCATCATTCGGTAAGCTGAGAAGCGCACCGACGCACACTATTCCCGATAGTACTGTGGAATAGCGGAATACTCGGGCAAAGTGACGCATCAAGGAAAGGATATAAGCTACCAGGTTCCGACCCTACGCGGGCAAGGATAATAAAGATAGAAAAAACAGGCAGCGCAGATGGGAAAATGAACCTCACTGCGGACTACTGTGCCGCCAAACACTGCTTACGGGCACGAAAACCCGTCTTACCGCAGTACCTGTATATCTCAAATCTGAGCAGACCTGCCTCCGCCTTGCGGCTCAAAACTTGTATACCAGAACTCCGGTCGGCGTTATAACATACGCAAACTGCTCACCCAGCAAAACCTGATTCACTGCTGTACTGCCAGTGGGCAACGGCAAAGTGCGTTCGGTTAGGGTATATAGATGAAAGAACCGGACTGTTTGGTCAGTCAAATAGTAGAGCTCATCACCTCGAAAACCGACAGCGCTTAATCCCGGAAACGGCAGCTTTTTGCGGTAGTTACCGAGGTTATCGAACACAAAAATGCCGCTGGTACGGTCCACCAGATACAGGTTGTTTTGATACTGGCGCAAGAACCGAAAGTCGGGTTTGGAGCGCCCGATCAACAAATCCAATGGCGTGGTGAGGGCCAGACGTTGGCCCGTAGGGTCGTATTGGCGGAGTGCCAGACTGCTCTCGTCCAACAGCCACAGCCGGTCATCGGGAGCCAGCGTGGCTGCCCGCACTATGCCATCGAGCAAATCGGGGAGCCGCACTTGCGTGATGGGAGCCATAAACCGGTCTAGGAGTAGCACTTCTTGGCGGTCGTCGTAGAACACGAGCACCTTCGAGGTATTCCAGGCTTCAATCTGGGCGGTGTGGCCGGGCTGGGGAGGCGAATACGTATTCAGAGCCTGACCATCGGGGCCATACTGATGAATGTTATTCTGGCCATCGGCCAGATAAAGGTTGCCACGCCGATCCAGAGAAGCCGCGCCGGGCTGAACCAGCCCAATCGTACGGACCAGCGTCCAGCCGTTGGCATCAGCTGCCGCGACGGGTTGCGCAGCTGCACTGACGACCGAAGCGGGCACCACTGGTGCTGGCTTGGCGGCCGGTGCTACCGAGGCAGCCGAAGGCACCGTTGTTTGAGCGTAGCCGGGCAGGAAAAAAAACACGCTCAACGTCGCGCTCAGCAATAGCTTCGGCCACCGGCTTCTACTAGTGAATCGCCCTGTTTGCTTACTGCTGCTCAAAGTGCCGCAATGCCAGTTCATGCCCATCATATACGGCATAGGAGCAATAATTGACCCATTCGCCGAGATTTACGTAGCGGCTGTGCGGGGTCACTGGCACGTCGAGCGGCAGGTGCCGATGGCCAAACACGTAGTAGTCGTGGTGCTGCTGCCGCTCTAGTTCCCGACAGTACACCAACAGCCATTCGTCGTCGCCGAAATACTGCTCGTCGGCCACGCTGTTCTGAATCCGGCTACGCTGGCTCCACCTATTGGCTAACCCAATGCCGAAGTTAGGATGCAGACGCGCAAACAGCCATTGCGCCACGGGGCTGGCAAAAATCTGCTTTAGCGCTTTGTAGGTATAGTCCTTCGGACCGAGACCGTCGCCGTGCCCGATGTGAAACTCCTGCCCGCCGATACGCTGGCTGAAAGGGTGGCGCAGAATGGGAATATTGAGCTCCTTGGTAAAGTAGTCGAACATCCACATATCGTGGTTGCCGGTGAAAAACGTAACCGGAATCCCGGCATCCGTCAGCTCGGCCAATTTGCCTTGCAGCCGAATGAAGCCGCGCGGCACCGCATGCCGATACTCAAACCAGAAGTCGAAAATATCTCCGACCAAATAAATGGCCGCGGCATCGCCAGCACACTGGTCGAGCCAGCGCACAATCTTTCGTTCCCGCTCAGCCGAGCGGGCGGCATCAGGGGCGCCCAAATGGAAATCGGAGGCAAAATATACGTTGCGGCCCGCGGGCAGCACAAGATCAGGCAGTTGCTTCGGGGGCATCATCCAACAAAAACAGTACGATGCTGCGCGGGCCATGCGCGCCGAGCACCAACGTTTTTTCAATATCAGCTGTGCGGCTGGGACCTGTCGTGAGCGAAATCATCGATGGCAGCTTGTTGTCGTGCGTCTGTTGCACACGTTTCAGCGCGTCCCCGATGTCGGGCACGATCTGAGAAGCACGAGCCAGCACCAAGTGTTGATCCGGATAAATACTCAAGCGGCGGCCGCTGGCACTAGCTGCGCTTACCAATACGCTGCCGGTACGGGCCACCAGCGCTTCACAGGTCGTCAGGCCCGCGTCGGCTTTGGGCAGCCAATCGGTTTCGTCGCCGATAAAGCCTATTCCACCGGTGTGAAGCATCTTTTTCAGCTCTGGCTCCCACACATACAAGTTGTCGAGGGCTTTGTCTTTTTTGTACGTGAACAGCTGGTCATAAAAGTGCTCCTCCGAAACGCAGTAGTAAAACGTACCACCAGCTCGGACGAAGCTTTCGGCAAACGTCACCGCCAGGTCATCGTGTAGCGCCGGATGCAGAGGCCGCGAGAAATCGGGAGCTGCGGGCTGCGGCGCAGGCATCTGCAACGATTCGCGAATACGGCGCAGGATAATGTCGCGGGAAGTTTCGGACATAAGAATCACCAAAGGAAACAGGTGAAGAGTAGCTCAAAGATAGAAATACCAGCGAACAGGCAACCATAGCGTTAGGCTAGTAGCAGCGGCTGCACAAAAAAAGCCAGCCTGAGACAGACTGGCTTTTTTTACTGGCATAAAACTCTTTACACGTCCAACGACACAGTGCTGCCGGTTGGTATATCGTTGCCGGCTTCCCGGGGTCTGTTTTCCATGCCGGGCAGATTATTTTCCGGCAAGTCATTGCTCAGCGGCACCGGATGCTCCTGCTTCCGCTCACTCAGCGTTTCGCTCCGGTCAGTACCAGCCATATGCGCTTGATAAGACGTCTGATTGTCGTACGGACGCTTGCCAACCAGGCGCTCCAGATCTTCTTGGAGCAGCACTTCCTTATCCAGCAGTTCCTTGGCAATTACCTCCAACTCGTGCCGGCGCTCCGTCAACAGCTCTTTGGTACGGATATACGCGTTGGATACGATGTTGCGTACCTCTTCGTCAATCATCTGCGAAGTAGCCTCCGAATAGGGTTTCGAGAAGCCGTATTCGTTCTGCCCTTTCGAATCGTAAAAGGAGATATTGCCCAGCTTGGCATTCATCCCATACATGGTTACGATACTGTAGGCCATTTTGGTGATACGCTCCAGATCGGATAAGGCTCCCGTCGATATTTTACCAAACACCAGCTCCTCAGCGGCCCGGCCACCTAAAGCCATGCACATCTCGTCGGTGAGCTGCTCAGTATTGTACAAGAATTGCTCGCGGGGCAAGTACTGGGCATACCCCAATGCGGCAACCCCACGCGGCACGATGCTTACCTTCACCAGCGGATCGGCGTGCTCCAGGAACCAGCCAGCAATAGCATGACCAGCTTCATGATAAGCCACAATACGCTTCTCACCGGGCGAAATAATCTTGTTCTTTTTCTCCAAGCCGCCAATCACTCGGTCGACAGCATCAGTAAAGTCCTGCATTGTTACCATTTTCTTGTCGCGGCGGGCGGCAATGAGGGCGGCTTCGTTGCAGACATTGGCAATTTCAGCGCCGGCAAAACCAGGCGTCTGAGCTGCGAGCTTGCGAGCATCCACATCGGGGCCCAGCGTCAGCGGCTTCAAATGCACATCAAAAATCTGGGTGCGTCCGTTGATATCGGGCTTGTCGATGCTGATCTGCCGGTCGAAGCGGCCGGGGCGTAGCAAGGCAGAGTCGAGCGTGTCGGGCCGGTTGGTAGCGGCCAGGATGATGACGCCGGAATCGGTACCAAAGCCATCCATTTCGACCAGCAGCGAGTTGAGCGTGTTTTCGCGCTCATCGTTGCCGCCGGGCACGTTGCCACGGGAGCGGCTACGACCAATGGCGTCAATCTCATCGATGAAGATGATGCACGGCGCTTTGGCTTTGGCTTGCTTAAACAAGTCACGTACCCGGGCCGCACCCACTCCAACGAACATTTCCACGAAGTCGGAGCCCGACAGGGAGAAAAACGGCACGTCGGCTTCACCAGCCACGGCCTTCGCCATCAGGGTTTTACCGGTGCCGGGAGGACCAACCAGCAACGCTCCTTTCGGAATTTTACCACCGAGTACCGTGAACTTCGAAGGGTTCCGCAGGAACTCCACGATTTCCTCGACCTCCTCTTTGGCTTCTTCCAGCCCGGCTACGTCTTTGAAGGTAATCTTCACTTTGTCGCCACCTTCGAAAAGAGCCGCGCGGCTCTTACCGATGTTGAAGATCTGGCCACCGGGTCCGCCCGCGCCACTCATGCGGCGCATCAGGAACCAGAAGCCCACGAAGAGAATCAGGATGAAGCCCCAGCTGGTGAGCAGGTCGCCGTAGCCCTGGCGGGTATCGATGTTCAGGCCGACCTGTTGAGCTTCGGGCAAAGTAGCCTGCATCTTATCCAAGTCCTCCTTGAAGGTTTTGCCATCGACTACGCGGAAGCTGTACTGCGCCCCAGCGTCCATCGTCAGGGGGCCGCGCCGGTTCAGCTCCTGGCTGTACTTGGCGTTGCGGGCCGCATCAGGCTTCAACTGCACTTCCACCACCCGGTCGTTGACGAGTGTTACGTCGCGCACGTCACCGGCCAGCAGCATTTGCTTAAACTTCTGCTGGTTGATGTCAATAGTTGAGCTGCTACGGTTGATGAAGAGCATCCCGAAGATGAACACCACCAGCCCAGCAAGTACCCACATCTGCATGCTCGGCCGGGGAGCCGGCGAGGGCAGCATTGGTTTTTTCTTTTTGGGGGTTGTATCTGGCATGAAAAGGAATTCTGTAACGAAGAACAAAGGCGGAACCGCCGCCCACGCTAATTGTTAAGACGCACCGAAGCCGGCTTTACCTTAAACGGCGGCCGCTTCTTCCGTGATATACTTAATTTGGGCATCACCCCACAGCTCCTCCAGCGCATAAAACTGACGCCGGTCGCGCAGGAACACATGCACGACTACGTCGACGTAGTCGAGCAGTACCCACTCCCGGTTCATGCGGCCTTCAGTTTGCCAGGGGTTCTGGCCAGTAAGCTTTTCAACTTCTTCTTCCACCGAACGCGCAATGGCATCCAGTTGGGTATCGGAGGAGGCAGAGCAGATGATGAAATAATCAGCTACTGCGTTTTTAAGATCCTTCAGATTGAGCACTACGATATCGGCGGCCTTTTTCTCCTGCATGCCGCTGACGACTACGTCTGCCAATCTGTCTGAATCCTGCCGAACCAGGGTACTTTTCATAGGGTATTGTTAGGTTTGAAAGCACAAAGTAAGAAAATCAGGTGGAGGCACTATTCCCCCAAACTCTGTTCACGGGCCAACAAATTGTTTGGTTGCCCGAATGCACCTCGACAAACAGCGAAGCGCAGGCCCTTGTTGTCAAAAACAGCGCCACCGATGGCTGCACCGTCATAACCGACAAACAGACCGCCGGCCGGGGCCAGCGGGGCAACCGCTGGGACACCATTCCGGGCGAAAACCTGACATTATCGGTCATCTGGCAGCCCCGCTTTTTGGCCCCTACCGACCAGTTTCAGCTGAGCCAAGCGGTAGCGCTAGGCGTGCTGGACTGGGTCCGCAGTTTGCTGGGTGCCGATGCCGCCCTACGGCTGAAGTGGCCGAACGATATCTATTTCGGCACGCAAAAGCTGGGGGGCATCTTGATTGAAAACACCATAAGCGGCGCCAAGATTCAATATAGCATAGTAGGAATTGGGATAAACGTGAACCAGCGGGAATTTGAGATTCCGACGGCTACTTCCCTGGCCAGTATCACCGACCGCACCTATGCCCTGCCTACCCTGGCAACGCGGCTGCTGGAGTACTTGGAACGCCGCTACCTCATGCTGCGGGCCGGCCGGCTGGCCATGTTGCGCTTCGACTACCTGCAGGCGCTCTACCGCTACCAGGAGCACCACACCTACGAAGTAGCCGGCCGGCTGGTGCGCGGTCAGATTGTGGGCGTCGATGAAACCGGGCGCTTGGTGGTCGAAATTGACAATGAGCTCAGAACTTTCGCCTTGCAGGAAATTAAATATATAAATTAACAGTTTGTTAGGTTGTACGGACAATTATCTTTGCGTTCGTGCAAAGTTTAGATGAAATCAGTGACCGCGCGTGGGCGTTGTTGGCGCCGCACCTGGCGGGCAAAGCCGGGGACGTGGGCCGCACGGCGGGCGACA
>NZ_SRLD01000030.1 GCF_004745955.1 Hymenobacter elongatus | reverse complement strand
ACACATTTATCTTGCATCTGAAAGAATGTGAATTTCGCTTCAACCACCGCTACGAAAACGTGTATAAAGTCTTACTCAAAGAACTTCGCCAACGGCCCCTCTAAGCTCGATGTGCTTCCTAAGCCCCATTTAAATATCGAGCAAGCAACTGTTGGCTGCGCCCAGCCATCTATCCGGGCGCTGCCGCCGCTGTGGGAAAGGCACAACAAAAAAATAATGTCCCCCAGGTTGCTTTTTAAGCCCCTGTTATCTACCTTGTATTGCATGCTACTCGGTGAAGCAAAATACATGGTTCTGCGTCTTGCCCTATGATACAGCTACGGAATATTCGTAAAACCTACGAGGTGGGTACCAACCGGCTGGAAGTGCTCAAGGGCATCGACATGCACATTCGGGAGGGCGAGCTGGTGAGCATCATGGGCTCGTCGGGCTCGGGCAAAAGCACGCTGCTCAATATCCTGGGCATCCTCGACGACTTCGACCAGGGCGACTACACGCTGGCCGGCACGCGCATCGACCGTAACCTGTCGCAGACGCGGGCGGCGCAGTATCGCAATCAGTTCCTGGGCTTCGTATTTCAGTCGTTTAACCTGCTGAATTTCAAGAACGCGCTGGAAAACGTGGCGCTGCCGCTCTACTATCAGAAAGTGAGCCGGCGTGAACGCAACCGCATGGCGATGGAATACCTCGACCGGGTGGGCCTGGCCGACCGCGCCGACCACCTGCCCAGCGAGCTGAGCGGCGGCCAGAAACAGCGCGTGGCCATTGCCCGCGCGCTTATCAGTCGGCCCAAGCTCATCTTGGCCGACGAGCCGACCGGAGCCCTGGATACCCACACTACACAGGAGGTGATGGACATTTTCAAGGCTGTGAACAAGGAAGGCATGACGGTCATCATCGTGACCCACGAAAACGACATTGCGGCCCAAACCCAGCGCCTGATCCGGATTCGGGATGGGCTGATTGTGCAGGAGTAGCCCTGGCCAACCTGGTCTTGCGGCAAAGAATCCGGCGGGGCGGCCAGCAGGCAATTGCTGCTTGAGATGAAGCTGTTTAGAAAGTCACAAGAACGTCATGCTTCGACAAGCGGACGCCAGATCAAGCATGACGTGCTGATTACAGTTGGCGACTTTCTAAACAACTTCGAAGTAACGAGTAACAATCGCGCTGTTGCGCAGCAGAAAAACAAGTGCGCAAGCAGCGCTCCAGCTCATCCATCACCCAGCCCGATACGCATGTTTGACCTCGATAAATGGCAGGAAATACTCGGGACAATGCGCCGCAACAAGCTGCGCACTTTCCTGACGGCCTTCGGGGTGTTCTGGGGTATTTTTATGCTGGTGCTGCTGCTGGGGGCGGGCAAGGGCATGGAGAATGGAATCTGGAAAGAGTTTGGGGGCGGAGCCATGAACAGCCTGTTTGTGAGTGCCGGCAAAACGTCGCTGCCGTGGCAGGGCCTGAAGCCCGGCCGCGAGCTGAAGTTCACCAACGACGACCTGCAGGCCATCCGGCAGCAGATAGATGGCGTGGAGCTGCTGGCCTCGCGCAACCGGTTGTTTGGCGAGTACACCATCGTCAACAAAACTAAAAATGGCTCTTATCAGGTGTTCGGGGCCACGGCGGAGTTCTTTCAGATCAACGGCGAGAAGCTCATTCAGGGCCGGCTACTGAGCCCGCTCGACGCCATTGAGCGGCGGAAGGTGATGATACTGGGCGAGAAGGTGCGCAAGGTGCTGTTCGGCGACCAGCCCGCCATTGGGCAGTATGTGCAGGTGAAAGGCGTGTTTTTCAAGGTCGTCGGCATCTTTACCCACACCGGCAACAATGGCCGCAACGAGGAGCGGGCTTTCGTGCCCTACAGCACTTTTCAGACCACCTTCAACCAGTATAACCAAGTGCAGCTCATTGGTATCAGCAGCCGAAAAGGTACGCCGGTGAAGCAGCTCGAAGACCAGATTCGGCTGCTGCTGGCTCGGCGCCACCAGTTCGACCCCGCCGACAAGCTGGCTCTGGAGCTGAATAACAACGAGGAAGAAGTGCAGCGCTTCAATGGCTTGTTCAGTGGTATCAAGCTGTTTGTGAGCATTATTGGGGTGCTCACGCTGGTGGCCGGCGTGGTGGGCGTGAGCAACATCATGCTCATCATCGTGCAGGAGCGCACCCGCGAAATTGGGGTGCGCAAGGCCCTGGGCGCTACGCCCTGGAGTATCATCAGCATGGTCGTGCAGGAATCGGTGCTTATCACCAGCTTGTCGGGCTACCTGGGGCTGCTGCTCGGGGTGGGCCTGCTCGATGCCGTACGCTACCTGCTGGAAAAATCGGGCGGCACCACTTCCTACTTCGACCACCCGGCGGTGGACCTGAGCGTGGCGGTGAGTGCCACGCTGCTGCTGGTCGTTTCGGGGGCCGTTGCCGGCCTGATTCCGGCCATGAAAGCGGCCAATGTGAAACCAATTGAAGCGTTGCGAGCGGAGTGATTCTAAAAGCTAGTTCCCCTTCTCAGATAAGGAGGGGTTTGGAGTGGTTGAAATGACAGAATACTTTCCAGAGCAAGTACTAAAAGGTCGTGCAACGTTTGTCAACCACCCCGCCCTGCGGGCACTCCTCCTCATCTGAGGAGGGGAGTTAAAAATAACCCTATCACCAATGTTTGACCTCGACAAATGGAGCGAAATATGGGGCACGGTGCGGCGGCACAAGCTGCGCACGGGCCTCACCGCGTTTGGCGTGTTCTGGGGAATCTTTATGCTGGTAGTGCTGCTGGGGGCAGGCAAAGGCTTCCGCAACGGCGTGGAAAAGGAGTTCGACGTGGCCAAAAACGCCGTGTTCGTCTGGACGCAGCGCACCAGTGTGCCCTACGCGGGGCTGAAAGTGGGTCGCTTTATTCAGTTCACCAACGACGACGTGGCCACGCTGCTGCGCGAGGTGCCCGAGGCCGCCGTAGTGCTGCCGCGCAGCTCCCTCGACGGCACCTTCACGGTGCAGTATGGCACCAAAAGCTCGTCGTTTTCGGTGAATGGCGAGTACCCGGGCTACCCGGCCGTGAAAGCGCTGCACCTGACGGGCGGCCGGTTTATCAACGACATCGATATTGCGGAGCGGCGCAAAGTGGCCGTCATCGGCGACCGGGTGGCCGAGGTGCTCTTTGGCACGAGTAGCCCGCTGGGCAAGGAAATCCGGATTAAGGGTATCTATTTCCGGGTGGTGGGGTTGTGGAAAGCCGAGGGCAAGCCGGAAAACGTGCAGGAAGATGCCCAGACGATTATTATTCCACTCACGGCGCTGCAAGTCACCTTCAACCAGGTGAACCGGGTGGGCTACTTCGCTTTTATTCCGAAAACCGGCGTTCCGGCGGCCCTGGTCGAAACTAAGGTGAAGCAGATTCTGGCCCGCCAGCACAAAGTAGCTCCCACCGACGACCGCGCCTTCGGCTCGGCCAACGTGGAGGAGGAATATGCCCGCGTGCAGGGCCTGTTTCTGGGTATTTCGGGTTTCAGCTGGCTGGTGAGCATCGGCACTATTCTGGCCGGCATCATTGGCGTGAGCAACATCATGCTCATCGTGGTGAAAGAACGGACCAAGGAAATCGGGATTCGGAAGGCCCTGGGAGCCACGCCCTGGAGCATTATCAGCCTGATTGTGCAGGAAAGCATTGTTATTACCGCCGCCGCTGGCTTGCTGGGGCTGCTGTTTGGCACGGCGCTCATGGCGGGTATCAACGCACTGATAGCCGGGCAAAACGTCGGTTTTTTTGCCAATCCACAGGTCGATGTCGGCGTGGCCCTCACCGCCGTGACGCTGCTGGTGGTAGCCGGGGCCGTGGCGGGCCTGGTGCCAGCCGCCATTGCGGCGCGGGTGCAGCCCGTGGTAGCCCTGAAAGACGAATAACCCACTCTGAACTAACTCCACTCCCCAACCCGGACCCGGCTATGAACGACCAACTCCTTTCCGAAACAGCAGTCGACCCGCAGCGCATGAACGGGCAGGAGCGCGCGTACCAGGAGCCGCATGCGCCGTATGAGCCGCCAAAAAAGCCTCTTATTACCATGAAACGAATTTTTATGGCTCTTCTCCTGGTCCTGTTGCTGGCCGGTTTTGGCTGGCTGGCCACCTATTTCTGGAAGCAGGCCCACACCGACCCGGTTACCTACAAAACCGAGACGCCTTTTCTGACCGACATCGTGAAGAAAACGGTGGCTACGGGCAGCATCGTGCCCCGCCGCGAGGTCCAGATCAAGCCTCAGGTGTCGGGCATCGTGGAGGAGCTGTACGTGGAGGCCGGGCAGCCCATTAAGGAAGGGCAGCTTATTGCCCGCATCCGGACGGTGGCCAACGCGGCCAACGTGAACAACGCCCAGAACAACATTCAGGCGGCCCGCGTGGGGCTGGAAACCGCCCAGGTAGAGCTGGATCGGCAGCGGCCTTTGTTCGAGCAGAAAGTAATTGCGGAACAGGAATACAACCGGCTGCTGGCCGATGTGCGGGCCAAAAAGCAGACCCTCAACGCGGCCCAGAACGACTTGCAGATTGCCCAGCGCGGCGCTTCCAACAACACCGGCGGGGCCTCAAACCTGGTGCGCTCCACCATTACCGGGCTGCTGCTCGACGTGCCCATCAAAGTCGGCTCGTCGGTCGTGGAGCGGAATAACTTCAACGAGGGCACCACCATTGCCGCTATTGCCGACATGCAGAGCCTCGTATTTGAGGGCAAAGTAGACGAAAGCGAAGTGGGCAAAGTGCGCGAAGGCATGGATCTGAACCTGACCGTGGGCGCGCTGGAAGGCGAAAATTTCCCCGCCACTCTCGAATATATTGCTCCCAAGGGCATTACGGAAGAAGGAGCCATCAAATTTCAGGTGCGGGCCAAGGTGCGGCTGAAGGAAGGCCAGTTTCTGCGGGCCGGCTACTCGGCCAACGGCGACATTGTGCTGGGCCGCCGCCGTCAGGCGCTGGCTATCCGGGAGAGCCTGTTGCAGTTCGGGAAAGTGAACAAGGACAGCGTATTTGTGGAAGTAGAAACCGGGCCGCAGCAGTTTCAGAAGCGGCTGGTGAAAACCGGCCTTTCCGATGGTATCAACATCGAGGTAGTAGCGGGGCTGGCCAAAGGCGACAAGATAAAAGTGCTGGGGCCGCCGGCAGAAGGGGAGAAGAAAGACTAAGCCGCCACGCCGGGTGGGTAGTTCCGTAACCAGGCGGCCCAACCCTGCGCGGGGTTGGGCCGTTACCATTTTCAACCCTTCCGCCTCACCCACCCGCCATGCGCGCCCAACCCTACACGCTGCAATTCAACCCCAAGCTCAGCCTCAATGTCGCCGAGAAGCACGTGCGCGACGGCCTCTCCACCGTGCTGTGCACCGGCGAAAACCTCTGGCTGAGCTGCGACGAGCGTACCACCGTGGAGCGCCTGCGCCAGACGGGCCCGCACGAGTACGGCAAGCACGTTTCCTACAAGCTCACCGAATTGCTCGACTTGCCGGGCGGGGCCGAAAGTGAAATCGACATTGAAGGCCTGGCCGAAGCCCACCACTACCTCTGGCTGGTGGGTTCGCACAGCCTGAAGCGCAAGCAACCCAACCCCGACCACGAAGATGTAGCCAAGCAGATTGCCAAGCTGGCCAAGGTAGAAACCGACCCCAACCGGTTTATGCTGGCCCGCATACCGCTGCTGCGCAACGAGAAAACCGGCGACTTTGAGCTGTACAAAACGGCGGCTCATCCCACCAAAGTCGGCGAAAAGCTGCAAGCCGCTCAACTGCATGGCGATGCCGACTCCAACGACCTGATGGACCTGCTGGCCCAGGATCCGCACCTGAAGCCATTTGTGCGCCTGCCCGGCAAAGACAACGGCCTCGACATCGAAGGATTGGCCGCCACGGCCGACGGCCGGCTGTTTGTGGGTCTGCGTGGGCCGGTGCTACGCGGCTGGGCCGTCGTGCTCGAGCTGCTGCCCGAGCTGGACAAGCACGGCCGGCTGCGCCTGGGCAAGATCGGGGGCGAGCAGAAATACTACAAGAAGCACTTTCTGGACCTGGGGGGCATGGGCCTGCGCGAGCTGCGCCAGTACGGCAACGACCTCTACCTGCTGGCCGGCCCTACCATGGACCTCGACGGCACCATTGCCGTGTATTGCTGGCCCAACGCCCTGAACCAAGCTGGTGACAGCCTAGTTGGCCCCAAAAAAATCACCCGCCTGTTCGACGTGCCCCACGGCCACGGGCCTACTGCCGGCCAAGACCGCGCCGAGGGTATGGGGCTGCTCGATGAGCACCACATGATCTTTGTCTTCGACAGCCCAACGGCAGCCCGCAAGACCGTAGCCAACCAGGTGCAGGCCGATGTTTTCCGGGTGTCCAAGTAGTTCGGGTACTGGTCTGGGTCGATTCCGCGTACTTTTGCCGCCTACTACCCCTCCTGTCTATGGCTGCCCCTTTACTGCAAACCCCCGAAACCACGCACCGCATCCACTTTCAGGATTGCGACATGCTGGGCCACCTCAACAACGCCCGCTACCTCGACTATTTCCTTAACGCCCGGGAAGAGCACACCACGCTGCACTACGCCCTGAATCTGGGGCAGCTAGCGCAGGTGGAAGGCGCGGGCTGGGTGATTACCAAGCACCATATTGCCTACCTGCGGCCCGCCAACCACGGCGAAATCGTGCGGATCAAAACCCAGCTCATTCATTTCGACAACTCCAACCTAGTGGTCGAAATGCTGATGCTGAGCGAGGACGGCAGCCGGCTAAAGGCGGTGCTGTGGTCGGGAATGGCTTTCGTGCGCATTGCTTCCGCCACCCGCACCGACCACACCGATGCTCTGATGGATATGCTCGACCAGCTCGACGTGGAGGATGTGAGCTACGACGCCGACGGATTTGACGAGCGGGTGCGCCGCCTACGCAAGCAGCTCAAGCGCGACCGGAGCGGTTCGGACGAATAAGCCAACCTCACGTCAGTATTGCCGTTATACCAAAGCCGGTGCTGCACGTGCAGCACCGGCTTTTTCGTTCTTTTTATTTCCCCAACCACAACCTGAATCCTATGAGCATCTTTGGTAGTGATAAACTTAAAGGCAAGAAAATAGCCATTGTTGCCACCGATGGCTTCGAGCAGTCGGAGCTGGAGGAGCCCAAGAAATACCTGGAAGGCGAAGGAGCCGAAATCCACGTTATTTCCCTGAAAAGCGGCTCTATTAATGGCTGGGACGAGAAGGACTGGGGCAGCAAAGTGGCCGTCGACAAGACCATTGATGAGGTAAGCGCGGCCGACTACGATGCCCTGGTGCTGCCCGGCGGCCAGATGAACCCCGACGTGCTGCGCACCGAGAAGAAAGTAGTGGCCTTTGCCGCCGACTTCATGCGCTCCGGCAAAGTAGTGGCCGCCATCTGCCACGGCCCCTGGACGCTGATTGAAACCGGCTTGCTGCGTGGCCACAACGTGACGAGCTGGCCTAGCCTCCAAACCGACCTCACCAATGCCGGAGCCTACTGGCAGGATAGCGAAGTGGTCGTCGACAAAGGCCTCATCACCAGCCGCAAGCCCCAGGATTTGCCGGCTTTCAACAAGAAGATTATGGAAGAAATACTGGAAGGCAAGCACGCGCCCCGCTCGTAGCCGAAAGTAGCTTTATGTCCTAAAAAGGACGCGCTGCTAGCAGTGCATCCTTGCTCAACTTTTCTAAAGCGTTCCGGCTGATGGCTGGAACGCTTTTTTAGTATTGTGGGCGTGCTTCCAGAAGACGGAAATCAGAGCACATTGAGCGGCACACTCCGCTCATTTTAACGAAAACTGCCTTTTCCTTGAACGCAGCTCCATAACTTGCGGCCCTAGTGGTGCATTCTTCGTCTGCCAACCCACTGGTATCCCGTCTTCCTCGCCCATGTTGAACCCGCCCAACCGGTTCAGGCCAGTGCAGCGACCACCCAGGCCGAACCCCAGAACAGACTACTCAGAAAGGCCCGCCTCCCGCACCATGAAAATACTCTTGAGTTGCCTGTTGTTTTTCAATCTCCTGTGTTTCCTGCTCTTCGCCTGGGATAAACGTAAAGCCCAACGGGACCAGCGGCGCATTGCCGAAAAAACGCTGCACCTAGCTACGCTGCCTGGCGCGGCGCTCGGCGCGTGGGCGGCTATTTTGCTGCTGCACCATAAAAACCGCAAAGCCGCTTTCTGGGGCGTTACGCTAGTGCTGACGCTGCTGCAAGGGGTAGTTCTTTATTTCATGTTGCCCTATTTTCAGGCGCAGTTTTAACCCTGTCAAACGTCTGCACGCGGGGAACTGGGCCATGCACAAGCCAAGCACTGGGAGTTCCTGAGCCGAAGCGCAGATGCGGTCATCCGATATGGCTTAAAAAACCGACCGTTTGGCTGAACGGGCCTTACATGTTTAAGCCGAACTGCGTGCTGATTCGCTCGGATTCGAGGAATTCCTGGTAGAGGAATTGGCAGGCTAAGTCCTCGGTGGCAAAGCGCCCCATTGGATGTTTGCCGCCGCGCTCGTCGACATAGCAAACCAACCACCACGCGCCCTGATGGTCTAAAACCAAGGCATCTGGTGAGGAGTTTCCGCTCAGCGAATAGCAGGCGTGGTTGATCGGTACGGCGTCCAGCAACTGTTGTAATTCAGGAATGTTCATGACGCGACAAGGTGTACTCAAAAGCTAAAAATCACCTTCGGACAAACTTACCCTCGTTTGGCTAATCTAACAACTGTGGACTTACAGCGCCTGTACTACTCAATGGGGCAGCGAAGGGAGCTGAAGAAATGCCTTCGGAAGTAGTTCACGACACTCATCTTTCATTCGAGTTTCGTGAACTTTGAAAGGTACAGGAGTTTCGTAAACTCCTGCACCGCAGCTGACAGCACACAGCGGACTTTGCCCACGTGGGCCGGCGTCTAGTTTCGCGGTTCAGGAAAAGGAGCCTATTGATTATCGCTGCCTTCAACTTGATCTTCGTTTAGGTAGTATTTCCGGAATGCGTCTTCATTGGCAAGACTTTCTGGCAGAAAGTCTTTGGACACGGCTAGTAGCTGTTCCCACTGGGCTTGGGTAAGCATTACCTTCTCGGGTAGAGGATAAAACGTAAAACACAGGGTCTTCGCCTCAGTTATGCTGATTTCTAAGAAGGGGGACGTGGTGCCATCTTGAAAGACCTCCAAGCACGGGTAGGTACTATTGACATCCGCACTTGTTCAATTCTGATGCTATCCATGCTGCAAGAAAACATAATCAGGCCGCTGTTCAGTTAAAGGGTTGTTTTCGTTACAATGAGCGGCGTGTGCTGCTCAACGTACTCTGATTTCCGTCTTCTGGAAGCACGCCCACAAGACCAAAAAAAGCGTTCCAGTCATCAGTTGGGGCGCTGTAGAAATTGGGATAAGGACAGGCGGCTAGCAGGGAGGCCTTTTTGTACCATAAACCCTTGCGTCAGGGCTGCACCAGCTGGAGAAGTGCGCGGGCATGTTGGTGGTAAACGAAGTAAAACCCAATATCAAACACCAGCAGAAAACCGCCCTGCAGCCACAACGAGCGCCCAAACCCCAGTAGCCGCTCCGGCCGTTTCGGCGTGGTAGCGCCCCGCGCCCGCAGCCAGCTGCCCGTCATCACATAGGCTACATCGAGACCCGCGTTGAGCAGCAGAATCTTCTCAAAATCGAATTGAGCGTCCAGACTAGCGGCCAGGGTGAGGCCTGCTACTTGGTTGGGGTGCGCCCGCAGCATGCCCAACACGGCCAGCAGTACGTTCACAAAATTCCAGCCCACATTCATCTGGTGGAAATACTGCCCTTCCGTGCGGGCATCGGCCTGCGTAACGAGGTATCCGCTCACCAGCAGGTTGAGCAGGGCCCAAGTGCCGAGCACCGCCATGCCGTGTTCGGCCAGCAGCTCCCGGCTCTGGTTCAGCAAAGGCAGAGCGGTGGGCAGTAGAGCAGCCGTAAAGGGCAAAAATGCTAGCATAAGAGGAAAGGTAGGGCACAAAAAAGGGAAGCCGGTGAGGCTTCCCTTTTTTGTAAGTAGGACAGGGGTTTATCGGGTGAAACCAACGCCGACGTACACCTGAAACACGCTGTTCTTAATGTCAGTCAAGGTCTTGCTGCCCGAGGTGGCCAGCTGATCCTTAATGATTTCGTTGAAGCCAGCCGTGTAGCGGGCACCCACGCGGGCGGGTCCTACGCGGGCTTCGGCACCAGCCGAAAGACCGTAGTCGAAGCTGGTATAGCTGTAGCCGTAGATGTTGCCTTCATTAGCAATCTTACGCTCCCTGCCGTCTTCCGTAACCTTGGTCAGCAGCGAAACCTGCGGGCCGGCGTGGACGCTGACGTTGTCCAGGATATTGAACACCAGCAGCACGGGCACCTGCAGATAGTCGAGGCGGCGGTCGTTCACCGTGGTGGGCGTGCCGGCAGTGGGCGTGTTGGTCGACTTGCCCTGGAAGCCCTGACGGCTATAGAGTAGCTCGGGCTGAATGGAGAGGCGGCTGTTGAAGCCGTATTGCAAGTACAGGCCGGCGTGGAAGGTCTTGGAGTTAGAGCTGCCGGTGAAGTTCTTTTTATCGTCGCCGTATACGTCAGCCAGGTTGAAGCCGCCCTTAATGCCGAAGCCAGTGTTGCGGGAGTCGGAGGTGCCGGCATCGTAGTCGGTGGAGGTACGCACCCCAACCGGGCCGGTCGTTTGGGCGAAGGTGGAAAGGCTGGCCAAAGAAAGCGCGAGCAGAGCAGTAACTTTTTTCATGGGAGCAAGAAATATCTGGTGGTGTGGGTACACAGCTGCCGTTTCGAAGCTGCAGGCGAGCAGGTGTATGCGACTATACTTGCCCTTGGGGAGAAGGTTACGCCGCAGCGCTGTTCCACTGAAAAAATTCTTGCTCTCCCGAGTAGGATGAATGCCCGGAGCCCGTATCTTTGGCGCTTTCCGGCCGCCGCCAGAGTGTTTGATGGGATATTAGCTCAGTTGGTTCAGAGCACTACCTCGACAAGGTAGGGGTCACTGGTTCGAGCCCAGTATGTCCCACATCACGCCTCCAATACCCACCCTCATCCGGTGGGTATTGTTGTTTTTGGGCAATTCTCTACCTACCTCCCCGGTTTCTATGCTCTCTATTGCTTGGGCTCCGCTCTACGCGCATCCACTGCCCGAAAATCACCGCTTTCCGATGCTCAAGTATGAGCTGTTGCCTGAGCAGCTCCTACGGGAAGGTATCGTGTCGGAAGCCAGCTTTTTTGTTCCAACGCCGCCGCCCGAAGCTGAAATACTGCGCACCCACGCGGTGGCGTATTACCAGCGGCTCCTGGCCGGGCAGCTCACGCGCCAGGAAGAGCGAGCCACGGGTTTTCCGTGGTCGGAGCAGCTTATTGAGCGCGAGGTTACCATTCTGGGCGGTACCATAGAATGTGCTTTGCGGGCGCTGCAACACGGTATTGCGCTCAATATTGCCGGCGGCACCCACCACGCGTTTGCCGACCGGGGCGAAGGATTCTGTTTGCTAAACGACCAAGCCATTGCTGCCAACTACCTGCTGGCGCATGAGCCAGGGGTTGGTAAAATCCTCATCGTAGACCTCGACGTGCACCAGGGTAATGGTACGGCGGCTCTGTTTCGGCACCAGCCGCGCGTGTTTACATTCAGCATGCACGGGGCTCGCAACTACCCGCATCGCAAAGAGCAGTCGGACCTGGACTTGCCGCTGGCCGACGGCACCGACGATGCCACGTACCTGCGGCTGCTGGGCGACACGCTGCCACGCCTACTCGACGAAGTACAGCCCGACTTCGTGTTTTACCTGGCTGGTGTCGATGTACTGGCCACCGATAAGCTGGGCCACCTGGGCCTCACGCGCGAGGGCTGCCGCCAGCGCGACCAGTTGGTGCTGCGCCTTTGCCAGCAGCATCGGCTGCCGGTGGTGGTGTGCATGGGTGGCGGCTACTCGGTGCGCATCGCCGATATCGTAGAGGCGCACGCCAACACCTTCCGGCTGGCGGCCGAGCTGTTCGGGTAGCCACAAGCGGCGGGCGCGAGCTAAAAAATAACCTGCCAGCGGAAAGCCCAGCGCCAGCGCAGCGAGTAGCGCCCGATGCCCGCCGCCCGCAGAATATCCTGCCACTCCCGGCGCGTGAAAGCCCGCGCCACCGACAGCGGCGCATCGTTTTGCACCAGATAGGAGCCCCGAAACAAGCGCGTCAGCCACTTAATACTATAGTAGGCCAGCGGCTGCCGGTGCAAGTCATTGATGATAATGCCTACGCTGGCCTGCTCTTTCAGCTGCCGGAGCAGCACGGCCAGCGCCTCGCTGGAAAAATGGTGGCAAAACAGGCTACAGGTAATAATATCGAAAGGCTGTTGCCGAAATTCCTGGGCGAAGATATCCTGCTGCTGAAAGCTGATTTCGGGAAACCCGGTGGCCTTATCCTTCGCATAGGAAATCATAAAGGCATTGGCATCAACGCCTACCAGCTCTACGGCTACCGCCTGCCGGCGGGCCCAGCCAGCAATGTGGCGTAGGGTGTCGCCGCCGCCGCTGCCTAGGTCGGCCACCCGCACGGCGCGGCCCTGCGGGAAACGGGGTCGTAGCCGGTTCAGGCCATTGAGCACCACCCGGTAGCCGCCCAGCCAGGTATTGATGGTTTCCAGCTCGTCGAGGTTCTGCCGCAGCGCGTCGGAAGCCAGCGACAAATCGTCCATCAACTCCTCCTCGGTGGCGCGGCAGCTTAGGTCGGGCATGGTGCAGCTACGCAGAATGAACCTGAAGCAGCATGGCTTCCAGCGTGAGCCCCGGTCCGAAGGCGAAGCTAAGCACTGGCGCATTGGCCTCGGCTGGCGTGAGCGACTGTAACAGCTCGCGCAGCACAAACAGCACCGTCGCCGACGACATATTGCCGTAGTCGCGCAATACCTGGTAGGCGAATCGGTTGTCGTGGGTTGTTATATTAAGCTCTTTCTCAATGGTTTCCAGAATTTTGCGCCCGCCCGGATGAATGGCAAAGGCATGAATATCTTGGAGCTGCACGGGCAGCTTGCGCAGCAACCCATCGGTAAGCTGCCGGATTCCTTTCTGGATCATGCGGGGAACGTAGGACGAAAGCGTCATTTCGAACCCAAAGTCATTAATGTGCCAGGCCATGTCGGCGTGGCCGTCGGGCTCCAGCGCGCAATGGAAGGCTTCCAGGCTCAGGCTGTAGCCGCTTTGGGCGGGCTGAGCCTGCACCAAGGCCGCCGCCGAGCCGTCGCCGAATAAGGCATTGGACACCAGATGATCTTCTTCCTTGTTCTTCTGAAAGTGAATGGTACACAGCTCCGTGCACACCAGCAGCACCTTCGCCGCCGGATCGGCCAGGCAGAAGGCCTGGGCCAGCTTCAGGGCATTAAAAGCCGCGTAGCAGCCCATGAAATTAACGCAGGTACGCCGCACGCTGGAGTTCAGTCCCAGGCTGGCCACCAACTCAATATCGAGCCCCGGTGCGTACATGCCCGTGCAGCTAACCGTGATAAGGTGCGTAATAGCACTCATCTGCACCTCCGGAACCTGCTGCATACAGTTCTTCACCGCCTCCACCGACAGCGGCAGCGCGTACTGGCGGTAAGCGCCCATGCGCTGGCCCACCGTCGGGAAAGGCTCCAGATCGGGGGTGTTGGGGAAAAAGTCAAAATCACCGTTTGTGCGGCCATAGTCGGCCAGCACTGAGTAGCGCTGCGCAATGCCGGTAACGCGGTACAACGCCCGCAACTTGCGCGTTTCGTTGGTATCGAGTTGGAGGCCCTCAGCCATAAAGGTGGCAATCTGTGACTGAGGAATAAGATGGGGCGGGGTAGCAGTGCCAATGGCACAGAGGTAGCTCGTCATTGAGGGCAGTATACGGAATTACCGTCGGTTCGGCTTAGCGGTCCGACAAACTAATTGGCGGGCGGTTTAGAGCTCAAAAGGCGACTCCGTGGGTGCGGCGCATCAGGGCCTGCACCCCGGCGGGCCAGTAGCGCATGCCCCCGATTACGGCTTCGCTTACCAGGGGCCGCCCAAACAGGCGCTGCACCGCCCGCCCCACCCACAGGCGCGGCCCGAAGTGCTGCTGCCAATCCTGGGCGTAGGCGGCTTCCAGGCCCGGGCGGGTGTAGCGGCTTCGCAGAAACGCATCGATGTGAAAAGAGGCCCGCTCGGCCCCGTGCATGGCCATCGCCATGCCGTTGCCACAGAGCGGCGTAATCAGGCCAGCCGCGTCGCCGCACATCAGAACGTGGCTTTCCACTGGGTTTTTTGGGGAAAAGGATATCTCATTGATAACCTCGGGCTGGTCGTAGAGAAACTCCGCGTCGCGCAGCACGGCCCGCAGGTAGGGGTTGCGGGCCAGCACCTGCTCCTGCATGGCTTCGATGGTGCCGTGCGCTTTCAGATTCTGGCGGGTAGTGAGGTAGCAAAAGCAATACTTATCGTCCTCGATGGCTGAAAGACCCGCGTAGCCGTCGGCGAAATTGTGGAGCGCGATGGTATCACGCGCAAAATCGAGCCGCAGGTGGTACTTGACCCCAATGTAGGGCGAGCGTTGCTGAAAAAATGCTCGTTGCAGCTGCCGGTCCAGGTTGGCGCGCTTGCCATAGGCACCCAGCACCACGCGCGCCGTCAACAGGCGGCCATCAGCCAGCGCTACCTGGTGCTGGTTTGTAGCGGCATCAAACGTTACGTCGGTCACGGTAGCCTGCTGCTGAAACACCACCCCGCGCGCCTCGGCCTGCTGAAACAGGAAGTAGTCCAGCGCGTAGCGGCTCACCCCGAAGCCGCCCAGATCGAGCGGGCAGGAGAGCGTGCGACCAGCGGGCGAGCTGAGTAGAAAGCGCGAAATGGCCGCCGGCCGCAGCGGGGCGGGGTCAACGCCCAGCCGCCGCAGATACGGCAGCACCTCGTTGGATACATATTCGCCGCACACTTTATGAAAGGGGTAGCGCTTGCGCTCGACCACCGTCACGGCGTGGCCGCGCTGTCGCAAATCCAGGGCAGCGGTAAGTCCGCCCAAACCGCCGCCAATAATGAGAACGTCCAACTTAATTAGGGTAGTAACAGGGTGAGAGAGAAGCTGTAAGTAAATCTTTTATCAGCGCGTAGTTATATTTCGTAACTCTAATGCATATTCCGTATTATCTTTGCCAACCTAATCAAGCGCCAGTCGTTATTGTAGGTACTATTGTACTCGCGCCCGCTTCCACTCTACAGTTCGCTATGATGCAACGTTTACGCTTTTTTTGTCTGCTACTCGTGCTCGGTTTCGGCTTCGTCCGGAGCGCCGTGCCCATGGCCGTAGCTCAGCCCGCCGGGCGCCCGCTGCCCGCCCCCAAAGGAACCGATGAAAAGTCATTTCTGGTGTATCCAAACCCCAGCAACGGCATCGTGCATATTGCTATCAACGGCTTTGAAGGTCGCCGGTTGGAGCTGCGCATTCTCAATGTTATTGGCACCGTTATCTACCGAGAAACCATTACCGAGCTGAATGGCCCCAAAACATTGGACCTGAGCAAGTTTGCCAGCGGCTTGTACTACGTGAAGCTGGAAGGTGAAAGAGCCAGCGAAATGCGTAAGCTGGTGATCCGTTAGGAACATTACCTCATCATACCAAACAAAAAAGCAGCCCGAAAGGACTGCTTTTTTGTTTTTACGGCTCCTGTTGTCGAAGCGAAGCGACTCCTGAAAATCGTCTTCGGCCCCCCACTACCATTGCCGGTAAAGGCGTCGGCTTAGCGCTCGTTGCGCGACCGGATACGAATGGGAGCGGGCTTGAGCAGTTCCTTCAGGTTGTCAAGCGTATTCAGGGCGAGCAGAGCGGTGGCTAACAAGAGCCCGCTGAAGATGAGCAACGACATAAGGGGAAATGAGTAAGGCAAAACCAAGTATGACCCGCAGCGGTGTCAAACAAACAGTATGGTTGATGACCTGCAATTGGTTACTGAATTGTTAACCTGAAAAGCCCGCGTTGGGTTTCACCATAATTATGTGCTTTTCAGCAATGTGTCGACGACATACTGGGCATCGGCTCCCACGCCGCCCATCAACGCCGAGCTGCGGGTGTTGAGCCATGGCAACCCCAGAAAGGCTATTCCCGGCGCGGCCGTGAGGCCCCGATGGTGCTGAGGCTCGCCGGCGGCGTCGAATACCGGAACGTCGATCCAGTCGAAAGCCGGGCCGTAGCCGGTAGCCCACACCACTGCTTCGAGTGGCGGCGTCAGCGCGTGGCGGCCGCGTAGCTGGGTGCCCGCCTCAACGGCCAGGGCTTTGCCGATAAAATGAACATTGGGAAAGCGGCGCAGCCGCGCCAGGTCAGAACTCACGACTGGCTCGGGGCGCTCGAACAGGCGCTGGCCGATGTGGGAGTGGCGAGAAGCTTTCAGCAGGCCCGTCGACCGTAAGAAAACCCACATGGCCGTGTTGTTTGGCAAGTGGGGCGTCCGCTCTTTGTAAGCGGCATACACCGGCCGGCCCGTAGAGGCTAGGTCGGCGGCAATCTGCAGGGCTGAGTTGCCGCTGCCCACTACGGCTACCGGGCCCTGCCCGGCGAGCAGCGAGGCTCTGCGGTAGGCACTGCTGTGCAGCTGAAGCACCGAGGAATCCAGCTGAGGGGCGAATTCGGGCAGGCAAGGCGCATTGTAGGCTCCCGTGCAGACAATGACATGGCGAGCCTGGTACCGCTGGCCGGCCGCTGTGTGCACTTCATAGCCGGGCTGGTGCGCCGCCGGGGCTACCCGCACCACGCGCTGCCCGAGCGCCAGCGGAAAGTGAAAATGCGCGGCGTACTGGCGCAGATAAGCCGCCGCATCCTCCTTGCTGGGGTAGCGTAGCGGGTTGCCCGACCACGCGTAGCCCGGCAAGCCACTCACCCAAGCTGGAGAAAATAGCTTCAAAGTATCAAATCGCGCGGCCCACACGTCGCCGACTGCCGTCCGCTCATCCAGAATGACAAACCGCTGCTGGTGCTGCTGTAGGTAGTAAGCCGCCGCCAGTCCGGCCTGCCCGGCCCCAATGACGACGGCATCAACGGTAATGGATGGAGAAAGTGAGTCTGACATAGCCGAACAGGAAAAGTCCTAGTTACGAAGGCTACAAAGGTACGCGGCCTAAAGCAGGAAACTCCTGTTGGAGCTGAACAATTACCTGTTCCGTGACAGTCCGGATCTGCTGTACGAGTCCTTGAATGGTGGTCAAGTCGGAGTCGGAGGGTTCCGCTACGGCTTCCAGATGGCGCACGGCCTCACACAGGACGTGAATATGCAGGCCGCTAAAGGAGCTTTTGAGGTGGTGGGCAGTGGCCCTCAATGCCTGCCAGTCGCGCTGGTGCAGGGCTTGCTCCAGTGTGGCAATAATAGGTGGTGTTGTCTGAATGAAAATTTGTACCAAACGGCCCACAAACTCCTCGTTGCCATGAGTCAGCTCTCTGATGCTGCGCAAATCATACAATGTTGCGGCGGCGGCGGCTGGGAGTTGAATGAGAGCCGGGGCTGGGTGGGACAGCACGTGGGCCAGGGTCCGATATAAGTCTTCCTCGCGGAACGGTTTGGCAATGTAGCCATTGAACCCTGCTGCTCGGTAGCGCTCGGCCTCGCCGCGCATGGCGTGAGCTGTTAGGGCAATGACGGGCGTAGCGGCGCGCTCGGGGGCCGGGTGGTCGCGCAGCAGCCGTGTGGTAGCGACGCCGTCGAGGCCCGGCATCTGAATGTCCATAAGCACGGCATCGTAGCGGTGTTGCTGAAAAAGTAGCTGGGCTTCCCGGCCGTTGGCAGCAATATCGACGTGGCAGCCCCAGTCGCGCAGCTGGGCCTCCACCAAAAACTGATTTACCGCGTTGTCTTCGGCCAGCAGAATCCGCCGTGGGCCTAGGCTACGGTAGTCGGGCTCGGTGGCCAGTGGCAGGGGCTGCGGCTGCGTAAGCAGCTCGGCCCGCTCAAACGGCAGCGTAAACCGAAATGTGCTGCCTTCGTGCAATCGGCTTTCTACGGTGAGGGTGCCGCCCAGCAACTCTACCAAGCCGCGCGAAATGCTGAGCCCCAGCCCGGAGCCGCCATACTCGCGGGCCGTGCTGGCGGTAGCCTGCGCAAACGATTCGAACACCTGCTCCAGCTGGTGCGCCGCAATGCCGATACCCGTGTCGAGGACGGCAAACTGAAATGCGGGCGGCTCTGCCGGGCCGCTCAGTCGCCGACAGGTGAGCAGCACCTGGCCCCGCTCAGTGAACTTGACTGCGTTGCTGAGCAGATTCAGCAGGATTTGCCGGAGCCGGTAGGGGTCACCGATAACCAGCGTCGGTACTTCGGCGGGCGGCAGCTCGAGCTCCAGGTCGATGCCTCGCTCGGCGGCTTTGGGCAGCAGCAGCTGGCGGCAGGCAATCAGCACTTCGCGCAGGTCGAAAGCGGTAGTTTCCAGCCTGACTTTGCCCGAGCCGAGCTGAGCCATGGCCAAAATATCGTTGATAACCACCAAAAGGTGCTCGGCCGAGTGGCGAATGTGTTCCAGGTACTGGCTCTGGCGCTCATCGAGTGGAGTTTTGTGCAGCAGCCCGGCCAGCCCCAGAATGCCGTTCATGGGCGTGCGAATTTCGTGGCTCATGTTGGCCAGAAAGTCCTGTTTCACCCGGGCATTCTCCTCGGCTACCTCCTTGGCTAGGCGCAGGGCCTGCTGGGTCTGCTTCAGGGCCGTGATATTGCTGTCGACGCCCAGCACCTGAATAGTGCCATCAGCTAACTGAAAAGGGCGCTTAATGCTGTGAAACCACACGGTTTCACCCGTAGGGCGGGTAAAGGTTTCTTCCATTACCAGCTCGCGCTGGTCTGCAATAACCTGCCGGTCGGTGCGCAGGTAGCGAGCCGATTCCTCGGGGAGCAGCGGTAGCCGGGCCGCGTTGGTTTGCACGATGCGCTCCACGCTCAGGCCGTAGAGGTCGGCCGTGGCCTGGTTGGCTAGCAGATAGTTGCCGTCGCCGTCTTTGAGGTAAATCAGGTGGGGCGTGGTGTCAATAACTTGGCGGAACAAATGGTTTTGCTCGGCCAGCCGCTGGTTGGCGGCCCGCCGCTGCTGCTCCGATACCTTCCAATAGGTAATATCCTCCCCGGCACCCACTACCAGCCGCACGGCTCCGGTCGAATCTCGCTCGAAGGGCGTGTTGGTCAGGCGCAGCCACCGCAGGCTACCGTCGCGGTGAAGCAAATAGAGCTCCAGCGAGCGGGTTTCGCTGTCGGCGCACTGGGCTACCTGCGCAAAGTGGTCCTGTAGCAGCACTAGCTGGTCGGGGGGCGCAAACTGAGCCAGTAGGCTGGTGCCCATCGACTGCAAGTCGGCGACCGAATAGCCCAGCACTTTTTCAACGAACTGGTTGCAGTACACATTGCGGTCCTGCTCAATGTCGAAGATGTAAATCAGGTTGGGCACCATGCTGGCCAGCCGCTCCACAAATAGCTGGCTTTGGCGCAGCTCCGCTTCCATGATTCTGCGGGCCGTAATATCCTCGGCGCTGGCCACCATCTGCTGCACCCGGCCATCGGTGTGGCGCGTGAAGGGCGTGCTTTTGATTTTCATCCAGCGCCAGCTGCCGTCCCGGTGCCGCACCTGGTACTCCGACTCCAAGGTTTGTCCGTCGGCCGTCTGGGCCAGCTCGGAGCCGCGCTGCTGCACGGCCCGTAAGCTGGCCGGGGTGAGCAGCGTGGGCAGCAGGCGCGAGCCCAGGGTCATCATCTCCACGTCGGTGTAGCCCAGCAGCGGCTGGCTTTGGCCGTTGCAGTACAGCAGCCGCCCCTCATCCAGATCGAACAGAAATACTAGGTTCGGAATCGTATCGGTGATGCGCCGGGCAAAAAGCTGGCTGTGCTCCAGCTCCCGCTCCGCCCGGTGGCGGGCCGTAATGTCGGTCAGGTACACATTCACACCCATTTCCTGGGGTAGAGGCGCTATCGTCCACAGATAAAGTACCGTGCCCAGGCTATGCTCGTACACGCGGGGCTGCCCGGCTGCCAGCGCTGCCCGAATCTCAGTGCGCAGAAAGCTGTGGCACTCAGCTTCCACTGGGTTTTCGAGAGCCGTCAGAACAGGCTGGGCGGCCGAGTTGGCATACCGGGCCCGGCCATCGGGCGCGAAGCAGACAATTGGGTTGGGGCACTCTTCCGCCAGCCGCGAGAGTTCCTGCACATGCAGCAGCGTGCGCTGCTGCTGGGTTACTTCCTCATAGCTCCAGAGGTGAAGCACCGTTTCGCCACGCTGCACCACGGGCAAATAATCGACTTGGAGGATGGTGCCATTAGCCAGGTGCTGCAGCATTCCCTTCACCTGGGTTTGGCCCGCTACGGCGGCGGCCATTTGGGCCTGGGCTTGGCGGGGGTCCGCAAAGCTGTGTTGGGCCTGCCCAAATACTTTCTGGCTCGTTTGCCCGAGGTACGCGTGGGGCGGTTCGGGTAAGTGTAGGAGCTGGCACAGCCGGATATTGAGGCTTACCACTCCCTGCGGGTTTTCAACCAGCAGACCCGTGCTGACGGTTTGGAGCAGGGCATCGGTCTGCTGAGCTGCCGCCGCTTTCTGCTGCTCAGTGTGGGTGCGTAGCGTTTGCAGTTCAAGCTGGGCGGCGGCTTGGTGGCGCTGCGCCTGGTGCAGGCGTCGCCGCAGCTGCCGATACACTATTGAATCCATACTGCGGGGCGCTACGATTCAGATTATGAGAGGGTAATCTCCTTGTTCTGAAGCATACGGTAAATAGTAGACTTCCCGATTTGCAGGCGGGCCGCTACTTGCAGAATATTTCCATTATATGCCTGCAGATAGCGCTGCACGATGGCCGCCGTCTGGTGGCGCAGCGACTCATCGGCTCCGGAGTCGGCCAGGGCCACGCCCTGCGGCCGCTCGCCCCGTAGCGACAAGTCTTGGGGCTGGATGACCTCGCCCTCGGCCAGCACCGCCGCTAGCTCCATCACCGCCTTCAGCTCCCGCACGTTGCCCGGGAAGTTATACTGCAGCAGTAACGCCTGAGCCTGGTCTGAGAGCGTGCAGGCTACCATGCTGTTCTGGCGGCAAAAATCCTGCAGGAACGAGTTGGCCAGCAGCAGAATGTCGGCTCCCCGCTCGCGCAAGGGCGGCAGCATGATGGGCAGGCCCAACAGGCGGTAGTACAGGTCTTCGCGGAAGCGGCCCTCCCGCACTTCCTGCTCCAGATTGCGGTGGGTGGCCACCATCAGGCGGGCATCGAAGGCAATGGGAGCATTGCTGCCCACGCGCACCACTTCCCGCTCTTGCAGCACCCGCAGCAGCTTGGCTTGCAGGCTCAGGTCCAGCTCCGAGATTTCGTCCAGGAAGATGGTGCCTTTGTTTGCTTCCTCAAACCGGCCGATCCGGCGGTTGACGGCGCCAGTGAAAGCGCCTTTTTCGTGCCCAAACAGCTCACTTTCCAGTAGCTCACCCGGAATAGCGGCCACGTTGACGGCCACAAAAGGCCGGTCGCGCCGCTCGGAGCGGAAGTGAATAGCTTTGGCCACCAGCTCCTTGCCCGTGCCGGTTTCGCCGCTCAAGGACACGGAAATATTGGCGCGGCCCGCTTTATCGATTAAGGCAAAAAGGTGTTTGATCTGCTGACTTTCACCCAGAATAGCGCGTTGCGGATCATATTTCTGGCCGATCTGGGCCCGCAGCTGCTCGTTTTCGCGGCGCAGCTGCAGTTGTTTCTGCACGTTGCCGACCGAGTTCCAGAGTCGGTCCAGGGTTTCGTCGTCCTTCACCAGGTAGTCGTAGGCACCCTGGTGCAAGAGGCTGATGGCAGTGCGCACGTCTTCCTGGCCCGAAATAACAATAACCGCCACCTCCGGGTGCCGTTCCTTAATCAGGCGCAGGACCTGGTCGCCTTGGCCATCGGGCAGGGAGAAGTCCAGGGTGATGAGGTCGGGCTTGTCGCCAAGGTTGTCGAGGCAGGCCTGGACGGTAGTGAAACGCCGAATATGGTGGTCAGGATTCTGAGAAAGCCGGTACTCGAGCAGCTCGCCGTACCAGGCGTTATCCTCAACAATAAATATATGAACAGGAGTAGAAATAGGCATATAAATGAGGGCTACTTAGGGAGAAATCTAGCGCTTCACGACTTTTGTCGGCGCAGAAATAGGTACTTCACTGCTAGTAAGAGGTGAGGGAGAAGAAGAGCTAACCGCTTGATATATGTAGCTATAGGGTAGCTGTGGAAGTTTGGCTAGGTGCGACGAGGTGGTTCTGAGATGTAAAAGTAAAAGCGTATGCTGAGGAATATAAGGCAATGTGAATGTTTATGATTTGACGATTGATAGATAGGATGCTATGCGTGGTGGGTTGCCCGCAAGGAACAGTATCGTCGGTAGGTGCGTGACCCCGCCGAACAGCCCCGCAAAGCCAGCCAACACCGGGTAGTAATACGTGGAGAATGGTGGTTTAGATTGCGGAGGAAAATTAGATTTCGGAGGAAAATTATGCTCAACTGTTTGGTCTAGTGGGATGTAATCTACCGCCGGGTAAACGAAATAGAGTATTCCAAAACGGGAAAAAGCTGCTACAGCTGAAATGCTCAATATTTCCGGGAAAAAGTACCGCTCAGAAAGCAGGTCACAAGTGCTTACAATTGCGCTACAGCTTCATAATAAGCGTTTGTATAGATATTCTCAAAGTTGGAATGATTATCCAGCAACGGGATAATATAAACTATTAACAATGTTTATAAATAATTGATATACAATGAATTGTGCATTGGCTTGCGGCTTGGCCGAACCATTGTACTTGTGCGAGGCATCAGCCCGTATGTGCGGCTGCTCACCTCACGATTATGAAAAGGCTATTTTACTTCCAAGTGCTAGGTGTGTGCTTAGCGGGGTTGCTGCAGGGCCACAGCACGCTGGCGCAAACCGGGCAGCCCTATTATTCTTCGTTTGCGGTACCGACTTCCCCCCAAAACTACCGCACCAGTTCCACAAACTCCGGCATCTGTATCACGTGCCTGGTGGCTAATCCCGAGCGGGCCGCCGATACCGACCTCGACAATTATGCTACCATTCAGAACACGCTCGGCGTGCTGGGAGGGGGCGTAGGGCTGGCCTTGCGCCTCTCGGGCACTGCCCCGGCTAACTACCGGGCTGGGCTGGTAATCAGCAGCGGTAATGAGCTCAATGCCGGTGCCCTGGCTACGCTCACGCTGCGTACCTATCTGAACGGAAGTCAGCAGCAGGAGCTGGTGGCCAACGATGCCGCCGTCAGCAGCACGGCGTTGTCGGATAGCCGCGTTCGGCTGGAGTTCGTGGCCGCAAAGCCGTTCGATCAGCTGGAAATTATCGTGAGTGGTAGTGTGAATGGCGTGAATACCATTCGGGTGCTCTATGCCTACGGAGTG
Organism: Hymenobacter elongatus; assembly: GCF_004745955.1. Taxonomy (GTDB): domain Bacteria; phylum Bacteroidota; class Bacteroidia; order Cytophagales; family Hymenobacteraceae; genus Hymenobacter; species Hymenobacter elongatus. The sequence goes on along the minus strand of NZ_SRLD01000030.1, from coordinate 42,030 downwards.
CCGGCCAACACGCAGTTTACCACAGCCTTGGGCTATCTGTCGCGCAGCACGGAGCCGCTGGCCAGCGACTATGCCGTGAACACCGGCGGCGGCCCGGTGGCAGTCTGCGTCGGAACGGGCGTGACGAACCCGGGCAACGCGGTAGACCGTGGCCTGACCAACTTTGCTACGCTGACGACGGTAGCGGGCGTCGGCAATTGCTCGGCCGCGCTCCAGGTGAAGCTGGAAGGACAGGCGCCGTCCGGCTATCAGGCAGGCTTCGTGATTGGCAACGGCGGGGTACTGGATTTGAACGTCCTCAACTCGCTGCAAGTAACGACCTACCTGAATGGCGTGGCCCAGGAAAGCCGCATCGGAGCCGACCTGCTCGAGCTGACCTTGCTGCCGGACAACCGCTACCAGGTCAGCTTCAAGTCGGGCACTGCCTTCGACCGGGTCGAAATCAAGCAACATGCACTGGCCAGCGCCCTGAACACGCTGCAAGTGTATTACGGTTTTGGCATCGAGCCTCGGGCTTTCGAAGATGACATGCCAGTACTCTCGGACTTCATCCAGCCCAAGCGCAACACCGAATACCAGGAAGCTGCCAACGGCCTTGCGTGCCTGGGCTGTAGCTCCAGCAACCCCCAGAGAGCCGCCGACAACGTCTTCTCCGAGTCTGATTTCGCCGAGGTTCGTTTCCCCGTGTTGGCGCTGGGTACCTATAAGCTCAAGTTGCGCCTGAATGGCGGCGGCAAAGCCGGCAACCGCGCCGGTATCGTGCTGCGTACCAACGATGCGCTCCTCAATGCGACGCTGCTCCAAAATATCCGCATCAACACCTACGGCGGGGCTAACGGTAGCCGCCTCATCGAAAGCTCGACTACCACCACCCTCGCCGATCTGGGTTTGGTAGGCGACAACCGACACGAGCTGGCCTTTCTGACCACCCAGGATTTTGAGTGGGTAGAGGTAGAAATAACCGGCGGTGTGGGCCTGTTCTCCGCCGCTCAGATCTTCTACGCCTTCGCCGATGATCCAAATCCGGCTTTCCCGACCGAAGTGGGCCCGCCGGCTGTGCCGCTGCCCGTGGAGCTACGCGCTTTTCAGGGCCGAGTAACAGAAGGTGGCGTGGAGCTTACGTGGCAAACTGCTTCGGAAAAGCAAAACAAACACTTCGCTATTGAGCGCGCGGTAGGCACCACAACGGCCTTCTTGGCCATCGGGCAGGTGGCTGGGGCCGGCACCAGCGCTCGGGGCGTGGCCTACCGGTTCCGCGACGAAGCAGCCGCCAGCCAGAGCCCTACGTCGCTATATTACCGCCTGCGCCAGGTCGATGTGGATGGTGCCGAACACCTGTCGCCGGTAGTGGTCGTGAGCTGGAGGAACCAGTCTGCAACGGCAATGGATGTGTACCCAAACCCGGCGGCCGTAGCGCAGGAAATCAGGGTCCAACTGGTTTCGGCTCCCACCCAGGGCTCGGTGGTGAGTGTGTATGGCAACCTGGGCACTAAAGTGTGGGCCGCGCCAGCCAGCCAGCAGGTGCTACTACTGCCGCCCGACAAGCTCGGCCCGGGAGTATATCATGTAGTATTGACGGATGCCGTCGGCCGTCGGGTAGCCAGCCAGCGCCTGCTCATAACGGGGCGGTAGCAGCCAGCTGTTTTAAGCGTCTTAGCAGCATACGCAGCCCAGGTCCCGCTACCAGTGGTAGCGTGACTTTTTGGTGAGCTATATCTCGCAATAACTCTATCTGGCGGTCCAGCAGTACATAAAATGTAGTCAGGAATTAATTCTATCAACTTGTGGTATCCGTCTTCGTGTTGGTAGGATATATGCAGGATATAGTATGTGCATAATTATGTCACCTGTTCTGTAATTAGTCTAGTTAAAATGCGTCTCACAAGCTGAATAGGGTGTTTTGGGCCGGTTAGTGCAATATTTTATCTGCTTAGCACCTGCTTATGCACTGCTGTATTCCTTATAGAGAATAAAAATGGTAATATTTGGGTAACATATTTACATGCCATTTCCGGCATCTTTGCACCCGATTTCTGACCTATACCAATTCTTTCTTTTCTCTCCTTTTTTTCACCCAACCAAACTCCTCCTACATGAAGCGTACCCTCTACCGCTTGCTTAGCTTTGGCCTGCTCGGCACCCTGGCTATTTCGTGTTCCAAGGATGAAACCGTAGCGCCAAACGCTCCTACTACAGTTGCCCAGAGCTTTGATGCCACCCGCGACAGCCACCTGACTATGGGTAACCCCAGCGGAGCCACCACCAGCACCACTAGCTACACCAACTACCTATTGTCGAAGTCGCAGTTTGCGCTGTCGTATCACCGCGACCGGGGCATTCCGAACTGGGTGAGCTGGCATTTGAGCAGCGCCTGGCTGGGTAGCACGCCGCGCCAGGATAACTTTGCCGCCGACGCTACCTTGCCTTCCGGCTGGTACCGGCCCACGAGCTCCAGCTACACTGGCTCGGGCTTCGACCGGGGCCACAACTGCCCTTCAGCCGACCGTACGGGCTCGGTAGCCGACAACTCGGCTACCTTTCTGATGACCAACATGATGCCCCAGGCCCCCAATAACAACCAACGGACCTGGGCCAATCTGGAAAACTATTGCCGTACCCTCGTAAGTCAGGGCAACGAGCTGTACGTTATCTGCGGTAGCTACGGCACGGGCGGCACGGGTTCGGCTGGCTACAAAACGACGCTCGACGCGGGCCGCGTAACGGTGCCGAACCGCTGCTGGAAGGTAATCGTGGTATTGCCCGAGGGTAGCTCCGATGCCAGCCGCGTCACGACCAGCACCCGCATTATTGCCATCAACACGCCCAACGACAACGCGCTGAACACGAGCTGGGGCGTATACCGCACGTCGGTAGATGCCATCGAGCAGGCTACGGGCTACAACATTCTGTCGGCCGTGTCCGCTACGGTGCAGGCCACCATCGAAGCCCGCGTAGACAGCGGCCCCACGAGCTGATTTCTGCTGATGAGCTAGCCTGAAAAGGCCCTGATTACCTGCTTGGTCGTCAGGGCCTTTTTGCTATATTGTAGCAGGCGAATTCCTCCGGCGCAGAGTGGTGCCGGATGCTTCTCTATGTAACTGTTGTATTGCTCGTTGTGCTCCATACTTATAGTGAAAGGTGGTGAATACCGAAAAGCCGCGCTGCAACGCGGCTTTTCGCGTTTTATAAGGGGTAAGCAGCTCGCTCTTAACGGATTCGTAATACGGTGGTAACGCTCAGTCAATACCCGCTCGTGAAATTTGTTGATCCGCCGCTGCCCGAGTGTCCCGGGCCGGTATGGCTTCCCACCGATGGATCTACTGTCTGCTTCTAGCTTTCCCTATCCGTCCTTCCTGGGGCGGCGTTCCCAGGAACTGCTCCGGCCCATGCTGGACCAACTAGCCCGCGTGCGGGAATTGGAGCTGCTGTATAAGCAAAGCGCCCACCTGCAGGGCCGGGAGTTTATCGGGAGCCTGCTCCGGAGCCTGGGCATCACCATCGAGTACGATGCGGCGGAGCTGCGGCAGCTGGCCCGCACCGGCAGCTTTGTGGCCGTCGGCAATCACCCGTGTGGCTTGGTCGATGGTTTGGTGTTGCTGTACGTGCTGACGGAGGTACGGCCCGACTTTCGAATCGTGGCCAACGAAGCCCTGGCTCCGCTGCTGCCCCAGCTGAGCAATCATCTGATCTTGGTGAACCCCGAACGGGCCAAAGCGGGCCGCAATGTGCCAGGGGTGCGCCGCCTGCTGCATTATCTGCACAATGAAGTTCCTATTGGTCTGTTTCCGGCTGGTGAGGTAGCAAGTCGGCCGCGGCCGTTTCAGGCGGCTGCGGAGGCCCAGTGGCATCCCACGGCCGGGCGGCTGCTCAGCGTGGCGCGGGTGCCGGTCGTGCCAGTCTGGCTGAGTGGGCACAACAGCGAAACCTTCAGCCTGTTGGGACTCATGCACCCGTGGCTCCGAACGGCCCGCCTGCCCGCCGAGCTGCTCAACAAGCGCGGGCAAACGATACGAGTGCGGGTAGGCCGTCCCATTATGCCCCGGGAGCTGGCTCAGATAGCGGCTCCCGAGGGGTTGGCGTACGTGCGGGCCCGGGTATTTGCCCTGGGTGCCAGCCCGTCGCCCGGCAGCACCGAGGCGGCCACGGCCCCGGTGCCCGTAGTGGCCGAAACCGACGCCGCTCTGGTGGAAGCCGACATCAACGCGCTGCGGCCCACGCGGTGCCTGGTGCGCACGGGCAGCTGGGAGGTCTATATTGCCAGCAAGGCCGAGCTGCCCCACGTGCTGCGGGAAATCGGTCGGCTGCGCGAGCTGACGTTTCGCCGGGAAGGCGAAGGCACCCAGCAGCCGCTCGACCTGGATGGCTACGACGACTACTACCGGCACTTGTTTCTCTATGACCGCGCCACCCGCCGTATCGTGGGTGCGTATCGGATAGGACGGGGCCGCACCATCCTGCGGCACCACGGGCGGCGCGGGTTCTACCTGCACTCCTTGTTTCGGATGGCCAAAGCGCTGGAGCCCTTCCTGGCCGAGTCGTTGGAGCTGGGCCGCTCCTTTGTGCGGGCCGAGTACCAGAAGCAGCCCCAGCCCTTGGCGCTACTGTGGAAAGGCATAGCCGAATACCTGAGCCGCCACCCTGAATACCGCTACCTGATCGGCCCCGTGAGCATCAGCAACCGCTTCTCGACCGTGTCGCGGGCCGTGATGGTCAACTTTCTGACCGCTCACTACTTCCGAGCCGATCTGGCGTGCCTCGTCAAGCCTCGGAAGCAGTTCCGCTACCGGCCGCTCGACGCAACGGAAATACCCGCCACGCTCCAAACGGGCTTGACTACCGTGCAGGATCTGCATAAGCTCATTGCCACCTTCGAGCCCGGCGGCGCGGGCATTCCGGTATTGCTACGGCATTACCTGAAGCAGAATGCTCATTTACTGGGCTTCAATCTGGACCCTAACTTCTCCAATACCCTCGACGGATTTATCGTGCTCGACGCCCGCGAGCTGCCCGAGCGCACCCTGCATCTACTGGAGCGCTATCCGGTGCCGGTTGGGGAATAGATAAGTGTATGTAGATCAAAACCACCTCCAGCCGTAGCCAGAGGTGGTTTTGATCTACATGTGACTGTGTAGCTTACTCTTTGCCTGCGCCTGGCACACCAACCATGCCTTCCTCCGCCGAAGGCAGCGTGTTCATATAGGAGCGGAAGCTCATGGCCACTTCGCTGGCCAGCGCAGTGGCCTGGGCCGTCACACGGCGGTCGTTGAAAGTGCGGGTGTTGGAGCGCTCGGCGGCGAGCTGGGTGATGTAGTCGCTCAGCATCACCGATTCTTCGGGCTTGTTGGGGTCAGCTACGAGCCGAAAGGAGCCGACGCTGTATTCGTAGCCGGTTTCGCTGGCCCGAAATACAAAGTCGAACCGTACCAGCATCTCCTGTTCCTTGCCCGCTGGCGTTACGGGCTTCACCTTGCCGGTGCCCGTTACCCGCACCATTCCCGTGGCCGCATCGGTTTTTGCTCCCGTCTTGGGGCCGTACGCAAAGTGGCTGGTGCTCCACTCCGCCGCCCGATTATACAGTGCTTCCTTGCCCGCACCATCAGCCAGCACGTTCTCGGCGTAGGCTACAGCGGCGGCGGCGCTATTCTGAGCCTGCGCGGCGGTGCTGGCCCAGCCAGCAAACAAGAGAATAAACAGCACTTTTTTCATGACAGTACGGAAGCAAAGTGGTGGTGCAAATATGACGGAAGCAAAAGTACCGGGTTACTGGCAGGTTGAACTATTAACAGTCTGTTGTGAATTTGTTACGCTACGATGAAGCTGAGAGACTCACCCAAACTCTTGAAAAATGGAAGCATCGCTGTTGAAAAGCCGAAATGATTGCTGTTGGGGAAGGGGAAACCAGTTGCTCGCAACATTCTTGACGTCAAAATGATAAAATTGTATTATTTTAAATAATTTTATTGCTCTGTTATGGCGTTGAATTTGTCTTTTGCTTAGATGAAGCAAAGATAGGGAAGGATCTGAAAAACCGGGTCTGAAATATTTATTTGTATGCAAAAATTTGCCAGTCAGTATTTTACATATGCTTGATGCTGTGCCTTGCTTTCACGAGACAGCAGTGGGTGGTTGCGAGCAACGTAACATTTTGGTAACATAAACTTAATGTTACCAAGTTAGTGTCAGTGGTAACAATTAGTACTTTTGCACCGTGCTCCACCTCTCTATCCAGAAGTAATGAAGCGCGGGACTCTCCACATCGACGTCCTGCGAGAAGACCGGAAGGTCTTTTCCCCCGTTAATTTTTCCATTTTCTCGGTTTTTGCCCCGTTCACCGCTCCGGTTTCCGAAGCGGTTTTTTTATGCCCGTTCGGTTCGGGCATCGGCAACCGTGCGGCCCAGCATTTTCTAATTTCTCACATTCACACCCGGTAACTTCATGAACGACACCACCACCCTCGCCCAGCAGATGGTAGCCGCCGCTCCCGTCGCCACTCGCAACGTGAACCTGAGCACGGACCCCAAGCGTATGGCCGTGATTAAAGTATGGGATGCCATGATCCGCGGCGCCCGTAAGTATGTCGAGTCGGAAGGCTTCCTGGCTATCCACAACATGCCCCATATTGTGGGCGTAACCGGCGCCTGCGAAAACACCGACACGCTGTTCACTATCGACTGGTACGACGGCAAGAAGATGTTTCTGCCCCAGTCCAACCAGCTCTACATCGAGATGCTGACCCAGGCCGTGGAAGGTGGCCGCGTGTACGGCGAAATCCAGAGCTTCCGCAAGGAGCTGAACGCCGACAACCGCCGCCTGGCGCAGTTCAGCCTGTTTGAAATCGAGCACGTCGGTGGTCTCGACGAGCTGCTCGGTCACTTGGCCGGTATCGTCGCCACGGCTTCGAAGCAGGTAGCCCAGGATTGCGCCAAGGAGCTGGCCCTGTTCGGCCGCGACGCTGCCGACCTGGCCAACCTGACCTTTGAGCGCATGACCTACGCTGATGCCGTGGAGCTGCTCAAAACCGAAGGCTTCCCCGAGCTGGTGTGGGGCGACGACCTCGAGGCACCGCACGAAGGTCGCCTGACCGAGCTGATGGGCCCGATGTTCGTGACGCACTACCCCGCCGACATCAAGTTCTTCAATATGCGCAACAACGACGACGACCCGCGCGTGGTAAACTCCTCCGACCTGCTGCTGCCCCTGGCCGGCGAATCGGCCGGCTCCGCCGAGCGCGAGTTCGACGCCGAGAAGCTGCGCCACAAGCTGGTGACGTCCTCCATGCTGGAAGGCCTGCTGCGGCAGGGCATGAAGCTGTCGGACTTCGACTGGTACATCGATTTCCACAAAGAGCATGATGTGAAGCTGCACTCGGGTGCCGGCGTGGGGATGGCCCGGGTAGCCCAGTTCATCCTCGGCCAGACGGACATCCGGGACTGCGTACCGTTCCTGATCAACCGCGACAACGTTATCTAACGAACTGGTTAACAGGGCGCCCGGCCACCACCGGGCGCTTTGCTTTTACAGTAGCCCGCTTTGGGCTGGGCGCTGATTGTGAGGCAATAAAACATGCTGTCCTGAGCTGACGGAGGCTGTTCTGAGACGTATTGCGGTAGAATTTTGGTGAAAAAAGAGGCTGCCGTCTCACGCTTAGCAGTATTCGTCAGCTCTGGATGGCACCGGTAGTTAACGAGCGAAATCATGCAACTAGGAACTCTCACGCTGCAAAATCCCGTGTGTCTGGCGGCCGCCTCGTGGCAGCTGGAAGGGGCCGGCTACGAGCGGCTAGGCGCTATTTTCACCCGTACCGTCACCATGGAGCCCCGACCAGGACTTTATGAGGAAGGCATCTGGCAGGTGAACGAGCAAACCCTGCTCAACGCCACCAACATGCGCACCGAAAGCGCCGAAATTCTGGTGCAGGAGCATTTGCCTCACCTGCTGCGCTACGGTGTGCCGGTGCTGGTCAGCATCACGGCCCCGGGTATCCCCGGCTTCCGCAAGATTGCCCGCTTCCTGCAGCGCGAAGTCGGCCGCCAGATTGCGGGCGTGGAAGTGTACATCACCTGCTCGGAGACGGGCCAGGGGGCCGACATCACGCCCCGGTTTGTGCGCGAGGCTACCGAGGCCGTGCGTAATGAGCTGGGTCCGGCGGCCAGTATCGTGGTGAAGCTGCCACCGTGGCCCGACCATATCCGGGGCCTGGCTCTGGGGGCCCAGCAGGGCGGTGCCACGGCGCTGGCCGCTACCAATATTTTGAAGTCGCTCCACCTGCCCGACGATGCCACGGCCGAGCCGCTGGTAGGTGGCCTGTCGGGGGAGGCGCTGCGCCCGGTGGCGCTGCGCTGCGTGTATGAGCTGGCCCACGACGAGCAGATTACGCTCCCGATTTTCGGTACGGGCGGCATCTTCACGGCCGGCCACGTCGCCGACTACCTGCGCGTGGGCGCCAGCGCCGTGCAGATTGCCAGCGGCGAATGGCTGGAACCCGGCCTGACGGCCCGGCTGGCGGCCGAATGCGCCAACCTCAAACCTGAAATTATATCGACGCGATGGAAAAGCTGATTCACCGGGTGCAGGACGCCAATACGCTGTTGTGCGTGGGCCTCGACCCCGTGGGTGACGACACCCAGGCCGCCCACCGGCTGGCCGAAGTTATTGACCAGACCAGCGGGTATGCCGCGGCCTTTAAGCCCAACCTGGCCTTTTTCCTGAGCCGGGAAGACGGCGTAAAGCTGCTGCGCGAAACCGTGCGGCGTGTTCCCGCCGGTATTCCGGTGATTCTGGACGGCAAGTTCGGCGACATTGCCAACACCGCCGACCACTACGCCCGCTTCGCCTACGACGTGGTAGGGGCCGATGGCGTGACGGTGAACCCCTACATGGGCGACGACGCCATCGTGCCCTTCGCCCGGCCCGGCAAGATGGTGTTCGTGCTGGCCAAAACCTCCAACCAACCCGTGCACTCCCTCCAGGATGTGGCCCTGACCCGGGGCGGCTACCTTTCCGACTGCGCCGCGGGCGTGGCCCGCCAGCTCGACGAGGAGCACGGCGGCATCGGGCTGGTGGTAGGCGCGACGAATGCCGCGGCCGTAGCCCGGCTGCGCAGCCTGAGCCCGGAGCAGTGGTTTCTGGTGCCCGGCGTGGGTGCCCAGGGCGGTGATCTGGCCGCAACTCTCCGCGCCGGCCTGCGGCCGGATGGTTCAGGGCTGCTCATCAATACGTCGCGGGCGTTGTGGCAGGCGGCGGATGCCGGCGCCACGGCGCGGGAGCTGGTCGCGCAGATCAACCAGTTTCGGCCGGTAGCGGTGTAGTACTATGCATAAGGTCATGCTGAAATGGCGTCATGCTGAGCTTGTCGAAGCATCTCGCCCGCTTCGTTGAATTACTAATCTGCCGTCAGCACGCGAGATGCTTCACTGCGCTCAGCATGACGTCCTTTTTCAACCAAACCAGGAACTCCCTACTCCTTGCCTTCCATCCCAACCACCTTCTCCCCCGCCACCCTGGAGCAGCAGCTGCTGCAGGAAGACGCGCTGCTGCGCGGGCACTTCCGCCTGTCGTCTGGTCTGCATTCCGATACCTACGTGCAGTGCGCCCGGTTTCTGCGCCGCCCCGATCTGGCCGCGCCGGCCGCGGCGGAGCTGGCCCGGCAGCTACGGGCCGCGGGCCTGCAGCCCGACGTGGTGGTGGGGCCGGCCATGGGCGGCGTGGTGATTGGCTACGAGCTGGCCCGGCAGCTGGGCGTCCCGGGTATTTTTACGGAGCGCGACGACACGGGCCAGATGACGCTACGGCGCGGCTTCACGGTGGAGCCGGGGCAGAAAATTGTCATTGCCGAAGACGTGGTGACTACCGGCAAGAGCACCAACGAAGTAGCCCGCCTGCTGACCAGCCTGGGCGCAGAAATTTTGGCCGTCGTGAGTTTAATTGACCGCACGGGGGGCAATGCTGAGCTAAGTTTTCCGAACTTTGCCCTGCTGCCGGTAACGGCGGCTACCTACGCACCCGATGAGTGCCCGCTGTGCCGGGCAGGTATTCCGGTGGTAAAGCCGGGCAGTCGGCCCGACAAAGCGTTTTCTTAAACCTACTGCGGCGCAACCGGCGTCGGAGCAAGGCATTTTCGGCGTACTCAGTCCAGAGTATGCTTCCTCACGGTGGCGCTGGTGCCACGCGTGGGAAACCCGAAAAATAGACAAACACCTCCTTTTGGAATCGACCCCAAGAACCATTCAGCTTTTGCTTAAGCCCGGCCAACACGATGGCGAGGGCCAGCGCATCGCCGAAGCCGCCCAGCGCCACCTCGGCCTGACCACCGGCCGGGTGCAAAGCACGGCGCTCTACACGGTGCGCTACCCCCTGAGCCGCGCTCAGCTTCAGGCCTTCGCCACCCACTGCCTCCAGGACCCGGTGCTGCACGACGTGGTCCTGAATGAGTTCCGCCACGGCCCCGACTACCAGAGCTACATCCTCGTCGCCAAGCTGCCCGGCGTAACCGACGACGAAGGCATCTCGGCCCAGAACGCCCTCGGCGACTTCCTGAACGAGCCGCTCGACATCCACACCCAGCATATCTTCAGCAAGCGGCTCTACTTCCTGGAAGCGGCCCTGCCCGAAAGCAGCCTGCGCCAGCTGGCCCAGGAGCTGCTCGGCAACAAGCTCATCCACCGCTTCGAAACCGGCCCCATCACCGACATCCGCGACTACACGCCGCGGCCCGGTGGCGGGGCCGAATCCATTACGGACCTCGTCCCGCTGACCAGCCTCACCGATGAGGAGCTGGTGAAGCTGTCGAAAGACAACCTCTACGCCCTGAACCTGGCGGAAATGCGGGCCGTGCGCGACCATTACGCGGCCATCAGCGCCCAGCGCCAGGCCGCCGGCTTGCCCCAGGACCCGACGGACTGCGAGCTGGAAATCATTGCCCAAACCTGGTCGGAGCACTGCAAGCACAAGGAGTTTTCGGCCCTCATCAAGTACACCGACGCCGACACCGGCGCGACGCACGAAGTAGACGGCCTGTTCAAGACCTACATCAAAGACGCCACCGCCGAAGTAGACCGCCAGCTGCGGGCCAACGGCAACGACTGGCTCATCAAGGTGTTCAGCGACAACGCCGGGGCCGTGCGCATCAACCCGGAGTCGCTGTTTGTGTGGAAGGTGGAAACCCACAACTCCCCTTCGGCCATCGACCCCTACGGCGGGGCCATTACCGGCATTCTGGGCAACAACCGCGACCCGCTGGCCACCGGCATCGGCGGCGCCCGGCTGCTGTTCAATACCAACGTGCTGTGCTTTGGCAACCCCGAGTTTTCGGGTACTCTGCTGACCAATCAGCTCCACCCGCGCCGCATTTTCGAAGGTGTGCGCAAGGGCATCGAAGACGGCGGCAACAAGTCGGGGGTGCCGACGGTGAACGGGGCCATTGTATTCGACGACCGCTACGCCGGCAAGCCGCTGGTGTACTGCGGCACCGGCGCCGTGATGCCGATGCAGCTGGCCGGGCTCGATTCGTGGGAAAAGAAGATTGACCCCCAGGACCGCATCATCATGGCCGGGGGCCGGGTGGGCAAGGACGGCATCCACGGCGCGACGTTCAGCAGCATCGAGCTCGACGAAACTTCGCCCGCCACGGCCGTGCAGATTGGCTCGCCCATCACGCAGAAGCTGGCCATGGACTTTCTGATCCTGGCTACGCGGCGCGGTCTGATCAGGTGCAGTACCGACAACGGCGCCGGCGGCCTGTCCTCCAGCGTTGGGGAGCTGGCCACCATCAGCGGCGGGGCGGTGGTAGAGCTGGAAAAGGTGCCGCTGAAGTATCCGGGGCTGCGGCCCTGGGAGATATTCGTGTCGGAGTCGCAGGAGCGGTTTTCGCTGGCCGTGGAACCTGCTAAGCTGGACGACCTGCTGACTTTGGGCCGGGAAATGGAAGTGGAGCTGACCGACATCGGCTACTTCACCGCCGACGGCTACCTCGACGTGCGCTTCGACGGTGCGCCGGTGGCTCACTTGAATATGGAGTTTCTGCACGAAGGCGTGCCGCGCAAAGTGCTGGAAGCCGAGTGGCGCAAGCCGGAGGCCACCGAGCCAAAACTGGCGGCTGACCTGAATTACACTGACGTCCTCACCCGCCTGCTCGGCAGCCTCAACATCTGCTCCCGCGAGTCGGTGATCCGGCAGTACGACCACGAGGTGAAGGGCCGCACCATCATCAAGCCGCTGATGGGCGCCACGGGCCAGGCCCCGCAGGATGCGGCCGTGGTGCGCTTCAACTTCGAGAGCTGGGAAGGCGTGGCCGTGAGCAACGGCATTCTGCCCCGCTTCGGGGATTTGGACGCCTACCACATGTCGGCCGGCGCGTTCGACGAGGCCGTGCGCCAGATTGTGGCCGTGGGCGGCAAGCTGCCCAACCTCACGTACGGCGACGGCAACTTCTGGTCCGTCAACGACAACTTCTGCGTGCCCGACTCGGTGTACGACCCCGTGAGCAACCCCGACGGTAAGCTCAAGCTGGCCAAGCTGGTGCGGATGTGCGAAGCCCTGCGCGACGCCACGGCGGCCTATTGCATCCCGCTCACCTCGGGCAAGGACTCGATGAAAAACGACTTCAAGGCCGACGGCGTCAAGATTTCGGTGCCGCCCACGGTGCTGTACTCGATGACCGCCAAAATTGAGGACGTGCGCCGCACCATCACCTCCGACTTCAAGCAGGCCGACGACGTTATCTACTTACTCGGTGAAACCTACGACGAGCTGGGCGGCTCGGAGTTCTACCAGCTCTTCGGCGAGCTGGGCGCCAACGTGCCCCAGGTGCGCTTCGGGCCGGCCAAAGCCCTTTATGTTCTGCTGGGCCAAGCCAATGATAAAGGGCTGATCCAGTCCTGCCACGACCTGTCGGATGGCGGCCTGGCCGTGGCGCTGGCGGAGGCTACGTTTGGGTACGGCTGCGGGGCGGCGGTGGAGCTGCCAGCCCCACCCCCCAGCCCCCCACTCGCTTCATTCGCGACATCCGGTGGGGAGGGGGAGCCTGACGCTCTTTTGGTGAATGGGGCGCTACCCGTGCCCGTGCAGCTGTTTGCCGAGTCTCATTCCCGGTTTGTGGCTACGGTGGCGCCGGAAGACGTGGTGGCGTTTGAGCAGCATTTCGGTGCTCGCGCCACCCACCTGGGCGTGGTGACGGCGGACGGCCAGCTCACAGTGCGCCACGGCGGCCAGACTGTTATTGCGGCTAGTACGGCGGCCCTGCGGCACGAGTGGACCAACGGCCCGGTGAATCGAATTATCGGCTTCGGCCAGCACGCAGCCGCGCAGTAACGCGTAGTAGAACAGATGGAAGAGAAACCTAAACTGCCCGACCAGAATACGCCCCCACGGCCCCAGCACGAAGATCCGGGCTATGAGGTCGTGGATGCCGAAGGCAACATCAAGCTGCCCGGCTTTAAGAGCGTGGACGGTGGCCACGAATCCACCGAGCCACTACAAAGTGCGGAGGACCATTCGTCCGACCAAAAACCAAAAACCAATAACCAAAAACCAGTAAAAGCGCTAATTCTGACCGGGTTCGGCATCAACTGCGAGGAGGAATTTGCCGCGGCCTATACGCTGGCCGGCGCGGAAGCCACCATCGTACACTTGAATCAGGTGCTGCACGGCCACGTCAGCATCCACGACTACGACATCCTGAACTTCCCCGGGGGCTTCTCATTCGGCGATGATCTGGGCTCGGGCGTGGTGCTGGCCAACAAGCTGCGCTACCGCAAAAACGCCGAGGGCCGCACCCTGCTCGACGACATCCGTGACTTCATTGCCGACGGCAACTTCGTCATGGGCATCTGCAACGGCTTCCAGGTGCTGGTCAAGCTCGGGCTGCTGCCCAACCTGAGCGGCACCGTGACGCCGGAAGTGACGTTGACCCATAATGCTTCGGGACGATACGAGGATCGGTGGGTGCGGCTCAAAGTAAACCCCGAGTCGAACTCGCCCTTCCTGAAAGGCATCGACACGCTGGAAGTGCCCGTGCGCCACGGCGAGGGCCGCCTGATTATCCGGGGCGCCGACACGCTGGCCGCCATCGAAGCCCAGGCTTTGAACTGCCTGGCCTACGTTGATTTCGACGGCTCGCCCACCGACGTGTACCCGCACAACCCCAACGGCGCCGACCTGAACTGCGCCGGCCTGACCGATCCCACCGGCCGGGTGTTCGGGCTGATGCCGCATCCCGAGGCGTTCCTCTCGCTCTACAACCACCCCGACTGGGCCCGGCGCAAGCGGCAGAACCCCACCCTGAGTGAGGAAGGCGACGGGCTCAAGCTGTTCCGGAATATTGTGGCGCACATCCGTGGACCCCTCCCCCCGGCCCCCTCCCCAAAGGAGAGGGGGAGCCAGACGGCTGGCGAGGCTGTTGAAGGCGACGTTGCTGCGTTTCAGACGGCGCAGGAGCATGTTTTCACTACCACCGCGGGGAAGTGGAAAACGCTGGGGCCTTGGGCGCGGGAGAATCGCAAACAGCCCACCGGGGCTGAAGCAAAGCTCTGGGAGGAGCTGCGGCGCGAGAAGCTGGGTGCGCAGTTTCGGCGGCAGCACGCCATTGACTCCTACATCGTGGATTTCGTCTGTTTGTCGGCGAAGCTGATTGTGGAAGCGGACGGAGAAATCCATTCCGATGCTGAACAGGCCGCTTATGATAAGGACCGCACCACTGTGTTGCAGGAGCTGGGCTACGAGGTGCTCCGCTTCAGCAACCAGGACATTCTGGATCACCCGGGAAAAGTGCTGCAACAGATTCAAAGCCGTCTGGCTCACATCCAGGCCTGATTGCAAAATCTCAACTAGCGTCAAACCTAAGTTCCTTCACCACCAAAACCAGCTCCGCACATCCTCGTCTGGCACCCCCTCCCTTTTGGGGAGGGGGCCGGGGGGAGGGGTCCCGATATGAACACTCTCAACCACTTCGCTACTCCCCAGCTCGAACTTCTGCACCGCGGCAAAGTCCGCGACTCCTACCGCGCACCTTCCGGCGAGCGGCTCATCGTGGTGACGGACCGGCTGTCGGCCTTCGACTCGGTGCTGGAAACGCCCATTGCCCACAAGGGCGCGGTGCTCAACGGGCTGGCCGCTTTCTGGTTCGACAAAACCCAGCACATCATTCCCAACCACGTCATCGAGCTGCTCGACCCGAACGTGACCCTGGCCAAAGAGGCCGAGCCGATTCGGGTGGAGATGATTGTGCGCAACTACATCACCGGCTCCATGCTGCGCGGCTACCAGAAAGGCCAGCGCACCTTCTCGGGCGTGTCGGTGCCCGACGGGCTGACCAAGCACCAGCAGTTCCCGGCACCCATCGTGACGCCAACCACCAAGGAGGATTCGGACCGTGAAATCACGCCCGAGAATCTGGTGAGGGAGGGCTGGGTAGCGGCCGAGCTGTACGAGCAGATGCGGGTGAAGTCGCTGGAACTGTTCAACTTTGCCTCCGCCTGGATGGCCGAGCGCGGCATCATCCTGGTCGATACCAAGTACGAGTTCGGGTTGCTGAACGGGGAGCTGATCCTGATTGACGAAATCCACACGCCCGACTCGTCGCGGTTCTGGAGCGCCGAGCACTACGCCCGCAACCCCGAAACGGCCGAGCAGATGGACAAGGAGTACGTGCGCCAGTGGCTGATTCAGAACAAGCAGGATGGGCAGTACCCCCGCGCCCTCACTCCGGAAGTGGCTCAGGAAGCCAGCCGACGCTACCTCGACATCTTTGAGCGCATCACCGGTGCCCCGCTGCCCACCGGCGGCGACGTGCGGGCCCGTCTCGTGGGCAACCTCGTGCGCGCCGGCATCATGAAGGACGCCTGGGTGAACATCGTCATGGGCTCGGCCGCCGACAAGGAGCACTGCCTGAAGATCCGCCAGAACTTCGAAGCCTACAACATCTTCACCCAGCTGCGCGTGACCTCGGCCCACAAGAACGGCGAGGAAATAGCTGGTATGGCCGAAGTATGGAACAACTCGGTGGAGCCCGGTGTCATCATCGCCGTGGCCGGCCTCTCCAACGGCCTCGGCGGGGCGCTGGCCGCCAACGTGAACGTGCCCGTCATCAGCTGCCCGCCGTGGAAGGACTACGCCGAGCTGGCCATGAACCTGAACTCATCGGTGATCATGTCCAGTGGCACGCCCAACCTGACCGTAGTACGCCCCGATAATGCGGCGCAAGCGGCCGTGCGCGCTCTGAACCTGCCCCGCCTGCGCGAGCAGCTCTCCAAGGAAATCCTGGTCACCAAAGCCAAGCTGAGAGCGGCCGACGCCGAGCTGCGGGTGCTGTAATCAAGAACGACTCTGCGAACCTCCGCGAAACCCTCTGCGCCCTCTGCGGGAACCAACACGAGAACATCACATGAGCACCAGTCCCAAATCCATAGTTCTCCTCGGCGGCGGAGCCCGTGAACACGCCATGGCGTGGAAGCTGACCCGCGACGGGGCCACGGTACACGTGCTGCCCGGCAACGGCGGCATCCCTAATAGCCACCCCGACATCAGCGCCACCGACTTTCCCGCCATCCAGAGCTTCTGTCGGCAGCACGGCGTGCAGCTCATTGTGGTCGGGCCCGAGGCCCCGCTGGCGGCGGGCGTGGTCGACTATTTCGCCGGCTCCGACATCCGCGTGTTTGGGCCGGGCCGGGCCGGGGCGATACTGGAAAGCTCCAAGGTGTGGAGCAAGGACTTTATGCGGCGGCACGGCGTAGCCACGGCCCTGTCGTGGCAGTACCGGAGTGATAAGCTGGCCGATGCCCGCGCCAAAGCCACCGAGCTGAATGGGCAGGTGGTGGTGAAATACGACGGGCTGGCCGCCGGCAAGGGCGTGTACGTGTGCTCGTCGGTAGCCGAAGCCCAGGCCGCGCTGGATGACTTGCAGGCCGAGCACACCGGCTGGTTCAGCTTCCTGCTCGAAGAAAAGCTCACCGGCCCCGAAATCAGCATCATCGGCGTTACCGACGGTAACCGTATCCGGCTGCTGGCCCCGTCGCAGGACCACAAGCAGCTGCTGGCCGGCGACCAGGGCCCCAACACCGGCGGCATGGGCGCCTACTGCCCCGTCCCGTTCGCCGACGACAACGTGCTGGCCGCCATCCGCACTGATATCATCGACCCCACGCTGCGGGGCCTGCAGAACGAGCAGTTTGACTTCCGCGGCTTCCTCTACTTCGGCATCATGCTCACGCCCCAGGGCCCGAAGCTGCTCGAATACAACGTCCGCCTCGGCGACCCGGAAGCGGAAGTGCTGCTGCCGGCTATGGAAAGCAGTCTGCTCGAACTCATCGAAGCTACGCTGGACGGCCGGCTGAGCCAGACCGTGGTGCGCCAGCGGCCCGGACAGTACGTAGGCGTGGTGCTGGCTTCGGGCGGCTACCCCGCCGCGGGCTTCCCCACCGGCTTCCCCATCACCGGCCTCGACCAGTTGCATCCGAGTATCCTCGCCTTCCACGGCGCTACCCGGGAGCAAAATGGCCAGCTGGTGACCAGCGGCGGGCGGGTGTTGGTGCTGGTCGGGCACGCGCCCGAGCTGGAAGATGCGGTGGCGCACGTGTACCGGGAAGCCGAAAAGGTTACGTTTCAGGATGCGTACCTCCGTACCGATATCGGCCAGCGGCCGGAGCCAATGGGTATTTTCAGCGAAGTACGGTGAAGCAGGAAGGGGAACATAGCGCCGCTCCGATGCTGGCCCGAGAGGGTAGGGCGGCGCGTGTAGCTATCCTGCTCTCGGGCCGGGGCTCCAATATGGTGGCGCTGGTCGAGGCCGTGCAGAAGGGAATACTCCAGGATCTGGCCGCGGTAGCGGTGGTGTTCAGCAACAAACCCGCCGCCCCCGGCCTCGCTACGGCCGCGGCGCTGGGCTGTGCCACGGCCAGCCTGGCCAGTCAGGGGAAGAAGCGGGCCGAGTTTGATGCTGAAGTGGTGGAGCTGCTGAACCGCTACGCTCCCGACTACATCGTGCTGGCGGGCTACATGCGGATTCTGTCGCCCACCTTCATCCGGGCCTTTGCCGGGCGCATTCTCAACATTCACCCCGCCGACACCCACCAGCACCAGGGCCTGCACGCCTACGAGTGGGCCTTCGATAATCAGCTGCCGGAAACCAAAATCACCGTGCATCTGGTTGACGAAGGACTCGACACCGGACCCATCCTCGCCCAGCAGGCCGTGGATTTGCGCGGGGCCGCCACGCTGGCCGAAGTGGAGCGCCGCGGCCTGGCCGTGGAGCATCAGCTGTACGCCCAGACGTTAGCCTGGCTGATAAACAGTGAATTAAGAAGTGAGGCTAACGAAACGGCTGCCCGTTTCCCGCCTGCAATTCCTAATTCTTAATTCCTAATTCTTAATTGCGAAGCTCATGTGCGGAATAGTAGGTTTTTACGGTCCCGATGATGTTGCCCACGACATCGTGTTCGGCCTCACCGCGTTGCAGCACCGCGGGCAGGACGCCGCCGGCATTGCCACCTTCGACGACAACTTCCACCTCTGCAAGGGCAACGGCCTGATTTCCGACGTCTTCAAGCCCAAGCAGCTCAAGAAGCTCAAAGGCAACATCGGCATCGGCCACGCCCGCTACACCACCCAGGGCTCCGGCGACTCCGAGCTGGCCCAGCCCTTCACCACCAGCTACCCGTTTGGCCTCTCGATGGTGCACAACGGCAACGTCATCAACTTCCGCCAGGTGGCCAAGCGCCTGCATGAGAAGTACCACGTGCTGCCCAAGACGAGCAACGACCTGGAGCTGATCATGTACACCTTCGCCTCGGAGCTGCGCCTCAAGGACCTCGACCATATTTCGGTGGTCGACATCTTCGACGCCGTGGAAACCACCCAGGAGCTGGTGAAAGGCGCCTATGCCACCATCACCGTTATTGCCGGCCACGGCCTGCTGGCTTTCAACGACCCGCTGGGCATCCGGCCGCTGGTGCTGGGCCGCCGCGAAACGCCGAAAGGCCCCATCTACGCCTTCGCCTCCGAAAGCACCTGCTTCGACTACCTCGGCTTCGACTTCATCAAGAACGTGGGGCCGGGCCAGGCGGTGTTCATCGACAAGAATTTCCAGGTTCACTACAAGAATCCGTACAACCTGCCCAAGCACTTCTGCGTGTTCGAGCACATCTACTTCGCCCGCGAAGACTCCGTAATTCACGGCCGGCTGGTGGCGCGGGAGCGGGTGCGGCTGGGTAAGCTGCTGGCCCGTAAGGTTATCGAGTCGGGTATTCAGCCCGATATGGTAATTGACGTGCCTTCGTCGGGCTACTTCGCGGCGTCCGGGCTGGCCGAAGCCATTGGCGTGCCCTACCGGCGGGCGTTGGTGAAGAACAACCACATGGGCCGCTCCTTTATCGTGAGCAGCCAGGCGGGCCGGGAGGATATCGTCAAGAAAAAGCTCAACCCGATCCGCGAGTTCGTGGAGGGCAAGAAGATTGCCGTGGTCGACGACAGCATTGTGCGCGGCACCACGTCGCGGCGCATCGTGCAGATTCTGCGCGATGCCGGCGCGTCCGAGGTCTACTTCATTTCCAGCGCCCCGCCCATCGTCAGTCCCTGCATCTACGGCATCGACATGGCCATGAGCATCGACCTGATTGCGGCCAACCACACGGAGGCGGAAATCTGCGCTTATATCGGTGCCGACCGGGTGATTTATCAGTCGGTGGAGGATCTGCAGGAGCTGTTTGCCGAGGATAAGGGCAACGGCGGCAGCTGCTTCGCCTGCTTCACCGGCCACTACCCCACCGGCGACGTGACCAAGTACCTGCGTCACATCCAGGAGGAGCGTACCAGCCACCGCACCAAAGACAAGAAGGACCGCGGCGACGTAGTCCCCTCCGTCAGCGCCAAAGCCCCGGAACCCACGGAGCACTAAAGTGGAATTGAACTCCAAAAAGAACGTCATTCCAAGCGAAGCCGAGGAATCTCGCGTGCTGATGTTGCCAAAGTAATCATACGTCAGCACGCGAGATGCTTCGGCAAGCTCAGCATGACGTTCAAAAAAGTAAACACACTTACGACGCATGTCCTCTTCCCAGAAACCCGCCGGCTACGATATCGACCTCGGCAACGAATGCTCCCGCAACGCCTACGCCTGGTCGAAGAAGACCTTCGCCAACCGGGCCGGCAAGCCCGGCGAGGCGGCCCAGGATCTGGAAGGCGGCTTCGCCAACGAAATCCGCTTCGGCAACGCCCGGCTGGGCATCTCCTCCGACGGCATCGGGACCAAGATTGAGGTGGCGGAGCGGGTAGGCAGGTTCGATACCCTGGGCTACGACCTGGTGGCCATGACCGCCGACGACCTTATCGTGGGCGGCTTCGTGCCCACGAACCTGTCGAACATCATCGACGTGAACACGCTCGACTACGGCGTGATTGACGCGCTGATGCGCGGCCTGCACGACGCCTGCAACTTCGCGGAAATGGCTATTACAGGCGGCGAAATTGCCGAGCTGGGCAACCGCATCGGTGGCTGGCCGGGCGCGAAAATGAACTTCAACTGGTGCTCCACGGCCATCGGCAGTCTGCACCCGAGTCTGGAGCGGCCGCTGAGCGGCGCGGCCGTGAAAGCCGGTATGGCCGTAGTTGCGCTTCGTTCGCCCAGTTTCCGCTCCAACGGCTTTTCCCTGGCCCGCCGCACCCTCCAAAACCTGTTCGGCGACAACTGGCATTTGGCGCCTTATCAGGAGGAGTTAATAATTAAGAATGAAGAATTAAGAATTGGTGGTGATGGAGCCAAAAACCAGGAACCAAAAACCAATAACCAACTGACGACCTGGGGCGAGGTGCTGCTAGCCCCGTCGCTCATCTACTCGCCCGGCGTGGCGCGGGTGCTGGATGCGGGCCTGCCCCTGCACGCGGCGGCCCACATCACCGGCGGCGGCCTGGCCGACAACTTCAAGCGCGTCCTCAAAAACGGCCTGGGTGCCGAGCTGACCAACCTGTTCGAGCCCCTGCCCGCCATGCAGCAGCTCACCGAGCTGGCCGGCATCACCCCCGCCGACGCTTATCTGTACTGGAATATGGGCAACGGCATGCTGCTCGTCACGGAAGAAACCCAGGCCGCCGCGGTAGCCGCTCACCTGCAGGCCAGTGGCTACGAAGCCCGGGTAGCCGGCCACATCACCGCCGAACCGGGTATTGTGCTGAAAGTAGGTGCGGGAGAATTACGTTACGCTTAATTGTCATAGGACTTACGCAAAACCCGCCTGGTGCCATTTCACGCAGTGTTTCGCAGGGTTAAACCGCAGTGTTTCGCAGTGCGAGGACGTTAAATACTGCGAAACACTGCGGTTTAACCCTGCGAAACACTGCGTGAAAGCATTTTGCGTAAGTCCTATGTCATTGCGAGCGAAGCGAAGCAATCCGTCCTCTGAAACGAGTCAAGCTCCGTTAAACCAGCAAGCCCCGCCGTATGTACACGTTGGGGCTTTCTGGTCGTCTGTGGTTTGGCTGGTTTCAGCTGGTGCCCGGCGTGATACTGCTAAGCGGCCAAGGGCTCAATATCAAACCCGGCCTGGGCCACGGCTTTCATGATAAGCTCAGGAATGGGATTCTCCCCTTCCACGGTCAGAATTTTGGCAGGGTCGGTGGTGTCAACCTGCCACTTTTGGATGCTGGCCTCGGCATCGAGGAAAGGAGTGACGGCGCGCAGGCAGTTGGCGCAGTTGATGCTGGTTTTGAAGAGGAGCGTAGGCATGAAAAGAAAATGGTTAGGCACAGAAACTTCTATAGAAGCAGCGGCGCATGAGTTTTTACAAAGAATACAATGCAAAAGTAGCGGTAGGAATAGCGGGTAGTGGTACAGGCTTTATCCGATAGTGTGCAGAGTTTGGGGCTGAAATTTCTATGCGAACAAGGACGGACTGGAATAGCCGCAACGGTTGTTGCCTGCATGTGCTATGTATGAGTTCGTCTTACTTCACTACGATTGTCCAGTTGCTGGCTTCCAACTGCTCAAGCGAAAAGGACAACTGTCGATACACCCGCTTCTCATTCAAGCTGTTCATGTTGTGGTAAGCACGTACCGAATCGGCGGTGTAAATAAATAAGTTGAGCCGCTTATCCTTACTCCGGTCTACTGCGAAAGGCCATCCATTGCTTCCAATCTGCGTTTGGCGCACTGAAGCGCCCGGCTGAATGGTATTGCTTAAGTAGTACTCCGGCTGGTTAAGAGCCGGGTGGTCCGGTACTGTGTCCTGCGCTGTTTCCACGCAGATACTCGAGCTGCCTCGGTTCTTAATGGTGAGGCGGTCGTCGTCGTAGTCACAGCCGGGCAGAAAAAGCAGAGCGCCACCAGCCACCAGCAAAAACCAGTACTTCATACTCATAAGGAGAGGCAAGTGTAGCCTTGCTAGCCAGCGCTGGCTGGTTTGGCAACTCTCGTTTAGGTTACCTACGCCGGCCGTTGCGGCCGCTTCTCCAAAATCAGGTTCATCCGGAACGTGTTCAGGCTTTCCTCCAGGCCCACGGGGTACACGTGCGGGTTCAGGAAGCGCCGGATGCTGAGGTCGAGGCTGGCTATTTCGCGCTGGGCTTTGGCGCGGCTTTCCTGCAAGGTGGGCAGCGGTGCCACCAGCTTGCCGGCCCGGAACACGGGCTCCAGCAGCTCCCGGTACTGCGTGCTGCGGATGGGCCGGCGGCGCGTAGGGTCCACGGGGTCCACGATGGTGAGATTTTCCGGCAGCGGCTCGGCCGAGTTGTAGAGCATATCGGCGCGGGGCTGGCCCTTCTCAGTTTCGTAGCGCCGCACCTGCAAAATGCCCGGAATGCTCGTTTTGGCCAGCTGCTCCGATATTTTGACCGTGTACTCCCAGCCCGAATCGTCGGCCCGGCGCAGGGCTGCCAGCTTATACACGCCTCCCAGCGCCGGCTGGTCGTAGGCCGTGACGAGCTTGGTGCCGATGCCCCAGGTGTCAATCTGGGCGCCTTGCTGCTTGAGGCTGGTGATGAGGTTCTCGTCGAGGTCGTTGCTGGCCACGATGCGCGTATGGGGAAATCCGGCCTCGTTGAGCAGGGCGCGGGCCTCGCGGCTGAGGTAGGCCAGGTCGCCGGAGTCGAGGCGGATGCCGCCCAGTTCGTGCCCCTTGGCCCGCATGCGGCGCGCCACACTGATGGCCCGGCGCACGCCTTCCAGCGTGTCGTAGGTGTCGACGAGGAACACGGCATCGTCGGGGAAGGCGTCGGCGTAGGCTTCAAACGCTGCTTCTTCATCCTCGAACGACATCACCCAGCTGTGGGCGTGGGTACCGCGCACCGGAATGCCGAAGTGCTGGCCCGCCAGCAGGTTGGAGGTGCCATCGGCCCCGCCGAGGTAGGCGGCGCGGCTGGCTCCCAGGCCCCCGTCGAAGCCTTGGGCGCGGCGCAGGCCAAACTCGAATACCTGGTCGTCGCCGGCCGCCTCGCGAATTCGGGCCGCCTTGGTGGCAATCAGCGTCTGGAAATTGAGCAGCGTGAGCAGAGCCGTTTCCAGGAGCTGGGCCTGGAGCAAAGGGCCTTTAATGCGCAGCAGCGGCTCGTTGGCAAACACCACCGTTCCTTCCGCCATAGCATCCACGTCGCAGGTGAAGCGCAGGTCGCGCAGGTAGGCAAGAAACTCCGGCGGAAACAACGGCGCGTTTTTGCCGCGTAAGCTGGCCAGGTAGGTCAGGTCGGCCTCCGCGAAGCGCAGGTTATTGAGCCAGTCGGCGGCGTAGGCCAGACCGGCGCACACGGCGTAGCCCCCGCCAAACGGGGGGCGCCGGAAATACAGGTGAAAAACTGCCTCCCGGTCTTGCAGGCCTTGCTTCCAGTAGCCATAGCTCATCGTGAGCTGGTAGAGGTCGGTGACTAGGCTGAGGGAAGAGGCGTAGAGGCCCGAAAGAGGCGCGTTTTCCTGGGAGCTAGACATAGTCATTGGGGCTGAATTTGGCAAATGGCACGACCACCCGGCTGCGGACCCGGTGGCGATGGGCGGGTCGTGGGCCGAGTACTGGGAGCGGGCAGAGCACAAAGGTTGAAGAAATATTACAGAGTGCGCCGCCGGGCAGACTTTCCGTACCGTGGTATGCCTGGGAAGCGGCTGTCGGCCCGCAGCCCGGCCGGGAGGGTGCGTGTTGGGGCGAGTAATGGGGCCGCTTACTGCGTGCTTTATCAGCTGCTGGGCTAGCCCTGCTCGCCCGAGCGTAGGTAGCACCTCACCGGTAAGAGCCTGTTTGGGATTTTACTTTTCGTGTCCTGCCCGATCTGGCGTCCGCTTATCGAAGCATTTCCACCGCGCCGTTAGCGGCTTTTTGCCGAAGCGGTAACGATTGTTCGACTCTGCTGCGCTCCGCAGACGCCGGATGAGCAGGACACAAAGGTGGTTTTCACCAATTCCCGAACACACTCTGAGTATACCTTGAAACCAGGCAAAAGTCTGCCAACACTCCGGCCCTGTTCTGGGGGTAGGCCACCCGTGGGTGCTCGGTAATAATAGGCTAAGCGGAGTAGTTTTTTCGGCAGAAGCCTGCGCCGGTAGCGCTACTATTCCTATCGATAGCGGGTCATTATCTGATGAAGTAGCCGGGTGGATAAATCTTCGGGAATGAATGATGAGATTTCGATAATATCGTGATATTATTGCATCTGGGTTTGAAAAATTCAATTTCGTCCTGTTCTGTTTTCCCCGCTTTTATACCCGTCTTCTTATCTCTTTTTCCACACCGCAGCTTATGAGAAAGATTTTACCCGCACTGGCACTTATTGTGCTGGCAGCACCCGCCTATCAGTCGGCGTTTGCCCAGCAAAATACTAGCCGCCAACTTGTTCCCGGGCAATATTACCCCGGCCTAACGAGCAATATGCCTGCCATGCGCGCCATAAGCCGGCGCGCGGCCGATGGCAGCGTTGCTCCATCGCGCACCACGGCCGCCTGGACGGCCGTGGCCAGCATGAGCCTCGCCCGCAGCCAGCACGCCGCCACCGCCACGGGCGGCAAGCTCTACGTGTGGGGTGGCTACATCGGTGATCTTAACAGCGCCCCTGCCCTGAACAGCAGCCTGGAAATCTACAACCCCACCACAAACTCCTGGAGTGCTGGGGCTAATAACCCCAGCGCAGTCCGTGGGCACGCCTCGGCCGTGGGCACGGATGAGCTGGTATATAGCTTCAGCGGGGTAGATATCAATGGTTTTACCAGCAGTTGCTACCGCTATAATCCAACCACCAATGTGTGGGCACCGCTTGCCGCCATTCCCGTGGCGGTGTGGCTGGCTGGCGCGGCAACGGGAGCCGACGGCAGAATATATGTTTTCGGCGGCTATGACGCTGGCGGGAACCTTTCCTATACCGGAACCCAGATTTACACCCCCGCCACCAACACCTGGAGTACTGGCGCGCCCATGCCGGTTGGGCGGCACGGCCACGTAGCTGTGAAGGATGCCAGCGGCACCATGCACATCATCGGAGGCACGCAAAGTAGCAATGCCGGGGCCACGGCCATCACCTCACACGTAGCTTACAACCCCACCACCAATACCTGGACCACGCTGGCACCGTTGCCGGTGGGCGTCAACCAAGCCGGTGCCACCCTCGGAGCCGATGGCAACATCTATGTAGTAGGCGGCAAAGACAACTACTTCAATAACAACCCGACGTTTTTCAACACGGTGTATGTCTACAACCCGACTGCCAATACCTGGAGCACGGGTACCAGCCTGCCCATTCTGCTAAGCGAAACCAAGACGGTGACGCTCGGCACGGATCTCTACACTCTGGCTGGGGCCAATGGCGTGCAGCAGACCGTGGCATACCGTAGCCCGGTGGTCGGCAACTTCACCTGGACCGGCAACATCTCCACGAGCTGGACGCTGGGCTCTAACTGGTCGGGCGGCGTAGTGCCCACGGCCGCCGACGACGTAACTATTACGACGGGCCTCACGCGCTACCCCGTGGTGACCGGCACCACGCCTACGGCCCGCACCATCACGATAAAAAATGGTGGTCAGCTCACCATCAGCAATGGCGGCAGCCTCACCGTAACCGGTGACTTTGTGAACAACGGCACCTTCACCGCCGTTGACAACGCCAGCGTAGTACTAACGGGCGCTACCACGCAAACCGTGGGCGGCACTACCATCACCCAGTTCCGCAACCTGACCGTGGGTGGCGCTGGTGCTACACTAGGCGGGCAGGTAGAAATTCAGCGTTTGCTGACGCTGACCGGCAATCTGAACACCAATAGCCAACGCTTCCTGATCTTGTCGAACAACGTGGGCACGGCCATGGTGTACAACAACGGCGGCATTGTTACAGGAGCCACCGTCGTGCAGCGCTACATCGACGTGGCCAGTAACTCCGGTTTTGGATACCGCCACTTCTCGCCGGCGGTTGGCGGCGCGACGCTTAATAACCTGGCCATTTTCCCGGTTCTTCCCGGGGCGCAGAACCCCGGCCCGATGCAGATCAACGCCACGTACAACTCGGCCGCCGCGCCGGGCGCAGTCACGCCTTTCCCCACCGTGTTTGCCTACGACCAGACGCGGGTGGGTACTGTAGCCGGTAGTTCCAGCTTCGACCAGGGCTGGGCTTCGCCGGCCGCGGCCAACCAGTCTCTGACCCTCAGCCGAGGATTGACGATCAACCAGCCGGCGGGCAACTTCTTCGAGCTGACGGGCCCTACGCTGATTACGGGCGCCGTAGCCGTTGGCGGCCTGACGCGCAGCACGGAGGCCGACGCGGGCTGGCAGCTGATCGGTAATCCGTATCCGTCGCCGATTGACTGGAACCGGGTGAGCCGCACCAACGTGGATGCCGCCGCGTACGTGTACCGCTCCACTGGCCAGTACGACGGGGGATACACGGCCTACGTCAACGGCGTGGGTACCAACATCCTGCCCATGGGCCAGGCCTTCTTCGTGCGCGTAAGCACGGCCGGGGCTTCGGGCAGCGTAGCATTTGCCAACGCGTCGCGCGAAACAACTTTCAGTGACCCTACCTACGCTCGTCCGGCCCAGACCGAAACGCGGCCCTTGCTCCAGCTCACGCTGCAGCGCGCGGGCGCTACCGGCGCTGCCAACCAGGACGATTTCTACGTGTATGAGGAAAACGGCGCGACTCCGGGCTTCGACTCGCAGTATGACGCGCTAAAAGTGCAACTCAACGGCGGCGACCAGCCAACGCTCTATCAGTCAGTTGGCACCGAAGGCCTGGCTATCCAGGGCTTGCCCGCCGGCGCTACTCCCCGCAGCCTGGCTTTGGGCGTGCATGTGGCAGTGGCCGGTACCTACACTTTCGCTCCCGCTCAGCTGCTGAACTTTGCGGCTACGGAGCCGGTGTGGCTGGAAGATAAGCTCAGCGGCCAGTGGCACGACCTGCGCCAGGGCGCCTACACCGTGCCGCTCGGCGCGGGCCTGAGCACTACTCGTTTTGTGCTGCACCTGCACCAGGCCACGGTATTGGCCGGTGGCAAGGCAGCCGCCTGGACTGGCGAGCTACAGCTCTATCCTAACCCAGCTGCCAGCAAAGCCCCGGTAACGGTGGTAGCTAGCGGCGTGACCGGGCAGGCCGAGCTGGTTTTGGTGAACAGCGTGGGTCAGCGGGTGTGGCAGCAAACCGCAACGGCCGCTGGTCGGGAGTTGCGCGCGAGCGTGCCCACAACGGGCCTGGCTGCTGGCATCTACACGCTGCAAGTGCGTAGTGCCGCCGGAGTCCTCACCCGCAAGCTGGTGGTGCAGTAGACCTAAACTGATAGAACAATACTAGAAATCTGAGAGAATGATCAAGCTGTTAATTTGTCGCGTTTCCTTGTGTGTGGTCGTATTAGCCGTTAGCCAGTTGCCCGTGTTGGCACAAGGCCCCGGCAACGGCGGCCCCCGGCCCTCGGCCACCACGGCCCCTATTGATGGTGGAGCCAGCTTGCTGCTGGCCGGGGGCGTAGCGTTTGCCTTGCGCCGCCTACGCCGCCGCTAACATCCGACCCTAGCTATCAGAGTCCAACCACTTTGCTAGCTGTAGCCATCCACCGCCCGTTGTGCTTCGCACAGCGGGCGGTGTTTTTTTGGGGGCTGCCAGCAGCGGATATCAGGCCTTTCACTTCCGAACAATCTGTCCGGTTTTGGACAATATTCTGCATCACAGTAGATGTGAATTTTTATGTATTTATCAATAATTCAGATGGTTACGTGGTTGGCACGGGCCTTGGCTTCTTCTGTGGGAAATCATCCTCTTCCTGCACGAAAATGGACAGACCCATTTCCTCCGCCACGCACACTCGCCGGCAGCGCCGCCGCTGGCTGCTAGCTGCGGCTACCCTGGCCCTGGTGGTGGTGGGCTTATTGGCGTTTCGCTCGGTGTTGCAGCCCAGTATTGGCCGCGACCAGCTGTTGCTTACCACAGCCGAAATCGGTGATGTGGAGGCTTCGCTTACGGCCTCGGGCCTCATTATTCCCGGCCGTGAAGCGGTTATCACCAGCCCGATCCAAAGCTCTATTCGTCGGGTGGCCTTGCAGGTGGGGGAGAAGGTAAGCGCCGGCCAGACCATTCTGGAGCTGGATAAGGAAGTGACCAGCACGGCGCTGGCCAAGCTGCAGGACGAACAGCAGCAAAACCGCAACAAGAACGGCCAGCTGCAGCTCAGCCTGGAAAAAGCCCTGAACGACCTCCAGTCGCAGGAAAAAGTGCAGCAGGTGAAAGTGCGCAGCTTGCAGTCGGCGCTGCGCGACGAGCAGTACCTGCTGAAAGTGGGCGGCGGCACGGCCGAGAGTGTGCGCCAGGGCGAGCTGAATCTGAGAATAGCCCAATTGGAGTTGCAGCGCCTGCACGAGCAGATTCGCAATCAGCGCGCGGCCAACGCCGCCGATGTGCGCGAGCTGGGTTTCACCATGCAGATTCAGGACCGCAGCATTGCGGAGCTGGCCGGCAAGCTGGCCCAGGCCAACATCAGCACCCAGCAACCCGGCGTGCTCACTTGGGTGAATGAGGGCATCGGAAGCACCGTGAACCAGGGCGACCCGCTGGCCCGCGTGGCTGACCTGAGCAGCTTTCGGGTGCGCGCTACCATCTCCGATACCTATGCCGACGCCCTGCACCTGGGCGACGCGGTGGTGGTGCGCGTGAACAGCACCGACCTGCGCGGCACCATCACGACGGTGAGCCCGGCGGTAGAAAAGGGCGTCGTGACCTTTTATGCCAAGCTGACCGAAGACCACAGCCCGGTACTGCGCTCCAACTTGCGGGCCGATGTGTTTGTGGTGACCAAGGCCCAGCACCACGTGATACGGGTCAAAAATGGGCCATTTTACCAGGGGGGCAAAGAGCAGCCGGTATTCGTGGTGCACGAGGGCAAAGCGCAGCAGCGCACCGTACGCTTCGGCGTCAGCAACTTCGACTACGTGCAGATAATCAGTGGCTTGCAGCCCGGCGACGAAATCGTGCTCAGCGAGTTGAAGCAGTACGCGGACACGCCTTCCCTTATCCTTAAGAACTAAGCCGCCGCGCCATGAAAACGACTTTTACACGTTGGGTGAAGCTACTGAGCTGTGTGGGCAGCCTGCTGCTGGTCGGCCCCCCAGCCCTGGCCCAGACCGGTGGCGAGCTGAGCCTACAGCAGGTGATAGAACAGGCGCTGGCCCAGTCTTCCATTGCCAAGCAAGCTCTTACTGACCGTGAAACCAGCTACTGGCAATACCACACTTACCAGTCGAACTACCGCCCGCAGCTGGGCTTGCAGGGTACGCTGCCCGACTTTAGCCGCGTAATTGCCCCGGTGGTGCAACCCGATGGTACTACCGACTTCCGGGCCGTGCGCATCAATAACTCCAACTTGGCTGTGACTATGAGCCAGAATATTGGCCTTACCGGGGCCCAGCTGTTTGTGCGCTCCGAAGTGCAGCGCTTCGACGATTTCAACCGCAGCGCCCGCATGTACAACAACCAACCCTTCAGCCTTGGCCTCACCCAACCTTTGGGCCGCTACAATAGCCTGCGCTGGGCGCGCAAAATTGAGCCCCTGCGCTACGAAGAGTCGGGGCGGCAATATGTGGAGGAGCGCGAGACGATTGCCCAGCGCATTACGGAGCTGTATTTTGATGTGCTCTTGCAGCAGGTAAATGCCCAGGTGGCTCGCCAAAACGTGCAGGCCAATGAGGAAATGCTGCGCTTGGGCAAGGAGCGGTTTCGGCTGGGGCGCCTGAGCCAAAGCGACCTGCTGCTGCTGCTGCTGAACTTGCTGAACTCCCGAAAAGCCCTTGGCCAAGCCCAGCTTGAGGCCCAAAATGCGGCGGTGAACCTGCAAAGCTACACGGGCCTGGCCACCGACTCCTTGCGCCTGACCGTGCCGGCCGCAACGCCCGCCCTGCGCATTGCCACGGAGCACGCCTTGGCCCTGGCCCGCCAAAACCGGCGCGAAACGCTGGCCTTTCGCCGCCGTGTGCTGCAGGCCGAAAGTGCCGTGGCCCAGGCCAAAGGTACCACCGGCTTGCAGGCCACATTCACGGCCAACCTGGGCTACGTAAATAGCGCCCCGGATTTGTGGGCAACCTACGCCAACCCGCAGAACCAGCAGCAGGTGAGCCTGGCGTTTTCGATGCCGCTGGTGGACTGGGGTCGGCAGAAATCCATCGTAAAAACCGCCGAGCTAAACCGCCAGCAGGTACAGCACACCGTGGCTCAGGAGCAAAACGCCTTCGAGCAAACCGTGGTGACGCAGGCAGCCCAGCTCGGCAGCCTCCACGAGCAGCTGGCGCTGTCGACCCAGGCCGATTCGCTGGCCCAGCAGCGCTACGCCATTGCCCGCGCCACCTATCAGGTGGGCCGTATCAGCCTCACCGACCTGAACATTGCGCTGGCGGAAAAAGACCAGTCGAAGCGCGCCTACATTGCCGCGCTGCGGGCCTGTTGGGTGGCCCGCTACCGGTTGCGGGCCCTCACGCTCTACGATTTTGAGCGCCAGGAATCGTTGGTAGCCACTGCTGCGCGGTAAGCGGATATTCCGGTCATTGCGAGCAACGCGAAGCAATCCGTCCGCTGCGCAGCACCAAGTACCCTTTTGCCAGAAAGCCCTTTACTACCGAGTAGTAAAGGGCTTTTCACTTCAGGCAGCTTTCTATATTTCAGAGGACGGATTGCTTCGGCTCCGCTTCGCAATGACAGACGTGATTTCTACGCCACGTTCTGTGCGGGCATATTGGTGTTCCAGATGTCCTGGTGTAGCCGCCACTGGCCTTGCTGCTCTTTCCATACCACCAGGTATTTGCCCTGGTCCATCTGCTGCCGGTTGGCATCGAAAAGCGTGTAGGTGCCCAGCTCGATGGCCGTGTCTTCCAGCTCCTCAATGTCGCGGGTTTTGAGCTTCACTTGCTTAACGCCCATTGCCATGGCTCCCTGCCAAAAGGCCTGAATGCCGGCCGCGCCTTCTATGGGCTCCAGGCCCGTGGGTAGCAGCACGCCGGCGCTGGTGTAAAGGTCGGCAATAGCGGCGGCATCGCCCCGCTCGAAGCTGGCTTCAAACGTATCGTTGGCGCGCCGAATTTCGTCGCGGACGCTGGTGGCTGTGGTCGGCATAGAAAATGGGGTTAGAGGGTGAAGAATATGCAAATAGTAAGATAGATATTTTAAGCCAATAAAAAGCTGGCTACCAGGCGTGTTCGTCAGATTTTACGGCCCCGCTTTAGGCTGCTCTACTACGGGTGCACCTACAAGTCAAAGTCGCCCGCCCAGCCTTCCATTTCTGAACACTCTGTCCGGTTTTGGACACAGTTTCAATGGGATTTTGAGTGCGTTTTGTTTGTAGAAAACTGAAAAACAGGTATTTACAAAATTGGCACAGCCCTTGGCTGTACAGATCTTACCCAGCCACCCCACCGCATAAAAACGGACACGGACAGCCGGCTGCCTCGCCTGAACTTTCTTCGACCACTAACCGCTCCGACTCATGAACTTCACGACTGCGCAAAGCAACCTGTTTGACCCCGCTGCTACAGGCGTAGCTGTGGCCCCGGCCCCGGCTATGATCAAGCTGACCGATATCGAGAAAGTATACCAGACCAAGACCATCGAAACCGTGGCCCTGAACCGCGTGAACCTGACCATCAATAAGGGCGAGTTCGTGTCGATTATGGGGCCCTCGGGCTGCGGGAAGTCCACGCTGCTCAGCATCATTGGGCTGCTGGACGAGCCCTCGTCGGGGCAGGTAGAAATTGCGGGCCGCCCCGTCACGTCGTACTCGGACAAGGAACTGGCCGGGCTGCGCAACCAGAAAATCGGGTTCGTTTTTCAGAGCTACCACCTGATTAACGACCTCTCGGTGCTCGACAACGTGGAGCTGCCCCTGCTCTACCGCCGTAGTGTGAGTGGCCAGGAGCGGCGGCAGCGCGCCCACGCCGCCCTCGATAAAGTAGGCCTCAGCGCCCGCACCAGCCACTTCCCCAGTCAGCTGTCGGGCGGGCAGCGCCAGCGCGTGGCCATTGCCCGGGCCCTGGCCGGCAACCCCGAGCTGATTCTGGCCGATGAGCCCACCGGCAACCTCGACTCGGTAATGGGGGAGGAAATAATGGACCTGCTGCTGCACCTGAACCGCCACGAGGGCGTGACCATCGTGATGGTAACCCACGACGAGCACCAGGCCCAGAAAACGGAGCGCGTCATCCGCTTCTTCGACGGCAGCCAGGTGAGCTAAAGCCCGCCGCTCAGCCCTTATCCACCGCATTTCCTCGCTTCCCGCATCATGGCTACGTTGCTTCCTTCCTTGTCTCAGCTTACGGAAACTGACTTGCTGGCCGAGTGCCGCCGCGGCAACCCCCGGGCCCAGAAAGTGCTTTACGACCGGCTCTCACCCGGTATGCTGAGCGTGTGCCTGCGCTACCTGCGCCACCCCGAAGATGCCGAAGAGGCCCTGGTGCTGGGCTTCGTGAAAGTGTTTCGGGCCCTGGCGCAATACCGCGGCGAAGGCAGCTTCCGGGGCTGGGTGCGCCGCGTCATGATCAACGAGGCCCTGGGCCAGCTGCGCCGCCGCCAGCCCCTGCACCTCGACATCGACGAGTGCCACGACGGGGTGGCTACCATTACGGCCGCGGCCGAAAGCAACCTGGATACGGCTGACCTGCTGCGCCTGATTCAGGCCCTGCCCGCCGGCTACCGCACCGTGTTCAACCTCTACGCCGTGGAGGGCTATAGCCACGCCGAAATTGCCGCGCTGCTCGGCATCTCGGAAGGCACGTCCAAATCCCAGCTCAGCAAAGCCCGCGCTCTGTTGCAGCGGCAGCTGGCCGTGCTTCATTCTTTCTCTTTTCAGCCCCAGTCTTATGCTGCTTAGCTACCTCAAAATTGCCTGGAAGGTGCTACTGCGCCGCAAGTTTTTCACCTTCATCAGCCTGTTCGGCATCAGCTTCACGCTGATGGTGCTGCTGGTGGTAGTGGCCCTGTTCGACCACACGGTGGGGGCTCACGCGCCCGAGTCGCGCCTCGACCGGATGACATTCGTGCAGCTGCTGCACATTAAGTACAAAAATGGCGGCAACCAGAACTCGCCGCTCAGCTACTACCTGCTCGATACCTACGTGCGCCCCCTGCGCACGCCGGAGAAGGTGACCATCTATTCCAACTTCCACTCTACGCCCAGCTACGTGGGCAACAGCCGCCTCGACCTCGACCTGAAATACACGGACGAGGTATTCTGGCAGATCCTGGATTTCACGTTTCGGGAAGGTAAGCCCTACACCCCGGCCGAGGTAAAGTCGGCGGCCCGCGTGGCTGTTATCAACCAGTCGACGGCCCGCAAGTATTTCGGCACCGATACGGGCGTGGTGGGCCGCACCATCGAAATCAACCAGACCAACTACCGGGTGCTGGGCGTGGTCGACAACGTGCCCGCTATGCGCCTGAGCTCCTACGCCGACGTGTGGGTGCCGATAACGACCAGCCCCGACGACCTGCGCCGCGTGCAGCTCACTGGCGACTTCTCCGCCATCATTATGGCCAAAACCGCCGGCGACGTGCCCGCCATGCAGGCCGAGTTCGACCAGATGGCCCGGCGGGTGCCGCTGGACGATCCCAAAGGTATGGAGCGCCTCGACCTGCACGCCGACCAGCTGCTGGCGTCCTACTCGCGGCAGCTGATGAACCCGCTGACCGATTACGCTTCCGACGGACTCACCATTCTCTACGCCATC
Organism: Hymenobacter elongatus; assembly: GCF_004745955.1. GTDB lineage: Bacteria > Bacteroidota > Bacteroidia > Cytophagales > Hymenobacteraceae > Hymenobacter > Hymenobacter elongatus. The sequence continues at coordinate 7,893 of NZ_SRLD01000030.1, read as the reverse complement.
CTGTCGGGTATCGCCCTGCTGTTTATGCTGCTGCCGGCCCTGAACCTGGTCAACATCAACGTGAGCCGCATCATGGACCGCTCCTCCGAAATCGGGGTGCGCAAGGCTTTCGGGGCTACCGGCGGTACGCTCATCGGGCAGTTTCTGGTCGAAAACATCTTCCTCACGGCCATTGGCGGCCTGCTGGGCCTGCTACTGGCCTACGTGGCCCTGCAGCTTATCGATGGCGCCCAGATTCTGGCCTACGCCCACTTCGAGCTGAACTGGCGGATCTTCGGCTGGGCCCTGCTGGCCACGTTGTTTTTCGGCGTGCTGTCGGGGGTGTATCCGGCCTTTAAGATGTCGCGCCTGCAGCCGGTGCAGGCCCTGAAAGGCGGCAGCAAGTAGTCCTGAACCGAGTAATACCCCACGCCATGATACGTCACATCTTCATTCTGATCTGGAACCGGAAGCGGTCCAACTTTCTGCTCATCACCGAAATTCTGCTGTCGTTTTTCGTGCTGTTCGTGGTGAGCGTGCTGCTGGTCAGCAACTACTATAACTACCGCCAGCCCATGGGCTTTGAATCGGCCAACGTGTGGGAGTCGCGGGTGACTCCCGGCCTAGACACCACCGACCGCAACGGTACGTTTCTGCTGCTGCTGCAGGAGCTGCGCGGTACGCCCGGCGTGGTGGCCGTCACCCAGACCAGCGACAACACGCCTTTTTCCTTCAACAACATGAATACCGACGAGTACCACTACAAGGGCAAGCAGGGGCCGCTGACGGAGCGCTACGATGCCGACGATGAGCTGGCGCGGGTGCTGGGCCTGAAGGCAGTAGAGGGGCGGTGGTTCGACAGGCGCGACGATGGCGCGCGCCGCACGCCCGTGGTCGTCAACCGCAAGTTTGCCGAGTCGCTGTTCGGTAGCGAGTCGCCCGTGGGCAAAGTGCTGACCAATACCCGGACCCCGGAGGAGTGGCTGATTGTGGGCCTCGTGGATACCTACCGCTCCGGGAGCGACTTTGCCGCCAACGAGCCCGCCATCTTCTGCCGGCGCGTGCTGCAGGGGGACACCCGCATCGGCTCCCGGGAAGATCCGCTGCTGCTGATTCAGGTGCAGGCCGGCAGTGGCGCGGTGCTGGAACAGCAGCTGGTGCGCAAGATAGCCCGCGTAACCAAAGGCTGGAAGGCCAACATGACTACGCTGGAAGAAAACCGCCAAGACAAAATGAAGGTGATGCTGACCCCACTGGTGGCCCTGGCTTTGGTGGGCCTGTTCCTGATTATCAACGTGGCTCTGGGGCTGTTTGGCGTGTTGTGGTACAACATCAGCCAGCGTAAAGCGGAGATTGGGCTGCGCCGGGCCCTGGGCGCTACCGGCAACAGCATCAGCGGGCAGTTTCTGGGCGAAATGCTGGTGGTGACCACCCTGGGCGTGTTTGGAGGGCTGCTGCTGGCCGTGCAGTTTCCGCTGCTGGGCGTTTTCGGCCTGGACCCCGAAGTATACCTGCTGGCCATTGCCCTGGCCACCATGCTCGTGTACGTCCTGACGGCGGTGTGCGCGTTTCAGCCCAGCCGGATTGCCGCTGGTATTCTGCCGGCCGTGTCGCTGCGCGAAGACTGAGTTCGGGTCCGACCCAAACTGGTTAGCCAAACTGGCCAACCAGTTCGCCTCTGATCCGAACCAGTTCGGGTCATTTGCCAACTGGTTCGCCTCTAACCCGAACCAGTTCGGGTCATTTGCCAACCGGTTCACCTCGGACCTAAACCAGTTCGGGTCCGCCCCAAACTGGTTTAGGTCCGAGGTGAACCGGTGTCGGGTTGCTGCCTGCTTGCTGGGCGGCGTCCGGCGTTGGTGCGGGACTATGCGTTACTTTAAGCCTGATTTTCGCCCTATGATTCTTATTGTTGATGATGACCTGGCCATCCGGACGTCGCTGGGGCTGCTGCTCAAGCAGGCCGGCTACGCTACCAAAGGCGTGGCCACCCCCGAGGAGGCGCTGCACCTGGTACGCACCGCGCCCCCGGCCCTGGTGCTGATGGACATGAATTACTCGCTGGATACCTCCGGCCACGATGGCCTGCGCCTGCTGGGCCAGGTGAAGGAGGTAGCCCCGCAGGTGCCCGTGATTCTGATAACCGGCTGGGGCTCCATCACGCTGGCCGTGGAAGGCATCAAGGCCGGGGCCGCCGAGTTCGTGACCAAGCCCTGGAACAATGACTCCCTGCTCCAGACCATCCGCACCATCCTGAGCCTGCAGGAGCGCCCCGCCGAAACCGGCACCGCTCTCAGCCGCCGCGACCTGGACCGGCAGTTCAACTTTCGCAACATCATCGGGGCCGACGGCCAGCTGCTGCACGTGCTGCGCCACGTGGGCCAGGTGGCTGCCACCGATGCCTCGGTGCTGATAGAAGGCGAAAGCGGCACGGGCAAGGAGCTCATTGCCGAGGCCATTCACCAGAACAGCCACCGCCGCGACCGGCCGTTTGTGAAGGTGAACCTGGGCGGAATTTCGGCTTCGCTGTTTGAGAGTGAGATGTTTGGCCACCGGCGCGGCGCCTTCACCGATGCCAAAGCCGACCGGGTGGGCCGCTTCGAGCTGGCCAACAAAGGCACCATTTTTCTGGATGAAATAGGGGAGCTGGATATGGGTAGCCAGGTGAAGCTGCTGCGCGTGCTGCAGGACCGCACCTACGAGGTGCTCGGCGACAGCCGCGCCCGCAGCCTCGATATCCGGGTGATTTGCGCCACCAACCGCAACCTGGCCGAGCTGGTGCGCGAGGGCCGTTTCCGCGAAGACCTCTACTACCGCATCAACCTGATAACCGTGCGCCTGCCCGCCCTGCGCGAGCGGCCCGACGATATTCCGCTGCTGGTAAACCACTTCGTGAGCAACCTGCGCACCACCTACAACCGCCCGTCGCTGAAAGTGGGCACCAAGGCCCTGCACTGGCTGCGCGAGCTGCCGCTGGCGGGCAACATCCGGGAGCTGAAAAACCTGGTGGAGCGCGCCGTGCTCGTCAGCGGTAAGGATGAGCTGAGCCCCGACGACTTCCAGGCCCAGTTTACCAAAGCGTCCGTGAAAACGGCCGCGCCCGGCGAGCTGCCGCCCGTGGGCTCGATGACGCTGGAAGAAGTAGAGGTGCAGATGATCCGCAAGTCGATGGAATTCTACGCCGGCAACGTGAGCCGCGTGGCCAAAGCCCTGGGCCTGAGCCGCGGGGCGCTGTACCGGCGGCTGGAGAAATATGCCATTCCCTTCGACGCCGCGCAGTGAGGGCCAGAAAGCTAGAAAGCTGCAAGGAGCTAGGAAGCTAGTTTCCCTCCTTTTTTCAAGGAGGGGCTAGGGGTGGTTCACTCATTGAACAAGTAGCGTCAGGCTTTTCGGGTCTCCCATGTCGGGGGTGGTTGAAACGACAGAACGAGTAGTCTGAACCACCTAAAACTATCCACAATGCCATAACCCATCTATAACCACCCGAGCCAGAAAGACCACCGCCAACAATTACGTAATCATCTCACCCCAGCCGAAGCAACCCTTTGGCGGGCGTTGCAGCGGAGCCAGCTGGCTGGCAGCAAGTTCCGCCGCCAGCACGGCATCGGCTCCTACATCGTCGATTTCTACTGCCCGGCCGAAAGGCTGGTCGTGGAGCTGGATGGCGCGGGGCATTTCAGCGTCAGCGGCGAGGCCAATGACGTGGAGCGGACGGCTTATTTGAATGGGCTGGGGCTGCGGGTGCTGCGGTTTGAGAACAGGCTGGTGCTGGAACAGCTGGACGGAGTTTTGACGGCAATTGCGGTGGTGTTTAATTCGGGGCCGGATGCTGTAGCTCTAGTAAACCACTCCTAACCCCTCCTTGAAACTAAGGAGGGGAACTAGCTTTGTAGCTCTAGCTGCCCAGTCTTCCTCTATGACCCTACGCGTCAAATTCCTGCTGTTTGTCATCATCATTCACGGCGTGCTCATTGCGCTGGCCGCACAGATGATGCGCTCCAATGCGGTGCTGTTTGTGGCCACCGAAATGCTGCTGCTCGTTTCCATTGTGCTCACCGTGCAGCTCTACCGGGGCTTCGTGCGGCCGTTTCAGTTGATAGCGGCGGGTACGGAAGCCATTCGGGCCAAGGACTTCTCCATGAAGTTCGTGCCCGTGGGCCAGCGCGAAATGGACCAGCTCATCACTGTCTACAACCACATGATTGACGAGCTGCGGCAGGAGCGCATCACCCAGCACGAGAAAAGCTACCTGCTCGAACGGCTGATTCAGGCCTCACCGGCGGGCATCCTGCTGCTCGATTTTGATGGCCGTATTGAGGCCGCCAACCCCGCCGCGGAGCGGTGCCTGCGCCTGCCCCAGGCCCAGCTGCTGAAGCAGCTGCCCGCCGCGCTGCCCGGTGAGTGGGGCACGGTGCTGGGCACGCTGCGGGCCGGCCAGCCCCAGGTGGTGCAGCTCTCGGGCATCCAGACCTACCGGGCGCACTGCTCCCATTTCCTCGACCGGGGCTTCACCCGCAACTTCATTATGCTGGAGGAGCTGACCCAGGAGTTGATTCGGCAGGAAAAGCAGGCCTACGAGAAGCTGATCCGGATGATGTCGCACGAAATCAACAACTCCATCGGGGCCATCAACTCCATTCTGCAAAGCTTCGGCCACTACACCCCGCAGCTGCGCCCCGATGACCAAACCGACTTCGCGGAGGCCCTGGAAGTCTCCATCAATCGCAATACTCACCTAGCCAACTTCATTGCCAACTTCGCCGACCTGGTACGCCTGCCGCCGCCCACGCGCCGCCCCTGCGACGTGCATGAGTTGGTGCGCTCCATTCACCGCCTCATGCTGGTGCAGAGTGAGAAACGTCGCATTGCCTGGCACTGGCACCTGGCCCCCGAGCCGCTGCGGGTGAATCTGGACGTTCAGCAGATCGAGCAGGCCGTGCTCAACATCGTCAAGAATGCGCTGGAGGCCATCGGCGAGGATGGCAACCTAACCATTCGTACCAGCCTCGACCCGCCCCTGCTGCGCATCGAAGACGACGGGGCGGGCATCGCGCCCGAGGTGCAGCGCCGGCTGTTTACACCGTTTTTCAGCACCAAGCGCGACGGGCAGGGCATCGGTCTCACCATGATTCGCGACATTCTCTTGCAACACGACTTCACCTTCAGCCTCGAAACCACCCCGGCCGGCACCACGGCCTTCATCATCTGGTTTGGGGCAGCCAGTAAGGCAGAGTAACAAAAAAGCTGCCCCACCCGGAACGGTTTCCGGTGCCGTAGCTCCCGCGCATTCCCTGTTTAATTGCGCACTTTTGGGGCTTAGCTGCTGCCTATGTCGTCCGTTGTTTTTCGCCTTATCCACCGCACCGGCCAGCTTTCGGCCCTCACCCGCCTGGGGCTGGCGCTTGGGCTGGGCGCGGCGGCCTGGGGGCTGCTCTCCGCTGCTATGCCGCCCGCTGCCCGCGTAGTAGCTGCCTGGGTGCCTTCGGGCTCACCTCGCTGCTGCTGATCTGGGCGGCCATTACCACGGCCGATGTCGGCCATATCCGTGACACGGCCCGGCGGGAAGATGCCAGCCGGTTGCTCTCCTTCGTCTTTGTGGTAGTGGCCGCGCTGGGCAGCCTGCTGGCGGTGCTGCTGCTCAGTTCGGTACACGCGCTGGGCCAGGCCGAGCTGAAGCTGCCCATTGGCCTGGCCGTGGCGGCCGTGGCCATTGCCTGGCTGCTGGTCCACACGGTATGTATTCACGCTCCGCTACGCCCACCTCTACTACGATGCCGCTACCCACGGCGATACCGGTGGCCTGGAGTTTCCGGGGCCGGAGCCGCCCGATTACCTCGATTTCGCCTACTTCTCCTTCGTGGTGAGCATGACGGCCCAAACGGCCGATATCAGCATCAGCGGGCGGCCGCTGCGGCGGCTGGCGCTGCTGCACGGCATCCTGTGGTTTGGCTTCAATACGGCCGTGGTGGCCCTCAGCATCAGCGGGCTGGCTGGCGTGTTGTAAGGCTTTTTGGCCCCGAAAGTTACCCGGCCGGTGCCTGTAACGGAGTCAGGTCGCTATTGGCAGGGCCGATGAGCAGCTTGCCCAACGCGTCGAAGCGGGAGCCGTGGCAGGGACAATCCCAGCTTTTTTCCAGCTCGTTCCAATGCACCACGCAGCCCAGATGGGGGCAGATGGCCGAGCACTTGTGGGTCTGGCCCTGCTCGTCGCGGTACACGGCCACCTTCGTGATGCCCTCGCGCAGCACGGCCCCGCTGCCGGGCTTGATTTCCTCCTCCCTCGCTACGTCGCCACCGGTCAGCAGCTCGGTGTATTCAAGCACCACGTTCAGGTTTTCGCGCACGAATTCGTAGGCTGAAGCCGGTTTCAGGGTCACGCGGCCGGGGTCGTAGAGCTCCGCCCAGGGGTTTTGGCGGCCTGTAATCAGGTCGGTAATAATCAGGGCCCCGAGCGTGCCGTGGGTCATGCCGTGGCCCGAGTCGCCGGTGATGATGTACACATTTTCCTGGTCGAGCGGGTTGGGGCCGGCGTAACCCAGGCTGTCGGCCGGTTCCTGCACCTGCCCCGACCAGCGGTAGTCCACGCTCTGAATCATGGGGAAATGCTCCCGCGTCCATTCTTCCAGGCAACGCAGACTTTCCTCGGGGTTCCCCTGGCCGGTTTTGTGGTCTTCGCCGCCTACCAGCAGCAAGTCATAATTGGTCGTGCCGCCGCGCGGCCCTTCTTTCACTTCCTGCAACCGGATGTAGTGGTACGGCTCGGGCGTATCCCAGTACAGCGCCAGCGTAACCGAGCCTTTCGGAATCCGGGCCCCGATAACATAGCTGCGGTACGAGGCCTGCTTGGTGTGCATCACCACCCGGTCGTTGACGGGCGTATTGGTCGCCATCACAATGGCTTTGGCCGTTACGGTGGCCCCGGTAGCCACCGTCACCGTGGCTTCGGCCCCGCCTTTCACCTCCGTTACGTGGGAGTTGGTGAAAATCTGCCCTTTCCGCCCAAGTATGGCCTCCGTCAAACCATGCAGGTATTTGAGAATGTGGAACTGGCCCTGATTGGGAAATACCAGGCATTCACCGGTCCGGAAACCTTTGGTCGGCGAGTCGGCCAGGCGCTGCACTCCGGTGAGACCGGCGCGGTGGGCCGCCGCCAGCTCGTCGTCCAGCTCTTTGGGCTTGCCGTCTTTGGGCAGAAACAGGTAGCCGTCGAGGCGGGTGAAGTCGCAGTTAATTTTTTCCTCCCGCACTATTTTTTCGATCTGCTCGATGGCGCTGCCGTGGCTTTCGGCGGCCAGCCGGGCTCCCTTCTCGCCAAAGAGCTGCTCCAGGCGCGTGTAGCCATCATCGAGGGCGTTGGAAAGGTGGGCCGTCGTGCGGCCGGTTTCGCCGCTGCCCAGCTCGCCGCTTTCCAGCACTATTACCTTTTTGCCTTCGCGCAGCAGCAGGTAGGCCGTGGTGAGGCCGGCAATACCGCCACCCACCACTACTACATCGGTCTGGGTGTTTTGGGTGAGGGCTGGAAACGTGGGGAGTGCCGGACCCGTGCCCAGCCAGGATGATTGCGTGGAAGCGGAAGTACGCTGCATAAAAGTGGGGTTAGTGGAAGCCGGAGGAAACTAGTGGTACGGCAGAAGGCGAGTAGCAGGTTGCTTCCAGCGCCAACGATGCCCGCCTTACACATGCAACTCGGGCGGTAAGGGTAGCTCATTCTCCTGGCCGGCCCCAAGGAAGTGCAGCACCAAGTCCCGAATGGAAAAAGGCGTATCGGGCGAAACATCGTAGATGTTGCAGATTAACCGCACTATGAGGCAGGTGGGGTAAATTCGGGTTTTCCCTCGTTTCGCCGATGTCCTTACAGACGCATTTAGCCCAGATTCCCGAGTTTCGTCGCCAAAACAAAAACTTTCGCCATTT